>JAGXSV010000072.1 GCA_018333605.1 Hydrogenophaga sp. | reverse complement strand
TCACGCTCTACATCGACACCTCGGGCGAGCCGCTGTTCAAGCGCGGCTGGCGCGAAGACAAGGGCGACGCGCCGTTGAAGGAAACGCTGGCCGCAGCCATGATCGCCGCCACCGGCTGGAACGGCGGTGAGGCTGAAACGCTGGACGCCATCACCCCGCTGTACGACCCTTGCTGCGGCAGCGGCACGGTGGTGATCGAGGCCGCGCAGATCGCGCTCAACATCCCACCCGGCATGCTGCGCCGCTTCGCATTTGAAAAGATGCTGCCGTATCAGCCGCACGTGTGGACCGCCATCCAGGACGAAGCCGAGCGCGACATGCGCGACTGGCCCGAGGGCCATGCACCCATCGTGTTCGGCAGCGACGTGTCGTTTCGCATGGTTGACTTTGCCCAGCGCAACGCCGAGCGCGCGGGTGTGGCCCACGCGGTGGAGCTGCGTGGTGGTGATGCCTTGCAACGCATGCCGCCCACAGCGAAGCCCGGTGTGCTGCTGCTCAACCCACCCTATGGCGAGCGCATCGCGGCGGCCGGCGTGGCCGGTCAAAGTTCGGAAGATCGCGCGAGCGCCCGTGCCCAGCGCATGGCGCCGCGCGCCCCGCGCACGTTCACCGCCGGCCAGGCCGCGCCACCCGCGCCGGGCCTCGGGCGCGAGAGTGCGCAGATGGCCGACGGCGGCGACGGCAGCGAGTTCTTCCAGCAACTCGCTGCGCACTGGAAAACCCACTACGCCGGCTGGAGCGCCTGGTTGCTCACACCCGACCTCAAGCTGCCCGGCAAGATGCGTTTCAAGGAATCGCGCCGTGTACCGCTGTGGAACGGCCCGATCGAATGCCGGCTGTTCCGCTTTGACCTCACCGCAAGGCGCACGCCAGACGCTGCTCCGCCCGCAGCATGAACACCGCTGAACCGGTGACGATGGTGCTCGACACCAACGTCGTGCTCGACCTCTTCGTCTACGAAGACCCGGCCACGCTGGCGCTGCGTGCGGCCCTGGCCGACCCGCACACCTGCTGGCTGGCCACGCCCGAAATGCGCGAAGAACTGAAGCGCGTGCTGGCCTATCCACAGGTGGACAAACGCCTGGCGGCCCGGTCACTGACCGCGGAGGCCGTGCTCGCCGCCTTCGACGCCCGTGCGCAACTCGCCGACACCGCACCCAAAGCACCCTACGTCTGCAAAGACGCCGACGACCAGAAGTTCATCGACCTCGCCGTGGCGCACACCGCCGTGCTGCTGAGCAAAGACAAAGCCGTGCTGTGCATGGCCAGGCGCCTGGCCAGGCTCGGCGTGAGCGTGAGCCGCCAGTGGCTGCCCGCCACCATTCAACCCCAACCCATCACCCCATGAAAACCATCGTCCGCGCCTTCTTCAGAACCCTGCGCACCGTGCTCGGCCCGTTCATGCTGCTGAAAGAGCGCCTCACCCAGCCGCGCGGCGTGGTGCGCGATCCCGCCGCACAAACCACCGTCAACCTGCAGTGCCAGAACCTCGCGCTGTACCAGTTCAGCACCTGCCCCTTCTGCATCAAGGTGCGGCAGGAAATGCGGCGCCTCTCGCTGCCCATCGAGCAGCGCGACGCCCAGCACAATGTGGCGAACCGTGCCGAACTGCTGCAAGGCAGCGGCGCCACCAAGGTGCCTTGCCTAAAGATCACCGACGCGGCCGGCCAGAGCCAGTGGCTCACCGACTCCAACGCGATCGTGGCCTACCTGCGCGGGCGGTTCGCCAAGGTCTGATCGACCCGCACTTGGGGAGGCTAGCCCGCCAGCAAGCCGGCGCTCACTTCGGCGGCATCGGGCCGCTCAAAAACCATGTTGTGCTGCGCCGTCAGCGGCCCGCCGCCCGGCTCCACCTCGCCCGAGATGGTGGTGCCCACGGCCTTGAATTTCCACACCGCGCCGATGCGCTTCAAATAGCCCACGTGCTGTCCGGCAGCGTCCAGCACAGCGAACACGCCCTCGTTCACGGGTTTGAGGCTCAGGGGCAGATTCATGCGGCCGACCCTTCGGTGCACAGCGCGTCCAGCGGGCTGGCCGTTGCGCCTGCTGCCATCTTCAGCACGTGCGTGTAGATCATCGTCGTGGAAACGTCACTGTGACCGAGTAACTCTTGCACCGTGCGGATGTCGGTGCCCGCCTGCAACAGATGGGTGGCGAACGCGTGGCGCAGGGTGTGGACAGATACCGGCTTGCAAATGCCCGCTTGGGTCACCGCCTTTTTGATCGCGCGTTGCAAGCGCTCTTCAAACAAGTGGTGGCGCCGTTCCACACCCGAGCGCGGGTCCACCGAGAAAGAAGGCGACGGAAACAGCCAGAACCAAGCCCAGGTCTGGCCCACCTTGGGGTATTTCTGTTCCAGCGCATGCGGCGTTTCAACGCCACCGCGCTGTGCTTGGCGATCGGCGCCCCAAACCGCCCGCGCACGCAACAACTGCTCATGCAAAGCTGGGGCCAGCGACCTCGGCAGCATCACCACCCGGTCTTTGCCCCCCTTGGCTTCCCGCACGATGATGACCTGACGATCAAAGTCCACATCTTTGATGCGCAGGCGCAAACCCTCCATCAAGCGCATGCCCGTGCCGTACAGCAGCTTGGCCAACAGCGCCAACTCGCCCTCCAGAAATTGAAACATCGAAGCGACTTCTTCGCGGGTCAAAACACTGGGTATCCGCCGCTTTTGCGTTGGCCGGTTGATGCCATCGAGCCAGGGCAAGTCCATCCCCAGCACCTCGCGGTACAGGAACAACAAGGCACTGAGCGCCTGGTTGTGGGTGGACGCGGAAACCTGGCGCTCTGTCGCGAGCATGGTCAGAAACGCCTCGACCTCTGCCGCCCCCATCTCGCGCGGGTGTTGCATGACGCCGCCCCGTCCGTGCCAGCGGATGAAAAACCGTACCCAATGCAAGTAGGCCTTTTCGGTCTGAAGGCTATAGTGCAGATACCGGATGCGCTCCCGAACCTGATCCAGCAGACGGGTGGAGCGCAAAACAGGTGTGCCGGGTTTCATGGCTGCTTTATACCTGTGTTTAAAACCAGTAGCAAGCCTCTAAACCCTTGATTTTTAGATGTTTTTGGAGAATTTCGTGACCAGAATATCCCGCACCGTCCAGCTTATCCCGCAGGTTCTGCGGGATACATTACGTTAGGCCGCACAACTCACACTATGCCGAACACGCCCATTGATCAAATTCGCACCGCGCTGGCTGAAGTGCGCGGGTCCGGTCAAACCGCTGTTGATATTGCTGCGTTGCTCACGTTTCTCGACTCGGTTGAAGCAGATGCTCCGGCAGATGCGGAGATCAGAAAGCTCAATCACGATTCACAGTTGACCCAGTATAAGGCCGAGCACGAACGCCATTTAGCCTACTACAAGGCCAGCACAGATGCAGAGCAGGAAATGTTTAAGTCGGTCATTGAAACGGCCAAGACCGCCTTGTCCACAAGTATCCTCGTAAACGGCGGCGCCACCGTTGCCCTGCTGGCCTTTCTCGGCAACCTACTGGCAAAGTCTCAACCGGCTGCTGCCGCAATGCAGGCGGCGCTAAATGTATCAATAATTTGCTTTGCGCTCGGCGTCTTGCTAGGCGCTGCCGCTACTGGCACTACGTATTGCGCACAATACTGCTATCACCGCGACTTTCGGCGCTCGGCCGTAACCTTTCATGTTCTCACCGTCGTACTCATCCTCTCAACGTATATTGCATTCGCCTCAGGTCTCATTGGCGCTTACCATGCGTTCCTTCCGCGCGGTGCGGCCTAACCCCTCGCTCAAGCGGAGCGCCAACGGCAGGCCACCAGGCCCGGGCCGTTGGTACTCGGTGCATTTTCACCGGCCCGGGCCTGGCGTCCTGCCGCTGCCGCCCGCTTAGCTCGAACGTTAGGCATCACATGGCACACACTGTACTGTTCCCACAGTCGAAGACCGAATACCGCACTCCGTTGCTATTCAACCTTTCCACACTTTCCCGGGATATTCCTTGGCACATTTGGAACGAGAAAAATGAAGATTGACTATAGTCCGTCATTATTTCGAGAAATTGCGAACCTTGCTCTCGATGAAATCGTCCAAGTTGAAAATAGAAAGGGGATAAAAACCACGATCCACGTCCGCGATATAACCAAGCTTTCTTGGCATGAACTTCAACTATTGATGCCCGAAGGATCCGATTCCTTTACAAAGAAAGCTCTCTTGTACAGAAGGTATCTTAAGGCCGAGGAGGGAGATACCGATCCAATGCGAGGACAGAAGCTCAATATCGCAGAGACTGAAGAGATTAACGAGTACTTAAAGATATATCGAGATAACTCGTTCTCAAAGCATTTCGAAGTCAATCGGTACATCACGAGCAATGACCTTTGGCAGAAGTTCCCCACGATTCGATCGCTGAACGATCACGGAGAAAATAAGGACATTCCGGGAATTGAACCGAAGTACTTTAGCGCCATCTGCCAATTGCTAGAAATTTCAGGAGAAGATGGCGCTCCGCTACAAAGCTATCGCAAGTACTGAAAGCCATAAGATCCTCCCTATTACTAACTGAAGGCACCGATGTTTTTCAAGAAGAAAGCTTCAAGTAGTGACGCGCCTCCTTCCGCCCCAAAGAAGTCTCACTTCTATCTCATGGGGTTATCAGGCGAAGGTCTGAATACTCCGATTCACATTCACTATAACTCGTTCGAGTCAGCGTTTGAGATTGCCCAAAACACAGTGCTTCATCCGGGGAACGCATTTGATTTCATGGGTGCGTTCTTGGTCACCATTTTGAGTCCAAATTTCGGACCCAGGGGGCATACTTGTAGAGTATCCGGCATTAACCACAAGCTTAGTCGGCGCGGCGTTGTCGATGGAGTTATCGCTCATGTGGAAATGGTTCGAGACTTCGATGACGGACCACTTCAGCGTGTACATGTTGCATTACGAGAAGATGGAAGCGTTGTGGGGATGAAGGAAAATTCTAGTGGCTACGACGAAACAGATTTGAACGAAGTCTATTTCTCTTATGGCGACACAGTCTTTCTAGATGGGAGCGGGGTGCCGTTTGACGAGATGAATAAGCCCCAGCCAACTCCGAGGCAGAGGGCATTTATGCGGGAAGAGAAAGATAAGCAAATCTCGAACTTACTTGACCGTTGAATCACGATCCATTCGTTCTGCTTCGCGGTGAGGCCTAACCCCTCGCTCAAGCGGAGCGCCAACGGCAGGCCACCAGGCCCGGGCCGGTGGTACGCTGTACATTTTCACCGGCCCGGGCCTGGCGCCCTGCCGTCGTCGCCCGCTTAGCTCGAACGTTAGGCCTCGGAAGGCATCTCTGCTGTACGCAAGCTGCAGTGGACCCGGCGCATGCCGGGCAGGTTGCTTACGTGCGCCTGAGAAAGGCAATAATCATGCTACAACCGTCCACCTGATCAGCAAGATGATTCAGCCAACTCATTTCGTGGGCCTTTGGGGCGCGTCACGCCGTGAGATTTCGCGGGTATTCACGGAGAAGATCGCGGCCATTCCGTCTCGGAAGGCCTTGACGACCTCCCCCTCCCGTGGGTGGCTGAATCATCTTGCTGATCAGGACCGTCCAAAACCACGACCCGCCAACCAACCTATGAATTTCTTGAGAAGACTCTTCAGCCCGAGCAAGCGGCCGTCTATCCGAATTGACTTCAACTCGTTCAGTTGTGTTTTCGAAGAAAACATCAACTTAAGCCAACGGATGCGTGCGAAGGGGATGTTCGCCGTTACTCTTAACAAGGGCGGGACCAATGTAAAGCATTTAGTCCTGGGAGTAAATGAAAAGCTGTTGAAGGACAGCAAGAATGAAGGAATCTTGGCATCGCTGCGAATGATCCACAACGCCTCGGGCCAACCGGAGCCAGCGCTTGTTCAGCTTTGGTCCGATGGAACTGTGCGCGCACTTGACTCGAATGACAGCGGCATTCCTCTTGAATCTCTGGATTTCTGCCCGGACAACACCACATATCTCGGCAGTACAGGAGCCAGAATAGAGCAAGCGCCCAGTAGGCCAACAGGACAGCCTAGTGTAGTGTTTGATTCTTGGTGGAACTTATATTACGAGTGCATTTCCAATGCTCTACTACGAGCAAATGGAGAGAGCCAGTGCGAGTTGCCCCCGAGATTGTGTTGACCGACGAAGAGCGAGCCGAGTTGACCCGGCTGGCTCGCTCCAAGCTCACCAGCGTGAGACTGGTGCAGCGTGCACGCATCGTGCTGCTGGCCGCTGAGGCCTTGCAGAACAAAGACATCGCCGCGCAACTGGG
>JAGXSV010000071.1 GCA_018333605.1 Hydrogenophaga sp. | reverse complement strand
GCGGCCCGGCGGTGAAACTGGAGCCCCCACGCTCCCCACTGCGTGTGGTTCGCTGCCCCCCGAGGGGGGCTGTTTCACCTTGGGGCGGCCCGGCGGTGAAACTGGAGCCCCCACGCTCCCCACTGCGTGTGGTTCGCTGCCCCCCGAGGGGGCTGTTTCACCTTGGGGCGGCCCGGCGGTGAAACGCGTGTGCCACGCGTTCCTCCTAGTGCTCGCACCCGATCCAGCAGGGAGCGGAGGGGTGCAAGATCTTCCGACTTGAGCTTGCCTTCAGGGGTGCTCCGCATTGGCGTGCACTTCGGTGATGCGCTTTTCGCGCCGCACCACATACAAGCCACTGCCCACGATGATGGCCGCGCCCAGCCAGGTGTGGGCCGCGGGCAGGCTTTGCCAGATCAGCCAGTCCAGCCCCAGGCCCCAGGCCAGGGCGCTGTATTCGAAGGGCGCCACGGCGGACGCCTGGCCGTGGCGAAACGCTTCCGTAATGGCCAGCTGGCCGCCAAAGCCGGTGATCGCCAGCGCCAGCAGCAGCGCGGCGTCGGTGCGCTGCATGGCCACCCAGCCGGGCGCAGCCAGCGCGCCCGCGCCCACAGCCATCAGCACCATCATCCACAGCACCATGCTTTCGCTGCTGTCGGTGCGGCAGGCCAGCCGACCGGTCACGGCTGCCACCGCGTAGCACAGCGCCGCCCCCAGCACCGCCAGGCCGCCGGTGGTCACAAAGCCCGCTTGCAGGTCTTCGCCGTTGGGGCGAAGGGCAATCAGCACGCCCACAAACCCGATGGCAATGGCCCACCAGTGCGCGGCGGGAACGCGCTCTTTCAGCACCCATACCGACAGCACCGTGATCAGCAGCGGCGCAATGAAAAACAGCGTGTAGGCGGCCGACAGCGGCAGGTCGCGCACGCCCAGCGTGAACAGCGACAGCATGGTGATGCCCAGCGCACCGCGCAGCAGGTGCAGTGGCCAGCGCACCCGCCACACCGTGGGCCACGCGCCGCGCCAGGCCACGTAGAGCAGCACCAGCGGCAGCGCGGTGATGCCGCGCAGCGCCGCAATTTGCAGCACCGGATAGCGGGTGGAGAGCAGCTTGAGCACCGCGTCCATGAGCGCAAAAAAACCCACCGCCACCAGCATCGCGATGATGCTGCGCAGGTTGCCGCTGGGGTGGTGGTTGGGCTGGGGCATGGTTTGAAAATCGAACGGGGACCGGTGCGTGGGCCGTGAGTGTGCCCCACGGCTGGGCCGCGCACAGCGCCAACGCGCGTCAATCCAGGTGGTCCACCGTGTCGGGGTCGGGCACGTCGCCAATGGCCTCGCGGGTGTCGGCGGCCTGCTGCTGCAGCCAGTCGCAAAACGCCTTCACTTCTGGACGCAGGGCGCTGCGCGGCGCCACCAGCAGCCAGTAAGCGAGTGGCGAGTCCATGCGGGTGTGGGGCAGCGGCTCCACCAGCGCGCCGCTGGCCAGGCTTTCGGCCACCAGTGGCAGCCGCGCCAGCGCCACGCCCTGGCCGGTGAGCGCGGCCTGCACGATCTGGTGCGCGTAGTTGAAATACAGCCAGCGTTGCGGCGTGAGCTTGTGCGGCACGGCGGCCTTGGCGCCGCGTGTGGCTTTGCCCGGCGGCGCGGCGTGGCCAAACTGGTCCAGCCAGCGCTGCCAGGTCAGCCACTCCAGGTGGCGGGTGCGGTGGGCGTCGCCGGCTTCAATCAGCGTCATTTTGGCGAGGTCTTCCACCCGGGCCAGGCGGTGTTCTTTCAACAGCCAGGGGCTGGCCACGGGCGTGAGCTGCTCGCCAAACAGACGAATGGCCTCCGCCGGCGCAGCCTTCGGGACCACGTAGCGCAAGGCCAGATCCACATCGGCGGTGGCCAGGTCCACCGTGGCGTCTGACGCATCAATGCGGATGTCAATGTCCGGGTGCTCGCGCTGAAACGCTTCCAGCCGGGGAATCAGCCACATGGACGCAAACGACGCCCAGGTGGTGATGGCCGCGCTCTGGCGAATCTGTCGCACCGCCGCATCAATGCGTTCCAGCGCCACGCCTGTGGCGCGCAGCAACTGCGAGCCGGCGCTGGTGAGTTCCACCGCCCGCGTGTGGCGCAAAAAAAGCGCCGTGCCCACCTCGTCTTCCAGCGCCTGAATCTGCCGGCTCACCGCGCTTTGCGTGAGTGAAAGGGGGTACGCCGCAGCCAGTGGGAGAATCCCGCATGGCCCGCCCCAAATCCGCATCCCACGAACTCAAGCGCGAAGAGATTCTCGACGTCGCCTCGCAATGCTTCGCCCGCCAGAGTTTTCCGGCCGCCAGCATGAACGACATTGCCACCGCCTGCGGCACCAGCAAGGCGCGGCTCTATCACTACTACGAGAGCAAAGAAGCCATTCTGTTTGACCTGCTCGACCGCTACACCCAGCGCTTGCTGGCGCTCATTGGCGAGTCTGAAGCGCGCGCCCAGCGCAAAAACCTGAGCGAGCGCGACGCGCTGAGCGAACTGGTGCGCGCCTTTCTGGCCGAATACGAGCATTCGGCCACGCGCCATGTGTCGCTGGTCTCCGACACCAAGTTTCTGGGCGACGCGCAGCGCGAACTCATCTTGAACCGCCAGCGCGACGTGGTGGCCGCCGTCACCCGTTTTCTCAAGCGCGCCTACCCCGAGCGCGTCACCCCCGCCAACCAGACCGCGCTCACCATGATGCTGTTCGGCATGATCAACTGGACCTTTACCTGGCTGCGCCCCGGTGGCAGCATGAGCTACGCTGCCTTTGCCGACGAAGTGGTGGCCATGCTCGAACGCGGTCTGGGCAGCTAAAACCCCCGCCGCAAACACCGGCATGCGCAGGTTTTGAAATTCACTTATGTGAAATTCATTTCGTTTAGGTAAAATACGGTCACTTGTTGCCCGACCACACTGGAGACCTCCATGAGCAAAGCTTTCGCATCCCAGGCCGACCTGGAAGACAAAAAGATCACCTTCGAACAGCTCAGCCCCCATTGCTGGGCCTACACCGCCGAAGGGGACCCCAACTCGGGCGTCATCATTGGCGACAAATACATCATGGTCAGCGACGCCACCGCCACCCCGGCCATGGCGCGCGACCTGATCAAGCAGATCCGCACCGTCTCTGACAAGCCCATCAAATACGTGCTCCTCACCCACTACCACGCCGTGCGCGTGCTGGGTGCCAGCGCCTACCTGGCCGAAGGCGCCACCGAAATCATCGCCAGCCAGGGCACGCTGGAGCTCATCCAAGAGCGCGGCGCCCAAGACATGCAGAGCGAAATGGAACGCTTCCCGCGCCTGTTCCGCGGCGCCGACTCGGTGCCCGGCCTCACCTGGCCCACCATGGTCATTGGCGGCGGCGACGCCACCAAGGGCGAAGTGCCGGGCAAGCTCACCATCGACCTCGGTGGTGTGAACGTGCAAATCTGGAGCCCCGGCCACGGCCACACCCGTGGCGACACCATTGCCTGGGTGGAAGAAGAAAAAGTGCTGTTCAGCGGCGACCTGGTGGAATACGAAGCGGGTGTGTACACCGGTGACGCGCAACTGGCCGAATGGCCCGCCACCCTCGAAGCCCTGCGCGCGCTCAAGGCCGAATTCATCGTGCCCGGGCGCGGCGAAGCCATGAAAGGCAACGCCGACGTGAACAAAGCGCTGGACTACACCCAGCGCTGGGTAACCACCCTGTTTGCCGCCGGCAAAGAAGCCGCCGCCGCCGGCATGGACCTCAAAGCCGCCATGGCCCACACCCGCAAGACCATGGACCCGGTGTTTGGCCACGTGTTCATTTACGAGCACTGCCTGCCGTTTGACGTGAGCCGCGCGTACGACGAAGCCAGCGGCATCAAGAACCCCCGCATCTGGACCGCCGAGCGCGACATGGAAATGTGGAAAGCGCTGCAGAGCTGATCGCAGGCACCTGCAAAGCACCTACAAGAGCCGCCTTCGGGCGGCTTTTTGCTGGGCGCTCGCAGCCTCCCAGCCCTTTGCTAACATGCCCGCTCAACACAAGAAAGACCACATGACGCCGCGCGCATTCATAGAAAAATGGGGTCCGGGGGGGCCAGCGTATTCACTCAACGAAGAACAGGGCGCGCAAAGCCATTTCATGGAGCTGTGCGATGTGCTGGACGTGCCCCGGCCCGGGAGCGAGCCGGGCTACCTGTTCGAGCAGGGCGGGCGTATCGTCGGCCAGTCCAGCGGTTACGCCGACGTGTACAAACGCGGCGCTTTCGCCTGGGAAAACAAAGCCCCCGGCCGCAACCTCGACGAAGCGCTGCGCCAGCTTCAGGGCTACAGCCTGGCGCTGGAAAACCCGCCCCTGCTGGTGGTGTGTGACCGCCTCACCATCCGCATCCACACCCAGTTCAACGGCCACCCCAGCGAGCGCCACGACATAACGCTGCAAGACCTTGAGCAACACGACAAGCGCGAACTGCTCAAGCGCGTGTGGACCACACCCGAAAGCTTTCGCCCCCGCACCACCAACCGCGACATCACCGAAGCCGCGGCCAAAAGCTTTGCCACCCTGGCCGAGCGCCTGCGCGCACGCGGCAACACGCCCGACGCCGTGGCCCACTTTCTCACCCAGTGCCTGTTTTGCTGCTTTGCCGAAGACGTGGGCCTGCTGCCCGGCCAGCTGTTTGACCGCCTCATCAACGCCAAAACCATGAGCCCCGAGCGCCTGGGCGACAACCTGGGCAAGCTCTTTGAAGCCATGAAAAGCGGCGGCCTGTTTGGCGTGGACGACGTGCCCTGGTTCAACGGCGGCCTGTTTCAAACCATCGCCGTGCCCCGGCTTGACATACTCGACGTGACCGAGCTGCGCAACGCCGCAGACAAAAACTGGAGCGCCATCGACGTCTCCATTTTCGGCACCCTGTTCGAACGCGGCCTCGACCCCAGCAAACGCAGCCAGCTCGGCGCCCACTACACCGACCCCGCCACCATCGAACGCATCATCGACCCCGTGGTGCGCCGCCCCTTGCTGCGCGAATGGGCCAGCGCACGCGAACGCATGGCCGCGCTGCTCAAGAAAAGCAAAAAACGCGACGACAAAGCCTGGCGCGACGCCGTGGCCGAGCACGTCGGGTTTTTGCAGCGCCTGGCCGCCTACCGCGTGCTCGACCCGGCCTGCGGCAGCGGCAACTTTTTGTACCTCGCGCTCAAGTGCCTGAAAGACGTGGAACACCTCGCCAACACCGAAGCCGAAGCCCTGGGGCTGGACCGTCAGGTGGAGCTGGCCACCGGCCCGGCCAACGTGCTGGGCATCGAGCTGAACGAATACGCCGCCGAGCTGGCGCGCGTCACGGTGTGGATCGGTGAACTGCAGTGGCGGCTCGACCACGGCTACCCCTTCAAGACCAATCCGGTGTTGGAGCCGCTGGACCACATTCAGTGCCGGGATGCGCTGCTGTCCTGGCTCCCTCGCCCGGCAGCCGAGGGGACTTCACTCCCTCGCCCCTCTGGGGAGAGGGCTGGGGTGAGGGGCGCGCCTGAGGCGGCCTCCGCCCACGCACCGGCGCGGGCGGAGCAGACGCCGGGGG
>JAGXSV010000070.1 GCA_018333605.1 Hydrogenophaga sp. | reverse complement strand
GGGTCTTGCATGGTGTGGCAGGCCGCCGCCGCCGCATTGCACGCACCAACTGGGCGCTGTGTTTTCCACAAGACAGTGAAACCCAGCGCAACCGTGCGGTGCGCCAGCATTTTGTTTTTTTTGTGCAGGCCTGGCTCGACCGCAGCTGGCTTTGGGGAGCCGATGAAGCCACGGTGCGGGCGCGTTTGCGCCTGGTCGGCGCCACCGATGAGCTGCAAGGGACTGCCCCCACCGTCGTCTTTGCGCCGCATTTTGTGGGGCTGGACGCCGGTGGAACAGCGCTCGCGCTTTTTGTGCCGAGGGCGTTCATCAGCGTGTATGCCGAGCAGGCCAATGAAGCGGTGGACGGCTGGATCAGGGCGGGCCGACTGCTCTACGGCGCTGTGAAGCTGGTCAGCAAGCACCAGGGGTTGCGCACCGTGGTGCAGGCGGTGCGGGCGTCCGAGGTGCTCTATCTGTTGCCCGACATGGACATGGGGCCTGCGGAGTCGGTCTTTGTGCCGTTTTTTGGTGTGCCCACCGCCACGGTGCCCACATTGCCACGCCTGGCGCGACTGGGGCAGGCCAAGGTGGTGCCCGTCATCAGCCGCATCACCCCGCAGGGCTACGACGTGGAGGTGTTGCCCGCCTGGCCCGACTATCCGGGGCCAGACGCACAGGCCGATACCGCCCTCATGAACCAGCGCCTGGAAGCCATGATCCTGACCATGCCCGAGCAGTACTACTGGGTTCACAAGCGTTTCAAGACCCGTCCGCCGGGGACGCCTTCGGTTTACGACAGGGAATGAACCGCCCAGTCTCTCAGTCGAGTGACTCGGGTTCGGGTTCCTGGTCAGGGTCCAAGCTGGGTTCGACCGGTTCACTCTTCAGTTTTTTGGCGGGTGCATGGGACCATTGCCAGAGCAACTGAGCCACTTCGTCGAGCCCCTGCTTTTTCAGCGCCGAAAACAGCATGGCTTCACCGCCGCCGCTTTGCAGCTTGGCAATAGACAAAGCCTTGGCCGCTTCTGATCGACTGAGTTTGTCGGACTTGGTGAGCAGCACCAAAAACTTCAGACCAGCCTGTACGCGAGGCCTGATCACGTCGAGCAAAATTTCGTCCAGCTCGGTCATGCCCAGGCGCGGGTCGATCAGGAGCACCACGCCCGTGAGGTTTTCGCGGGTCATGAGGTAGTTGCCCATCACGCGCTGCCAGCGCAGTTTGGCTTCACGCGGCACAGCGGCGTATCCGTAGCCTGGCAAATCAGCCAGCACCGCGTCGTGCACGCCCTGTTTGCCCAGCGAAAACAGGTTGATGCTCTGGGTGCGGCCGGGCGTCTTGGATGCAAAGGCCAGGCGCTTTTGCTGCGTCAGCGTGTTGATGCAGGTCGATTTGCCGGCGTTGGAGCGTCCGACGAAGGCGATTTCAGGCAGACCAAGCGCTGGCAAGTGCTCCAGCTGGGGCGCCGTGGTGAGGAAGCGCGCGGTGTGCAGCCAGCCATGGGCGATCTTGGCTTCCACTGTGGCGGGCACCGGGTTTATGCCAACGTTGGGTGGTTCGGCGGTGGTGGCAGGGGCGTCGTTGGACGGCGAATCGGCGGCGGGGGCTGGAGTGTGGTGTTGGGTCATTTGGAGCTTTTTCGGTAGGGCATTGTAAAATTGTCCGGCTTAGAACAAAACTACCGCGAATCTCTTCAACCGAACCCGTCGCCACCGACGTTAGCCCAGACATGAAATTGCCTGTTTCACTCCTTTGCGCCGCTGCCGCCGCAGCCCTGTCGTTCAGCGCCCATGCCCAGTCGGCCAAGCCCGATCTGGTCAAAGGTGCGGCCTTGTACGGCCAGATGTGTGTGGCCTGTCACGGCGCCGACGGCAATTCGAGCACACCGATCAACCCGTCGTTGGCACAGCAGCATCCCGAATACCTCATCAAGCAGTTGCAGGAATTCAAGTCTGGCAAGCGCGATAACGCCATCATGAAGGGTTTTGCTGCGGGACTGTCCGATGATGACATGCGCAACATCTCCTTCTGGCTGGCAGACCAGAAAGCCAAGACCGGCTTCGCGAAAGAGAAAGACCTGGTCCGCATGGGCGAGCGCATTTACCGCGGCGGCATTGCCGACCGCCAGATCGCTGCTTGTGCAGGCTGCCACAGCCCCAACGGTGCCGGCATCCCGGCACAGTACCCCCGTTTGTCGGGTCAGCATGCCGAGTACACAGCCAGCCAGATGAATGCTTTTCGCAACGGCACGCGCAACAACAACGCCAAAATGACCGGCGTTGCAGCCAAAATGAACGATCTTGAGATCAAGGCTGTTTCCGACTACATCGCCGGACTGCGCTGAGCTTCGGTCCGGGTCAAGTCCCCTCGGTGGGCGTGGATATAAGCGATCGTTAATATTTAACGTCACAATCTGAAAGAGTTTCTTTTGCATTGAACCGCTGACCGGAAATCACATCACATCACATCACATCAGGGCGAGTTCTGGAGCAACCAGACCGGCTCCATGACGAATTGCATGGAACTTGACACTCAGCACCAATGCGCGGTGAGGGCGTAAGGCTGGCGGATACTGCTGCCTATTTAACTTCCTGCGACCTGTATCCAGAGCCCTCATGAGTCTGAGCACCGAAGCCCTGTTCATTGCAGCCCTGGGGCTGCAAGCCCCTTGGCGTGTGGAGCGCGCCGAACTCAACACATCCAAGCGGGTCATTGACTTTGATGTGGTCTGCACTGAGCAACGCATGACCTGCCCGCATTGCGGCGTGCTGGACCAAGGCATCCACGAACGCGTGCGCCGATCCTGGCGCCACCTGGACTTCTTTCAGTTCGAAGCCTGGCTGCATGCCGACATTCTCCGCGTGGCCTGCAGCGCCTGCGGCAAGACCAGCCAGGTGCCGGTTCCCTGGGCGCGTGAAGGCAGCGGTTTCACGCTGCTGTTTGAAGCCTTGGCACTGAGCCTGTGCAAAGAGCTGCCGGTGGCCCAAGCGGCGCGGCACCTGAGGGTCGATGCCAAGGCCCTGTGGCGGCGCATCGAACACGACGTCAAGGTGGCCCGGGCTCAGGACGACATGAGCGCCGTGCGCCACATCGGCATCGACGAGACCAGCCTGCGCAA
>JAGXSV010000069.1 GCA_018333605.1 Hydrogenophaga sp. | reverse complement strand
GGGGGCCCGCCTGCTGCCGATGAGCCAGTTGGGCGCACGGCGGGCAGAGATCCCCGACGACCCGGCGCAGCCGGTGCTGCTGATCTGCAACACGCAGAACCGCTCCAGCGCCGCACTCAAGACCCCGCGCAAGCACGGTTTCGCCAACGTGAGGTACGCCCACGGCGGCATGTCCGGATGGGCGCGCCGCGGCTGGCCGATGGTCAAGCCCGCAGGCTGAGAGCGCTCCCTTCGCGAAGGGGCTGCCGACAGGATCAGCGCTCAGGTCGGCGGCGCGCCTGCCGCCTCGCTGGCTCACGCTTGCGCGCGCACCCGGGCCGTGAAGCGGGCCGCGTCGATCGCGCCCGACAGCCCGACCGGCGCTGCCCCAACAGACCCTCTGCGGCAACGCGGTTCGTGGTACCGCAGTGCGGTCAGACAAGGTCGGCCTGGCTGGCATCGGGTGCGGCGTCCATACAATGCTCCTGCGCAATGGGGGTTCGGCATGCGGCCGAACCGCTCGCGATCGTGATGGGATCGCACGGCCGCCGCAACCTGGCCAATCTGGTGATGGGCTCGGTGGCGACCAAGGTGCTGGCCACCACCCAGACACCCGTGCTGCTCGTGCGCTGAGGTAGGCGCAGACGCGCGCCAGGCTGCGTCACGCTGCGGGCGCGCCGCTCTCAGGCGGTGGCATGGGAAGGCGTGGCTGCGCACGTGTCGCACCCGATCCCGCTTGCTCCTTGCGTGTCGCCCTCTGCGGGGCCAGACCCGGGGCTGCTCACGCGCCGCCCCAGCTGCGGCCGAACAGCGCCACCAGCACCCCCGCCGCCCCCGCCACGGCCAGCAGGTAGGCCGGTAGGCGCGGCATCTCGCCGCCCTGCGCCATACCCCGGCCGAACATGAAGAACACGAAGGGGTGGATCAGGAAGGGCATCGCAAAGACGAAGGCAATCAAGGTCGCGGCCTGGGCGCCGAACAGCCCGCCCTGCAGCGCGGCGAACAGGCCGAAGTGCGACAACGCGGCGCTGGCCGCCATCGCCGCGTGCGCCAGCGGCAGGTTCGACAGCAGCAACAGGCCGCCGAACAGCGCCGTCAACTGCCAGCCAAAGGAAAACAGCATCAGCGCCCGCACCTCGGCGCGGTCCTCGCCGGCCGAGCGGCGCAATTGTCGAAACGCGAAGCCGCTGAGCACCACGCCCGCCAGCGCCACCAGCACCGTCGGCCACAGCAGCAGGCGCCCCGCATCGAGGCTGAGGGCGAGGATGGTGAACAGGAACACGTGGCCGAAAAACGGCACGGCGATCATGATCGGCGCCCGATGCTGCGCCACCTCGCCCATGTCGCCGGCGGTGCAGGCGCCGGTGAGCCCGGCGTGTGACAGCGCGCCGGCCATGCCGGGCGCGAGGTTGCGCACCGCCGCCGTGCCGCCCAGCCACATCAACAGGGAGATGCCGCCGAACATCCACAGCAACTGGCCGGAGAAACCGTACAGCAGCACCGGCGTCATGCCGTCGAGCGCCAGCGATTGCACCAGCAGCGAGCCACCGACCAGGAAGTTGGCCGCCAGCACCACCGGGATGCCACCGAACAGCAGCGCGCGCAGGGCCGGCCCGTGCCGCCAGCGCGGGCAGAACCAGCCCAGCAGCACGGCCATCAGCATGGCGAAGAAGATCGGTGGGAAGGCCGCCGTCTCGCGCACGTGGGTGGCGATGAGGGTGGCGCCGGCCAGGGCCAGGATCAGCAGCAACAGTTCGACCGCGCCCTTGCCAAGGTAGCGCCGCTTGTTGTCGACCTGCGCGCCGGGGTCGATCACGATGGCGGCGAACACCAGCCCGAGGTAGGCCAACAGCGGCAGGATGGCCGCCTTCTCGCCGCCCGTGCCGAGCAGCACGCGCACCGTCGCATCCACGCCCAGCAGCACGAAGAAGGCGCGCACGATGAAGAACAGCTGCGTGCGGCCGGTGCCCAGGATGACCTCGCTCTTGTTCAGCACCACAGAGGTGTCGGCCGCCACCTGCACGCCGCCGAACAGGCGCCGCAGTTCCTGTCCACCGACAAAAAACGAGGCTGTCAGCGCGATGACGGTGGCGCGCCCGAGCATGCCCAGCAGGTAGAAGTCGGGCAGCCCGGGTGCGCCCGCCCGCGTCGCCACCAGCAAGGCGCCCAGGCTGAGGCCAAACACCACGATGATGAGAATCGGCGAGTAGCGCGAGCCCGCCACCACCGCGCGCGCCACCAGCACCACTGGCACCAGCACCAGCAGGGTCAGCCAGAACTGGTTGAGAAATGCCAATGCGTCGTTCGGGTCCATGTCAGTCGATGTCGTGGGGTTGGTAGGCCCGGCACGGGCCCAGGATCGCGGCGATGACCATGGCGTCCTGCACGGCACGGCGGTTGCCCATGAGCGCGCGGCGCGAAAAGCGGCGCGCGGTGCGCCGCGCAGGGGCCGGGACCGCGCGTGATGGCGCCGCCACCACCGCGCGGACCGGTACCGGATGCACCACCTGCACCGGTTGCGGGACTTCGACAGCCCGCGGCTCCGGGGCCCCGGTGTCGGGTTCGCCCCATTCTTCGGTTTCGGGTTCGCCCTGGGATGCGCTCTCGGTCTCGCTCAATGGCCCGCGCTTGCGCAGCCGCAGGCGCTCGAACAGGAACTGCACCAGCAGGACCGCGCCGAAGACGAGGGCGAAGATCAGTTCTTGGGGAAGTCCGTCCATGCTGGGCTCCGCTAATTCTTCTGGCCAGTCGCCGGGTCATCGCCGGTGTTCGCGATCTCCTCGCGCATGACGGTGTCGGCCTGCAGGTTCTTCATGCGGTAGTAGTCCATGATGCCCAGGTTGCCGGCGCGGAAGGCCTCGGCCATGGCGCGCGGCACTTCGGCCTCGGCCTCGACGACGCGGGCGCGCATCTCCTGCTCCAGCGCCACGGCCATCGCGCGGCGCTCCTCGGCCTTGGCCTGGGCGATCTGCTTGTCGGCATTGGCCTGGTCGATCTGCAGCTTGGCGCCGATGTTCTCGCCCACGTCCACGTCGGCGATGTCGATCGACAGGATCTCGTAGGCCGTGCCGGCGTCCAGCCCCTTGCTGAGGATGTGCTTGGAGATGTGGTCGGGGTTCTCCAGCACGTCCTTGTGGCTCTTGGCCGAGCCGATGGTGCTGACCATGCCCTCGCCGACGCGGGCAATGATCGTTTCTTCACCGGCGCCGCCGACCAGGCGGTCGATGTTGGTGCGCACCGTCACCCGCGAGACCGCCATGAGCTGGATGCCGTCCTTGGCCACCGCGGCGATGCGCGGGGTCTCGATGACCTTGGGCAAGACCGACATTTGCACCGCTTCCAGCACATTGCGCCCGGCCAGGTCGATGGCCGCGGCGCGCTTGAAGGGCAGCGGGATGTTGGCCTTGTCGGCCGAGATCATGGCGTTGACCACCCGCACCACGTTGCCACCGGCCAGGAAGTGGGCTTCAAGGTCGTTGATGGAGATGTCCAGCCCGGCCTTGACCGCGCTGATGCGGGCGTTGACGACGGTGCTGGGCGGCACGCGGCGCAGGCGCATGGCGATCAGGGTGACCAGGCCCACGTAGGCCCCGGAGGCCCAAGCCGCGATCCACAGCGGGATGGGCACCAGGTACAGCACCAGCGCCAGCGCCGCCAGCACCACCACCAGCAGGCCCACGCTGCCCACCAGTCCGGCCAAAAGCTCGTTCATGGATCAATCCTTCAGGTTGACGGGCGGAAGTCGCCGCACCACGATTCGGTTGCCGTCCACACGCACCACCTCGATGGGTGTGTCGGCTTCAATCAATGCGCCGTCGGAGACGACGTCCACGCGGGAGCCTTCGATCTCGGCAATGCCCGCCGGCCGCAGCACCGACCAGGCGCGCCCCTGCTTGCCGAGCCAGCGCTGGTCGGTGTCCGGCGCCGAGCCGTGGGCCGGCCCGGCGCCCAGGTCGGTCTGCAGGACCAGGCGGCGCGCCAGCGGCAGGCGCGGCAAAAAGCGCAGCAGCACCAGACTGACCAGCAGCGCCACCAGCAGCGACAGCACCACGCGCTGCACGGCATCGAGAATCACCGCCGCCGTGTCACCGGCGCCCACCATGCTCAGTGCCACGGCGCCGAGCAGGGCCGCGATGCCCAGCGCTCCGGCGACGCCGAAGCCCGGCATGACAAAGATCTCCAGCGCCAGCAGCAGCAGCCCGGCACCGACCAGCAGCAGCTCCTCCCACCCTGCCAGCTGCACCAGCCAGTGGCCCCAGAAGAACAGCGCCAGGCTGGCGACGCCCACGCCGCCAGCGATGCCGAAACCGGGCGTGCGCAACTCGACCATGATGCCGATCAGGCCCAGGCTGATGAGCAGCGAACTCACGATCGGATGGGTCAGGAAGCGCACCACCTGTTCGGCCCAGTGCGGCGTGGCCGGGCGCAGCTCGGCGCCCGCCAGACCGAGCTGCGCCAGCACGGCCTCGATGGTGTCGGCACGGAAATCGGCCACCTTGTGCTGCAGGGCCTCGTCGGTGGTCAGGGTCAGCAGCTTGCCCTTCTCGATGATGCCGGGCACTTCCACATCGGCATCGACCATCGCCTCGGCCAGCAGCGCCGGGCGCTGGCGCGCCTCGGCGGTGGCGCGGAATTCCTTGCGCACGTAGGACACCGTCTTCTCCTGCACCGGCGCGGCGGCGGCGCCGGGCAGCCC
>JAGXSV010000068.1 GCA_018333605.1 Hydrogenophaga sp. | reverse complement strand
CCCCCCATTCAACTCAAAGGAAGTTCAAGGCATTCAGCTGACTGCCGCGGATGACCGCGTCCGACTGCTTGCCGACACCAGATTTACGCGGAAACTGACCGCCGCTAACACTGGCCCCGTCCCTGCGCTCATTTTCTATTTTGCAACCCGTTGACGCGCTGGTGGATGCGCTCAATGCGTTTACACCCACGGTGCTGGCCAGTTACCCCACCGTGGCGCTGCTCTTGGCCGAGCAGGCCGAACGGGGACGTTTAAAGGTGGGTTTGCGAGAAGTCTGGACTGGAGGGGAAACGCTGAGCCCCGCAGTCCGCCAGCGCATTGAAGCAGCGCTGGGCTGTCGGGTGCGCAACAGTTACGGCACCTCTGAATTTCTGGCCATGGCTTGGGAGTGTGAAGCTGGGCAGTTGCACCTGAACACCGACTGGCTGCTCCTGGAGCCGGTGGATGAATACAACCGTTCGGTGCCGCTCGGGCAGCCCTCGAGCGGCGTGTTGCTGACCAGTCTGGCCAACACTGTGCAACCCCTGATTCGCTACGCCATGGGCGACCGGATGACCATGCACCCCGATCGTTGCGGGTGTGGTTCACCATTCCCGGTGATTGACGTCCAGGGCAGGCGTGACGACATCCTGCGCATGCGGGGGCTCACCGGCGACGTGGCCTTGTTGCCGTTGGCTTTGTCCACTGTGCTGGAAGAGCAGGCCGGAGTGTTTGATTTTCAGCTTCTCCAGCGCGACGACAGCACCCTGGTGCTGCGCCTGCCTCTGGCGGGACACGCCGGTCGCGAGGCCTTGAAGTGTTGCCGGGCTGCGTTGCAGTCATTTGCGGTGGCGCAGGGTGCTTTGCCCATTCGGGTGCTGGGCGAGTTGGGCCAGGTGGTACCGCGAGGACGCAGCGGCAAGGCCTGCCGCATTGTTGCGAAGGGCGGTTAGACGCGCAGGGCTCTGGCGGTCTGGCGATCTGGCGTCAGATCGCGCCGTCAAACATCATTACGTCGACCGCATCGCCTACCGCCACGTTGCCCTGATCGTGGTGCAGCACGATCAGGCCGTTGGCTTCGACCATGGATCGCAAAACGCCCGAACCCTGGTTGCCAGTGGTGCGTACCTGCAGCGCACCGTCGGCTTGGCGTGTGACGATACCGCGCTGGTACTCGGTGCGCCCGGGCTTCTTGCGCAAGGCCTCGCCGCTGTGCGCCCTGAGCAACACCGGCTCAGCTGCGGTGCTGCCCATCAGCCGCAACAGGGCAGGTCGCACAAAGGCCAGAAACGTCACCATCACGGCCACGGGGTTGCCCGGTAAGCCAAACAGCACCGATGACTTGCCGCTTTGCGCCAGATCGGCGCCGGGCTGTCCCCAGCCGGGCTCAACGCCCTCGGTGGGCAACGACCTGCGCAGCGGCGGTGTGTGGGGGTAGACAATCCGACCCACGGCCATGGGCCGTCCGGGGCGCATCGCAATGCGCCAGAACGCCACGTCGCCCAGTTGCTTCATCATGGCTTTGGTGTGGTCGGCCTCGCCCATGCTCACGCCGCCGCTGGTGATGATGGCGTCCGCCTTGGCGGCGGCCTGACGGAATGCGGCTTCAAGCAGGGCTGGCTCGTCACCCACCACACCCATGTCGATCACCTTCACACCCAGCCGGGTGAGCAGGCCAAACACGGTGTAGCGGTTGCTGTCGTACACCGCGCCCTCGCGTGGTGCCTCGCCCAGACTCAAAATTTCGTCACCGGTCGAGAAATACGCCACCTGGATACGCCGGAACACGGTCACGCTGGGCAGACCCAAGCTGGCTATCAGCCCCAGTGCAGCCGGGCCCAGGGTTTGGCCTTTGCGCAAGGCCGGCTGGCCCGCCATCAGGTCTTCGCCCAGCAGGCGCCGGTTGTCGCCAGCACTCACCACGCCAGCCGGCAGCTCCACGCTGTCACCTTGCACCTGCACAAATTCCAGCGGCACCACGGTGTCCAGCTCAGGCGGCATGATGGCGCCTGTCATGATCTTGATGCATTCGCCGGCGCCCACACGGCCCACCCAGGCCTTGCCCGCAAAAGCGGTGCCCACCACCCGCAGCGCCAGCGTTTGGTCGGGGCGCAACTGGGTGCTGTTAAACGCAAAGCCGTCCATGGCCGAGTTGTCGTGTGGCGGCACGCTGATGGGGGAGATCACGTCCTGCGCCAGCACGCGGCCCAGAGCATCAAACACGGACAGCATTTCGGTCTCGGTGACGGGATCGATCAGCTCTGCAAGGAAGTCGGTGACGCGCTCGGCACTCAGAGCCTGGGGGTCGTAACCCTGCAATTCGGCGGCTATCTGGGCAATGGTTTTCATGGCGCAACTCAGGGCTTTTCAGGGGTTTTCCAGCGCATGCAGTTCGGCCAGCGTGTTGGTGTTGCAAAACGCCCGGGCATCGTCGCCCGGCAAGTTGAAGGGCACCAGCACCGTCATGTGCTGGTCGGTCCAGCCGTCAATCTTGCGCCCACCAGCTTGGATAAAAGCGACCAGACTTTCCAGCAGCCCTACGCGCATCAGGCAAAACACCGGCTGTGCGCGCAGTTGGCCGTCCTCTTCCAGCGCGGCGGCCATGGCAATTTCGGTGGTCTCGTTTTCAAAAGCCTGCGCCAGCCGCTGTGCCAGGTCGAATGGAAACAGCGGTGTGTCGCAAGGCACCGTGAGCAAGTACGGCGTTTCGCAGCGTTCCAGCCCGGTCATGAAGCCAGCCAGCGGACCCGCGTAGTCGCTCAGCGTGTCAGGCCACACGGGGGCGCCAAAGGCTTCATAGGCCGACAGGTTGCGGTTGGCGTTGATCATCAACTCGCCCACCAGACCGCCTTGTTGCATTTGCAACCGCAGCACGGTGTGCAGCGCCAGCGGGGTGCCGTGAAAGTTTTGCAGGCCTTTGTCGACGCCGCCCATGCGGGAGCCTCGGCCTCCCGCCAGCACGATGGCGGTGATTTCATGGTTGTGGATCATGAGAAGTCTCGATGAGAAAAAACGGTGTACGAAGGGGTGCCTTGTTCAGCGCACGCCGCGGAACCGGCTTTGTGGGGCCACCAGCGTGGTCGCCCGGGGGGG
>JAGXSV010000067.1 GCA_018333605.1 Hydrogenophaga sp. | reverse complement strand
CCCGCGATTCAACATGCACTTCACGCCGACCTCGGCATCGTGGCTGAACATGGTCGAGCGCTTCTTCCGCGACATCTCCGAAAACCGTCTGCGCCGCGGTGTGTTCACCAGCGTACCCGAACTCGTCGCTGCCATCGATGAGTACGTTGCTCATCACAACACCAACCCCAAGCCGTTCATCTGGACCAAGAGCGCTCGCGATATCCTGCAGAAGGTCATTCGCGCCAATCGTCACTTAAGTTCCAAACAGAATGGAACACTGCACTAGGAAAGCCTCCACCTCCATCATGGTGTAAATGCGTGCGTCCTGGGCGTCCTTGGCACGCGTGCGAAACAGCCAGCGGTAGACCGCTTGGCGCTCGGCGGCACTGGCGGCGATCGCCTCGCTTAGGGTAGCGTCGGGGTGTTGCAGGCGGAAGGCCACCAGCCAGAGTTCCAGCGGGTGCACCCGGGCCACATAACCGCGATCCGGTAGGTCCATGGTGTCGGGCGCGAAACGCTTGTACAGCACGGCCACACGGGGCGCAGTGGGGGCCTGGTCGCCCAGCTGCGCCGATAGATAAACACCCAGGGCGTCGGGCGATGCGGCGGGCTCCAAGTAACGGAACACTGCGGTCAGCCGGTCGGCGCCAGGGCGCAGCCCGTCGAGCAGCATGTCGCGCAGTTCGGCCGGGGTGCGGTTGTCGGTCTTGCGCCAGAAGCGGCGCAGGAAGGCCTGGCCTTCGCGGTCGGCAAGCAGTTCTGGCAGCAGTCGAGACTGCTCTGGAAGCCAGTGTGGCCACCAAAACCCACATATTGAATGTTTTGCATCGACTCATAGACGGAAAGACGGCTGTGGCGGAAGTCAAGGCGCCCCAGGCATTGAAGCTATCGACGGAGCCGCAGGCAAACGTCCTGCGATATGACACTTTGCGCACCGCACGAGTCAATGAGGAGGTCCGCCATGGCACATGATTTGGCAACGACCTCCATCGTCGCACTTCTTAAAAGCCTCAAGATGCATGGCATGGCCCACGCAGTTGCAGAGCTGGGTGAGCAAGGGGCGCCTGCATTCGAAGCGGCACAACCCATTCTTGCAAAACTGCTAAAGGCGGAAACGGCTGAGCGGGAAGTGCGTTCGATGGCTTATCAGATGAAGCTCGCTCGATTCCCTGCCTACCGAGATCTTGCCGGGTTTGACTTTGCACAGAGCGAGGTAAATGAGGCCATGGTCCGGCAACTGCACAGAGGTGACTTCCTTGACAAGGCATACAACGCTGTCCTGGTTGGAGGGCCTGGCACTGGGAAGACCCATCTGGCTACAGCTATCGGCGTCCAGGCCATCGAGAACCAACATCGCCGCGTTCGCTTCCTCTCGACCATTGAACTGGTCAATGCGTTGGAGGTCGAGAAGTCGAGTGGGAACGCGGGGCAGCTGGCAAATCGACTGATGCATGTCGACTTGGTCATTCTGGATGAGCTGGGCTACCTTCCCTTCAGCGAGTCAGGAGGGGCGCTGCTGTTTCACTTGCTGTCCAAGCTCTATGAGAGGACGAGCGTCGTGATCACCACGAACCTGAGCTTCGGTGAATGGTCCAGTGTCTTCGGTGATGCGAAGATGACGACGGCGCTTTTGGATCGACTGACGCACCGATGCCATATTCTGGAGACCGGAAACGACAGCTATCGGTTCAAAAATAGTTCAGCAGGCCCCAAGTCCGAAAAGGAGAAAACGAAGCACTTATCCACAACGTGAGCTGCTTTGCTCACACAAGCGGGTGGGTCAGCATTCGATGGAAATCTCGGGTCAGAGATCAGTGGAACTCAACAATCGATACTGTTCTTTAGTGCGTTTATCGGCTTTATTGGAGCAGATATGAAGCCGAAATATCTACTCACCCAAGACCGATGAGTTCAAAAACGTGACGCCTCCCCTGAATCCGGTCAGTTCAAAACTGGGATCGGGCAGGTCACGGCCTTGTTGACGGGCATCAGTTCAGTACCTGAGCGGTCCATGGCACTCGGTTCTGGCGCCGCAAATACTTACAGGTGCGAGCTTGACCAGACCGCTGGAGTCATTCAGGATTTTCTGTTGATACTTTGTGAGTATCTATTTGGCGGTGCCGGCGTCGATGCAGCGAGTTGAGAGGGGTTTCGAGGTCGTTCCCACAGTGACTGCAGCGAGCGTATGTGGCGGTGAGATATCCCCTGATTCAGGGAATATGTCTGTGGAAAACCATGCGCGCTTCGTCGCAGACCCTTATGCGGCGGGTGTATTAACGCAATGCCATCGAAATGTGCAATCGAGAGCTGCTGGAAGCACCTCAGGCATCCCGTTTAACCCGGCCGGCATGCCCCCCCGCCCCGGGCAGACGCTTGAATAGGTCGCTATGCAAAACTGATCTCGTCAATGTGGAGATCGTCACGCGCAAGAAGGTCCACATGGTGCTCACGCAGCGCTTCGAGCGCGCGCCTCAGGATCTGGCCCACAACCTTGCCCACGAGTCTGAGCAGACTGAGATGGAGTTGGTCGACAGAACATGTGATACGTTCCATAGCGGGCACCAAACCTCCTGCGCATGGCTCTGCCCCACATCTATCGCATGAGGTCTTATCTGGCCGAAGCGACATTGACATCGACGCCGGCGCCAGCCATCTTGTCACGTTGTACACATTGATCCATGGTCAGTAAGAAGCGAAACAAGCCATTTGTGCCACGGTGGAAACCCGCCACCAACACTTTCGAACTCGCCGCGACAAGAGCGGCCAAGATTGATCCAGCGACCCTCACCGGCTTGGCAGAGTCGCTGAAGCGGTCATGTGGCGACCTGACTGTCCCCGAGAAGTCAGCGATGTCGTGGCAGGATCTACGCTTGGCGGTGGTGGTCTCTCGACGGGTAGAGCGCATGGGCGTGGTGAAAGGGCTCACGTCCATATTGGATGCAGCCTTCGAGGCGTTGGAGTCGATTCGTGTGCGCTGCACGGTCACTGGCGCTTGGCGCTACTGCCAACCCAAGACTGAGGAGATCGCCGCGATCGTCGAGATGTGCGAAATTCATGCTTTTCAGCTGCGCCAGATCAGCAGCCGTGAGTTTGAACTGATCTTTCTGCAGTCACGAGAAGACTCCAAGCGGTTGCCCCAGATTCATTTCCTTGGTGAGCCCGCTGCGAAGGGGGGAGAAACGTCTAACAGCCCCTCAAGCCAAGACTAGAAATTCACATCCCCCTCTACATTCGCAGAGAGAGATTCTCGGTCGTTGACGGCTTGTGCATGCACGTTCCCACTTGCGGTTCCGCGCACTTGGGCAGTCCGATGCGGGCTACCAGGGTGTGGGCAAGCGTCGATGCGACAGATTGATTGACGTCGCGGGGCGCTCCAGGAGGAAAATCGTTAGCATGACCCAAAAAGCAAGTCGGCAGGAGGTGCCTCGCCCCGCTTCGCGGCTGCGGGATCGCGGCGTTTCATCCCGGGCACGCGCTGGAGAACCTGCTAAATCGGTTCGATCCAAAGCTGCACAGCGCAGAGTTGATGGCTTGGCGTCCTCTTGGGGTTGAGGAGTCGCCATGACCACGAAGGAGGAGCGCCGCGATGCGATGGCCCAGTCTCTTACGACACGTGGATTGCGGGCCATGAACCCACGCCACGATTTCTGGCGGACGCCGCGGCGGTGGTTGAGGGCACGATGACATATGACCAGGCCATTTGCGACAGCGCGGCAAGGGCGCGCTGTCGCAATGGATAGGAGCTGCCCCAAGTTTTCCAAGGCATAGAGAGCCGGTCGTGTGAGCTATCGGGAGGGGGCCGACTCCGCGTGGCCGACTGAATGCCCGCATAAAGTAAGCCATCCTTAGTGACTTTGACGCTTATGAGCTAAAACTGGCCGTATGCCGGCTTGACCTCCTATGGGGGTCATGTTTCTTGATCTGAGGCCTATAGTGGGTCATGGTTGCTTGCACGCGCCCCCTCATCCCCGTACTGACCGCCTGTGCACTGCTGCTGCCCCCCTCGACCAGCAGCAGCGAGAGCGTGCTGGTCAGCTTGGAAAAGTCCAGCACCGAGTTAGAACTCCGCATCATCATCCCTCAGTTCATACGCGTGCTGGAAAACAGCCACCCCGTGGTGCTGGACGCCGATGCCGATGGTGACTGGAGCGCCCAGCAGCGGCTGGTGGTGGTGTCCAACATGAAGCGCGGCTTCTGCGTCACCTTGCGCATGAGCGCTCCCGAGGTCGACGCCTGGCGCCTGCACACGCCGCAAAGCGGCGGCATCACGCTCGATGCGATGCACGACGGCTACCGCCTGTGCACGCCGCGCCCGGGTCGCTACACGCTGGTGCTGCAACACGAGTTCGAGGCGACGGCGCAAAGGTCCACCACCGGCGCGCTGCGTTGGCCGGTGCGGACCGACATCACGGCACTCTGAGCATCGAACTGTCGCGCGAGCTTCCGAGTTCCGAGTAGAAATTCATGATCGGAATGCGGCTCATGGATGGGGATGAAGCAGGAACGCCGAACCCCTCAGTACACAACGAGGCTTGAGGATGTGCCGGTGGCGAGGGCGTGATCAAGGACAATTCGCATACCCCCACCCGTATGACGCCCACCGTGAACTTTCCTCCAGGGCATCCGACGCTGCTACGACACCCAGTGCCGGATGGGATTCCATTCCCGGTGGAGACCGTGCTCGAACTGCCTGCGGTAGCCTATGAAGTGGAGCAGCGAGACGACTGGTGGATTGTGAGGGTCGTGGTCACCGGTGAAGCCGTTTACCAAGGTCCGGGTCCGGTTGATGTTTTCGTATCCGAAGCGCCATTTTGATGACTGAACATCCGACGTTACTGTGGCATCCCAAACCTGATGGCGTGAACAGCTACCGCGAGACGCCCCTACCGCTGGAGCCTCACGAATACCACGTCATCGAGGTGCACGACTGGTGGATTGTGATCGTGATTGTCAACGGTGAGATGGTGTACGAAGGCGCGGGTCCAGTGAAGGTTTATCGTTCACCAACGCCCTTTTAGAGCAGGGGCTAGTGCAGTGTTCCATTCTGTTTGGAACTTAAGTGACGATTGGCGCGAATGACCTTCTGCAGGATATCGCGAGCGCTCTTGGTCCAGATGAACGGCTTGGGGTTGGTGTTGTGATGAGCAACGTACTCATCGATGGCAGCGACGAGTTCGGGTACGCTGGTGAACACACCGCGGCGCAGACGGTTTTCGGAGATGTCGCGGAAGAAGCGCTCGACCATGTTCAGCCACGATGCCGAGG
>JAGXSV010000066.1 GCA_018333605.1 Hydrogenophaga sp. | reverse complement strand
ATCGATGAGTACGTCGCTCATCACAACACCAACCCCAAGCCGTTCATCTGGACCAAGAGCGCTCGCGATATCCTGCAGAAGGTCATTCGCGCCAATCGTCACTTAAGTTCCAAAAAGAATGGAACACTGCACTAGGTATCGCTTGGTGCCCCGGACCACCTCAGGCAACCTGCGCTCGTGCTTGGCCGCGAAGGCTTGCGCCTGTTTGGCGAAGAAGTCCAGCTTGTCGTAGACCGTCTGGGGGACGACCCTCCCTCAGTCTTGCCGAACCGGTAGTACGCTGGGTCCGGCGCCGGCACGGCGCCATTCGAACAGCCAGGCCTCGGGCGGCACAAGGGCGCCCGGTCGACGAAAGGCGCCAAGAGGCGAGTCAGCTCCTCAACTACGCCAAGGTTGCTCTTGAGTGGGATGGACGCCTTGCACAGGAGGCAGTGCAAGTTCGGCAGACCCGCCCCGAACGCGCCGAGCCGGCAGTCGACGCCAGGAGCAGCACCTGCCTTGGCCCGCCGCGCGTACTTCACCGCAATCGCGGGAGGCACGCCGCAATTGGCGCAGCGCGGGTTCTTGCAGAAGTTGATTTGCAACGGCCGCTTGGCACCGCGAAAGAACGCCTATTCCGAGTCCTGCGGAATCCGCGCCTTCGGGGATGCTGGAGGCGTGATTGGAGATACCAAGAAAACTGCCCCGTCAGTCGTTGAACTTACGGGGCTGTATGCCGAATCAGGCCCTGCTTTTCAACAGTTTAGCGAGGGGCTTGGCCCGAGGGAGCGCCTTTCTTTTGCCCGCTGCAACCAGCGCGTCAGATCACCACAGGCTCAGGTTCCAGCCGGATGCCGAAGCGCTCGTACACACTGGTCTGAATGGCTTTGGCCAGCGTCATCACCTCGCCTCCGGTGGCGCCACCCCGGTTCACCAGCACCAGCGCCTGGCGCTCAAACACCCCTGCGTTGCCTACGCTTTTGCCTTTCCAGCCACAAGCGTCAATGAGCCAGCCTGCCGCCAGCTTGATGCTGCCGTCGGGCATGGGGTAGTGCACCACCTTGGGGTCGCGCGCAATGATGTCGGCGCACTGCACCTCGTTCACCGTGGGGTTTTTGAAGAAGCTGCCGGCGTTGCCAATCACGGCCGGGTCGGGCAGCTTGGCTCGGCGTATGGCCACCACCCAGTCAAATATCTGGCGTGCGTCGGGCGCCGAAACGCCGGTCTCGGCCATCTTGCGCTCCAGATCCAGGTAGCCCAGCACGGGCTTCCAGGGTTTGGGCAACCAGAACCGCACCCGCGTGATGAGTGCCCGCCCGGCCAGCCCCAGGCCTTTTTCACCCGCCGGGGCGTGTTTGAACACCGAGTCACGGTAGCCAAAACCGCACTGCGCGGCGTCCAGCGAGAAGGCTTTCCCGGTGTACAGGTCGATGGCGTCCAGGGAATGAAAGCGGTCTTGCAGTTCCACACCGTACGCGCCGATGTTTTGCACCGGCGAGGCGCCCACCGAGCCGGGGATGAGCGCCAGGTTTTCCAACCCCGGCCAGCCCTGCTCCAGCGTCCAGGCCACAAAGGCGTGCCAGTTTTCACCCGCCCCGCCTTCCACCAGCCAGCCTTTGGCGGTTTCTTCCAACAGGCGGCGCCCGGCAATTTCAACCTTGAGCACCAGCGGCTTGACGTCGCCCGTGATCACCAGGTTGCTGCCACCCCCCAGCACAAACGGCGGAGCGGCGGCGGTGTCGGCAGCCCAGTCGGCGCTGGACATGAGTTGAAGCACCTCGGCCTCGGCGCGCAAGCGAGCCAGCCGCTGCGCACGGGCCACGATGCCGAAGGTGTTGTAGGGCTGGAGTGCCACGTTGTTCTCGACTAACATCCTCGGATTGTCTCACCCACGCTCTCTGGAATCCTCAACATGCCCTCTTTTGACACCGTTCTTGAAGCCGATTTTGTAGAAGTGAAAAATGCCGTCGAACAGGTGGCGCGCGAAATTGGCACGCGCTTCGACTTCAAGGGCACCAGCGCTGGCATTGAACTCAAAGACAAGGAGATCACGCTGTTTGGCGACGCCGACTTTCAACTGCAACAGGTCGAAGAAGTGCTGCGCAACAAACTGGCCAAACGCAGCGTGGACGTGCGCTTTCTGGACAAAGGCAAGGTCGAAAAAATCGGCGGCGACAAGGTCAAGCAGGTGGTCAAGGTGCGCAACGGCATAGCCACCGAAGACGGCAAGAAAATCCAGCAGGCCCTGAAGGCCAGCAAGCTGAAGGTGCAAGGCGCCATCCAGGGTGATGCGGTGCGCGTGACCGGCGCCAAACGCGACGACCTGCAGGCAGCCATGAATGTGATCAAAGCCGAATTGAAAGACCTGCCGCTGTCGTTCAACAACTTCAGGGATTGAGGCGCCCCGCACCGCGCTGCACGTGACCCACAGGGGGCGCCGTTGGCGGCCCGGCAAACCGGTTCCGCGCCGCCCTGACGCCCTGCACCTCATGCTGGCCCACCTGCTCCCTGCCCTGGTCCTTGCCCTCGCTGCCGGAGCTTCGTCAGCGCAGTCGGTGGCGTTGTCCGGCGTGGCGGGCTCAAAGGCCTTGGTGGTCATTGGTGCCGCAGCGCCGAAGTTCCTGAACCCGGGACAGACGCACCACGGTGTGAAACTGCTGAGTGTGCAAGGCGAAACCGCCGTGGTGGACGTGAGCGGCCAGCGCCAGACCCTGCGTGTGGGCGACGCACCGGTGAGCGTGGGCAAGCGCGCAAGCGACGCGGGTGCCCAGCGCATCGTGCTCACGGCCGACAGCCAGGGCCACTTCATGCCACCCGGCCAAATTAACGGCCGCGCCGTTCAGTTCATGGTGGACACCGGGGCCACGCTGGTCGTTTTGAGCGAGGCAGACGCCAAACGCATCCACCTGCCCTTCGAGCAGGGCCAGAAGGTCAGGGTCAGCACCGCCAACGGCGGCGCGGTAGGCCACCAGGTGCGGCTGGACTCGGTGAAAGTGGGCGACGCCCAGGTGTTTGGGGTCCCCGCCATCGTGCTGCCCCAGGCCATGCCCTATGTGCTGCTGGGCAACAGCTTTCTCACCCGCTTTCAGATGCAGCGCAGCAACGACCAGTTGACGCTGGAAAGAAGGTACTGACGCGATGCCCCGGGAGCCCGTTCAGTCGGCTCTGTGGCATTCTCGGTTCAAGCCTTTTGCGCAGCCGTCACCACAATTTCAATCTTCCAGGCCGGATCGGCCAGCGCGGCCTGCACCGTGGCACGCGGTGGGGCGGTGCCGGGTACCACCCAGGCGTCCCACACCGCGTTCATGGCGTTTATATCGCTGATGTCGCTCAGATAAATATGCGCACGCAAGATGCGTGACTTGTCGCTCCCGGCTTCCTGCAGGCGAGTCTGCACCTGGGCCAGGACATCTTGCGTCTGGCCAGCGATGTCGGTATCACCGCGCTCGGGCACCATGCCCGCCAGGTACACCACACCCTGAAACACCGCCGCTTCGCTGTACCGAGCGGCCACACCGTGGCGCACCAGGTCGTTGCTCATTTTTTTTCTCCCAGTTTGCTTTCTTTGCCCGCCAGCAAACGGTTGATGTTTTCAGCGTGGCGCCATACCAGCAACACCCCCATCACAGCCAGGCTCAGCACCATCACCCCGGGCGCGTTCCAGGCCACGCGGTCGCCAAACAAATAAAACGCTGGCGCAAACACCGCCGTGACGATAGAGGCCAGCGAGGAATAGCGAAAAAAGTACGCCACGATCACCCAGGTGAGCAGCGCAGACAGGCCCAGCCAAGGCTGAAAGCCGATGATGACGCCGGCCGCCGTGGCCACGCCCTTGCCGCCCTGAAAGCGGAAGAACACAGGAAACAGGTGCCCCAGAAACGCGGCCAAACCCACCAGCGCCACCGTGCCATCACCCAGGCCGTAGGGCTCGCCCCACCAGGCCACGGCTACCACGGGCAACCAGCCTTTGAACGCGTCCAGCACCAGCGTGACCACCGCCGCCACCTTGTTGCCCGAGCGCAGCACGTTGGTGGCGCCCGGGTTTTTGCTGCCGTAGGTGCGTGGGTCGTTCAGCCCCACCACGCGGCTGACCAGCACCGCAAACGACAGCGAGCCGATCAAATAAGCGGCCACCGTGGCCAACAGGGGGTATGCGGATTCCAAACAAAACTCCTCGAGGTGTGACGGCTGGTGGGTGCCAGCACTGCGGCTATTCTGCCAGCGCGCACTGCACCGGCTTGGCGCCCAGCGGGCCAGACAGCACCTCAGGGCGGATACCCACCAAAAAACCGCGCCGGCCACCGTTGATCCAGATCGCGGGCAAGGCCAGCACCGAGGCCTCCACCCACACCGCCATGCTGCGCCGGAGCCCAAAAGGCGAGGTACCGCCCACAAAATAGCCGCTGTGGCGGCTGGCCGCTTCGGGCTTGCAAGGCTCCACCGACTTGACCCCGATCTGGCGGGCCAGGTTTTTGGTGGACACGGTGCGGTTGCCGTGCATCAGCACCGCCAGCGGCTGCGCCCGCTCGTCTTGCATGATCAGGGTCTTGACCACCGCAAACGGATCCAGACCCAGCACCCTCGCGCTGTGCTGGGCACCGCCGTGCTCCAGGTAGTCGTACGTGTGTTCGGTGAACACCACGCCATGCGCCTTCAGCCAGGCGGTGGCGGGGGTTTCAGAGATACGGGTCTCCCCCCTGCGCCGTTTCACGGCTTCCCCCCTCTCTGGCGCGCTTTCAGCGCTGGGAGGGGGGACGGCACCTGCGGCCTGGCGAAGCCAGTTCCGCGGTGCCTCTGGACAACTCCCCCTCGTGCACGGCCTTGTGGTTTCATTGAGCTGGGTCGCGCAATTCCCACCGAATTTTGTCAATTTCGGCCAGCAGCGCAGGTGACAGTTCGGTGCCCCACGCGTCCAGGCATTCGTCCAGCTGGGTCAGCGACGTCACACCAATGATGGTGCTGGCCACGCGCCAGTTGCGGTAGCAAAAGGCCAGCGCCAGCTGCAATGGCGTGAGGCCATGGTCGCGCGCCAGCGTGTTGTAGCGCCGGGCAGCGTCCAGCGCCTCCGGGCGGCCCCAGCGCTGCTTGCGCATGGAGTCGTACAGCGACATGCGACCGGCATCACCCACGAGGCCGGTGGCGTCATACTTGCCCGTGAGCAAACCAAAGCCGAGTGGCGAATACGCCAGCAGCGACACACCCAGGCGGTGGCAGGTTTCGTCCAGGCCGTTCTCGTAGCTGCGGTTGATCAGGCAGTACGGGTTTTGCACCGTGTCCACCCGTGGCAATCCGTGCTGTTCGGCAAGGCGCACAAACTCGTGCACGCCGTAGGGCGTTTCGTTGGACAGGCCAATGGCCTTCACCTTGCCGGCCTTGACGAGTTCGGCCATGGCCTCCAATTGCTCGTGGATGGAGGCACAAGGCTTGTCTTTGCCGGGATCGAAATACAGTGCGCCAAACGCGGGGGTGTTGCGTGCTGGCCAGTGAATCTGGTAGAGGTCGATCACGTCGGTCTGCAGGCGGCGCAGGCTGCCCTCGCAGGCGTTGATGATTTCCGCCTTGGTAACCCCGGAGTTTTCGCCCCGGATCCAGGGCATGCCGCGCGATGGCCCGGCCACCTTGGTGGCCAACACCAGCTTGTCGCGTGCGCCAGGTGACTTGGCAAACCAGTTGCCCAAAATGGTTTCGGTCGAACCAAAGGTTTCGGCACGCGCCGGCACCGAGTACATCTCGGCGGCATCCAGAAAATTGACGCCACGCTCCAGCGATCGGTCCAGAATGCTGTGGGCATCGGCCTGTGCAACCTGTTCGCCAAAGGTCATGGTGCCCAGACAAACGGGCGTTACCTGCAGTGGACTGGAGCCAAGTGAAACAGTTTTCATGAAATTAGTTGTAAATAAAAGTATGTGATACTGGCTAAACGCGTGGACACGGTATAAGTTTAGGCTGCAATGGTCCAACGGGCTGGGCGCCGCCGCAAGACCCCAAACGCGCGGCCTTGCAGCGCACCATCCCCGACTGCGGCACTTTTTTCGCAACACTTCATCAGGAGCACTGAACATGCAACACAACAAAACCCAAATGCCCCGTGCCTTCACCGCTGCCATCATCGTGGCAGCCATCACCCTGACCGGCTGCGCCAACATGACGGAGACCCAGCAAGGCACCGCCAAGGGTGCTGCCATTGGCGCCGCCGCAGGTGCCCTGCTGGGTGTGGCCACGGGTGGCTCCAAGCGGGCCGGCACGGGAGCCGTGATTGGTGCGGGCGCCGGCGCGCTGGGCGGCTACATCTGGTCCCAAAAAATGCAGGAGCAGAAGGCGGCCATGGAACAAGCCACCGCCGGCACCGGCGTGGGCGTGACCCAGACCGCAGACAACCGCCTGAAGCTGGACATTCCGGCCGACATCTCGTTTGACGTGGGCCGCTCGGCCATCAAATCCAACCTGGCCGGTGTGCTCAACCAGTTCGCCAACACGCTGAACGCCAACCCGGTCACCAGCGTGGCCATCGTCGGACACACCGACAGCACCGGCAGCGACGCCGTGAACAACCCCCTGTCGCTGGACCGCGCCAACAGCGCCCGTGACTACCTGATTGCCCGTGGCGTGGCTGTGAACCGTTTCAGCACCGAAGGCCGTGGCTCTCGCGAACCCGTGGCCGACAACGGCACGGCTGAGGGCCGCGCCAAAAACCGCCGCGTTGAAATTTATGTAGCCGAACCGGCCGCCAAGTAAGCCGCCTCTTCGGGGCGCTAGCCCCGAAACCTGCACAGGGACGCGCCGTCAGGCCCGTCCCTGTTTTTCTTTGTAGCGCTGCTCTTCTTGCAGGCGCAACACACGCCGCTGCACCTTACCGGTAGTGGTCATGGGCAAAGCGTCCACAAATTCAATTTCTTTCGGGTATTCGTAGGGGGCCAGCTTGCCCTTCACATGGGCCTGCAGCTCGGCCTTCAAGCGCTGCACAAAAGCGGTGTCGCCCACCGCCCGGCCAGGCTGGGCGGCCAGGTATTCCTGCGCCAGCACCACATAGGCCTTCACCACCGCACCGCGCTCGGCATCGGGCTTGGGCACCGCCGCCGCGTTGGCCACGGCCGGGTGCTTCACCAGGCAGTTTTCGATTTCGCTGGGGCCAATGCGGTAGCCCGCGGCCTTGAACACATCGTCCGCACGACCCTGGTACCAGAGGTAGCCGTCAGCGTCGCGAACCGCCATGTCGCCGGTGCGGCACCAACTGCTGGCCGGGTCGCCGGTGTATTTGGCCCGGGTCGACGCTTCGTTTTTCCAGTAGCCCAGAAAAAAAATGGGGTCGGGCTGGCCATGCACATCCAGCCGGTGCACGGCCACGTCGCCCGGCACGCCCACCGGGCATTCGTTGCCGTCGTCGTCGATCACCGCCACCCGGTGGCCGGGGTAGCCCTTGCCCATGCTGCCGGCGCGCGCGGGCCACAAGCGCGCGCAATTGCCCACGATGTAGTTGATCTCGGTCTGGCCAAACATTTCATTGACCGTCACACCCAGTTGCTGCTGGCAGTAGGCAAACACCGCGTCGCCCACTGCCTCGCCCGCGCTCATCAGGCCCTCCAGTTGCAGTCGGTACCGGTCTCGCGGCGCAGGGAAGGCTTTCATCATGGCCTTGAGCGCCGTGGGAAAGAGAAAACTGTGCGTCACCCGGTGGCGCTCCAGCAACTCAAACGCCGTTTGCGGGCTGAAGCGACCGTTGTAACCCACGATGGGCCGGCCGAAATACAGCGTGGGCAACAGCGCATCCATCAACCCGCCGGTCCAGGCCCAATCGGCCGGCGACCAGAACACCGCGTCCGAGGGCTTCGCCGCATCAAACGGGTCGAAACCAAACCAGTTCTGGCTGCACACAAAACCAGTCAGGTTGCCAATGAGCGCGCGGTGCGGAATGAGCGCTCCCTTGGGGTTGCCGGTGGTGCCGCTGGTGTAAATCAGCACCGCGGCCTCATCGGCCATGGTGGAAACCAGCCGAAACTCGGCCGGTTCCTGGGCCAGCACCGCCGCCCAGTCCAGCGCGTTGCCCCGTTGCGCCTGCGCCTCCACCGCCAACACGGTGTGCAGCAGCGGGCAGTGGGCGCTCACCGCCTGCACGGCGGCCAGCGTGCTGGCATCGCAAATGGCGGCCACCGCTTCGCTGTCTTGCAAACGAAATTCAAGCGCCTCGGGCCCAAACAGTTGCGACAGCGGCATGCCCACCGCGCCCATTTGCAGCACGGCCATGTAAGCCACAGCGGTCTCAAAGCGCTGCGGCAGCACGATGGCCACCCGGTCACCGCGCTGCACGCCGAGCGCCGCCAGCGCGTTGGACAAACGGTTGGCCTGGTCCTGCAACTCGGCGTAGCTGTGGTGGCGGTCGGGCTGGTCAGGTGCACAGGCGATGACGGCGGTTTGCGCAGCTTGGGCAGCGTCGGCAGCCCAGCGCCGGGCGCACACCTCGGCCATGTTGAATCGCTCAGGCACCTGCCAGTGGAACTGCCTGTGCAAGGCGTCATACCCGTCGGCGGTGGCGGTGCCTGCGGCCTGGCGCCTGCGCGGGGCAGGTGCGGTTTTGCAGGCTTCGGTCTTGTCTCGGCGTTGACTCGGGCGCATGGCCTGTCTCCATCTCGTTCTCTATGATCCACTGAATGTACCAAGCCCTGAAAGCCTCGCGCAGCGAGTTCGTCCCGATTCGCAACCTCCACTATCACGTACGCGTCTGGGGTGAGCCCGACCCGGCCCGGGCACCGCTGGTGCTCGTGCACGGCTGGATGGACGTGTCCGCCTCCTGGCAGTTCATGGTGGATGCGCTGGCGCAAGAGCGCTGGATCGTTGCGCCCGACTGGCGGGGTTTTGGCCTGACCCGCGCTGAAGGCCCGGCACCCGACAGTTACTGGTTTCCCGACTACCTGGCCGACCTCGACGCCCTGCTGGACCACTATGCCCCGGAACAGCCGGTGGACCTGGTGGGCCACAGCATGGGCGGCAACGTGGTGATGGTTTACGCCGGCGCGAGGCCGCAGCGCATTCACCGACTGGTGAACCTGGAAGGCTTTGGCATGCCGGCCACCCAGCCTGCCCAGGCGCCTGGGCGCTACGCCCAATGGATGGATGAAGTGAAAGCGCTGCACCGTGGCCAACAGGCGCTGAAAGCCTATGACTCGCCGGACGCGGTAGCCCGCCGGCTCATGAAAACCAACCCGCGCCTGGCGCAAGACAAAGCCGACTGGCTGGCCCGCCAATGGGCCTCCCCCAACGCGCAGGGACAGTGGGAAATTTTGGGCGATGCCGCCCACAAGGTGGTGAGCGCCTACCTGTACCGGGTGGACGAGACGCTGGAAATGTACCGGCGCATCAGCGCACCGGTGCTGTCGGTGACCGCCAGCGACGACAGCCTGACCCAATGGTGGAAAGGCCGTTTCACCCTGGCCGAACACCACGAACGCCTGCGCGCCGTGCCGCGACTGGACAACGCGGTGGTGAACGACGCGGGCCACATGTTGCACCACGACCAGCCCCAGGTGCTGGCGCAAACCATCGAGCACTTTTTGGCCCGGGCTGACCTGACCTGAACCGCCTCCGGCGCATGGACCCCGGCAGACGGCGCCGCCCCTCGAGCACGCCGCGCTGGGCTTGGCGCAACCGCAGGCCAGACGTGAGAAAATCGCGCTTTCGGCCCGACGCAGCACGCGCCACCCGCACCGGGTGGTGCAGCGCCGGACGCCCCTTTTTTTCAGCACACCACAACATCGAAGGATCCCCCATGGAAGCCGAACGCAGCAACGCCATCCGAAGCCAACTCGAAGACTTGACCACCCGCGTGGTCGAGTTACGGAGGTATCTTTGACTACGATGCCAAAGCATCGAAACTGAAAGAAGTCGAATCGGCGCTCGAAGACCCGACGGTCTGGAACGACCCCAAGCGCGCCCAGGACCTGGGCCGCGAGAAAAAGTCGCTGGAAGACGTGGTGCTGGTGCTGGACCGCCTGACGAGCGAACTGGCCGACAACACCGAATTGTTCGAGATGTCGAGCGAAGACGGCGACGACGCTGGCCTGTTGACCATTGAAGGTGAAGCCGCCAAGGTGGCCGCCGAGGTGGAAAAACTCGAATTCCGCCGCATGTTCAGCAACCCGGCCGATCCGTTGAACTGCTTCCTGGACATCCAGGCCGGCGCGGGTGGCACCGAGGCCTGCGACTGGGCCAGCATGCTGTTGCGCCAGTACCTGCGCTACGCCGAGCGCAAGGGCTTCAAGACCACGATTGAAGACGAAACCGCCGGCGACACCGCCGGCATCAAGGGCGCCACCATCAAGATCGAAGGCGAGTACGCCTTTGGCCTGCTGCGCACCGAAACCGGCGTGCACCGCCTGGTGCGCAAGAGCCCGTTTGACTCGTCGGGCGGGCGCCACACGTCGTTTGCGTCGGTGTTTGTCTACCCGGAAATCGATGATTCGATCGAAATCAACATCAACCCGGCCGATGTGCGCACCGACACCTACCGCGCGTCTGGTGCCGGTGGTCAGCACATCAACAAGACCGACTCGGCCGTGCGCCTGACGCACATTCCCACCGGTATCGTGGTGCAGTGCCAGGACGGCCGCAGCCAGCACGGCAACCGCGACGTCGCCTGGAAGCGCCTGCGCTCCAAGCTCTACGACTTTGAACTGCGCAAGCAGCAAGAAGAGCAGCAAAAGCTGGAAGACACCAAGACCGACGTGGGTTGGGGCCACCAGATTCGCAGCTACGTGCTGGACAACAGCCGCATCAAAGACCTGCGCACCAACGTCGAAATTTCGGCCACCCAAAAAGTGCTGGATGGCGACCTGGACGCCTTCATTGAAGCCTCGCTGAAGCAAGGCGTCTAATGGTTTCTGCACAGATCTTCGAGATGGACGGCTCCATGATCGACACCAATCAATCGGACCAGCATCACTGGGTCGCGTTGACGCGCCGCCTGCTGCCGGACATTGAAGCCACCCGACGGGCAGCCGGCTTTTGCAGCTCAAACCCGACCGACGAAATGGACGGGTTCCGCATGTGCTGGCCCGTCCCGCCGAAGACCACGTCCTGATCACATCCCGTTTCCTGGAGACCCACCATGTCCCTTCTGCGTGAGGCCAATGGCCCAACCACGGTGGTCCGCCGCGAAGACTACGCCGCCCCCGCCTACTGGATCGACACCGTCGAGCTGAGTTTTGACCTGGACCCGGCCAAAACCCGGGTGCTGAACAAAATGCGCCTGCGCCGCAACCCCGACGTGGCCGCCCAAGCGCTGCGCCTGGACGGTGAAGAGCTGAACCTGGCCCGCGTGCTGGTCAACGGCGCCGGCTGCTCGTTCAAGATGGACGGCAACCAACTGGTACTGGAAAACCTGCCCGAAGGCGATGCGCCCTTTGACCTGGAAATTTTCACCACCTGCACGCCCGACAAAAACACGCAGCTGATGGGCTTGTACGTGAGCCAGGGCACGTTTTTCACCCAGTGCGAAGCCGAGGGCTTTCGCCGCATCACGTATTTCCTGGACCGCCCCGACGTGATGGCCAGCTACACCGTGACGCTGCGGGCCGACAAAAAACGCTACCCGGTGCTGCTGTCCAACGGCAACCTGGTGGAAGAAGGCACCCTGCCCGACGGCCGCCACTTCGCCAAGTGGGTCGATCCGCACAAAAAGCCCTGCTACCTGTTTGCCCTGGTGGCCGGCCAGTTGGTGGTGCGCGAACAGCGCATCACCTCGCGCAGCGGCACCAACCACCTGCTGCAAGTGTACGTGCGCCCGGGCGACATGGACAAGACCGAGCACGCCATGAACTCACTGATCGCCAGCGTGGTGTGGGACGAAGCCCGCTTCGGCCTGCCGCTCGATCTGGAACGCTTCATGATCGTCGCCACGTCCGACTTCAACATGGGCGCGATGGAGAACAAGGGTCTCAACATCTTCAACACCAAGTACGTGCTGGCCAACAGCGCCACCGCCACCGACACCGACTTCGCCAACATCGAGTCGGTGGTGGGCCACGAGTACTTCCACAACTGGACCGGCAACCGCATCACCTGCCGCGACTGGTTCCAGCTCAGCCTGAAAGAAGGCCTGACCGTCTTCCGCGACCAGGAATTCAGCATGGACCTGTGCGCCGAACCCTCGGCGCGCGCGGTCAAGCGCATTGAAGACGTGCGCGTGTTGCGCACCGCCCAGTTTCCCGAAGACGCCGGCCCCATGGCCCACCCGGTACGACCGGACCAGTACGTCGAAATCAACAATTTCTACACCGTCACCATCTACGAAAAAGGTGCCGAGGTGGTGCGCATGATGCAGACCCTGGTGGGGCGTGCCGGTTTCGCAGCCGGCATGAAGCTCTACTTTGCCCGCCACGACGGCCAAGCCGTGACCTGCGACGACTTCGCCCAGGCCATGGCCGATGCCAACCCGCAGTCGGACCTGGCGCGGCTGCTGCCCCAGTTCAAGCGCTGGTACAGCCAAGCCGGTACACCCCACCTGCGTGCCGAGGGCGTTTTTGACACCGCCGCGCGCAGCTACACGCTCACGTTCACGCAGCGCTGCGATCCCTCGCCCGGTCAGCCGGCCAAACAGCCGTTTGTCATTCCCGTGGCCTTGGGCCTGCTGGACGCCAGCGGCACCGAACTGCCCCTGCAACTGGCCCACTGGAACCAGCCCGAGGCCGGCACCCGCACCTTTGTGCTGACCGAGGCCAGCGAGACCTTCACCTTTGTGAACGTCGACAGCGAGCCGATGCCCTCCATCTTGCGCGGCTTCTCGGCCCCGGTGGTACTGGAGATGGACTACACCGACGTCCAATTGCTGGGACTGCTGGCGTTCGATACCGACTCCTTCAACCGCTGGGAAGCCGGTCAGCGCCTGGCCCTGCGCCGTGCCCTGCACGCCATCAAGGCACAAGGCCCGGTGCCACAAGACCCGCTGGACGCGGCCTACCTCGCCGCCATGCGCGCCGTGTTGCGCCACCCGGCGCTGGACGCAGCGTTCAAAGAACTCGTGCTCACCCTGCCCAGCGAAACCTACATTGCCGAACAACTGGACGTGGTGGACCCTCAGCGCATCCACGCCGTGCGCGAAGCCATGCGCGAACAGCTTGCGCATGCCCTGCACGACGACTGGATCTGGGCGTTTGAAGCCCACAAAGACAACGGCGCCTACCGCCCCGACCCGCTGGGCACCGGCCGCCGTGCGCTGGCGGGCCTGGCGCTCACCATGCTCTGCCTGGCAGCACGCAGCAACGGCAACCCGGTGTGGCCCGGCAAGGCCTACCAACGCTTCAAAGACGCGTGCAACATGACCGACCGGTTCAACGCGCTGTCGGCCTTGGTCGTGAGCGGCCAGGCGCTGGCACCCGACGCGCTGAGCCGCTTCCACAGCATGTTCCGTGGTGAAGCGCTGGTGATCGACAAGTGGTTTGCCCTGCAAGCCGGCGCGCCAGACCGGGGAGGCAACGTGTTGCCCACCGTGCGCCAACTGCTGGCCCACCCCGACTTCAACCTGCGAAACCCCAACCGCGCCCGCAGCGTCATCTTCAGCTACTGCAGCGCCAACCCGGGTGGTTTTCACCGCGCCGATGCGGCGGGTTATGTGTTCTGGAGCGAGCGCGTCATTGAGCTTGACGGCTTCAACCCGCAGGTTGCCGCGCGCTTGGCCCGAGCGCTCGACCGCTGGAAAAAGCTCGCCGAACCCTACCGCAGCGCCGCACGCGAGGCCATTGCCCGCGTGGCGGCCAAGCCCGACCTGAGCAACGACGTGCGCGAAGTCGTCACGCGCTCGCTGGCCGACTGAACACCATTTGCGGCTCGCGAGACGCTGCCAACAGCTTTCACAAAAACCCGAACACCATGTCCAAACGCATCTCCCTCACCCGCTACCTGGTCGAACAACAGCGCGTCGACGGCCACATCCCCGGCGACCTGCGCCTGCTGCTCGAAGTGGTCGCACGGGCCTGCAAAAACATCAGCCAGGCCGTCAACAAAGGCGACCTGGGCGACGTTCTGGGTGCGGCCACCACCGAAAACGTGCAAGGCGAGATGCAAAAGCAACTCGACATCATTGCCAACGAAGTGCTGATCGAAGCCAACGAATGGGGCGGTCACCTCGCTGCCATGGCCAGTGAAGAAATGGAAGGCATCTACGTGGTACCAAACCGCTTCCCCCAAGGCGAATACCTGCTCATGTTCGACCCGCTGGACGGCTCGTCCAACATTGACGTCAACGTGTCCATCGGCACCATCTTCTCGGTGCTGAAAAAGGGCAACGACAACCCCAACACCATCGAACCCGTCAACGAAAAAGATTTCCTGCAACCAGGTCGCCAGCAAGTGGCTGCTGGCTACTGTGTTTATGGGCCGCAAACTACCCTGGTACTCACGGTGGGCGATGGAGTGGCCATGTTCACCCTCGACCGTGAACAAGGCTCGTTCGTGCTGACCAAAGAACACGTGCAAATTCCGGCAGATACAAAAGAATTTGCCATCAACATGAGCAACATGCGCCACTGGGACGAACCCGTGAAACGCTATGTGGACGAATGCCTGGCCGGCAAAGAAGGCCCACGCGGCAAAGACTTCAACATGCGCTGGGTGGCCAGCATGGTGGCCGACGTGCACCGCATTCTCACCCGTGGCGGCGTCTTCATGTACCCCTGGGACAAGCGCGAACCCGAAAAAGCCGGCAAGCTGCGCCTGATGTACGAAGCCAACCCCATGAGTTGGCTGGTGGAGCAAGCCGGCGGCGCAGCCACCAATGGCCGCCAACGCATCCTTGACATTCAGCCAACAAAACTTCACGAACGAGTCAGTGTGGTTTTGGGATCAAAGAACGAAGTCGACCGGATCACCAGCTACCACAGCACGCTATAATCCAAGGCGTTGCCGGTGTAGCTCAGTCGGTAGAGCAGCTCATTCGTAATGAGAAGGTCGGGTGTTCGATTCATCTCTCCGGCACCACGTAGATAAAGGAAAGCCCGCTATGAAGTTCATAGCGGGCTTTTTCATTTGGCGTTCGATGTAAGGGCGGATGTAAGACGATTTCGGAGATGCAACGTGAATGTTGCAGGCATCACCGAGATGCGTGACGCAACAGAGGTAGTACAGCCGTACACATAACCTTGAGACACGCCACAGAAGAACTTAACTTTTGACCTGCCCCCGAA
>JAGXSV010000065.1 GCA_018333605.1 Hydrogenophaga sp. | reverse complement strand
TTCCTGTTCGCGAAGCCAATGCCGGCGGCGGCATTCGCCGTCTTCGTCAGTCAATGGAGGGGTGCCACCATGAATGCAAGTGACTCGACCACCACCAGTTGCTGCGTGTGCTGCAAGGAAATCCCGCTCGATGCCGCCTTCACCCCGGAAGGCGCGGAATACGTCGAGCACTTCTGCGGGTTGGAGTGTTATCAACGCTTCGAAGCGCGTGCCAAGACAGGGAACGAAACCGATGCCGATCCGAACGCCTGCGACTCGCTACCGTCAGATTGAGGCATGCCCTAACCGGACGTCAGGACAGCCTACCCAGAAACGTCCGGATAGACTCCATCGCTTAATTTATTGACACAAGCTGCGCAAGGTCATAGATTTATTCCTGACACTTTTCTGTTTGGGGGCATCTTGCAAGGTCAACGTATCGGCTACGTCCGGGTCAGCAGCTTCGACCAAAACCCGGAGCGGCAACTGGAACAGGTCGAAGTCGGAAAGGTATTCACCGACAAGGCATCGGGCAAGGACACCCAGCGCCCGGAACTTGACTCGCTGCTGGCCTTCGTGCGCGAAGGAGATACGGTGGTGGTGCACAGCATGGATCGCTTGGCCCGCAACCTCGATGACCTGCGCCGCCTTGTGCAAAAGCTGACCAGGCGCGGTGTGCGCATCGAGTTCGTCAAAGAATGCCTGACCTTCACCGGTGAGGATTCGCCGATGGCGAACTTGATGTTGTCGGTCATGGGCGCGTTCGCCGAGTTCGAGCGAGCATTGATCCGCGAGCGACAGAGGGAAGGCATCGCGCTCGCCAAACAGCGCGGAGCATACAGGGGCCGCAAGAAAGCGCTTTCGCCCGAACGCGCCGCTGAACTTCTGCAACGCGTCAAGGCCGGCGAGCAAAAGGCAAAGCTGGCCCGTGAATTTGGCATCAGCCGCGAAACGTTGTACCAGTACCTGCGCGAAATTGGAGCTTAACGTGCTTTATTTTCCGTTTTCTGAGACGACCCCTTTCTACGCGGCCGATCTCCGGCGCAAACGAAAAAAGCCAGACCACGGCCGGCCTGGCTTCCCCTTGGCGTCAGATTTAGCGGCTAAAAATCAGGTCGCAGCCTGTAGGCGCTTCACGGCTGAAACGAAGTCCAGGCGCAGCAGGTGCATGGCAAGGTCGATGGCACCACCGCCGCCCTTCTCTGCGCGGGTGTCGTACCACTTCGGCCCGGTCGCCAGCAGCTCCACGCCACCACCACCCAGCGCGACATTCACCCGCACCGTGGCCTTGTCCTTGATCGGTTTGAAATCCGGGTCGTGCTTCCAGTAGAGGCCCAAGAGATCGAGCGCGGCCGTTACCTGCATCGCGTGCAGGCGTGCCAACAACTCCGGCGGGAAAGTTCGCCGGGCGCGGCTCATGACAACACCCCCGCGAGCTGGACGAGGGGGCCGCCCTGCGGGCGGCGGGCTACTCCGGGCCTTCGGCCCCTCCGCGCCGTTCCGGCGCTGCGCGGCCGGTGGATAACTTGCAAGCAAGTTACCCACCGCCCTTGCCGGCTACTCGCGTTATATGAACGCAGGGGGCTACTCCGGCCTACGGCCGAGCCGGCCGGGGAATAACAGAGAACAACAAGGAACATCACACCGCCCCCCGGCCGGTAGGCTCCGCCATTAGTAATACGGACGGACTTTGGACACCTTCGCGGCCGCCCTCGTCACTTCCGGCGATGCTGGCCACCGGCATGGCCTGGTCGGCTGTAATACGCACGGACTTTGGACACTCGGCCGCCTCCTTGGCGTACATGGCCGCCAAGGACTTGCTGATGCCCATGCGCTGCGCGATGGCACGCACGGAAAGCCCCTCGGCTTTGAGCGCCTGGGCCTGCGCACGCTTCGCCTCGGCCGCGTCCAGGTAGGTTTCCCGATCTACCGCCCCAGCAGCCCGCCGGCGGGCCGTATGGCGTTCCCTATCGCGCTCCTTCGCCATGTCCGAGCTGATGAGCGTGCGTAGCTTGCGCTGCTCGTCGTCGGTGATCTGGAACAGGCTGATGAGGGTGTCGTTCTTGGGCGTGTAGAGCGGTGCGAACTCGCGGCCGCCAAGCGTCACCTTCTCGCCGGCCTCGTAGGCTTTCGCCTTGGCGTACAACGTCATCAGCTCCTTGGAGCGATACGACCAGGCCGGATCAAGCTCGCCGGCCAGCGCGGCCGCCTCGTGGTACATCTGCCCGCTGTGCGTGGCACCGGACAGCAGCAGGAAATTGAGACGCCAGAAAAGATGCTGCATCCGCTCGCCTTCCCTGACGCCGCCGCGCAGCTCGCCCAGCTTGCGCAAGTCCTCCAGGCGATCCCATGCGAGCTGCCGGCCGGAGAAGCCGCGCAGATTGTCGGCCTTGCCGCCTGGCAATAGCTTGAGCTGCCGGCGTTCGGCACGGTCGCGGCGTTGCTGCTCGATGTCCCAGCGGGCCACCGGCAGCAGCATTTCAGCCAGGTACTCGAAACCGTAGCGGACGGGCTGGCCGTCCTGGCCGTGCTCGACATGCACAACGCGGCACACGTCGCCGCTCTTGGTATTCACGGTGCTGACCAGGCGCAGCACGCGGCTTGCGTCCTTGGCCTGGGGGTCGGCGCCGAGGCCGGCCAGACGATCGACAAGATACCGCTGGCAGGCGTTCCAGCGCGGCAGCGCCTGGCGCGGCAAGGTGCCGTCCAGCAGCCACTTGGCTTGTATGCCGCGGCCGCTATAGACCAGCAGCGAGGGCGTGGGGATGCCTTCCTGGGCGCAGTGGTACAGCACGGTGGCCGCCAGTTGCTCCGGCGTTCTGCCGGTGGCCCACGGCTGCCGGTAGGTGTCCAGGTCGGCGAACAGCAGCCCGACACGCGCCAGATTCACCACGCGCCGGTTAGGGCGCATGAATTCGGCCTGCGTCAGCCAGGTGTCGCGGGTCTGATCGACCATGCCCAAGATCGTGGGCATGTCTGTGAGCCTGTATGAGTCCTGCCGCTTGTCCTTCCCTACCGCGACCAGGAGCGAGAAAAAGCCCGTCCTGGCCGTGTCATGGTAGGTGCCGGCCTCGTCGGCCGGCTCGAACAAGGCAAGTTGTGCCTGTCCTGCCATAACCCCTTCCCGCACGGAATCCGCGCGTGACTCTTGCCATTGAAGGGGTCAGGCCGTAGAATGAGGTTTAGCTAAACAGTCGTGGGTGCGGTTGAACCCATAACCTCATTCATCGGCTGTCGTGTCTATCAGCTCGCCAAAGCTGGTAGGCCCGGAACCCCCGCCAAAGCCCCGTCGCCAAACGGGGCTTTTGCATTTTTACGGCTCGATGCCGGTGCCACCCAGCAACTCGCCACCTTTGCGGGTCAGCGTCTTGGGCTTCCACCCGGCCACGTCCGCCTCGAAGCGGTAGATGCCGTGCTGGATCAGCAACGACGCCGCCGCGTCAATCGTGCGGAAGTAGCGGGGGCCGCCCCGATACTGCCCAAGGATGCGATTTTCTCCGCCGATCCGAAGCGCCAGAACCAGGCCCTTCTCTGCAACGGTAACAGTCGCACCCTGTACGCCGCCCACCAAAACGACCTCCTTAAATGCGGTCGGATTGATGACAGCCTTTGAATCAAACGTAATCATGCCCCACCTTCGCAGCAGTGTCCAGCATTAACGAAAAATGCAGGTGTCGGTTTTCGATTATGTAGCTGCTACCTAGCAGCAAACTAGCTGCTAGATTGTTCGTAATGGTCAAGGGCCTTTTCCAGTATCTCGACCAGCAGCACACCTTCACGCTGCGCCAGGGCGCGAATGCGGGCATCCCATTCCGGCGTCACCCGCGTGGCGAACTGCACCGTACGGTTCGTCTTGCGGGCGCTCCGGCCGTCGATCTTCTTGGCCGCCGGCGCTTGCGGTGGTGGGTTGGCGGCGGCCGGCCTGGCTACCGGCGCAACCTCCGGCGCGGTCAGGTTCGTGCTGGCCTCGTCCAGCGTCGGCGGTGCGCCCAGCTCGTCGCGCCGGCCTTTCAGTTTCTTGAGCTTGGATACGTCAGCCATTTGTCACCCGGTCGATGAGCGATTGAATGAGTGTGTCGGCCCGCTCGTTCAGGCCCGCAAAGCGGGTTTCCGTGATGCTGTGGCCGGTGTTTTGCGCCTGGCGGTAGGCTGGCCGGTCGCGCAAGCTCCCATCCAGGACGGTGTAGCCGGCCTGCTGCAAATAGACCCGCGCCGCGACCTCTTCCGCCGGCGTGCCGATGCGGTTGAGGGCGAACGCCAGGCGGTCGTTCGGGACACCGGCCTTCGTCAGCGCGTGGAACTCGCGCACGGCCGGAATGAGGTCATCCCTCGATGCGCCGGACGGCTGCACGATCAAATCGGCAGCGCGGGCTATGTCGAGCGTCGCCGAGCTGGTGCGGGCCGGCCCGTCGATGATGAGAAGGTCGTAACCCTTGGCCGCTTCCAGGGCCTGCGCAGCCGTGGCGAACGCCTCGACGGACACCACGGGTTCAATGCCCTGGGAAAGCCGCAGGCGGTGCCAATCGACAGCCGTTCCCTGCTGTGTATCCAGGTCTGCTACCTTCACGCGCAAGCCGCCGGCGGCCGCTTCGCGCGCAAGGGCACGCGCCAGGGTGGATTTCCCTACGCCGCCCTTCTGTGAGACGAATGCGACAATCGCCGCCATAATTTAGCCCCTATCTAGCTGCTAGGTAGCAGCGATTATAAGATAGAAGCTAGATACAAGATAGTAGCTAGATAGATTTTAGCCGCTAAAGTTTTCGCCGCCGCTCGCGCTTTTTAGGGCTTGGCAGCAATGATGGCTGTGGCAGTCTGGTTGCTATCCAGCCACGCGGCTGTAACCGCGCAGCGGTACGTCACCAGTGCCACTATCGTCTGGTAGTCATCTGCCAACGCTCGGGCAAAGATCGGTTCGTGGTGCGCGATGCGGTTCCGCAGCAGACGCACGCGCTCCAAATCGCCATAGATCGCGTGCCGCAGAGTGGCAACAGGCTTGGCCGGATCAAGGTTCGGCATGACGCGCCGCAGATTCTGATCCCAAATGCGGGTGTCGTAACGGCCCGTGAACATCTTCTGCCAGAAAACGAACTTCAGTTCCGGGATCACCTTGCCCGTGGTCTGCGCTGACCGTCTGGCGCTTTGCAGATCACGGCGCGGGCTGTAGCCTTGCATGGGATCGGGCAAGCTGCGCTCGAATGTTGCCGACCACGGCCAGCGCGGCCCATAGAGGGCTTCCAGCGCATCGGACACCGCGTTTCGGACGACGACCTCACACACATGCAGCGGGGCCAGGAACGCGCCCGACACCTCAGCGTTCCATGCGTAGAGCAACAGGGCCGCAGGGTCATCATCCGATTGCACCCCGGCTGCGACCTCGAAGGTTCCCATGCGAGCCGCTGACAACGCGGCCCGTACTGCATCAATGGTTGTTTTCTGGTTGTTGTTTGACATACCCGCCCGGAAACCTTATATTTGAGTCACTAGCCACGGGACTAGCGGGCGCAAGCCTCCCCCCGAGGACATACGATAGTACGAAAAACCCGCCAGCCTTGGCGGGTTTTTTCTTTTCTGGTCATCTAGAAGCTAGCTATATTTTAGCTGCTAAAACTTGCGCCGTCAGGCGGGCACGGCGGCTAGGACGTTTTCCCTTCTTTGGCCCGGTGCCTGGCGATAGCTTCTTCCACCGTTTCGCCAGGCTCCCAACCGTACAGGCTGCGGATGTTGGCCGTATCAATGAAAGCCGGAAGGTCGGCGCTCGGGCCTTCGTCGTCCAGGAAAGCCGGCTCGGGCAGCTCGGCCGCGCCCTGCTCCACGTCGGCAGCCGCGCCGGCGTCGGCCTCGGTCAATGCGTCCTCCACGAAAGCGCCATGCCTGGCCGCCTCGGCCCGGCTCATGTCACGGCTGGCCCAAATCCGTTTGACCTGGGCCACGCTGCACCCGGCCAGCTTGGCAGTCTCCGCGATGCTCTGGCCGATGCTGCGCAACGCGATCACCTGGGCGCGTAGCTTCGGATCGGCCCGCCTTCCCTTGTAGCGGCCGTCCCGCTTCGCCAGCTCGATGCCCTGGCGCTGCCGCTCGCGCCTGTCCTCGTAGTCGTCGCGGGCCATCTGTAGGGCCAGCTTCAAAAGCATGTCCTGGACGGATTCCAGGACGATCTTGGCGACGCCCTGGGCCTCGGCCGCCAGGTCGGATAGATCGACCACGCCAGGGACGGCCAGGCGCGCACCCTTGGCCCGGATCGAGGCCACCAGGCGCTCGGCCTCGGGCAAGGGTAGGCGGCTGATGCGGTCGATCTTCTCGGCAATGACCACCTCGCCCGGTTGCAGGTCGGCCACCATGCGCAGCAGCTCGGGCCGGTCAGCGCGTGCGCCGCTGGCTTTCTCGCGGTAGATGCCGGCGACGTAGTACCCGGCGGCCTTCGCGGCCGTGATGATCCCTTCCTGGCGTTCAAGGTCTTGCGCGTCGGTGCTGACGCGCAGATAGACCCGCGCCACCATCGGCGCGGCTGCTGGCTTCGTCCTGCTCATGCTGGCTCCTTTGGGCATACCTAAATGCGCCTATCGTAGTCCAGCAGGCTCATTTATAAAAGCGCAATGTATATGCGCCTAGCTCAATTTCCCGACTTCAATGCGCCAGAAGGGCAGGGGAGCCGCAAGACAATTTCAGCGTGCGCGGGATACTGACAAGGTATATACTGCGTTAGTACCTTTACAAAGGAGCGCACCATGTCGAAAGAAGCCGTTTTCACGATGAAGCTGGAACCGGAGCTGCGCGCCGACTTCATGGCCGAGGTGGCCGGCGAAGATCGCCCGGCCTCCCAGGTCATGCGCGAGCTGATGCGCGGCTACATCGAGCAGCGCCGCCAGGCCCGCGAATACGACGAATACCTGCGGCGCAAGGTCGAAGCCGGCCGCGCCTCGATGCGTGCCGGCCGTGGCCGGTCGAATGATGAAGTTGAAGCCGCGTTCGCTGCCAGGCGCAACCAGGTAGCGGCGGGCCAGGCGTGATAGTCATCTGGACGCCAGAAGCGGAACAAGACCGCGCCGACATTTGGGACTACATCGCGGCCGACAACCCCGGCGCGGCCGTTCGCATGGATGAGCTTTTCAGCGATGCGGCCGCCCGGCTGGCCGCGCATCCGAAGATGGGAAAGGCGGGCAAGATCGCAGGCACCCGCGAGCTGATACCGCACGAAAGCTATAGGCTGGTGTATGAGATCGACGGAGGCACGGTTTGGGTGCTGGCCTTGGTGCATACCGCCCGCCTATGGCCGCCGGCGCGATGAAGTGAGGGCATAGCATGGGCAGGAAGGAAACCGAGGAAGCGATTGCAGACAGCCGTGCCGGCCGCGTGACGCGGGTTGGCTCGGTGGCCGAGTTGCTGGCCGAGCTGAACGCCGACGACACGCCGGACGTTCAACTAGGCAGCACAAACGTCTATGCCGACCTGGGCCACGCCGACGCCGATGCAATGCGGGAAAAGGCCGGTCTTGTGACCAGGATCGGCCAGGCGATCAAGGCGCGGCAGTTGTCGAACGACCAGGCGGCAGCGGCTCTTGGATTGACGCCGGCCGAGCTGGGCGAGCTGCTGGCCGGCCGCTTCCGGGCGCACTCGGTCGATGACCTGGAACGCTTGGCGGCGCTACTCGATGAGGCCGGCCAATGACCGACCCGAAGCACCTGGAAACCTGGCTGCATGAGAAGGCCGGCCCGGCCTATGACGCATTGAAGGCCGATCCGGCCCGCGCCGTCACGGCTGACCAGGTGCGCCGCACGCTCGATGAGCTGCTGGCCGAGGCCGAAGCAGCCGGCCAGCATCCATTGCCGCCCGAGCAACGCGAATGGGTGGATGCGCCTGCCGTTGGCCGCGAGTGGCCGGCCTGTGAAACCCTGGAAGCCGACCAGGTGCGCGCACGCCTGCATGACGACGCAATGGCCGAAGCCTTCCGCAAAGACCCGGCCTATGCGGTGGAACTGCTGAACAGCATCCTTGAGGATGGCGACCAGGACGAATTGCTGATCGCGCGCCGCCAGATAACGGAAGCGTTTAGTGAAAGGGTCGCCGACATTGCCCTGGCTATCGCGCTGGCCCGCCGCGTCGATGCGGGCCTGGACCCGCTGACGCCCTTCGACCCGGCCGAACATCTGACCACGGCCGAGGCCGTGACCGCGCTCCTTGCCGACGCCGAAGCCACCGGCGATGCGGCTTACATCGAGCACGCGCACCAGGTCGCAGCACGTGCGCGAACCATGCACGGCCTGGAAGGGTAGGGCTGGCCAGCATCGTCATTTCTGGCGGTGCTGCAGGTGGATCTCATCGCCGGAAATGACGATGCGAGATCCACGCCAAGGGAAAGGGTAGGGCGGCCGTCATCGCTCGATCTGGCGATGCTCGAGAACGCCGGCGCGTATCGTCGGAAACAGCGATGCAGGCCCGAAAACGACAAGGGCGGCCACTGGCCGCCCTTGCTGTTTCTGGTGGAGCCTACGCGGTGAGTGACTGCCGCACCGCGTCCAGGGCCTGGCGGAAATCGTCCCGCGTGGCCTGGCCCGTCTCGGCCTGGTAGTACAGCACCATGAACATATTGGCGACGGCTTCCGCCATCGGCGAGAGCTGCCGCGCCGCCTCTTGGTCGATCCAGTCCAGGGCCGCGAGCTGCGCGGCCGCATGATGGACTGCCTGGGTTGCGATTGCATTGGTAGGATTCAAAGTTGCCATGATTCACCTCTGTGGTAGGTGGGTTGTGGAAGTGTCGGCCGGCCCCACGCCGGCCGGCGCGCTTTATCGCTGGCCGCTGCTGTAGATGCCGGCGGCCTCGGCCAGCGGCGTGTTCCTGTTGCTGCCGCTGTAGCTGTTGCTCGATGACCTGGCCGCCGGCCTGGTGGCCTCGACGGCAGACGGGGCAGGGCGATCAACGAAGGCCGCCACTTCCGCCGCTGCATCAAGCTCGGTTGATTGGTCGCCAGGCTGCTCAAACTCCACCGCCGGCCGCTGCACCTGGTCGAGCGCCAGGCAGTCGAAAAAGCCACTACGTTTCATAGTCACGCCTCCGATTTACCGTGCTCGCGGTTGGCGAACGCGGCCACTTCATCATCAGGATCGGCAGCGGCCGAATCGGCCCCTGCCAGGTTGTTGCCGCCGAATGTCGGCACCGCCTCGGCAGCGCTGGCCTGGTCGCTCTCCGCGCTTGCCCTGATCGCCGCCGCGATCTTCCCGCCGGTGGTGTCGGCGATGCGCTCGGCGGCGGCGTCGCGGATGCTGGCGGCCTTGGCCTTCGCAACCTCTCCGACGCCTTGCATCAGATTTGCGCCGGCGTCGGCCGTCACGCGGCCCGCCGTGCCAAGCGCCGATGCGGCCGAGGCCAGCAAGCCGGGGCCGGTGCTGCCTGGTGCGGCCTGCTGGCCGCCTTGCTGGGCTTTCTTGCTGCCGGCTTCGTCGCTACCCTTCGAGCTGGAACCTCCACCCGATTTACCGGACTGCTGCCCATTGCCGCCGCCCGAGCCGCTGGCACCGCTGCCCGAGCTGCTGCCGAAACCGGCGGCCTGTGCAAGTGGTGTAGTGGTGCCCGCACCTGAGCTTGACCCGCCACCAAAGCCAGCAGCTTGCGCAAACGAGCCTGCATCGCTGCCGGAGTCGGAGCCACCGCCGAGCATGGGCATTCCGCCCGATTCACCGCCGGCGCTAGACCCTGCTTTCTCGAACGCTGCCTTGATGGCCGACATGCCGCCGGCGGCCGAGGTTGCACCACCCATCACGGCCGCACCGGCCACGCTTGCCGCACCAGCGGCCATGCTCGCCGCGCCCATAGCCGCACCGATGGCAGCGCCCGCGCCGAAATTACCGATGCCGCCAGCGTTCCCCACGCCCGTACCGGAAATGACGCCCGCGACCAGCGGCGGCACGCGATTGACCAGCATGAGCAACGCCACGCAGAAAACCAGCATCACGCCCAGCTCTTCAAAGTTCAGCGTGCCGGTGTTCATCCTGGCGTAGAAGCTGGAAAGCAGGTCGTTCCCGATGCCGACCAGGAGCACCATCGTCATGATCTGCACGGCCACGCCCAGCACGGTCTTGTAGTAGTTGATCGCCATGTCGGACGTCCAACGGCTTCCGCCGAAGCCGAGGAAGAAGATGCCGGCGTACATCAGCAGCCAGCCCGAGACGAGCAGCAACAGCATGTTTATGGCAACGACAGCCAGCAAGATCAGGATGCCGAGGCTCAAGGCCACGCCGATGAAGCTATCCACGGGCGACCAGATCGACGAGTTGCTAAATGCCTGCTTCAAGATCATGAATCCGATATCCACGATGCCCGAGGGTGTCACCGATGCCACCCCGGACGCCTGCTCACCGATCCGGGCCAATGACTGGATGATCGAGTTGGCGAAGGCCGGGCCGTTGCGCAGCAGCCAGAGGAAGAAGCCAAAGAACAGGATGAAGCGGATGAACTCGGCGAAGAACTCGCCAATGTCGGCCTTGCGCAGCGCCATGAAGCCGAACGTGAAAACCAGCGAGATCGTGCCCAGCGTCCAGAACAGGAACATCGCGGCATTCATCACCACCGTCTGCCAGGACGTGGCCCGCGTGGCGAACTCCGTCACCACCTGGTCAAGCATCCCTTGGTTGGTGAGCTGGGCCGATGCGGCGGTGGAGTAAAGCGCGAGGGTGACGCCGATCAGCGCCGCCTTGTGCAGTGCTTTCATGGCTTCGCCTCCTGGTCTTTCGGGTCGGCCAGTTCGAGCCAGTTCATGGGCTTCTCGGTCGGCGCGATGCCGCCGGCGGCCG
>JAGXSV010000064.1 GCA_018333605.1 Hydrogenophaga sp. | reverse complement strand
CGGCGCCCACCGCGCGCCTGGCGCTGGCCGTCGCCGACGATCTCGCCGGCCAGGAAGCGGTTGCGCAGCCGACACGTCCATGGCACCGAGCGGCCAATCGCACGCGCGGTCTGCTCCATGCTCAAGCCGTAATCCAGCGGCAGCACCACGGCTTGCGCCTGTCGCAATTGCTCAATCGTGTGCGCTTGCGCCAACACTTCGCGCGCCCACTCCAAGTTGTCCGCACCCCTCGCAGTTCTCGCCATGTCCATCTCCTTGAAGAAATCGTGACATGGATATTATTTATCTAATGAACTGGAAATGGAATAAGAAGTGCCACGTTCGCTCGACTCAGTGGTTCGCTCTCGTTCATATAAGCAGTCATCATGGTTCTTCGCCGCGTCTTTTTTGCTTCTGTTCTGTTGCTCGTCAGCGCAGCCTCGCACGCGATGGAAATCAAGCCCTTCACCGCCGCACTGCTGGCGCAGGCCCAGGCCAGCAACCAGCCGGTTGCTCTGCATTTCCATGCCGACTGGTGCCCGACCTGCCGCGCGCAGGAAAAAGTCTTGCAGTCCCTCAAGAGCGAACCGGGTCTGGACCTGACGGTGATGGTCGTCAACTACGACACCGAGAAGGAACTCAAGAAGCGCTTCAATGTGCGTGCCCAGTCCACCTTCGTGGTGCTGCGCGGGCATCAGGAGTGGGCGCGTCTGGTGGGTGACACCGACCCCGCCTCCATCCGCACCGCGTTCAAGTCCGCACCCTGAGCGGGACGAACGCATGTCTGCCCTGGTATCGCTTCCACAACTGGGTTTTAGCCTGGCCGCTGGCGGGCTGACGACGCTGTCGCCCTGCGTCTTTCCCATGCTCCCCCTGGTGGTCGGCGGTGCGCTGCAGGGCAACCGGCTGGGGCCGGTGGCCATGGGCCTGGGCATGGTGTTCTCGTTCGCCGGCATCGGCATGGTGCACGGTGCGCTCGGGCCAGCGCTGGGGATCGACGGTGACTCGGTGCGCATCGCGGGTGCGGCCATGCTGATCGCCTTTGCGGTGGTGATGCTGGTGCCTGCGCTGGGCGAGCGCCTCGCGCGCTGGATGTTGCCGCTGGCCAATTCGGCCCATGCCGCTTCGTCGGGGATTCAGGGCGGTTCGCTCACTGGCGCCTTTCTGCTCGGAGGCGTTCTGGGACTGGTCTGGAGCCCTTGCTCGGGTCCCTTGCTCGGCTCGGCGCTCACGCTGGTGGCGAGTGAAGGCGGCCTGGCACGGGGCGGGCTGATCCTGGGTGTCTTTGGCCTGGGGGCGGCCATTCCCCTGGTGGCCGTGGCTTACGCCTCGCGCAGCAGCTTCAACCACGTGCGCGACTGGGTGATGGCGCGCATCGAGCGCGTGCGCCACGCCTTCGCCGTGCTGCTGGGCTTGTTGGGAGTGGCCATCCTGATGGGATGGGACAAACGCCTCGAAGCTTTGTTCGTCCAGTGGATGCCCGACGCCTGGGTCAATCTCACGGTGGGCATCTGACCGTTTCATCCACCACGGGTTCTACAGCGAGCCCTCCATTTCAAGGATATTCCCATGCACAGCATGTTCAAGACCCGTCCGCTGGTCGGCGCCTCAGCGCTGCTGCTGGCCGCTTGCGGCACCGTCGAGCCGCAGAAGCCGCTGGCGCTGCCCACGGCGCCTGCACCGGTGTCGTACGACGGGCACGTGGCCGGCGAAGCGACCGACTACGTTTTCGTGCTGGTACCCGACAGCAACCCGAGCACGCCGGGGCTGGCCATGAGGGCGGGCGAGTCGCTGCACCTGGCGCTGTCTCCGGCGTTCAATCGCAACGCCTCGGTGCCCATCGTCTCTGACCGCGACACCAGCCTGGTGCTGACCAAGGGTTGGCCGCAGGGTGCCGTGCCGCTGGCCGGGCAGTACCGCGTCGACTTTGTCGAGAAGGACCATGCCCTCACCGTCACCGCGCTCCAAGACATCGCGGCCGACGGCGGCAACGCGCCGGGCATCAAAATCATTCATTTGCGGGGTCGCAGCTTCACCAACCCTGCGACAGGCGGCTACCCGGTGACGGTGGCACACCGATCTGCCGAGGGGAAGGTGCTGGCCGTGTGGCAAGGCGGCATGCGGGTGCAGGAGGAGATGCTGGAGGCCCGGCTGGCGCCGACCAATTTCCACGTGCCACCGGGCAGCAACACCGACTTCCAGACGGTGGCGACCGGTCAGGCCGCACCCATGCACCTGGGCTTGCTGCTCTGGGGGGCCGACGGCGCACTGCTCAACGGTGTGGGCGTGGCCCCGCGCGACATCAATCGATTCCCACGCTATACCGGCGGCCTGCTGGTTCAGGACAGCAATGGCGACAAGCGCCTGGACCCGGCGGCGGACACGGTGGTGGGCGGCATCATCGGCGCGGCCCCGCAGGGTGCCACGGGCCAGGCGGCCACCAGCCCGCTGGGTGCCGATGGTAACCCGGTGCTCTCGGGTCAGGTGCTGCGCAGCGACCGCTTTCCGCCGGCAGCGGGTGGCGGCAAACCCAACCCGGGTCTGCTCGCGATCCAGTTCCGCGCTGGCAGCCTGCGGGGCCTGTACCGGCCCACGGTCGAGCTGCTCAAGGGCAACAGTTACCAGTTCACGATCGAGGCCCGCTGAGGCGCTGCGGTTGATCAGAGCCCGCGCCGGGTCGCTTCGGTCTGCAAGGCATCGAGATCGGCGGCCCAGTCCATGCGGAACTGGCTGAGCACTTCGAGGCGGTGGTTGTTCAATGCGTCCGCGAGCGTTCCGTGCTTCTCCAGGCGGGCGTCCCGGCGCTGCAGCAGGTCGGCAATCAAGGGGCGGTACATCGCCAGAAAGTGACCCAGCCAGGCGCAGGCGTTTTCATGCCCGGGCACCGGGCCTGGCCGGCAACGGTCCAGGCAGGCCAGGGTGAGCGCGGCATCGAACCAGTGGCCCTCGGTGACCCACTGGTTGGTGGTGAAGAGCTTCACGGGCAGGCCCCGGGCGTCGAGCGCGATGGCCAGCATGTGGGTTGGCGCGTGGCGCTTCCAGACCTTTCGGCCTTGTGTGTGTCGGCTGCGGCGGCCGGAGGCGTTGGCGTGCCAGAACACATGCAGGTGCCCGTGTTCGTCACCATGGGTGCGGTGCGCGTGGTAATCGAACTGGGTCCCGCTGCCCAGGTCGATCACGTCGGCCGGCGGGTAGTGTTCGTATTCCACCACCTCGGCGCCTTGCACCCAGCTTTGCAGCAGGGAGCCGGAGGTTTCCGTCGCGGTGGTGAAGGCCTCCACACTGGCCTGGCCGTGGTGCAGGGCGGCACCCAGTTCGTTCAAGGAGGCGGAGCGCCAGTGTCGGCGCAGCGTGGCGGATGCGGGCATGGAAACGGATCGGTGAAGCGAGCCCGGAGCAGGGCGCTGCTCCGGGTTCGCGTGAGCCAGATGGAGCGTTTACTTCTTCGGTGCGCAGGCGCCGCACTTGGCCTTGCAGGCGCTGCACTTGGACATCATCTTGGAGGGTCCGCATTTGGCGCCGCAAGCGCGGCAGGCCATGGCGCAGCCTCCCAGGGCGGCGGTGGTGACAACGGCCGCAGCCAGGCTCAGGGACAGGCGGGATGAAAGTGACGACATGGTGGTTCTCCAGTGAGGTGACAAAAAGCCAGTGACCTGCGCGCGGCCGAATGCACGCGCGCCGTCCTTGGTGGGGTTTGGTCGTTCACCGAGGCCAGATCGTTACAGCGGTCGATGTAAGTTGCAGCCCATGCGCAACGACCAAGCGCCATGTGGCTGAGTTTTGTGCTGGTTTTCCTCATTGGTTTTGCGGCTCACCGCGCCAGCCTGTGCACAGTGCGCGCTGTGATGCAGTGGATGGAACAACGCAAATCCAGCTTGCTGGTCAGTTTTTTCTACGCGTCGCTCTGGGCCAGTCTGGCCACGGGGCTTTTTGCATGAGCTGGGGTGTCGATTTCTGGACGCCCCGTGCTCGCCAGCGACTGGCTTCTCAGTGTGAGCGGGGGTATGTTGTTCGGCATGGGCGCAGCGTTGAACGGCGGATGTTCCTTGTCCACGCTGCAGCGGCTGGCGGATGGCGAAATCCGACTGTTCACCACGCTGGTGTTCTTTGTGATGGGCAGCCTCGGGGTGACGTGGCTGCAATCGCTCGGCACGGTGCCCTGGCCGCATGTCGAAGCGCTCTGGTGGAACGCCATAGGCCCAGGCATCCGGACTGTGCTGATATTGGTCCTGCTGGTGTGGGCGGTGTGGCAACTCGCCGTGCTCTGGCGCTGCAGAGACCGCCAACAGCGCCCGGACCAGTGGCTCCTGGCGCCCAGGTACCGCCTCTCCCTGGCCGCGATGGTGCTGGGCCTCTGCAGCGGGCTGCTGTTCCTTATGGAAGGGGCATGGACCTACACCAACTACCTTCGCGAGCTGGGTGTTTCATGGGTGACCGAAACGAACGCGCCAAGGTGGCATCGCCTGGCGCTGGTTGCCTGCCTGTTTGTGGGCATGGTGGTTTCGTCGGTACAGCGCGGCCAGTTCGAGTGGCGGGGTACGCAGTCCCTGATCAGCTGGCGCAACATGCTGGGTGGTGGCCTCATGGGCATCGGTGGCGCCCTGGTACCTGGGGGCAACGACACCGTGTTACTGGTGCTGATGCCGACGCTGTCGCTGCAGGCGCTTGCGAGCTTTGGAGTGATGTTGCTGGGTATCTATGTGGTGATCAAACTGATGCGGGTGATCAGTGGCTAGTGGGGTGTTCGGCGCTCCTGTTTCATCGCCCACCGCCGGCTGTCACCGCCCAGCCCGCTGCTGGCCACCAGTACGGTACCGCGCCCGTAGCGCCGGTTGAGCACGTCCAGCGCACCCATCAACTCGCCCTTGTCCGCTCCTCTGCCGGCTGGCTCCGGCTCCAGACTGAGCTCGCCTTGCTGTACCGAATCGGGCTGAAGGTCGAGCAGCATCACCCCGGCCTTGGCGTAAAGAAAGACTGGCCGGTAGATGCAAACCAGGCCCGCCACAGCGGCTTCAACAAGCTGAGAGCTGTTCCCTGTGGGCTGTCGCAGCGGTGTCACGATGGACCGGCTGTACTGCGGGTCTGACCGAAAGGGGCTGGTGCGCACAAAGACGAGAACCATGCCGTGCATGGCCGCTCTGGCGGCGCAGCTTCTCTGCGGCGCGGCTGGTAAATTCGCTGACCGCTTCACGCAGGTCAGACGGCGCGGTCACGGGGTGACCGAATGAGCGGGTGCATGCGATTTCATGCTTGTCGGGTGCCAATGCAATAGACCACGCTTGACAAGCTTGCATGCAACCGCTAAAGTAAAAACAGCTAGTCGCCCATCGACATGATGGCAGTGCCAGCCTTATAAGATCGTGGTAGATCTGCATATCACCAGTTGATTGCTGGTGAGATCTTTGCAGGTTGACTACAAAGGACCGTTCACGACGATCCTTTTCATACCCTAGGTGCGTCCGCACACGAATTCAATCTGGCCTCATCAAGTGCGCTTGATGAAGATCGCTTGCGCAATAGTATTTCGCGTATCAATCGCACATTCAGTCCTCCTGCATGTGCATCACCGGTGAAGCCGGACTCATTCCAAGATTTTTGATCACGCCTGCCTGCCGGTGGTGTGTTGCACGCGCGCGTTCTTATTTGCGCTTACCTATCCGGCAGGTACACGGTTATGCCGCCGAGCGTGTAATTTAGAAAGGCGGAGACAATTATTAATGACCAATGAATAAAGCGAGCGGAACTACATTTCTTTTGGCCGAAGGTGTCCAAATCGGCGATGGTCGTCCACTTTACTCGTGGGCGCAGGTTAATTTGGGTGTTGAACTCCATGGAGTTATTTCATCAGTCGATGGGAGGCGATTCCTTGAAGCCGACATTAATCAACCCAAGCTCAAGGAGTCGGGAGTGCTGGCGACGAGCTTGGCGCGCATGATAGAAAAAGCATTTTCTATTAATGATCTCTCGGTTCAGTCCCGGATTCGATATGTTGAATGCGGAGCTGAGAAGGTAATGTTACAAATTCACCTTATGGTTGAGGGTCAGAAATGCCCTGATCAAGCGAGACTAATTGAGGTTTTTGGAGGGTTTTCCGATAGGTTGGTTATGACTGCAGATATGTACAAGGAAAAATTAGATCTGTCAATTGATGAGATCGACAGTTCACTTGTGCGTCAGGCAGCAGATGAATTTCTTCGTGCTTGTGGTGGTAAACCAATCAGCCGATCGATGCAACTAGTGGTCGATGAAACGCCGGTCGCAACCTTGGCTGGTATCTGGCGGCCGGGCCCGAAACTTGAATTGATCGCCCCTGAAGTTGTGGTTCTGGAGGCTATGTACGATGGCCGCCGCCTGAGGGCGCGGACTCTGTTTGTTTTGGTGATGTCCCCACGCGCGAAATCAATTGAAATCTACTATGACGAAGAAAAATTTGATACCCCGCTTCGCGGCCTGAGTGAAGACAAGCATGTGATGTTGTCATTAACTGTGCGCGCTACATCCAGCGATAGCCAGCAGATCCGTTATGAGCTGTTGTCTTTTGAGCGCATCAAGGCTCCTTCAGAGTTGATGCTGGCTTGACTCAAAGTGAAAGCGAGCCACACTAGAAGAAACTCATAGTTGTCCTTCAGAGTCGGGGTGGCTGCATTGATCACCACAGCCACCCTGCTTGGATGGATCACGGCAGGGCGTTTGCTGAACTTCTCGATGGCCAGATCGACTTGAATGATTTTTTTCCCTTCTGCCGAATGGGTATCCTTGAGCTTTTCGAAGCCATACGTTTTCGCCCAATCCAAGGTTTTCGGATCTATTTTTTTTGGACGATAAACGTCGATGTGATTTCCGTGAAGACCCGTCCATTGAATAAACTCTCGAAGCTGGATGAAATGATCCTCTGACCAGAGTAGCAGCTGGCGGGAGTTGCCAATTTGTTGGCTTGGTTTGCTGTTGCGAGGGTTGAGGCTGATGGTTGATTCTGCGCGCGCTTGGGTGAAATCAATCAAAGGTTGCCATCGGTAGTGTGGAATCCTCCCTAGCAATGCCAACGGCCACTTGATGCTTGAGAGTGGGTTATCACCCTCAGTGTCCTTAGATTGACGTTGTCCTATTTCTGCAAGAGACGCTTCTATGCTTTGCCCGTCGTTTGGCGATATGTGACTCAAGTCAATGGCTGCACGTGATGGATAGCCTTGTGCTCTAAGCCTGCAGTACTTCAGAACTTTAGAGGGTGTGCAGGTCGCGTACTTTGGTGCTGGGTCGATCGGCGTCAGTTGAAATACGTTTGGCACAATGATCCACTTGTCCAGATCGATTGCGCTGCGTATCGTGCGTAGTGCTATCTTTTGGAATAGATCTGATTTGTGTTCAGAAACACAATTGGACGCCCAATCAAAGTGAACATGCAGATAGCTGCCAAAGGTTGTGCTGTGCGAAGCGTGCCCTAGCAATCGCGCGACACCCCACGAACTTCTCCTTGTGGCTCTGTCCGTTGATAGAACAGTGAGTTTTGCAGACCGCTCTATCTCTGCGTTTTGGTTGTGATGATTCCCCCATGGATTGTTTTGGCTCTCCAGCACAAGATATTGAAATGCCCGGTTAGCGAATGAGTGTCGAGCATGATGTAGGGTGGTTTTTCCATTTTTGGTTGCGGCACGAAGTGACGCTAATATCCGTGCGCGGATCGGCTGAATCTCGCTCGCCTGTCTGTGATTATGTTCGTCAAAAAAGAGCGGGACTGTTTGATCATTTCCAGTCTCGGTGACCCAGTGACCGTTCCAGCAGCGAATGATCATCTCCTCGTGATCGGTCAAGCGTTCCAGCAGAGGCACTTGTCGTTGTGATCCACGTGTTTTCAACTGTCTGTGCTTGCCCGTGACCAGTACGACCACAGCGCTTGCGAGGTTCACCCAGTCTGTGTGACGCAGCCCAATCGCTTCTCCTCCCCGGAGGCCGAAACGGTAGGCGAGCAGCAATATAAAGGCGTCACGAACAGATCTAACGTCATCAGTGAAGGTATCAGGGCAAAGAAGTCGCAGTGCCTGCAAATACTCCTGTTCACAAATGGTGCCCGGGTTTGACAGGCTGCTGACGACGCCCTCACCAATTTCAGCCCAGTCAGGCGACTCCAACCCAAATCGTGCCGATGCAAATCGGTGAAACTCCTCCAAGCGCTGCAGGACATATTTTTCATTGCGTCGCCCCTTCTGCTCCGCTGATTTGTTGTGATCCTGTTCGTTGGAATCAGTGGTCTCGCTGCCCTTAGATCCATCGAGCACGCTTCGATACAGATCGGTCAACTCATCGCCATCCAAGTCGGCCAGATCCAGGCTGTGGCCAAAGGACACGAAGCCATGCGACAAAGTGTCTAGGTAACGTTTGATCGACGCAGCGTCAAGATACCCCTTTCGGTAGGGTCGGTAGAGCAGATGCAGAACCCAGGTGCCCAGCGCGTACACAGTCACACTTACGGAGGGATCCGGTTTCCTCAAAACTCGTTCAACGGCGGAACGTGCGTCTCGCCGCGCCGCCGTATCGGTATTGGTTCTGGTGTTCCGCGTGACCCCGCCTTCAGCCGTCTTCTGATTGCGCGTCCTGCTGGCCAGGTAATCAGTCAACACTGATCTGATCTCACCGAGAAAAGACCGGTTTGCGATCTTGCTTTTCTCTCGATTTCGCAGACTGACCACGCCGATCGCTAAGCGTGGCGACACCATCTCTTCATCTTTAACGATGACTGCCTCGGGTTCTTCGTCGTCTTCGGTGCTTGGGTCGGTTCGCGCTTGCCCAGTTATTACACGGATCCATTCACGCGATGGCAAGGCTGCGGCCTTCTGCGTCCCTGCGAGCACGCCTGCGACGACACCCGGGAACTTGAATGCGTTTTCTTGTCGCACGTCTTTGGACAGTGAGCGCAGCAGCCCAAAGAGCGTAGCTTTCTCAAGCCGTTGAACCCCTATCGCCTCGGCAACCCCATCAAGGTTGGTTGGGAGGGGGGCCGTCTTCTCTAGGCGCTTGCCTGCCGAAAGAGCAAGGTCGGCATACCTCGCTGATCTGGAAGGCAAGACGAATCGTTGCACTGGTGCGTTGTCCACCCTGTCCAGCCATTCGGAGTATTCAATGTACGCGCACCCCTTGAACAGCACCAGTCGGATACAACTTGTATCAGCCGAAGCAAGGCCTTCCACAACATTGTCAGCACCGACGTTCCCATAGAGGCAAAGGTCTAAGGGCGGCGCGCAGTAACAGGTCATCAGGGTCCAGTTCACTTCCCAAGGCATTGAGATAAGGGCTCGTGCTGACCATGGTGCCGGCGCTGGCGCTGATCAAGTCGAGGGTTTGTGCGACTTGGGTGGACGTCCAGGATGGGTAGGCACCCGCGCCTGGAATACCGGCTCGCGCCGGTGCTGTGAGCAGGCGCGTAAAGGTATGGTCGAGGGTGTTTTCGAAGGCAGTCTGCTCGGGTTGACGGACCAGCAGGCCCGATGAAACGCGTTCCAGGCCGGGGATCTCAGAACACCAACGGTTGAAGCTGGTCTCCAGTGGTGCGTCTTCTTGGCCCCACAGTTGCCCAACCGTCAGTGCCTGAGGGTTCTCTCTAGCAGCCGTCTGCAGTGTTTCTGCAATCGCTGGACTGAGTTCAATCACCCACAGGTCACTCAATGGGCTTATCCAACTTGTGGTGCTTTCATCCTGCTTCCAACGAACCGCTCGCCGTGACGGTAGCCTATGCAGTCGTCGGTTTTCGATGTCCAGTTGCCATTCCTCGCCACCACTGGCGCTGAGGCGTATGGCCTCCACCGTTCTCATGGATCGTCGGGTGCACAGAGCCAGCGCGGTGGTGGCTGCGAGAAGGCGGCGATTTTGGTCCGGTTTTGACAGTTGGAACTGGATTTTTTCCTGCAGCACCACGAGCTCATCGCTGCGAAGGTGGTTCCACGAGTAGGGCAGGTATTGCTGATCTTCCTGGTTTTGAAAGGCGATGCTGCGAGATTCTTGGAGGGCTTGGGGGGGAGTGTCTTCTTGGTCGACATCAACTTCCTGGGCAAGAAGTTCGTCCTCTTCGTCGCTTCTATGAAGGATCAGCAGGCCTTCGTGTGGGTCTGAAAGATCAGACCAGAGTGTTTCCTCAAGGTGGAGATCTTCTTGATCCGCAAATGTGTGAAGTGGAGGAAGCCATTCAGAAGTCAGCAATTTTTCTGGACGGGGCCGGTTCTCCAAAAGGGACTGAATGGACCGGACGTTTTCTGCGGCGGTGCCCGTGGCAGACGCACGCAGCTTCTCCATACAAAACTGCAGGGAGTTTTCAAACTGCGCCAGTGAGAGGTTTGGCTCGATCGTTGCTAGTGCAGTGTTCCATTCTGTTTGGAACTTAAGTGACGATTGGCGCGAATGACCTTCTGCAGGATATCGCGAGCGCTCTTGGTCCAGATGAACGGCTTGGGGTTGGTGTTGTGATGAGCGACGTACTCATCGATGGCAGCGACGAGTTCGGGCACGCTGGTGAACACACCGCGGCGCAGACGG
>JAGXSV010000063.1 GCA_018333605.1 Hydrogenophaga sp. | reverse complement strand
GGGCAGTCCACGTGGGCGTAGTGGCGGTTGGCCGTTTCGTATTCCACGTGGGCGGTGTTGATGGTGATGCCGCGGGCTTTTTCTTCCGGAGCCGCATCGATCTGGTCGTAGGCCTTGGCTGCGCCGCCGAACTTGGCCGCCAGCACCGTGGTGATGGCGGCGGTCAGGGTCGTCTTGCCGTGGTCAACGTGACCAATGGTGCCGACGTTGACGTGCGGCTTGGTCCGCTCAAATTTCTCTTTTGCCATTTTTCAGCTCCAAAATCAAAATTGCCGAAACACCAGAAAAAATGTGGTGCCCTTGGCGGGAATCGGACCCGCGACCTCTCCCTTACCAAGGGAGTGCTCTACCACTGAGCCACAAGGGCCAAGGCACCCGCCACAAACGGACACCTCAGAAAATTCACTGCACCGCCTGCCAGAACGAACCAGCCATCAACACAATCTGGAGCGGGAGACGGGAATCGAACCCGCGTCATCAGCTTGGAAGGCTGGGGTTCTACCATTGAACTACTCCCGCCCGAAGAGCCCGAAGCCACTTGGCTCGAACCGCATTGAGCGCGACATCCCAATCGCTCTTAGATCACATCAACTGCTGGTGGAGGAGGCTGGATTCGAACCAGCGTACGCGTTAGCGGGCAGATTTACAGTCTGCTGCCTTTAACCACTCGGCCACCCCTCCGTAGCGCAGCCCAGAATTATGCCATGGTTTTTACGACTTGCACTCAGTCATCTGCGCAATCTCGCAGGATCACCACCGAATGGGGGCCAACTTTTGCGCCACAAGCCACTGGTTGGCCTGTCCAAAGTGCCCGCACCCCATGAAGGGCGCCGGCGCCCGGTTGGCCGACAACGGTGACGGGTGGTTGGCCAACAACACCGCGTGGCGGTGGGCGTCAATGAGGCCGGCTTTCTTCTGGGCGTGAGCACCCCACAGCAGAAACACCTTGGGTGATCCGGCCTGGCTGCAATGGCCGATCACCGCGTCGGTGAGCGCCTCCCAGCCCTGGCCGGCATGGCTGCCCGGCTGGCCAGCGTCCACGGTGAGGCAGGTGTTGAGCAAGAGCACCCCCTGCTCGGCCCAGCGCACCAAGGAGCCGTGTGCGGGCAGCGGGAGCGCCAGATCCCGCTGCAGTTCTTTGAACATGTTGCGCAAACTCGGCGGCGGCTTCACGCCGGGCCCTACCGAAAATGCCAGACCTTCGGCTTGGCCCGGCCCGTGGTAGGGATCCTGACCCAGAATCACCACCCGAACCGCCTCGGGCGCCGTGAGTGCGAGGGCGCGCAGGGGCTGCTGCGGGTAGACGATGGCCCCCTCAGCTTGGCGCTGCTGCAAAAAAGCCTGCAACCGAGCGCCTTCACCCGAAGCGCGAAAAGCGTTCACGAGCGGCACCCATCCGGGCTGCAAGCCAGGGTCGGCCCAGTCAACACAGGCGACCGACGTCAACTCGCCCAACTCCAGCGCGGCTTGCGTGGGCATCGGGTTCAGGCGAACATCTCGGCCAACGCCTGCCCCGGGTCGGGCGCGCGCATGAAGGTTTCACCCACCAGGAAGGCATGCACGCCTGCGCTGCGCAGGGTCTGCACATCGGCGCGCGACACAATGCCGGACTCGGTGATCAGCAGGCGATCAGCGGGCACATCGGGCAACATGCCCAGCGTGGTTTGCAGCGTGACGTCAAAGGTGCGCAGGTTGCGGTTGTTGATGCCCAGCAGGCGGGTCTTCAGCTTGAGCGCACGCTGCAACTCTTCGCGGTCGTGCACTTCCACCAGCACCGCCATGTTCAGGCTCAGGGCCAGCGCTTCCAGGTCGGCCAACTGTGCGTCGTCCAGGCAGGCGGCGATCAGCAGGATGGCGTCGGCCCCCATAAAACGGGCCTCGTAGACCTGGTAGGGGTCCACCATGAAGTCCTTGCGCAGCACCGGCAGGTCGCAGCTGGCGCGCGCTTGCTTCAGGTAGTCCGCGCTGCCCTGGAAGAACTGGCGGTCGGTGAGCACGGACAGGCAGGCTGCACTGATCTGACCATCTCCGGCTGCGTAGCTCTGCGCGATGTCGGCGGGAATGAAGTCTTCGCGGATCACGCCTTTGCTGGGGCTGGCTTTCTTGATCTCGGCAATCACCGCAGCCTGGCCCACCGCTATCTTGGCGCGCAGGGCGCCCTCGAAGTCGCGCGTGAGCACGCGGCTCTCGGCGTCGAAGCGCACCACATCCAGGGGCTTTTTTCGCTGCGCGGCGGCGATTTCTTCGTGCTTTACGGCCACGATTTTTTGAAGAATGTCGCTCATTTTTGGGTTTCCGCGTTGGGGGTAGGGGTTGAATCCGAAAAACGTGATGACGTCTGCTGCGGCACGGGATCTTTCAGGGCGCACAGGAACACGCGGTGCATGCCCCGCCGGCCACCACGAACACCAGCGAGGTGCCGATCGCGATCCACGCGCCGTCGTTCTGCAGCCAGGCGGGCATCAACGTGTCCTTCAGGGGCCGACGCTGGCCGTGACCAGCTGGCTGAATGTGGTCAGATCGGTCAGCTTGCGCGCGGCGGCACCCGACTCGATGGCGCGGCGAGCCAGCGCGACTCCCTGCACCATGTCGCCGCACACATTGGCCGCGTAAAGTGCCACACCGGCATTGAGCGCCACGATGTCTTTGGCGGCCTTGATGTTCGGCTCGTCGCTGTTGTTCAACACACCCATCAGCATCGCCTTGGAATCTTCGGGCGTTTCCACGCGCAGGGTGCGGTTGCTGGCCATGGTGAGGCCAAAGTCTTCGGGGTGGATTTCGTATTCGGTGATCTCCCCATTTTTCAGCTCACCCACCATGGTGGCTGCACCCAGACTCACCTCATCCATGCCGTCACGGCCATACACCACCACCGCGTGCTCGGCGCCCAGGCGCTGCAACGCACGCACCTGGATACCAACGAGATCGGGGTGAAACACACCCATCAGGATGTTAGGCGCCGAGGCCGGGTTGGTGAGGGGGCCGAGAATGTTGAAGATGGTCTTCATGCCCAACTCGCGGCGCACCGGCGCCACGTTTTTCATGGCAGGATGGTGGTTGGGTGCAAACATGAAGCCCACGCCCACCTGTTCGATGCAGCACGCAATCTGCTCGGGCGTGAGATTGATGTTGACGCCCAGGCTTTCCAGCACGTCGGCGCTGCCGCTCTTGCTGCTGACGCTGCGCCCGCCGTGCTTGCTGACTCTGGCGCCCGCCGCTGCCGCCACAAACATGGAGCAGGTGGAAATGTTGAAGGTGTGCGAACCGTCGCCACCGGTGCCCACAATATCCACCAGGCGTGTCTTGTCCGCCACATGCACCTTGGTGGAAAACTCGCGCATCACCTGCGCGGCAGCGGTGATTTCGCCAATGGTTTCCTTTTTGACGCGCAGGCCGGTGATCAAAGCCGCCATCATCACCGGCGACATCTCGCCGCTCATGATGAGGCGCATCAGGTGCAGCATCTCGTCGTGAAAAATCTCGCGGTGCTCGATGGTGCGCTGCAGGGCCTCTTGCGGGGTGATCTTGTGGCTGTGGGGCATGGGTGACTCCAGTGACTTATTGAGCGGGATTGTCGGACATGGCCAGCTTCAGGCCGAAAGCAACAAACATGACGCCGGCGGCGCGGTCCATCCCGCGCATCGCGTGTTGCACGGCGCTGACACGGTTCGCAGCCCAGCTGGCGAGCCCGGCGTAACCGAAGTTGATCGGCAGCGAGTTCAGACTGAACAACAGACCCAGCAGCAGGAAGGCCGTCACCTTGTCTTCGGTGCCCGGTGCGATGAACTGCGGCACGAAGGCCAGGAAGAACAGCGCCACCTTGGGGTTGAGGACGTTGGTGAGAAAGCCGCGCAGGTAGATGCCCCGAAGGTCGGCCGGGATTCTCGTCTGAGCGGTCGCAGGTGGCAGCGTCGACGAAGAACCCCTGACGAACAGCAGCTTGATGCCCATCCACACCAGGTACGCGGCGCCCACCCACTTGAGCACGGTGAACGCGGTGGTCGAGGTGGCGAGCAAGGCGCCCACGCCGACCGCAGCTGCGAACACATGGACAAAGCAGCCGCTGACAATGCCCAGCCCAGCCACGACGCCTGCGCGCACGCCGCTCTTGAGCGCATGGGTCACGATGTAGAGCACATCGGGTCCGGGCGTGAGGTTGAGCAACCAGCCCGCCGCGATGAACATCAGAAGTTGGGGGGTATCGGGCATGTCGGCCTGCTGCGGGTGCTCAGTACGGGCCCAAGCGCCCCGACGCGGTCAATGCCGCCGGCGCTTCGGCAAAGAAGCGGCGCACGGCTGCGATGGTGCGGTCGATGCCGGCCGCGTCCACGTCGAGGTGGGTGACCAAGCGCAGACCCATCAGGCCGGTGGCCAGCACGCCGTAGGCTTTCAGGAAATCGAGCAGCGCTGGGCCGCGGCCCTCAGACACATCCACAAACACGATGTTGGTCTCGGCGGACCTCACCGCCAGACCTTCGATGCCGCCCAGGCCATCGGCCAAACGACGGGCATTGGCATGGTCTTCGCACAGCCGGTCCACATGGTGGTCCAGCGCGTGCAGCGCACAGGCCGCCAGCAGCCCAGCCTGGCGCAGACCGCCGCCGGCCATCTTGCGGACGCGGCGCGCGCGATCGATCAGTTCGCGCGAACCACACAGTGCCGAGCCCACCGGCGCACCCAGGCCTTTGCTGAAGCAGACCGAGAGGCTGTCGAAGGGGTCGACGATCTCGCGCAGGCGCTCAAACGCCGCCTGCCCCGGCGCGGCCGAAGCCACGGCGGCGTTGAACACCCGAGCGCCGTCCAGGTGGGTCGTGAGACCGTTCTCGCGCGCCAACTGCGTCGCGCCACGCAGGTAGTCGTCGGGCATCTCATGGCCGTTCCAGGTGTTTTCCAGGCACAGCAGCCGGGTGCGCGCGAAGTGCGGGTCGTCGGGCTTGATGGCCGCCGCGATGTCGGCCAGCGCCATGCGGCCCTGCGCGTCTTGCGTCAGCGGTTGCGGCTGCACGCTGCCGAACACCGCCGCGCCTCCGCCCTCGTGGCGGTAGGTGTGGGCCAGCTGGCCAACGATGTACTCGTCGCCCCGGCCACAGTGCGCCAGGATGCCGCACAGGTTGCTTTGCGTGCCCGAGGGCATGAACAGCGCCGCTTCCTTGCCGGTGATGGCGGCGATGCGATCCTGCAAAGCGTTGACCGTGGGGTCGTCACCGAACACGTCGTCGCCCAGGGGCGCGGCCATCATGGCGGCGCGCATGGCGGCCGTCGGTTGCGTGACCGTGTCGCTCCTCAGGTCAACGGTTTTCATGCGGCTTGCTCAAGAAAGTTTTTCAGCATCGCGTGCCCATGCTCGGTCAGGATGCTCTCCGGATGGAACTGCACGCCCTCAATCGCCAGCGTCTTGTGCCTCACGCCCATGATCTCGCCGTCGGGCGTCCAGGCCGTGACCTTCAGGCAATCCGGGCAGCTCTCGCGCTGGATCGCCAGCGAGTGGTAGCGGTTCACCGTGAACTGCTCGGGCAGGTTCGCAAACACGCCTTCCTGCGTGGTGGTGATGACGCTGGTCTTGCCGTGCATGAGCTCTTGCGCACGGACGATCTTGCCGCCGAAGGCTGCGCCGATGCTCTGGTGACCCAGACAGACGCCGAGGATCGGCAGCTTGCCTGCAAAGTGCTGGATGGCTGCGACCGAGATGCCGGCCTCAGCGGGCGAGCAGGGGCCGGGCGAGATGACCAGGCAGTCCACCTGCCCCGCGTCCACACGGCGCTGGATGTCATCGACGGTGATCTCGTCGTTGCGCACCACGGTCACGTCGGCACCGAGTTCGCCAAAGTACTGCACGATGTTGTAGGTGAACGAGTCGTAGTTGTCGACCATGAGGAGCTTGATGCCCCCACGCTCTCCCGCTGCGCGTGGGTCGCTGCCCCCCAAGGGGGCTTGAACGCCTTGGGGCAGCCCGGCGTCGTTCATGTTTTTCTTGTTCATGGTGCTCACTCCAGGCCTTCTTCCACCAGCTCCGCCGCGCGCAGCAGCGCGCGGGCCTTGTGTTCGGTTTCCCTCCATTCCATTTCAGGAATGGAATCGGCCACCACGCCAGCTGCCGCCTGCACATAGAGCATCTGATCCTTGATGATGCCGGTGCGGATGGCAATGGCCACGTCCATGTCACCGGCATAGCTCAGGTAGCCGCAGGCGCCGCCGTAAAGACCACGCTTGGTGGGCTCCAACTGGTCAATGACCTCCATGGCGTGCACCTTGGGCGCGCCGGTCAGCGTACCGGCCGGGAAGGCGGCTTTCAGGACGTCCATATTGGTCATGCCGTCCACCAGCGTGCCTTCAACGTTGCTCACGATGTGCATCACGTGGCTGTAACGCTCCACCGCAAAGGCCTCGGTCACCTTCACGCTGCCGATCTTGGCGATGCGGCCGATGTCGTTGCGTGCCAGGTCGATCAGCATCACGTGCTCGGCCCGCTCCTTCGGGTCGTTGACCAGTTCGATCTCGGTCGCCTTGTCCCTCTCGGGCGTGGCACCGCGCGGACGCGTACCGGCGAGCGGCCGGATGATGACCTTTTGTTCGTCGCCAACCTGCTCCTGACGCACCAGAATTTCGGGCGATGCGCCCACCACGTGGAAATCCCCGAAGTGGTAGTAATACATGTACGGGCTGGGGTTCAGAGAGCGCAGTGCACGGTAGAGGCTGAGCGGGCTTTCGGTGTAACGCTTCTTGATGCGCTGCCCCACCTGCACCTGCATGAAATCACCGCCGGCGATCAGCTCCTTGGCGCGCTCCACCGCGGCGATGTAGTCGGCCTTGGCAAAGTCGCGCTCGGCCGGGTAGCTCGGGCTGGGTTTCACCACCGGCGCGCTCACCGAATACTTCAGCGCCTCCTTCAACTCGCGCACACGTCGCTTGGCGTTGGCGTAAGCCTCGGGCTGTGCCGGGTCGGCATAGACGATCAGGTAGAGCTTGCCCGAGAGGTTGTCGATGACGGCCAGTTCTTCGCACTGCAGCAACAGGATGTCGGGGCAACCCAGGGTGTCGGGCGGGCAAGAATTTTCGAGCTTTTTCTCGATGTAGCGCACCGCGTCGTAACCAAAGTAACCGGCCAGACCACCGCAGAAACGCGGCAGGCCCGGGCGCAGCGCCACTTTGAAGCGCTGCTGGTAGGCGGCGATGAAGTCCAGCGGGTTGCCGTGGTTCGTTTCCACAACGGCGCCGTCGCGAACCACCTCGGTCCTGGCCTCGGCGCCGAAGCCGCTGGCGCGCAACAGCGTGCGCGCGGGCAGGCCAATGAAACTGTAGCGGCCAAAGCGCTCACCGCCGACGACCGATTCCAGCAGAAAGCTGTATTTGCCGTCGCCGCGCCCGTGGGCGAGCTTGAGGTACAGCGAGAGCGGGGTTTCGAGGTCCGCAAAGGCCTCGGCCATGAGCGGGATGCGGTTGTAGCCCTGGCTGGCCAGGCTCTTGAATTCGAGTTCGGTGATCATGTTCAGACGCTCCGTCGGCTCCTTGCTGCATCGCAGCGTGTGAAGCCGTTTTTCTGGGGTGCCCGGTCAGGCGCGCTGCCGGGTTCGGGGAGTGGGGTGGCACGGGCTGGGGTCCATGGGGCAGACCGGAACCTGCGCACCGCCGGGGGGGGAAGTGCACGTTTACGCTGGCTTGCGCCAGGGCCAGGCTCCCCGGCCATTGCGGCTCGGCAGATTGCCCGTGAGGGTTGTGCGTGTGTTGAACATCGGGTGAAAGTGTAGCAAAGCTGCCGCACAGGTGATTGAGGCGTTCACCCCACTCGCGCGCGCCCCGGCAAAACCCTGTTGATTTCAGGAGCCCAGGTGGTCAAAATGGCATTTTATGAACGATCGTTCGCTTTTATTCAACTTTCAGTCCACTTCTCGGCAACCTCCATGACGATCACAAACTCAACCACACCCCGTTTCACCTGGTTTGCCCCGCTGCTGGCACTGTGTCTGGCTTTGGCGCACGGTGCCGCAGCCGCCGCCACGGTGGATGTGAGCGGCGTTCAGCTGGAAGACCGCATCACCGTCCAGGGCAGCACACTGCAGCTCAACGGCGCCGGGGTGCGCTACAAGGCGGTATTCAAGGTGTACACGGCCGGCCTGTACCTGGGCCAGAAAGCCACCACCACCGAGGGCGTGCTGGCTGCGCCCGGCCCCAAGCGCCTGACCATCACCATGCTGCGCGACATCGATTCAGGCGAACTCGGCAAACTGTTTTCACGCGGCATGGAAGACAACATGGACCGCACCGCATTCTCCAGACTGATTCCCGGCGTGATGCGCATGAGCCAGGTGTTCACCGATCACAAGCGGCTTAAAGAGGGCGAAACCTTCATGCTGGACTGGGTGCCGGGCACCGGCACGGTGCTGACCGTCAAGGGCAAGGTTGAAGGCGAGCCGTTCAGGGAGCCCGAGTTTTTCAACGCGCTGATGCGCATCTGGCTGGGCCCCAAGCCGGCTGACTGGCAACTGAAGGAAGCGCTGCTGGGCGGGAAGAAATAAAAGATTTCACCCCCCGGGCGTCCGGCACCCGGATCGGCGCACCACCGCTGGCCGGGCCGCAGACCCCAGCGCATGATGACGCGAGGGCGTGCTGCCTTGCTTGGGGCAGCCCCGCGCTGTGGCCCACCGACCTTCAGCCGCGCTGAATTTTCCAATCGGCCAGCGAGTCCAGCAGCAGATCGTGCGGCGCCTCGGCAATGGGCTGGCCGTGGTTGTAGCCATAGGTCACCAGCACCACTGGGCAACCGGCCGCCCGAGCGGCCAGGGCATCGTTCTGCGAATCGCCGACCATCACGGTCTGCGCCGGCCTGGTGCCCAGCGCCTCGCAGGTTTTCAGCAAGGGCAGTGGATCGGGCTTCTTGCGCTCGAAGCTGTCACCGCCAAACACCTGGTTGAAATAGCTGTCGAGCCCCTTGGCCTTGAGCAGGCCTTGCGCGAACGCCAAGGGCTTGTTGGTCAGACACGCCATGCCGAAACCCGCCGCCTGCATGGCGCGCAAACCCTCCTCCACCCCCGCAAACACATCGGCAAACTGGCCGTTGATGCTCAAGTAGTGGTGCTGGTACTGGCGCCAGGCCCGATCAAAGAGCGCGTCCACGCTCATGGCCGGGCAAGCCTCGCCGCAGCCAATCACCTCGGGCCGTCGCAATTGTTCCGCCAGCAGGCTGCGGATCAGGTGTTCGGAACCCTTGCCCACCGTGCGCGCCACCGCTGCACGATCCACACCAGGCAAGCCCAGATCAGCCATGGTGCGGTTGAGCGCCACCTCGAAGTCACCCAGGGTGTCGACCATCGTGCCGTCCAGATCGACGATCACGGCTTGAATGCCGGACTGGTGCAAACGAATAGTGTTTTGACCAGAAGAATAGAGTTTTGACTGATTGGCTGTCACCGCTTATCCGAAAAATAAATAAGTTTTGATCAAGTAGGTCTAGAGGTTAGCAGTTGGCGACGTCAAACGCCAACTAGGGGCCAGCGGTCGAGTCACCCTGCATGTGACATAGCGACCAAGTGAAGACCCCTTGAATCCTGCCCCGCCTGAATGACTACATCGAAAGCGTCGACGGCAAGGTCCATGACAGCCCCACGCACCCCCTCGGGAAAGCGGCTGGGCGTTCGTTGCTCCAGGTATCGCTCAAGGTCGTGGATTCGTGACGAAGCATCCAGATACTTCGACCAAAGCAGATCGCGTGCTTGAGTGCCGTCCATCGCCAGCGATCGGAACGAGCCGCAGGGATTCACCAGCCCCTTCAAAGTGCAACGGTCTGGCTGTGCGCTTCCTGCCAACAGCGTCAAGGTTGACGACTGCGCCACACGCGATCAAGCGTGCAAGCGACGCCTGAAGTTCACGTGGAAGCCAGTTGGTCTTCTCAAGGACGTCAGCAAAGGCAGCTTGATCAACCGTTTGTTCTCCCTTGCTGAGGTAGGAAAGCCAAAAGCTGTCAACCTCTTCTGGAGAGCTTCGCGAGCCATCGGCCTCAGCCACGGCATGCTCGATAAACATGTCCATCGTCGAGGACTTGGCGGCTTGCTCCGCCAGCTGTGAGGCCAGCCGGACTCGTGCCTGGACGATGTCGACTGCCTGCGAGATATTCATGAACTCGACGATGCCCTTTGGATGACACGAGAGGTAGATGAGGTGTAAGCGTTCCGCGAACCCATCTATCTGCAGGAAGCTGAAGCTGCGAACCTCAAGTCTCGACAAACAACGAACGAGACGAGGTGATGATGGATCGAGAGCAGATGGACAAATGCATGGAGCAGGTGCGTGCCTACCGCGCCTCTGGCATGAAGGCCAAGGTCTGGGCCGAGGCGAGTGGGGTGCCGCTGGGAATGCTGGGCAGCTGGTGCGCACACTACGCGCGCTGGCAGGCGCGGCTTGACGGCAGCGGCGCGATTACGGGTTCGGCACCGTCAGCCACGCGGCCGACAGGGTTCGTGGCCGCCCGCGTAGCGCCGCCTGGTGCCGGTACGGGTGCTGCGGTGCGCATCGAAATCAAGACGGGCATGCTCAGACTGGATCTGCACTGGCCGCTGGCGCACACCACAGAGTTGGCCACGCTGTTGAGCGAGCTCAGCCGATGATCCGCATCGATGTCATCTGGCTGGCCCTGGGCGCCAGCGACCTGCGCGGGGGGATCGACCGGCTGCTGGGCCAGGTGGTGCGCGGCTTCGCGCAGGGCGCGCAGGCCCACCACGCCTACGTGTTTGCCAACCGGCGTGCCGACCGGCTCAAAGTGCTGGTTTATGACGGCGCGGGCCTGTGGCTGTGCACACGGCGCCTGCAGGCGGGCAGCTTTGACTGGCCGCGACAGGACGTGGGCTCGCTGAACCTCACGCGCGAGCAACTCGACTGGCTCGTCGCGGGCCTGCCATGGCAGCGCCTGGGCGCACCGCAACCGACGGCCATCACGGTGATTTGATGGCCTGCCACCGCACCAGCCCATTCACAGCCTGTCCATTGGCGAAAGTCCCAATTCTCGCGCGCGTGCGCGAGAGGCATAGTTGCCACCATGCTTCAAGACCTGCCGACGAGTCCGCCCGATGCGCCAAGCGCAGACGACGCGGTGCTGGTCCCGCGCGCCTTGCTCGAGCGCATACAGGCCGATCTCTTGCTCGAGAAGACCCGCAACGAGGCGCTGAACCTGGAGATCGCACGTCTGAAGCGCTGGCGCTTCGGCACATCCAGCGAGAGCCTGGACACGAGCACGCAGGCCGTGCTGTTCGACCATCTGCTGATCGACACCGCGCTGGAAGATCGTGCAGCCGACGAGGCACGCCACCCCACTGCTACGCCGAAGGTCAAACGCCAACCCGTGCGCCAGGCGCTGCCAGCGAGCTTGCCGCGCATCGAGCAGCGCCACGAGATCGAGCAGACGCACTGCGCCTGCGGCCAACCCTTCAAACGCATCGGCGAAGAGGTGAGCGAGCAGCTGGACTGCGTGCCCGCGCAATTCTTCGTGCTGCGCCACATCCGCGGCAAGTACGCCTGCGCATGCTGCCAGAGCATTCAGGCCGCGCCGATGCCCGCGCAGATGATCGACAAAGGTATCCCAGCGCCCGGCCTGCTGGCCCAGGTGGTGGTGGCCAAGCACGACGACCACCTGCCGCTGTACAGGCAACAGGAGATCTACGCGCGCTCGGGCGTTCACATCGCGCGCTCGAGCATGGCGCAGTGGATCGGCATCTGCGGGGTGCGACTGGCGCCGCTGGCCGAGGCGCTGAAGCAGCACATCCTGACTCACAGCGTGGTCCACGTGGACGAGACGCCGGTATCACTACTGGCCCCCGGCAAAGGCAAGACGAAGCGGGCCTACGTGTGGGTGTACCGCACAACGAACTTCGTGACCCAGCGCGCGGTGCTGTTCGACTTCACGCCCGGGCGTGGGGGTGAGAACCCGCGGCGCATCCTGGAAGGCTTTGCCGGCACGCTGGTCAGCGACGACTACTCGGGGTACCACAAGCTGCATGCGCAGGGCGTCACAGCCGCGCTGTGCATGGCCCACGCCAGGCGCAAGCTGTTCGAGGCACACAAACTCACGGGCAGTCAGATCGCCGGCGAGGCGGTGGCACGCATTGCCAGGCTCTATGAGATCGAGCGCCAGGCGTGCGGGCTGGACAGTGACGCCCGGTGGGCGATGCGCCGCCAGCAAGCCAGGCCGCTGGCCGAGGCCTTGCACGCGTGGCTCGTCGAGCAACGCCAAAGACTGGCCAACGCCGACACCACGGCCCGGGCCATCGACTACTCGCTGAGCAATTGGCGCGCGCTCACACGTTACCTGGACGATGGCAACGTGCCGATCGACAACAACGCGGCCGAGAACGCGGTGCGACCGCTTTGCGTTGGTCGAAAAAATTGGTTGTTCGTGGGCAGCCAGCAGGCCGGCGAGCGCGCCGCCGTGGTCATGAGTCTGATCGAGTCGGCCAAACTCAACGGGCATGATCCCTGGGTCTATCTGAAAGACGTGTTCGAGCGGCTGCCGACGCTCAAGCAGCGAGACCTGCACCAATTGTTAGCGGCGGTCTAAACCCGCGTAAATCTGGCGGCGGCAAATGGTGACGGAATCCGGTGGTCATTTGTGGCGGCGGATTCTGGTGGCGGCTTTCGGTGCTGAGTGCGCCACCAACAGCAAGGGCCCCGTCAGGGGCCCTTGCTGTTGGCGTGGGAGATTCGTCGTTGTTCAGAACGGCAACTCCGGGTCAAAGTCATCCAGCGATTCACTGGTCACGCGCTGCTCGCGCAGCAGG
>JAGXSV010000062.1 GCA_018333605.1 Hydrogenophaga sp. | reverse complement strand
TGGCGCCACACACACCGGGGCCGCACCGGGGCGGCCCGAGCCCGACGCCCTGACGAGCCGCGAAGCCCTGGCCAGGGCGGCCCGCCTCAGCAGCAGCCAGGTGGTGATGATCGAAAAGATCCAGAAGCAGGCCGCACCCGAACTGGTGGCCGCGGTCAAGTCGGGCACCATTTCCCTCAACGCAGCGGCTGCCGTGGCCACCTTGCCCACTGACGAGCAGGTGGCCGCCGCCAACGCGGGCAAGGAAGCGCTCAAGCGGGCGGCCAAGCGCGTGCGAGACGCCAGGCGCAAACCGCCGACCGAAGCCGGGCCAGAGTCCATCAATCCGGTGGACGCCCAAGCCCCTGATGCGGTGCGGGCCCTGCAGCGCCAGGTGGCCCAACTGCAGGCCGAAAACGCCGCGCTGCGCCAGCAGGTGCAAGCGCTGGCAGCGCAGTTGGTGTAACCCCGGCTCGAACCCCCACCGCTGCGTTCTCGCAGCATGTCTGCACGCTGAATTTTCCGGGCCTGCGTACCCGGCCTGCGGGCGCGCGTTCGCTTGCGCGCCGGCGGGGATTGCGCCGCACAACCAACGTGCGCCAGCGTACAGACGCGCCGCGCCTCAAGCCCTACTGTCCACCCATTGGCGCTGGTGACTGAACCGGTTTGCCATGCGGTGCTGCCCCCGGGCGCACCGTCCGTTCAACCCCTAAAGAAAGTTCACCATGCGTATCAACCACCGTTTCTCCATCCTCCTGCTCGCTGCCGCCGCCTTCACCACGCTGGGTGGCTGCGCTTCCACGGCCACTCAGGAAAGCACCGGCCAGTACATGGACGACACCGCGATCACCGCCAAAGTGAAGGCTGCGATCTTCAACGATCCCACGCTGAAGTCGACTGAGATCAACGTCGAGACCTTCAAAGGTGCCGTGCAGTTGAGCGGCTTTGTCGGCAGCCAGGCCGACATCAACAGGGCCGTGTCCGTGACGCAGGCCGTGAGCGGTGTGCGCTCGGTCAAGAACGACATGCGCCTGAAGTGATCGGCTCAGCCTGTCGCTCGATGCGGCGCCTGGTCGGCGACGCCCGGTTTTGAATCCCACATTTTGATCAGAGGTCTTTCCATGAACACACAAACACCAACCCTGCCCCGCGGCCTTGCCCTGGCGGCCGCTCTCGTCCTGGCTCTTGGCCTGGGTGCCTGCAGCAACATGTCGCGGCAGGACCAGAACACGGCCATTGGTGCCGGCGCGGGTGCGGTCGGCGGCGCTGTGCTGACCGGTGGCAGCACCCTCGGCACCCTCGGTGGTGCGGCCATTGGTGGCCTCATCGGCAACCAGGTTGACACCAAGAAATAAGCCAGCGGCATGACCGGCACCGCTCAGTAGCTGTGCGGACCTGCTGCCTCCCCATCCCTTTTTGAGAGCCCTCCATGAACACCCCTATTCAAACTCTGAGCGACGACGCCGCTGCCGTGGCGCGCTCGTTGGTCCACAGCACCGAGCGTGCGGCCCAACAAGGCATGGACCGCCTGTCCGACGGCCTGGATGACGCGCGTTCGCACACCAGCGCTGCGCTCAAACAGCTCGCACAAGGCACCGAGACGCTGGCCCACCGCGGCATGGACGCCGTGCGCGACGGTGCCTGCCAGTTGCGTGACAAGTCGTTGCACGCCAAAGACGTCACCACCACCTACATCCAGCACGAGCCGGTCAAGTCGGTGCTGATTGCCGCGGCCGTGGGCGCCGCCCTCATGGGCCTGGTGGCCCTGCTCAGCAGGCACGGCGGCTCGGGTCGCTGAAAGCCGGAGTCTGCTCGCATGATCCACCCTGTGTTTCGTCTGGCTGCGGCGCAGCCCCAGTTGCTGGCAGAGCATGCGGGTGCCTATGCGGGCCTGTTTTCTGAAGCCCTGGCGGTGAGCAGCGCTCGCCTGCAGCGGCGGGTGGTTTTGCAGGTGGCCGGTGCGGCTTGCCTGGTGGTGGCTGCGATGCTGGCGGGCGTGGCGGTGTTGCTCTGGGGGGTCATGCCCGAAGCGGTGGCACGCAGCCCATGGCTGTTTGTGCTCACGCCGCTGGTACCCGCCGTGCTTGGCGCCCTGGCCGTGTGGGCTGGACAAAACCGCGATTCGGGAGCATTGTTTGCCACACTGCGTCTGCAGCTTGACCAAGACTTGGCCCTGCTGCGCCGTACGAGCACACCATGAGCACACCCCACAGACCAGGCGCCCCAGCCGGGCCGGCCGCGCGAGCGGCCTTGCCGGCTGGGGCGCCCATCACCGCCAGCGAGCGGCTGGCCTTGAGCCGGGCGCAGCTGGCCGGTTGGCTCGATCGCGACCGCGAGGCCCGCAGCACCCCACTGGGTATGGGCTGGGCGACGCTGGCCGCTTTGCCCGGGGTGGGCCGCTGGCGCAACCACCCACTGGCTGCGCTTGCATTGGGCGCGGTGTCACGCGCCTGGCTGCGCAAGTCGCCCGACGGCGCCCCGTCCGCGCTGCAGGCGCTGGTAGTGGGCACCGCAGTGTCGGTGCTGCGCCGTCACCCCAAAACCGTGCTGGTCTCCGCGGCCCTCGCAGCGGCCACCCTTTTCTGGGCCCGGTGGCGTCAACGCGCCAGGCCTTCTTCTCCCAACCCCTGAAACCGGAGCAATCCCATGCTTTACACCATTGCCGTCGTGCTGCTCGTTTTGTGGCTGCTGGGCCTCGTCACCTCCACCACCATGGGCGGTTTTGTCCATGTCCTGCTGGTCATCGCCGTGGTCGTGATCTTGTTGCGCGTCATCAGCGGGCGCAAGCCACTCTAAATTTCCAGGGTTTGTGTGGGCTGGCGCACAGACGCTGCCCACCCATCAGGGGCAAGGTGCGACTCCGTGCCCGTTTCCCCAGGGGCGCACTGCACCCACAGCCAACATGCCAGACACACCACACCGCCCAGACACCACCGAGCAAGACCGGCGCAGCGCCTTGCTGAAAGCCGGCGCGTTGCAAAACGCGATCCTGACCAGCCCCAACTTTTCGATCATTGCGACCGACGAGAAAGGCATCATCCAGCTGTTCAACGTGGGCGCCGAGCGCATGCTGGGCTACCGGGCAGACGAGGTCATCAACCTGATCCGGCCCAGCGACATGCACGACCCCGATGAGGTGGGTGCACGGGCCTTGCAGCTGAGCCAGGAGCTGGACACGCCCATTGCGCCCGGCTTCGAGGCGCTGGCCTTCAAAGCCTCGCGCGGCATGGAGGACATTTACGAGCTCACCTACATCCGCAAGGACGGCAGTTCGTTCCCGGCCATCGTGTCCATCACCGCGCTGCGAGACGACCATGCCGACCTCATCGGCTACCTGCTGATCGGCACCGACAACTCGGTGCGCAAGCGGGTGGAACGGCAGCTCAACGAAGCCCTGGTGGCCGCCGAAAACGCCAACCGCGCCAAGACCGACTTCATCTCCAGCATGAGCCACGAGCTGCGCACGCCGCTCAACGCGATCCTGGGTTTTGCGCAGCTGGTCGAGTCGGGCACGCCCGCACCCACGCCCACGCAAAAGCGCGGCATCGACCAGATTCTGAAAGCCGGCTGGTACCTGCTGGACCTGATCAACGAAATTCTTGACCTGGCCCTGATCGAGTCCGGCACCCTGAGCCTGTCGGGCGAGCCGGTGTCGCTGGCCGAGGTGCTGCTCGAATGCCGCGCCATGGTGGAAGACCAGGCGCGCCAGCGCGGCATTGGCATGACGTTTGCCCGGCTGGAAGCACCACGCTTCGTCAAGGCCGATCGCACGCGCTTGAAGCAGGTGCTGATCAACCTGCTGTTCAATGCCATCAAATACAACCAGTCCGGCGGGCATGTAACGGTGGTCTGCACCCTGAGTGCACAAGAGCGTGTGCGTATCAGCGTGCGCGACACCGGCCCCGGCCTCACCACCGTGCAGCTGGGCCAGCTGTTTCAGCCGTTCAACCGGCTGGGGCAAGAGTCTGGCGGGGAAGAGGGCACCGGCATTGGCCTGGTGGTGACCAAGCGCCTGGTAGAGCTCATGGGTGGTTTGATTGGTGTGGAAAGCACGCCCGGCGTGGGCAGTGTGTTCTGGGTCGAAATGCCGCTCACGGCCGCGCCGCAGTCGCTGGTCAGCGACGCCCTGGCGCTGGACGTGCCGCGCACCGAAGCGCCCCTGGGCGCCCCGCAACACACCGTGCTGTATGTGGAAGACAACCCGGCCAACCTGGAGCTGGTGGAGCTGATCGTGGCGCGCCGCCCCGACCTGCGTCTGCTGGGCGCGGCAGACGCCAGCGTGGGCATTGAATTTGCCCGGGTCTACCAGCCCGAGGTGATTTTGATGGACATCAACCTGCCTGGCATCAGCGGGGTGGAGGCCATGAAAATCCTGCGCGCCGACCCCAGCACGGCCCACATTCCGATCATTGCGTTGAGCGCCAACGCGGTGCCTCGCGACATTGCGCGCGCCATGGCGGCCGGGTTTTTTAACTACATCACCAAGCCGATCCAGGTCAACCAGTTCATGGAGGCGCTGGACCAGGCGCTTGCATTTGCCCAGACCGACCGCGGCACCGCGCTCACCAAGGAACCCGCATGACGATGGCTGCCCAGGAGTTGCTCAATGCCCGCATTCTCATCGTGGACGACCAGGCGGCCAATGTGCTCCTGCTCGAAGAGATGTTGAAAGCGGCCGGCTACACCCAGGTGTTCAGCACGCAAGACCCCACCACGGTGTGTGCACTGCACCGCCGCCACCCGTTTGACCTGATCTTGCTGGACCTGCAGATGCCGGTGATGGACGGCTTTCAGGTGCTGGAAGGCCTGAAAGCCAACAACGCCAACGACTACGTGCCGGTGCTGGTGATCACGGCCCAGCCGGGTCACAAATTGCGTGCGCTGCAGACCGGTGCCAAAGATTTCGTGAGCAAACCGTTTGACCTGGTCGAGGTGAAAACGCGCATTCACAACCTGCTGGAAGTGCGCTTGCTGTACCAGCGCCTGGCCAACCAGAACAAGCGGCTGGAGGCCGAGGTGCTGGAGCGCACGGCTGAATTGCGCGAGAGCGAAGCGCGTTACCGCAGCCTGACCGAGCTGGCGACCGACTGGTACTGGGAACAGGACCACGAAGGCCACTTCACCAAAGTGTCGGGCCCGGTGCTGGAGATGCTGGGCCTGCGCGTGGATGCGCTGGCCGGCAGCGAGGTGGCGCCGGCCGACGACGGCTGGGACGAAACGCAGCGCCAGGCGCTGCAGGCCCGCATCAACGCCCGCACGCCGTTTCTGGACGAGGGCTTGAGCCGCCAGTATGCCAACGGGGTGCAGAAGCATTACCGGGTGAGCGGCACGCCCATGTTTGACGCCGCCTGCAACTTTGTGGGCTACCGGGGTTTCGGGGTCGAGATCCTCGGCTGAACGGCGGGACGCCGTGCCCGCGGTCACCCCGGGCTGCGGTTCGGTTCTTCAGCGCGCCAGGTAGCCGCCGTCCACCGGGTAGTAGGCACCGGTCACGAACGAGGCCCGGCTGGAGGCCAGCCACACCACCAGCTCGGCCACTTCTTCAGACTCGCCCAGCCGCCCGATGGGGTGGGCCGACACCAGCATGTCGTGCACCGCGCGGTCGGCGTCCAGCGTCTGGATCATGGGCGTGCGAATGAACCCCGGGCCCACCGCGTTGACGCGCACACCCTCGGCGCTGTATTCCAGCGCAGCGGTTTGCGTGAGACCCACCACCCCGTGTTTGGCCGCTGCGTAGGCCGGCGCCGAGGCAAAGCCCACCGCGCCCAGGATGGACGCCACGTTCACGATGGAGCCGCCGCCGGTGCGCAACATCGCCTCGATCTGGTACTTCATGCCGTAGAACACGCCCGAGAGGTTGACCTGGATCACCTGGGCCCAGCCGTCGAGCGGGTAGTCGGCCGTGCGGGCGCTGGGGCCCGCGATGCCGGCGTTGTTCACGGCCACGTCCAGCCGTCCAAAGTGGGCGCAGCAGCGTTCCACCAGGTGTTGGCAATCAGCGGCGTTGCCCACGTCAGCCGTCACGGCCAGGGCTTCGTTGCCCACCGCGCGCACCAGGGCAGCGGTTTCCTGCAGGCCCGCATCGTCCCGGTCGGAGACCAGCACCGACGCGCCTTCGCGCGCACAGGTCAGCGCCACGGCGCGGCCAATACCCGACGCGGCACCGGTGATCAAAACCACTTTGTTCGTGAGCATAGGGTCTCTCCTGAAGAAAAACTGACGAAAAAAAAGCCGCGCGGGCCATGGGACCCACGCAGCATAAAGCCAAACAAACAATGGCGGTTCGGTGGCGTTCGCGGCGAATCAGATGCGGGGCTCGCCCGCGCTGTTCACCGTGATGCTGCGTCCGGGTGCCGAGGTCATCTGCGCCCGGTGGGTGATGCCGCGGAAGGTGTAGGTCACGTCCCAGTAAGCCGGCTCGCTGCGGCTGGGTTCGTTGGCGCAGCGCTGCACGTCTTGCGTGCTCACGGTGTTGCCGAATCGGTCGGTTCCCACACTGGAGCCGATGGCCGCACCCGCCAGCACACCGCCCACGGTGGCCAGGTCGCGCCCGCTGCCGCCGCCCACCTGGTGACCCAGCACGCCGCCGATCACCGCGCCGATCAGCGCGCCGGGCACGTTGGCTGCCGGGCGCTCCGGCACGGCTTCGCGTTCCATCCAGCAACGCTGTTCGGTCGCACCCATCACGGCGCGCACCGACGTCACGTCGGCCTGGTAAAGCTGTTCGTTGCTGCGGCGGCGGTAGTCTCGCTGGGGCACCTGCTGGCTGGGGTAGGTGTACACCTGTGCAGGGGCGGCTTGCACCACCGGCTGGTTGTACACCGGGAAGGGCGTGGCGCAGCCGGCCAGGGCCAAGGCAGCCACGGCGGTGAGGCCGGAGGCGAGAGACTTCCAGTGAAAGCGAGAGGGGTTGGTTTGCATGGGGTTCCTTGGCGTGACAGCGGGACGGGGCCTGGCCTTGAAACCGTGCGGCGCAACCAGCACCCGAGCGGCTCAAAAACCAGGAGATGGACACACGTTACGCGGCCCGCGGCACCGCGTCTGTTCGCTGGCGCGCACAAGCGGTGTTCGCGTCGCAGCCGTTTCTAGGTTCAAACGCCCGGCATGTTTGTTATCGAACAGACGCCAGCGCCGTGCGCCACTACAACTGGGGTTCGCTGTTTTCTCACCCTTCCCACCCGCCTTCTGCTGACGGAGTTGCTCATGTCCAAATATGCCCCGCTTGCCCCCCACGGGGACGCCTCGTCGTGCGGTCCTCCGGGCGACGACACACCGCGCCAGCGCCTGGACAACGGGGCGGTCGAACTTCGGCGCCTCGTGGCCGAACGTTTCGTCACCTCGGCCTGGTTGCTCGCCGTGCTGCTGGGTGCTTCCCTGATGGCGCTTTGAACGGGTTGGCGAACCCGGCGAGATGGCAGACACGTTGCGAGGTTCAAAACAGCCGCACGCGACGCCTGTCGCTGCAAGGCATCCCCGGGGAAACGCAGGGCGGTGTCGTGATCCCGTGGTCGCTCAGGGCTTGAACCGCGCCTGATGGGCAGGAGCCCTCGTCGTTGCACAGGTGGGATGGCACAGGCGTATGTGCTATACCGCACAGACCACAGGGTCATTGTGTGAAACCATGCCTGTTTTGAAATTGGGCGGGCTCTTTCGAGTTCAGCACAACAACACCGATGAAGGATCGCCCATGACGGCCTCTGCCTCTGCCTCTGCCACTGCGACCACCAGCCGAGCGACACGCGGGAACCAGTTGCTGGACGCCCTGCCCGAAGCGGAATGGCAGCGCTGGCAACCCCAGCTGGAGCTGGTGGATCTGCCGCTGGGTCTGGTGCTGTACGAATCGGGCGGAAAAATGAGCCACGTCTACTTTCCCACCAATGCCATCGTGTCGCTGCTGTTCGTGCTCGAAAACGGTGCTTCGGCCGAAATTGCCGTGGTGGGCCTTGAGGGCATCGTGGGCATTTCCATTTTCATGGGCGGCGGCTCCACGCCCAGCCGGGCGGTGGTGCAAAGCGCCGGCAAGGGCTTTCGCATGCGCGCCGACGCCATGAAGGACGAGTTTGGCCGCTCCGGCCCGGTGATGCACCTGCTGCTGCGCTACACCCAGGCCCTGATCACCCAGATGACGCAAACGGCGGTGTGCAACCGCCACCATTCACTGGATCAGCAGCTGTGCCGCTGGTTGCTGCTGAGCCTGGACCGCCTGCCCGGCAACGACCTGGTCATGACGCAGGAGCTGATTGCCAACATGCTGGGCGTGCGCCGTGAGGGTGTGACCGAGGCCGCGCTGAACCTGCAGAAGGCCGGTCTCATCAGTTACGCACGCGGCCACATCAAGGCGCTGGACCGTCCGGGCCTGGAGCAACGCACCTGCGAGTGCTACCAGGTGGTGAAGACCGAGTACGACCGCCTGCTCCCGCCAGGTTTGGCGGTTTGAAAGCCTGAGCGGCACGGCTTCTGCTCTGCGTCTCACTTCAGGAACCTTGGTATGCGTCCCAAATGTCCCCCGCGCGTGCGCGATGCGCTGGACCAGTTGTTGCTGGACCATGAGCAGATTCGCAAGTTGTTGCGCCAATACGACCAGTTGCGCCTGACGGACGAGACAGGCGCAGAGGGCCGGGCTGAACGGGTGGACGATCTGTGCGACGCGCTCAGTCGGCTGGCGCATCTGGAAGAAGGCATTTTTTATCCCGCCGTGCGCCGGGTGCTGGGTCGCACGGCGTCTGCGCAAGCCACGTTTTGCGACCACGCGCGGCTGCGCGGCCTGATCGCCCAGCTGGACGAAATGCCGCCCGGCGACCGGGCCTGCGACGCGGTGGTGGCCGACATGGGCGATTGCGTGCTGCCATGGATGAATGCCGCCCCTGCCAAACTGTTTGTGGCGGTGCGTCTGGCCGGGCTGGACACGCTCACCTTGGGCCGGGAGATGGCGCTTCGGCGCCGCCGGGAACCACCCGCCAAGCGCCTCAAACCTGTGCCCGGACCGACCGGTTCGACCTGGCTGGCGGCGTCCGGTTGGCCGCAGCCTGGCCGCCTCGCGTCGGGGTAGGGCGCCGGTGCGACTCCCCTGAGCTGGCGGGGGACGATGACCCCTCCAAAGGATGTCTCACCCGGTTCGCGGGGCCACATCCTCCCGCATTGGTTCGAAAAAAAACCTGCCCCCAGCACGGGACTGGGAGCAGGTCTGTTGTGGTGCCAGCCTCTTTGCAGAGGCCGGGCGCGTGATCAGCGGGTGCCGGTCACTTCCACCTCCACGCGGCGGTCAGGCTGCAGGCACGTGATCAGCTGGGCGCGCGGCAGCTTGTCCGAGCAATCGGCAGCGGTGGTCACGGGCATGCTTTCGCCCTTGCCCACGGCGCTGATCTTGGCGGGGTCCACCTTGCCGGTGTTCACCAGATAGGCTTTCACCGATTCGGCGCGCTCGGTCGACAGCGCCTGGTTGTAGGCAGCTGAGCCTTTGCGGTCGGTGTGGCCTTCAACAACGATGCGGTCAAACTGGGTGCCCTGCAGCTGGCCGGTGAACTTGTCCAGTTCGGCGCGGCCTTCGGGGCGCACGGTGGCGGCGTCAAAGCCAAACAGCGTATCGGCCGAGAAGTTGACCCGCTGCGGCACGGGCGCAGCCACCACCACCGGTGCGGGCGGCGTCACGATGACCACCTGCGGTGCTGGGGTGACCACCACGGGCGCGGGTGCCACATAGGCGGGCGCGGCGGCCACGCGCTGCACCGGGGCACGGCCAAACGGGAACACCAGGCTCACGGTGGCCACGTCCACGTTGGTGCGCTGACCCACCGCGTTTTTGATGCGGTAGCGCTCCACTTCACCACGGATCCACACCGCCGGGCTCACTTCGTATTGCAGACCCAAGCCCACCTTCACGCCGCTGTCGTCGCGTTTGCTGCTGGTTGCAACCCCGGCGCCGGCGCCGGTGCCGCTGGCGGTGCTCTTGCTCCAGGCGTGCTGCACACCCACGCGGGCGAGTGCCGAGAAGCGCTCGGTGAAGGGCAGGGTGCCCACCAGGTCGAGGTTCAGGCCGCGCACCTTGGATTCGCCGGCCACTGTGCCGCCCACCACGGCGGAACTGAAGCTGTTTTTGCCCAGATCGAAGTAGCCGCCTTCCAGGGCGATGTTGCGGTTGAACTGGTAGCCACCAAACAGCTTGTAAGCCGTGTCTTTTTCATCGGTGGTGCTGTTGAGCACGCCCACGCCAGGCAGCAGACCTGAGGTCAGGCCGGCAGCGTCGGTCTGGGTTTTGGACTGGCCCACGGACACGCCGCCGTAGTAATGGCTGGTGTCCTGTGCGATGGCGGGCAGCGCCAGGAAGGTGCTCAGGCCGGCCAGGCACATCAGCTGGAGGGTCGGGCGCAGGGAGGGGCGGCGGGTGGAATGGGTCATGGGATCTTTCGTGGGTTCGGCGTTGAGACGCTTTGCGCAAAGTGCACATTGGGGTTTTAGATCCGCTGCACAGAAGCGTCGGTGCGCTGCCGAACATGTTGCGCGCGGGCTGCACAACGGCCCATGTGCGCTGCCACACAGTCGGGGGGGTCCAATCGGGTCATCATGTTTTTTCAGCCTTCCTTGTGCCCGTTGTGTTGTTCAGTCCGGGTGCACCGGAGTCCTTCGTCTTCACCGGGAACCCCACGCATGGCATCCGCCGAAAACCAACTGATCCAGCAGCTTCCTGCCGTGGTGCGTCGCCGTTTTCTGACCCGCTGTGAACCGTTTGAGCTGTTGCTGTCTGCCGAGCTCAGCGTGCGCGACCAACCCCTGACCCATGCCTACTTTCCCCGCACGGGCTTTATCTCGTTGGTGATCGACGTGGACAGCCATCCGCCACTGGAAGTGGGCATGGTGGGCGTCGAGTCGATGCTGGGTTCCGAGCTGGTGCTGGGCCTGGCCAAGACACCCTGGCGTGCGCTGGTGCAGGGGCCGGGCAGCAGCTGGCGCATCGGCGCCGATGCGTTCCGTGCGAGCCTGGCTGAAATTCACGAACTTCAAGAGGTGGTGCGCGTGAGCTTGCTGGTGCGGCTGCACCAGCAAGCGCTGGCCTCGGCCTGCGAACGCTTTCACATGATCGGCCCGCGCCTGGCCCGTTGGCTGCTGATGAGCCAGGATCGCGCACGCTCGGACACCTTCCATCTCACCCAGGAAGTCATCGCACTGATGCTGGGTGTGCGCCGTGTGGGCGTCACCGTGGCCGCCGGGGTCTTTCAGGGCAGCGGCATCATCAAATACCACCGCGGCACGGTGACGGTGCTCGACCGTGCCGCCCTGGAGGCCGAGGCCTGCAGCTGTTACGCCGCTGACAAGCAGATCCATGCCGAATTGACGGTGCACCGGCATTGAGCCTGGGCGCCTGTCGCAGCCGCTGACCGACATGACAAGGCCCCGGGTAGTCACCTGCCCGGGGCCTTGTCGTTTTTAGCGACGAAGGGGCCGCTTATTTCAGCCAGCTGTCGTCGGCGCGGTCTTCCCAGTCCTTCAGTTGCTTCTCGGCTTCGTCTTTCGCGATGCCATAGCGCTCCTGAATCTTGCCAGCGAGCTGGTCGCGGTGACCGGCCACGACCTGCAGATCGTCATCGGTCAGCTTGCCCCACTGCTGCTTGGCCTGGCCGGTCAGTTGCTTCCAGTTGCCTTGGATGGTGTCCCAGTTCATGTGAATCCTTTGGTTTGGATGGGCAGAAAACGCTCACCACAGCTCTTTTTAGGACAAGCGCGTCGGGGCGTCTGTGCGCTGAAGCACCGTGCGCGTTCGACAGCGCACAGACCTGCGCCCATCCGCCCGGCACCATCGCCGGTCTGGCCCATCCGACCGACCCAGGAGATCGCATGAAACTGTTGAGCACCGACCACAGCCCGATGGCCTATGCGCTGGACTTCGTCTTTTACGGCGCCGCCTGCCTGGCGCTGCTGGGCTACCTGGTGGTGCTGGCGCCGCTGCACCACTGGGGCCGCCTGGCGGGCTGGGCGCTGCTCGGCATGCTGGCCTGGACAACGGTGGAATACGCGCTGCACCGCTTTGTGCAGCACGGTCTCTTGCCTTTCAGCCGCTGGCACGACGAGCACCACCGCCGGCCCGAGGCCCTGATCAGCACCCCCACGCTGGTCAGCGCGGCCCTGTTCCTGGGCCTGGTGTACCTGCCCACACGGTGGGCGCTGGGGCCGTCGCCAGCGGCCGCGCTCACGCTGGGGATGCTGGTGGGCTATCTGTTCTATTCCACGGTGCACCACGCCATTCACCACTGGCGCATGGACAACGCCTGGCTGCGCCAGCGCAAGCGCTGGCATGCCCAGCACCACCATGTGTATCCCGTGAGCGGCTACGGCGTGACCACGCGGTTCTGGGATGGTCTGCTCCATCGTGCGACCACGCGCTGGCTCACCCGCTGAGCGCCCGCCAGTCGCTCGGTCACACGGGGCGTCCCATGGCGGGCGAGCGCATGTGGGGCCTATGTGCGCCAGTGCACCGACGCCCACGCCGCTAGCGCTCATGCTGAGCCGGTGAGTTCCCCTGCCGCTGCGGACCCTCCGCAACCGAAGCCCCCTCTTTTGATGACCCTGGAGCACCCCATGATGAACAACGTCCCTCTCAAGCTTGCAGCCCATCCCGCGACACCACAAGCCGCCGCTGTACGCCGCACCCTGCCCTGGCTGTCGGGGGCGCTGCTGGTGGCTGCAGCGCTGCAAATGGGCTGCGCCAGCGTGCCCGCGCCCACCGAGCAAATCGCCGTGTCGACCGCCGCGGTGGCCAGCGCCGAGCGGGCGGGCGCCGTGGCGCTGGCACCGACCGAAATGGCCATGGCACGCGACAAGCTGGCCCGGGCCAATGCCTCCATGGTGGAAGAAAAGTTTGAACGCGCCCGGATGCTGGCCGAGGCCGCGCAGGTGGATGCTCGTCTGGCCGAGGCCAAGGCCCGCAACGTCCAGGCCGCCAAAGCCGCCACCGAACTGCGTGAAGGCAACCGGGTGCTGCGTCAGGAACTTGAGCGAGCCGCCCAGTAAAGCGCCGTTCACACGCCACGCCGCCCCGCATCCTCATCCGAAAGAATCCCATGAAAACTTCCCATCTGATCGCTCTGTCTGCCGTTGCCCTGGCTGTGTTGGCGGGCTGTAGCAGCGTGCCCAAGGGCAATGCCCAGCTGGAGCAGGCGCGCACCGAATACCGCGCCGTGACAGCCGACCCGCGTGCCCAGAACAACGCCGGCTCCGACATGAAACTGGCCAGCGACGCCATGAACAAGGCCAACACCGCCTGGAGCAGCAAGGAAGACGAAGCACAGGTCAACCACCTCGCCTACCTGGCGTCACAGCGCGTGGCCATCGTGCGCGAAACCATGAACATGAAAACCGCTGAAACTATGGTGGCCAGCGCGGGTGCCGACCGCACCCAGGTGCAGTTGCAGGCCCGCACCCAGGAAGCCGATGCCGCCCAGCGCAGCGCCACCGTGGCCCAGCAGGCCGCCACCACCGCGCAGCTGAACGCCGCCGCCGCCCAGCGCAGCACCGAGATGGCACGCAACGAGTCGGCCCAGGCCCAGCAGCAGACCCAGCTGGCCATGGAGCGCAACCGCCTGCTCGAAACCCAGCTGAAGGAACTCAACGCCAAGCAAACCCCGCGCGGCCTGGTGGTCACGCTGGGCGATGTGTTGTTTGACGTCAACCGCGCCGAGCTCAAGCCCGGCGGCCTGCGCATGGTCGACCAGCTGGTGGCGGTGCTCAAAGAGTTCCCGCAACGCACGGTGCTGGTGGAAGGCTTTACCGACAGCACCGGCAGCGACAGCCACAACCTGGCCTTGTCGGGCCAGCGCGCCGACGCCGTGCGCACCGCGCTGATGCGCCAGGGCATCGACAGCGCGCGCGTGACCGCCCGCGGCTATGGCAAGGCCTCGCCCGTGAGCGGCAACGAAACCGCCGCCGGCCGCCAGATGAACCGCCGCGTCGAGATTGTGCTGTCAGACGACAACGGCCGCACCGTGGCGCGCTGAGCGGGCCCCTCAGACGCGCACCACCTCACCCTTCAGCGACCACAGGATGGCGAGCACTTCGTTGCGCACCGGAAGGTCGATGCCACAGGTCTCCAGCGCCGCCATGGCATCGTCGATCACGGTCACAAACTCCTGCTCGCTGATGTTCATGCCCCGGTGCGTGCTCAGCATGTCTTTGCCGCCATAGGTCTCGGGGCCACCCGCGCCCATGCAGAAGAAATCGATCACGTTGCGCTCCAGGCGGTTCATGTCGTCGACCTGTGCGTAGCGGATGTTGACGAGCGGGTTCGCCATGTGGTTCTTGATCAGCTCGCGGGTGATGCGCGTGATGCCCTCGTGGCGGCCGAGGCGATCGTACAAAGTAGCCGTGTCCTGACTCATGGTGCTCTCCTTTGGTGAAGCGGTGAAGGGATGCCTGCCCCGGTTGCTCAAGGGACTGGCGAACGCAGTTGGTGCAGCCATGAGGCGTACTCCAGTTGGCCGGGGTCGCTGCTGTGGATGCAGACTTCGTGGTGCAACTGCCCCAGCGCGCTGGCCAGCGCCTGCTCCAGTTGCAGCAGCGCCTCGGGCGACAGCGGTTGCGGCAAGGTCAGTGCCGCGTGTCCGTTGCCGGGCGAGTGAACATCCAGATGGGTCGTGGTCATGATGTGCTCCTGAACGGTACGGCAGGTCGGGTTTGACCTGCCGTCATGGAGCATGTACCGGCCCTGTTCCTCAAACGTTCCTCGGACCACCGGCACTTGCGGAGTGCGGTCGGGCGCCGCACACTGCGGGTCATGGACATGATGGAACCAGTCCCGCTGGAGGTGCGTTTGCTGGGGCGTTTCGCCGTGGCGGTCGATGGCGTCGAGATCGCTGCCGACCGCTGGCCCAGCCTGCGCGCCATGCAGCTGGTGCAACTGCTGAGCCTGCAAGCACGCCACCGCCTGCACCGCGACCTGATCATGGACAGCTTGTGGCCGCAGCTGGAACCCGAAGCCGCTGCAGCGAACCTGCGCAAGGCCGTGCACCATGCCCGGCAGGCGCTGGGCCGGCACGACAGTCTGGTGTTGCAGGCCGGTGAACTGGTGCTGTGGCCCGACCGCCCGTTGAGCGTCGATGCCGATGCGTTCGAGCAGCGCGCCCTGGCGGCGCTGGGTTTGCGCGATGCCACGGCCTGCGCCGATGCCGCAGGCCACTACGCGGGCGACCTGCTGCCCGGTGCCCGCTACGAGGCCTGGACCGAGCCGGCCCGTGAACGCCTGCAGGCGCGCTTCCTGGAGCTGTTGCGCGCGAGCGCCCAGTGGGAGCGACTGGCGCAGCAGGATCCCACCGACGAGCCCGCCCACCGCGCGCTGATGCAGCGCGAACTGGCCGTGGGCAACCGCGCCGCGGCGGTGCGTTGGTACGCGCAATTGCGCGAAGCGCTGCAGCACACGCTGGGCGTGTCGCCCGAAGCGCAGACCGAGGCTTTGTACGAGCGGTGTGTGGCCGGCTTGCAGGCCGTGGGCCCCACGTTGGTGGGCCGGGGGCCGGTGCTGGCCCAGGTGGCGGCGTTGCTGGGCATGCCGGCCACCGAGCGACCGGCCGGCATCGTGCTGCGCGGGTCGGCCGGCATGGGCAAGAGCGCGTTGTGCCGCGAGATCGAGGTCCAGGCCCGCAGGCGCGGCTGGACCGCGCTGCGTATCGATGCCGCCGGGAGTGGCCGAACCTGTGAAGTCGTGGCGTCCCTCGCCGAGCGCCTGATCCTGGACGACCGTGCGGTGCTGGACCGCATCGGCGCGCCGGCCCGCACCGTGCTCGCGCAGCTCAGCGCTTTGGCCGCACCGGCCCATGCACCACTCGGACCGCTGGGTCGCCACCAGGTGGTGGGTGCCCTGCGGCGCCTGCTGCTGGCGGCTGCGCCCGGCGCCCCCGTCTTGTTGCTGGTGGACGACGCTCACCGCCTGGACGACGCCGATGTCGATGTCCTGATGCAACTGGCGAAGGCGGGGGCGCCGGTGTGCTTGCTGCTGGCCACACGGCCGCTGGCCGCGGCCGCGGCATTGGCGCAGGCCGTGTCGCGGCTGCAGCGTGCGGGCGTGCTGCAGACGATCGATCTGGAGCCGCTGGACGACGACGACGGTCGCCGTCTGGCCCTGCAGGCGCAGCCCGCGCCGCTGCCCGACGAGGTGCTGTCCCGGATCGTGCAGGCCGCCGAAGGGAACCCGTTTGCCGTGATCGAGCTCGCCCGCTGCGCCGCGCCGGGCCACCACGGACGGTTACCAGGCAGCAGCGCCGAGGCCATCACCGCGCGGCTGTGCGACGTGCCCGCCGATGCCTTGGCCTTGCTGCGCTGGCTGGCGCTGGGTGGCGACGAGCTGGATGTGCGCACGGTGGAGGCGCTGGCGGTGCTGGCCGAGGTGCCCGGTCTTGCGGCGCTGGATGGCGCGCTGGATGCTGGCGTGCTGGTGGTGGCCGACGGGCGCTACCGTTTTCGGCACGGTCTGGTGCGCCAGGCCCTGATGGACCAGGTGCCGCCCCACCGCCGCCAGCCCATGCACCGGCAGATGGCCGCGCAACTGGCCGAGATGGACGCCGTACCGGCCCGCGTGGCCCGCCACTGGCTGGAGGGTGGCCAGCCGCGCAACGCCGTGCCCTGGCAAGTGGCCGCCGCCCGCGAGGCCGTGCGGCTGGCCGCCTTCAGCGACGCCCTGAACCATCTCAAACCCTTGCTGGTTTTGCAGCCGGACCACGCCGAGGCGCTGCGACTGCGCGCTGAAGCGCTGGACGCCATGGGCGACCCCGCTGCCATGGCCGCCTACCGGCTCGCGGCGGACGCGGCCGGTGAACCCGACAGCCACAATCTGCGGGCCAAGGCCGCCCTGGCGCAGGTGAAGCAGGGCGACCCGAAAGGCGCGCTGCTGGCGCTGCAGGGCGTGCGTCCCACCTCGGTGGACGGCCTTCTGAGCGAAGCCCTGGCCTACAGCGGCGCCGCCGCGCTGGGGGTGGCCGACCCCGCCATGGGTACCGCCAAGGCTGCCGTGGCGCGCCGGCTGGCGCTCGAATCGGGCGACACCACGGCGCTGGTGATCGCATCGTGGGCGCAGGCTGCGGCGGCGCACGCCCGCGGTGAGTTGCACCGCAGCGTGTGGGCCGACTTGCAGGAAACCTGCGCTGTACCGCACCTGGCGCTGCGGGTGTTTGACGGTCACCTCTGCATCACGCAGCGCTTTCTGTACGGCGCACGGCCCTACGCCGACGTGATCGAATTTGCCTGCGCCCTGTCCACCGAAGCACAGCGGCTGGGCGCCGCGCGCGGCCATGCCTTTGGTGTCACGCTGCGCGGCGAAGCCGAGTGGCTGGCGGGCGACCTGTCGGCCGCGCGGCTGCACCTGCGCGAGGGCGCCCGCCTGCACC
>JAGXSV010000061.1 GCA_018333605.1 Hydrogenophaga sp. | reverse complement strand
GAGCCCCCACCCCAGCCCTCCCCCAGCGGGGGAGGGGGCTATACCCTGGCTCGAAGTTCGCGGCGCCCGCCTGCACAACCTGCAAAACCTCACCGTCGCGGTCCCCCTGCAGCGCCTGGTGGTGGTCACCGGCGTCAGCGGTTCGGGGAAATCCACCTTCGCGCGCGACGTGTTGCTCACCAACGCGGCCGTGGCCGTGTCGCAGCGCAGCACCTTCGCCGGCCGCACCGCGTGGGACGCGGGCGAGCGTCCCACCTGGACCGGCTGCGACAAACTCATTGGCTCCGAGTTGGTGGACCGCGTGCTGGAAGTGGACCAAACCCCTATCGGCAAAACGCCGCGCAGCTGCCCCGCCACCTACATCGGTTTCTGGGACACGGTGCGCAAGCTGTTTGCCGACACGCTTGAAGCCAAAGCGCGTGGCTACGGCCCGGGCCGCTTCAGCTTCAACACCGGCGAAGGCCGGTGCCCGGGCTGCGAAGGGCAGGGCATGCGCACCATCGAGATGAGCTTTTTGCCCGACGTGAAAGTGCCCTGTGAGGTGTGCCATGGCGCGCGCTTCAACCCCGAAACCCTGGCTGTCACCTGGAAGGGCAAGAGCATCGGCGACGTGTTGCAGATGGAGGTGGACGAAGCGGTCGAATTCTTCGCCGCCATGCCCGCCATCAGCCACCCGCTGCAGCTGCTGAAAGACGTGGGGCTGGGCTACCTCACGCTGGGTCAGCCCAGCCCCACGCTGAGCGGCGGCGAGGCGCAGCGCATCAAGCTCGTGACCGAGCTCAGCAAGGTGCGCGACGACGTTACCCGCCGCGGCCAGAAGGCCCCGCACACGCTTTATGTGCTGGATGAACCCACCGTGGGCCTGCACATGGCCGACGTGGAGAAACTCATTCGCGTGCTGCACCGGCTGGTGGACGGCGGCCACAGCGTGATCGTGATCGAGCACGACCTGGACCTGATGGCCGAAGCCGACTGGATCATCGACCTGGGGCCGGAAGGCGGCGGTGGCGGTGGCCGTGTGGTGGCGGCGACCACGCCGGAAGAGGTGGTGCGGCTGGACACGCACACCGGGCGAGTACTCGGGCCGGTGCTGGCACGGGTGTGAAACATCCGTTCGGGCTGAGCCCTTCGACAAGCTCAGGACAGGCCCTGTCGAAGCCCCAGCGAGAACGCCATTGCGTCCAAGCCAAGGCAACGTAGCGGCGTGACTGTGACCGGAGGTCAGTCGGCGGCGTGCTGCTTGTTCTCCGGCAACTGGTAAGCCTGCAAATTGTGGTTCGGCGACTCCGGGTACAAAAACACCAAGGCACCCGTCTGGATCAGGGCGGACAAGTGCTGATTGCGCAGGTATTTCAGGTCTTTGCCCAAGAGATTCGCCAACTCTTCACCCCGCAGGGGGTGCCACCCGCACAGGTCGCAAATGAGCGCCCGCAGTGCTGCGGTGGGCACGCGTTTCCCCTGTTTGGGCAGGCGACGAGCCAGCGATTCGGGCAAAGGTGGCAAGTTGCGCTTACCACCTTCAAGGGCCTGCTTACCACCTTCGGGCGGCTGCTTGCCATCTTCCAGGGGCAGCTTGCCCTGTTCAGGGTGCGGGTCTGGCCGCTCACCGGCATGGCTCAGCGTGTAGTGCGTCCGGTTCCCAGCCCCTTGTTTCTCCAACACTCCCCGGTCGCGCAAACGGCGCAGCACATTGCTGGCTTGCAGTGTGTCCAGGCCCGAAAAATCCCGACACGCCGTGTTGTCCACCGCGCCGGTCTCGCGCGCATAAATCAAGGCCTTGGCCTCGTCCGCGGTCAATGCCTCGCTGGTCAATGACTTGAGCCACGCATGGTCTTCTTCCGGCAGCAGATGGTGCAAAAACAGCGTGGTCTTGAACTCGTTCTTTTGCCGGTCAGAAGCGAACTCGGGCAACGGCAGGCCCGCATCGGCCGCCAAGCGCCGCATGGTGCGAATGCCTGAGCCATTGGTTTCCGCCCAGTTGATCTCGTGCAGCACCGCTGCAATGGCCGGGTTGCGCAGGCGCGAACCGGGCGTGCCCAGGCTGCCCATGTCCTTGAGCGAAAAGCCGGGGTTCAAAATTTCAATGCGGTTGCTGTAGCGCACGATCTGCACCGGGCTGTGGTCCTGGTAGCCTTGATGCTCATATGCGGGTCATCCACATCCACCCCGACGCACCGCCCCAGCCAGCGCTGGGCGCGCCCTGCAACGGCTGCGGGGTGTGTTGCCTGGCTGAACCTTGCCCGCTGGGGCAGGTGGTTTCGCGCAAGCGAACGGGCGCTTGCGATGCGCTGCGTTGGGCGGATGCCGAAGGCCTTTATCGCTGTGGCGCCATCAGCGATGCCGAGGGTGTGCTGGGGCCGCGCTGGCGCTGGGCGGCGCCGCTGCTGCGCCGGCTGGCGCGGCGCTGGATCGCGGCCGGTGTGGGTTGCGACGCTTCGCTGCGCGCACAGCGCCCCGACGAAGGGGCGTGCTGAACACACATGGGCGGGCGGCGGTGCTCAGCGCAACGCCAGCCACACCACAGCCAGCACCAGTGCCGCCGCGGCCCACAGCAGCATGCGGGTGCGCCGCCGCAGCACGTCCACGGCGCTCACCAGGCGCGCATTTTGTTCGGCCAGTTCGGCCAGCGTCTGGGTGAGTTGTTCTTGGATCTCGGCCTGCCGGTCCAGCTGCACCTGGGCCGCAATCAGCCTGTTTTTGAGTTCGCCCAGGCTTGGCTGGGCGTCGCCCACCCAGTCGGCGGTGGCGGTTGTGGTCACAGCGGGCGCGGGTTCGGTGCGCTGACGGTCCATCAGCTTGCGTGCGGCGTTGAGCACTTTGGGCGCGTGCTCAATCACGTCGCCCCACGGGATGACCTTGAGGGCCAGCAGCCAGGGGATTGCCATGGAGGAGTCCTTTCGGGTTTCAGAACATGCGATGGTTTGAGCTTAACCCGTTGAAAACGTTGCACAGAGTTTGTTGAAGATCAAGCTGACAGGTGTTCGCAGGCGCAGCATTCAAAAATAAGCAGATACAAATAATTGGAACCACAATGGACTGGACAGGCTGGATTGAGAGCCGGGGCGAACCTGCGGTGCTCGCGTTTTGCGGCTTGCTGGTGGGGCTGGGCTTCGGCTTTTTTGCCCAGCGCTCGCGGTTTTGCCTGCGTGCGGCGGTCATTGAGTTTTGGCACGGCAAGTTCGGTGACAAGCTGGCGGTGTGGCTGCTGGCCTTTGCCACGGCGGTGGTGGGCGTGCAGCTGCTGGTGGTGTCGGGCGGGCTGGACGTGAGCACGGCGCGCCAGCTGTCGGCGCAGGGCAGCTTGTCGGGTGCGTTGCTGGGCGGGCTTATTTTTGGTGTCGGCATGGTCATGACGCGGGGTTGCGCCAGCCGCTTGCTGGTGCTGTCGGCCAACGGCAACTTGCGGGCCTTGCTGTCGGGGCTGATCTTTGCGGTGGTGGCCCAGGCTTCGCTGGGCGGTGTGCTGGCGCCGCTGCGCGAGGCCATGGCCAGCTGGTGGGTGGTGGACGGTGGCCCGGCGCGCAGCGTGTTGGCACTGGTGGGCGCAGGCCCGTGGGACGGGCTGGTGTTTGCTGCGGTGTGGTTGATCACCGCGCTGTTTTTTGCGCACCACAGCGGCTGGGGTTTCTGGAAATGGGCGGGCGGCATTGGCACCGGGCTGATGGTGGCGCTGGCCTGGGCCGGCACCTACCAGGTGATGGCGAACTCCTTCGAGCCGGTGCAGATTCAGGGTCTCACCTTCAGCGGGCCTTCTGCCGAATGGCTGATGCGGGTGCTGAGCGAGCCCGGCGAGCCATGGACCTTTGGTCTGGGGCTGATGCCTGGCGTGTTTTTGGGCTCGCTGGTGGGTGCTCTGGTGGGCGGCGACTGGAAGCTGGAAGGCTTTGGCGGCGGTTACACCATGCCGCGCTACATCATCGGCGCCGTGCTGATGGGCTTTGGCTCCATGCTGGCCGGGGGCTGCGCCGTGGGCGCCGGCATGACCGGTGGCGCCATTTTTGCCGTGACGGCGTGGCTGACCCTGCTGGGCATGTGGATGGGTGGCGGCCTGGCCGACCGGGTACTGGACCGCCCACACCAAAGGGCCAAGGTGCCCAGCGGCGCGGCGGTGGCGCAGCAGGCGCCTTGATGCCGGCGCGTTTCGAGCCCGCTGGCCGGTTCGCGGCGCGGTTCAGCGCGCCTGGGTGACCAGCACAGCGTTCACCACCTCGGTAAAGCCGGCGCCGCGCTCGCCCGCTGTCACATAGCGGGGCCGGTGCGACAGCGCATTCCAGAACCGCGCCACATTGGCCACACCCACGCTGTGGGGAAGGTGGCCAAACATGCGGGTGTCGTTGGTGGAGTCGCCCACGTACACCCACTGGTCCAGTTCCGCGTCGAGGTCGCGTCCGAGCTGTTGGCGCACGATCCAGCGGGCGCCTTCCAGTTTGTCGTGCCCGCCTATCCAGCCGTTGATGTGGATGGAACTGACCGTGGCGTTGAGACCCTGGCTTTGCATGAGTTGGACCACCCGCTGAATGTCGGCAGCGGACAGGTGGTGGTGTTCGCTGTGGTCGATGGCGATGTCGGTTTCCCGTCCCGCGCTGTCTTGGGCCAGGCGCGCGTGGGGCAGCGCGTTCTGAATGTATGCGGCCACGGCTTGCAGCCGGTGGAAGTTGGCGAGGCGTGTGCTGGCGTCTTGCAGGTAACCGCGCTGCAGTTGCCCGGTGGGGCTGCGCCACAGTGCCACCGCGCCGTTTTCCGCCACGATGGCGTTCACCGGCCAGGTCAGGGCAAACGCCTCGCTCCAGCCCGCCGGGCGCCCGGTGATGGCAAACACCGGCAGGCCTGCGGCCCGCAGCCGGTGCAGGGCGTCCAGCGCGTCAGGCGTGATGACCCCTTCGGTGGTCAACGTGTCGTCAATGTCGGTCAGCACGCCGCGAATGCGCGCGCGGGCCGCTTCGGGCCAGCTGGAAAGGGGAGAATGGGCAAACTGGGGCATGAAAGCGCGCCAGTTTCCCACACACGCGAAAATGACGGACTGCGCTAGAATCTCCGAATCCGAGGAGCGTTGCAGCGCACCCCTGGCCCACGGCCAGCGCGGGGCGTGAGGCTCGGAAATCCATGCAACGACGCTCATCCACCTGTGGTGCGATGGGCTTTTTTTTGCCTGCATTTCGCGCCCAAGGTGGTTCATTCAACCTTCACTGGAGCGAACCATGAACGCACGCATTCCTTCCACCGTCAACGCCGACTGCGTCATTGCCGACATCGGCCTGGCCGACTGGGGCCGCAAAGAAATCAAGATCGCCGAAACCGAAATGCCGGGCCTGATGGCCATCCGCGAAGAGTTCGCGGCCAGGCAGCCCCTGAAGGGCGCACGCATCACCGGTTCCCTGCACATGACCATTCAAACGGCCGTGCTGATCGAGACCCTGCAGGCTCTGGGTGCCCAAGTGCGCTGGGCTTCCTGCAACATTTTCTCGACGCAAGACCACGCCGCTGCCGCTATTGCTGCCGCCGGCACACCGGTGTTTGCCATCAAGGGCGAAACCCTGGCCGACTACTGGGACTACACCCACCGCATCTTTGACTTTGGCGCCGCAGGCACCGAAGGCGAAGGCCCCAACATGATCCTGGACGACGGCGGCGACGCGACCTTGCTCATGCACCTGGGCAAGCGCGCTGAAAAAGACGCCTCGCTGCTGGAGAACCCCACCAGCGAAGAAGAGACCTGCCTGTATGCCGCCATCAAGGCGAAGCTGGCCGAAGACGCCACCTGGTACAGCCGCAAGAGCGCCCAGATCATCGGCGTGACCGAAGAAACCACCACCGGCGTGCTGCGCCTGAACGAGATGAGCGTCAAAGGCTCGCTCATGTTCCGCGCCATCAACGTGAATGACTCGGTGACCAAGAGCAAGTTTGACAACCTGTACGGCTGCCGCGAATCGTTGGTGGACTCCATCAAGCGCGCCACCGACGTGATGATTGCCGGCAAGGTGGCCGTGGTGGCCGGCTACGGCGACGTGGGCAAAGGCTCGGCCCAGGCCCTGCGTGCCCTGAGCGCCCAGGTGTGGGTGACCGAGATCGACCCCATCAACGCCCTGCAGGCCGCGATGGAAGGCTACAAGGTCGTGACCATGGAATACGCCGCCGACAAGGCCGACATCTTCGTGTCCGCCACCGGCAACAAAAATGTGATTCGCTACGAGCACATGGCCGCCATGAAAGACCAGGCCATCGTCTGCAACATTGGCCACTTTGACAACGAGATCGACGTGGCTTCGCTGGAAAAGCTGACCTGGGACGAGATCAAGCCCCAGGTGGACCACGTGGTGTTCCCGGACGGCAAGAAAATCATCTTGCTGGCCAAGGGCCGCCTGGTGAACCTGGGTTGCGCCACCGGCCACCCCAGCTTCGTCATGTCGTCGAGCTTTGCCAACCAGACCATCGCGCAGATCGAGCTGTTCTGCCATGCCGACGGCTACGACGTGGGCAAGGTCTACACGCTGCCGAAGCATCTGGACGAAAAAGTGGCGCGTCTGCACCTGAAGAAGGTGGGTGTCCAGTTGACCGAGTTGACCGACGAGCAGGCCGCTTACATTGGCGTGCCCAAGCAGGGTCCTTACAAAGCCAATACGTACCGGTATTGAAAGGTAGCCCCCGCGCCGCCTTCGGCGTCACCCCCCAGGGGGCGGCGCTGGCAACCCGGCGAAGCCGGTTCCGCGGCGCCCTGGTGGGGCACGGCTGTCGCGCCGTCTGTCTGTCCGTTCGGCTTGAGCCTGTCGAAGCCTTCAACGTCCATCACTTAACCCTCATTTCCATGTTCATCTTCCGTCCTCTCCACCATGCGCGCTGACCAGCTGCTCGTTGAGCGCGGCCTGGCCGCTTCACGTTCTCAATCTCAACGGCTGATTGCTTCGGGCGTGCGTTGGCGCGTGTCGGGGGGCGACTGGAAAGTCGTTGCCAAAAACGGCGACGAGCTGCGCGAGACGGTGGAACTGGAGCTGCTGGACGGAGCCGAATCGCGCTTTGTGTCGCGTGGCGGGCTGAAGCTGGACGGCGCACTGAGCCGGTTGGGTCTGATGGTGTCGGGCATGCGCTGCCTGGACGTGGGGCAGAGCAGCGGCGGCTTTACCGACGGCCTGCTGCACCGCGGCGCAGCGCAGGTGGTGGGTGTGGACGTGGGCCAGGGTCAGCTGCATCCCAGGTTGCGCGCCGACGCCCGCGTGGTGTGCATTGAAAAATGCAATGCGCGCGAGCTCGACGCCGAGTCGCTGGCAGCCGCCGGCGGTGGCGATGCGCCGTTTGACCTGATCGTGTGCGACTTGTCGTTCATTTCCCAGACGCTGGTGTGGCCGGCCATCGTGCCGCTGCTCAAGCCCGGTGGCCACATGTTGATGCTGGTGAAACCGCAGTTTGAACTGCAACCCGCCCAGATTGGCAAAGGCGGCTTGGTGAAAGACCCTGCCAGCTACGCCGTGGTGCGTGAACGCATGGAACAAGCCTGCCGCGACCACGCGCTGGAGCTGCTGGACTATTTTGAAAGCCCGATCACCGGTGGTGACGGCAACCGCGAGTTTTTTGTGTTCGCCCGCGCAGCGGATTAAGGCCTGCGACGACGCACAACCCCGTTTTTTCAAGGAGGACCCGACATGGGCCTGCCCCTGAGTTTTGAATTCTTTCCACCCAAGACGCCCGAAGGCGCCGAAAAACTGCGCCTGGTGCGCGAGCAGCTTTACACCGTGAAGCCCGAGTTCTGCTCGGTCACCTACGGCGCTGGCGGCTCTACCCAGCAGGGTACGTTTGACACCGTGAGCGCCATTCAGGCCGAAGGTGTGGCGGCGGCCTCGCATTTTTCGTGCATCGGTGCCACCAAAGCCAGTGTGTTGGAACAGCTCGCCACGCTCAAATCGATGGGCGTCAAGCGCTTGGTGGCGCTGCGTGGCGACCTGCCCAGCGGCTACGGTCTGGGCGGCGAGTTTCACTATGCCAGCGATCTGGTGGCGTTCATCCGAAGTGAGACCGGCAGCGACTTTCACATTGAAGTGGCCGCCTACCCCGAGGTGCACCCGCAGGCCAAGTCGCCCGACGCCGACCTGCAGGCCTATGTCACCAAGGTACGCGCCGGCGCCGACTCGGCCATTACCCAGTATTTTTACAACAGCGACGCCTACTTCCGCTTCGTGGACGACGCTTACAAGCTCGGCGCTGGCGTGCCGGTGGTGCCGGGCATCATGCCCATCACCAGCTCCACCCAGCTCATGCGTTTCTCGGACGCCAGCGGGGCCGAGATTCCGCGCTGGATCCGTTTGCGCCTGCAAGCCTTTGGTGACGACACCGCGTCCATCAAGGCATTTGGCCTGGACGTGGTGACCGACCTGTGTGACCAGCTGCGCAACGGCGGGGTGCCCGCGTTGCACTTCTACACCATGAACCAGAGCGCTGCCACGCTGGAGATCGTCAAGCGGCTGCAACTAGGGTAAGGTGCGAAGCAGGCCTCACCGGCCAGGAGGAAACGCCATGCCCCATTCGTCTCGACGGTTGATCCGCATCCGTCCGCGCCCGCGCACCGCGGCTGCCTTGCTCTCCATCGCCCTGGCCGGGTGTGCCGTGCCTCACAAGGCGCCTGCGCCGTACAAGGCGGCGACAGCGCCCGCCAACCCTCAACCTGCGTTCGCGACCATGCCGGAGCCGACCCAGGCCGCTGCCAGCACGGCTGCGCCGTTGGCGACCGAGCGGCCCGCACCCAAGGCGCCGCTGGGCGAGCCGGTGGTTCTGCATGCACCGATGGACGCTGTCGGGGCAGCGCAAGCGTCCAGGACAGGCCAGCCGCTTGCGCAGGGCCTGGCCTCGTGGTACGGGCCGGGGTTTCATGGCCGTCGCACCGCCAGTGGCGAACGTTTCGACATGCACGCCTTGACGGCCGCGCACAAGACGCTGCCCTTTGGTGCCAAGGTGCGGGTGCGCAGCGTGCACAACGGCAAGGAAGTGGTGGTGCGCATCAACGACCGCGGCCCTTACAAACACAGTCGCATCATCGATCTGAGCCTGGGTGCGATCAGCGCGCTCGGGCTGCACCACCGTGGTGTGACCGAGGTGGTCTTGCTGCGAGAATGAGGGCGCCCCGTTGACATCCACCCTCGCAGGAGATACCCATGAAAATCGAAACCATCGCCGTGCACGGCGGCTACACCCCCGACCCCACCACCAAGGCGGTGGCGGTGCCGATCTACCAGACCGTGGCCTACGCGTTCGACGACACGCAGCACGGCGCCGATTTGTTTGACCTCAAGGTCGCGGGCAACATCTACAGCCGCATCATGAACCCCACCAACGGCGTGCTCGAAGCGCGCCTGGCCGCGCTCGAAGGCGGCATCGGTGCGCTGGCCATGGCCTCGGGCATGGCGGCGATCACGGCGGCGATCCAGACCATTGCCGAGAGCGGCGACAACATCGTCTCGGCCGCCACGCTGTACGGTGGCACCTACAACCTGTTCGCCCACACCTTCCCGCAGCAGGGCATCACGGTGCGGTTTGCCGACCCGCGAGACCCCGCCGCCTTCGCCGCGCTGATCGACGAGCGCACCAAGGCCATTTACTGCGAATCCATCGGCAACCCGCTGGGCAACGTGACCGACATCGGCGCGCTCGCGAAGGTGGCCCACGCCGCCGGCGTGCCGCTGATTGTGGATAACACGGTGACCAGCCCCTACCTGTGCCGCCCGTTCGAACACGGTGCCGACATCGTGGTGCACTCGCTCACCAAATACCTCGGCGGCCACGGCACCACCATCGGGGGTGCCATCGTGGACAGCGGCAAGTTCCCGTGGGCGGATCACAAAGCGCGCTTCAAGCGTCTGAACGAACCCGACGTGAGCTACCACGGCGTGGTTTACACCGAAGCGCTGGGTGCCGCCGCCTACATTGGCCGCGCTCGTGTGGTGCCGCTGCGCAACATGGGCGCGGCGCTCTCGCCCATGAATGCGTTCCAGATTTTGCAAGGCATTGAAACGCTGGCGCTGCGCATGGACCGCATCTGCGAGAACGCGGTGAAGGTGGCCACGCACCTGCAGAATCACCCCAAGGTGGCCTGGGTCAACTACGCCGGCCTGCCCGCCCACCAGGACCACGCGCTGGTGAAGCAGTACATGGGCGGCCGAGCTTCCGGCATCATCAGCTTCGGTCTGAAGTCGGGCGACGCCATCGCCGCCGGCACGCGTTTCCAGGACGCGCTGCAGCTCTTCACACGCCTGGTGAACATCGGCGACGCCAAGTCGCTGGCCTGCCACCCGGCCACCACCACGCACCGCCAGCTCAACGCCGACGAGATGAAGAAAGCTGGGGTGAGCGCCGACATGGTCCGTCTGTCGATCGGCATCGAGCACATCGACGACCTGATGGCCGATCTGGAGCAGGCGCTGGCGAAGGTGTGATCCGGTTTCTCCGCTGACCCCAAACAGAAACCCGCTTCGGCGGGCTTGTTTTGTCGTTGCTGGCCTGCCTGGTCTTGATCGCGCGCAAGCCTGACCGCCACGCCCCGTGGCATATTGGGCGGTGGCCGTGCAGACACAGTTGCCATCTGCAGAAGGAAGGGAACACATGGACAAGCCCTGGCTCAGCCAATACCCGGCCGGTGTGCCGGCAGAGATCGACATTCACCAGTTCGCTTCGCTGAAGGACATGCTTGAGGCCAGCTGCCTGCGGTTTGCCGACCGGCCAGCCTACCGGTCAATGGGCTCGGTGATGAGTTTTCGCCAACTCGACGAAGCCAGTCGCGCTTTTGCCGCGTGGTTGCAGAAAGTGGCTGGCCTCCAGCGTGGGGACCGTGTTGCCTTGATGATGCCCAACCTGCTGCAGTACCCCGTGGCGCTGTTTGGGGTTTTGCGCGCGGGCATGGTGGTGGTGAACATCAATCCGCTCTACACCCCGCGCGAGCTGGGACACCAGTTGAACGACGCCGGCGCCCGGGCCATCGTGGTGCTGGAGAACTTTGCCCACACCCTGGAGGAAGTGATTGGCGCCACACCGGTGCGCACGGTCGTGACGACGCAGGTTGGGGATTTGCTGCCGCCGTTGCAGCGGCTGCTGACGAACGCTGTGGTCAAGCATGTGAAGAAGCTGGTGCCCTCGTGGCGGCTGGCCGGTGCGGTGGACTTCCGACAGGCGCTGGCAGCGGGCCGCTCGCAGGCGCCAGACGACGTCCGGCTCGGTCATCGCGATCTCGCCTTCCTGCAGTACACCGGTGGCACCACGGGGGTGGCCAAGGGAGCGATGCTCAGCCACGGCAACATGGTTGCCAACGTGCTTCAGGTGCGTGCGTGGATGTCGCCCAACCTGAAAGATGGTGAGGAGACGCTCATCCTGCCGCTGCCGCTGTACCACGTGTTCGCGCTCACGGGTGCGCTGTCCTTCTTCAGCAAGGGTGCACAGGCGGTGCTGATTCCGAACCCGCGCGACCTGCCGGCTTTCCTCCAGGTGCTGAGGCAGACCCGCTTCACCGCAATCATCGGCGTCAACACCCTGTTTCGCGCCCTGCTCGACGCGCCGGGCTTTGCCGCGGTGAACCTGGGCTCACTCAAGCTGGCGGTGGCCGGCGGCATGGCCGTGCAGCACGTGGTGGCTCACCGCTGGAGGGAGCGGGCGGGCGTTCCGCTGGTGGAGGGTTACGGTCTGACCGAGAGCGCTCCGGTGGCGATTGCCAACCCCGTCACCATCCCGGAATGGAGCGGTCAGATCGGTGTGCCGCTTCCGAGCACGGAGGCCGCGATCCTGGACGACGGTGGCGGGCCCGTCGCATTCGGTGAGGTGGGGGAAATCTGTCTGCGTGGCCCGCAGGTGATGCAGGGCTATTGGAAACTCCCTGAGGAGACCGCCCAGGTGTTCACCCCCGACGGCTGGCTGCGAACCGGTGACATGGGTGTGATGGATGAGCGCGGCAGCATCCGCATCACCGACCGCAAGAAGGACATGATCGTGGTCTCGGGGTTCAAGGTGTTTCCCAACGAGATTGAAGATGTGCTGACCATGCACCCCGGCGTGCTGGAAGCCGCTGCGATTGGTGTGCGCGACGAGCGCTCAGGCGAGGCGGTCAAGGTGGTGATCGTGCGCAACGACCCTGGCCTGAGTGAAGACGCGGTGCTGGCGCACTGCAAGCAGCATCTGACCGCCTACAAGATGCCGCGCGTGGTCGAGTTTCGCAGCGAGCCGCTGCCAAAGACCAACATTGGCAAGATCCTGCGGCGCGAGTTGCGCGATGGCGCTGCCGGGACGGTGCAGGGGGCTTCGTCACAGCCTCCCATGTCGGCGGGATAACGCAACGCGCACACGGCATGGCGTGATGCCCATAGCCCGTAGCCCGTCGGACTTGGAGCGCCGAGAAGCGAAAATCGACCCCTGCGAGGACAGTTTTTTCCCGATTCGCAGGTCCTTAGCCGCGCCATGGGTCAAGCAGCGGCTGGAAAATGGACCGCTGGGGTCGTGTGTGGCCGGCGATTTTCAAGTCCGACAGGCTCCCAGGGGGTCACCGCTCGTCGTAGCTCACCACCAGCCGGTCGGTGGTGGGTCGAGCCTGGCAGCTCAGCACAAAGCCTTTTTCAGTTTCCCAAGGCTCGAGGGTGAAGTTTTTGTCCATGGTCACGGCGCCTTCCATCACCTTGGCGCGGCAGGTGCAGCACACACCGCCCCGGCACGACCACGGCAGGTCCAGCCCGGCGTTGAGTGCCACGTCCAGCACCCGTTCGTTCTTGTCCATACGCAGTTGGTGCGGTTTGCCGTCGAGCACCACGGTCAGCGCCACTTCACCGTCGGTGCGCACCGCCGGGTGTCCCAACACAGCAGCTTGTCGTTGACTCGCGGGCAGTGCTTCGAGGGTGGGCGAGGTGAACCGCTCGGTATGCACGCGGTCGGGGCGCACGCCGGTGTCGAGCAGGGCCTTTTCCGTTGCTTCAATCATGGCCTCGGGGCCACAGATGAACACCTCGTCCATGCTGCCCACCGGCAGCAGCGCGTCGATGATCTGGCGCACTTTGTCGCCGTCGATGCGGCCTTCCAGCAGCGGCACTTCTTGCGCCTGGCGCGAGAGCACATGGATCAGCGTGAGGCGCCCGGGGTAGCGGTCTTTCAGGTCCTGCAAGGCTTCGTTGAACATCACGCTGGCCATACGGCGGTTGCCGTAGACCAGGGTGAACTTCGCGTCGGACGATTCCTCCAGCGTGCTGGCCATGATCGACAAAATCGGTGTGATGCCCGAACCCGCCGCAAAGCCCACGCGGTGCAAGGCGCGCGGTTTGTGAACGGTGAAGCGGCCTTCGGGCGGCATCACGCGCAGTGTGTCGCCGGCCTTGAGTTCGGTCGCAGCCCAGTTGGAAAACACGCCGCCCTCGACCGGGCGGATGCCCAGCGTCAGCTCGCCTTGCTGCGTGAGCAGGCTGCGCGGGCTGCTGATGGAGTAGCTGCGCCGCACGTCTTGCCCGTCAATGGTGGCGCGCACGGTGAGGAACTGGCCCGGCTGGAAACTGAAGGCATCAATCTGCTCCGGCGGCACGGCCAGCGTGATCGCCACCGCTCCAGCCGCTTCGGGGCTGACACGGGCAACGGGAAGTTCGTGGAAGCGGGGTGCGGTCATGGGTTAACTCCGTAGGGCAAGTCGGTTGCGAGATCGTGCTTCTTCCAGAACACCGCGGAACCGGCTCTGCCGGGCCGCAGGTGTTGCCCCCGTGAGGGGGTGACGGGCGAAGCCCGGCGCGGGGGTGAGCCTATATCGGTTTGAAGTAGTCGAAGGGTTCGAGGCAGTCGAGGCAGCGGTACAAGGCTTTACAGGCGGTGGATCCGAAGGGCGATGTTTCGGTGGTGTTGAGCGATCCGCACTGCGGGCATGCAATGGCTTCGGCGGTCACGGCCTGACGGCTGAAGCGCATCACACCGGCGGGTGCGGCTTGCGTGCAGCGCGGCGGCGCGATGCCATAAGCCCGCAGCTTCTCGCGTGCCGCATCGGTCATCCAGTCGGTGGTCCAGGCGGGGGAGAGTTGCGTGACCACGCGGCCGGGCAGGCCGGCCTCGCGCAAGGCTGCCACGATGTCGTCCTCGATCTGGCCCATGGCCGGGCAGCCACTGTAGGTGGGGGTGATCACCACTTCTGGCGTGCCGTCTGCGCCCGCCCGCACTTCACGCAGGATGCCCAGTTCCGTCAGCGAGATGACGGGAATTTCGGGGTCGGCCAAGTGGGCCAGCGCCTGGGCGATGGCTTGCAGCGAAGCGTCGGTGGCCACGCCCATGGTGCTCACCAGACCGCGCTCGGATGTGCGCGCGCCAGGCTCTGCATCTCGGCGAGCAGGAAGCCCAGGTGCTCCGAATGCACGCCCACATGGCCTTGCGTCACGTAGCCTGCGTGCGGCTGGTCGTGCCGGCTCAACGTGGCATCCAGCAGCGTCTCGTTGACCAGTGCATTCCAGGGCTCGCGCAGCGTGCGCAGATCCACGCCGCTGCCCTGTGCCGCAGCCGCCTGCTCGGCGGGGGATGGCTGCCAAAACGCTTCGCAGTAGGGCAGCAGGTGGTCCACCGCGGCTTGTGCGCGGTGCCGGGATTCGTCGGTGCCGTCGCCCAGGCGCACGAGCCAGTCGCTGCTGTGGCGCAGGTGGTAGCGCACTTCCTTGAGCGACTTGGTGGCGATGGCGGCCAGATGCGTGTCTTTGGATGCCCGCAGCGCGTCCCACACCAGCACCATGAGGGCGCTGACGAGGAAGTTGCGTGCAATGGTCACCGCGTAGTCGCGTTCGCTCACCGCGTAGCCCACCAGCGGGCCGTGGTGCGGAAGCTCCATCAGCGTGTGGTTGCGAAACTCGGCGGTGTCCCGGAAATAGGCGAGGGTGTCTTCCGTGACCCAACCGTTCTGGCGCGCACCCTGCAGGTGCACGAAGCGCTGGGCTTCAGCCGGGTCAGCGTTGATGAGGCTGGCCGCGTGCTGGTACAGCAGACGCGCCTGACCGATCAGGTCCAGGCTGTTGTTGGCCAGGGCCAGGTCTTCTTCCAGGATGGGACCATGGCCGCACCACTCGGCGTTGCGCTGGCCCAGCACCAGGGCGTTGTCGGCCAGGTGCAGCAGATAGTCAACTGGAGCCCCCGCGCCCCCCACGGCGTGTGGTGCGCTGCCCCCCGGGAGGGGACTCGCTTGCTTGGGGTGGCCTGGCGCGGCGCTCGGTTCGTCAGCCTTCATCACATGTGCCCCACTTTTTCCGGGATTTCGTAGAAGGTCGGGTGGCGGTAAATCTTGTCGGCCGCCGGGTCGAAGAAGCTGTCCTTGCTGTCGGGCTCGCTGGCGGTGATGGCGTTGGACGGCAGCACCCAGATGCTCACGCCTTCCTGGCGGCGGGTGTACACATCACGCGCCATCTGCAGTGCGTGCTGTGCGTCGCTGGCGTGCAGGCTGCCACAGTGCTTGTGCTCCAGGCCTTGCTTGCTGCGCACAAACACTTCCCAGAGGGGCCATTCTTTCAAAGCGGATGCGGGGGTGCTCATGCGGCCTCCTTCAGGTTGCGGGCTTGCTGTTTGGCGGCGTGGGCCATGGCGGCTTCGCGCACCCAGGCGCCTTGCTCGTGGGCTTTCACGCGGGTGGCCAGGCGTTCTTTGTTGCAGGGGCCGTTGCCGTTCACCACGGCCCAGAATTCGTCCCAGTCGATCTGGCCGTAGTCGTGGTGGCCGCGGGCTTCGTTCCACTTCAGGTCCGGGTCCGGCAGCGTTACGCCCAGCACCTCGGCCTGGGGCACGGTGGCGTCCACAAACTTCTGGCGCAGGTCGTCGTTGCTGATGCGTTTGATGCCCCAGCGCATGCCTTGGGTGCTGTTGGGGCTGTCGGCGTCGGGTGGCCCGAACATGGCCAGGCACTTCCACCAGTAGCGGTTCACCGCGTCCTGCACCATGGCTTTTTGCTCGGCCGTGCCCTGCATCATCACCAGCAGGGCCTCGTAGCCCTGGCGCTGGTGAAAGCTTTCCTCCTTGCAGACGCGGATCATGGCGCGGGCGTAGGGCCCGTAGCTGCAGCGGCACAGCGGTATCTGGTTCATGATCGCCGCACCGTCCACCAACCAGCCGATCACACCCACGTCGGCCCAGTTCAGCGTCGGGTAGTTGAAGATGGAGCTGTACTTGGCCTTGCCGCTGTGCAGGCCTTCCAGCATCTGGTCGCGGCTGGTGCCCAGCGTTTCCGCGGCAGAGTAGAGGTACAGCCCGTGGCCGCCTTCGTCCTGCACCTTGGCGATCAGGATGGCCTTGCGTTTCAGGCTCGGTGCGCGGCTGATCCAGTTGCCTTCGGGCAGCATGCCCACGATTTCGCTGTGGGCGTGCTGGCTGATCTGGCGCACCAGCGTCTTGCGGTAGCCCTCAGGCATCCAGTCGCGCGGCTCGATCTTGCCGTCGGCGTCCACCACTGCGTCAAAGTGCGCCTGCAAAGCCAGTTCGGCTTCGCCCAGCGGGGCCGGCACGGCCTTCAGGCCTGCAGATTTGGCTTCGCCGGCATCGTCCGGCACGTTGAAAGATTGCGTGTACATGAGCAACTCCTGCGCCGTGACGGGGCGCGTGTGCCGCAGTATAGTCAATTAACCGACCGATCGGTCGGTTAATTGTGGGGTGCTGTACTAGGGTTTTACCGGGGGCGGGGGCTCAGCCGCCCGAATCCACCGTCTGGCCCTGGCCGCGGCCACGGCCCAGCACTGCGAGCATTTGCGGCAGTGCCGCTTGCAGCACCGCCTTGAGCGTGTGCGGCGGGTTGATCACAAACATGCCGCTGGCGGTCAGGCCGGGGCGGTCTTCGGGGCCGTGCGTCGGGTCCTGACCAATCGCCAGCGTGGCGTTCAGCCACGGCCGTTTCGATTGGTTGGACAAGGTTTTCAGTCGGCGTGGCAGGTCGTGTGCTTCGGGCCGTGGAATGATCGGGTACCAGATCATGTAGGTGCCTGTGGGGAAGCGTTTGAGCTGTTCCTGTATGCAAGCGCTGACGCGGCCATAGTCGGTCTTCACCTCGTAGCTCGGGTCCATCAGCAGCGCGGCGCGCTTGGAGCCGCTGGCCGAAGGCGGTGGCGGCAAATACGCCTTGATACCTTCAAAACCGTCTTCGCGCGCCACGGCAATTTGCCGGCCCGCCTCAAGCTGGGCAATGTTGGCCGCCAGCACCTTGCTGTCGGTGGGGTGCAGTTCAAACAGCTTGAGCCGGTCGCGCGACTCGGCACGCAGCAGGTGGTGCATGACAAAGGGCGAACCCGGGTACACCCGCAAGGCGCCAGACGGGTTGAAGCTGGCGATCAGGTCCATGTACTCGGTCAGCGCGGGCGCCACTGCGGCGGCCGGTGGTTTGCCCGCCGGGCGCAGTGCAGCGAACAGCTTCACCACGCCGTCTTTGGCTTCCCCGCCGGTTTCGGTGTAGTCACCGTCCAGCCGGTACAACCCGGCACCCGCGTGGGTGTCGATCAGGGTGATGCCCGCCTCTTTCTGCATCAAATGGCGCAGGGTGGCGATCAAAATGGTGTGCTTGAGCACATCGGCATGGTTGCCTGCGTGGAAGGCGTGTCGGTAACTGAACATGCCCTGATGGTATCGCTTTGGCCACGTTGCCCACAACCGCATTGCACAAAACTTGCGGAGCAGGTACTTTTATTCGTACAATGGAAAGCTTCGCAGCGATACGCATGGCTCCGCGGCGAAGACCGGCGTCTGGGCAACCAGCAGCCGGCAAACCCACCTAAGAGTTTTCCATCAGAGAAAAACCGACCGTGGAAAAGAGCCGCCAAACCACTTCTTGAATAGAGAAACTCATGACCAAAACGTTCAGCGCCAAACCCGCTGACGTGACGCACGAGTGGTTTGTGATTGACGCGACCGACAAGGTCCTCGGACGAGTAGCCAGTGAAGTTGCTCTCCGTTTGCGCGGCAAACACAAGGCCATTTATACGCCTCACGTCGATACCGGTGACTACATCGTCATCATCAACGCAGCCAAGATCCGCGTCACAGGCAACAAAGCCCTCGACAAGGTGTACTACCGCCACTCGGGTTACCCCGGCGGTATCTACGGCACCAATTTTCGCGACATGCAAGCCAAACACCCTGGCCGCGCGATCGAGAAGGCTGTCAAGGGCATGCTGCCCAAAGGCCCACTCGGTTACGCCATGATCAAGAAGCTCAAGGTGTACGGTGGTGCAGAGCATCCGCACACCGCCCAACAGCCGCAAGTGCTGGAACTGTAAAGGAGCCTTGAGATGATTGGTGAATGGAACAATGGCACCGGCCGTCGCAAATCCAGCGTCGCCCGCGTGTTTCTGAAAAAAGGCTCCGGCCAGATCGTTGTGAACGGCAAGGACATCCAGTCCTACTTCGGCCGTGAAACCTCGATCATGATCGCCAAGCAACCCCTGCTGCTAACCAACCACGCCGATACCTTCGACGTGATGGTGAACGTGCACGGTGGCGGCGAGTCCGGCCAGGCCGGCGCCGTGCGCCACGGCATCACCCGCGCCCTGATCGACTACGACGCCACGCTCAAGCCGAGCCTGTCGCAAGCCGGTTTCGTGACGCGCGATGCCCGCGAAGTCGAACGTAAAAAGGTCGGTCTGCGCTCTGCGCGCCGCGCCAAGCAGTTCAGCAAGCGTTAATTCGCCGGGCTGCCGCAAAAACCGCCGTCAAGCTTGGCTTGAGGGCGGTTTTTGCATTCTGGGGTCCTGTTGCGTTTGCTTGCACTTTGAAAGGTGGACTGAATGCGTTTGCGCTTGTTGCGACGACGACTGACCGTGAGTGCGCCCCGCATGGCGGTGCGCAGCACCTTGCCATGGCCGTTTCGCTGGTTGCTGGGCGCCGTGGTGCTCGGGTTTTCCGGGGCGCTGGCGTTGTGGGCGTTTGAGGTTGGCAAGGACATTGCCGGCCTGGACCGCCATGCGAAGCAGGAGTTGGCGCAATTGCGCGACGAAGTGCAGCAGTTGCGCGCCGACCTGGTCAAAGCCCAGTCGGTTGCCAACACATCCGAGAGCTTGCTCACGGCGGAAAGGACCGCGCAAGAGCAACTGGCGCAGCAGATCCGTCAGCTGGAAATGGATAACCAGACTTTGCGTACGGACCTTGGGTTTTTTGAGCGACTGATCCCGGGGTCGGGCAGCGATGCGCTGAGCATTCGCGGCCTTCAGGTTGAGCGCCTGTCCGAAGGGGAGCTCAAGTGGCAGGCGCTGATGATCCAGGCGTTGAAAAATGCGCCAGAATTCAAGGGTTCCCTGGAGATCACGTTCAGCGGCACGCTCGAAGGCAAACCGTGGTCCATGGTCCATGCCGCAGGACCGCAATCGGTGCTGGTCAAGAGCTACCTGCGGCAAGAGGGTATTGTGTTGGTGCCGCGGCTGGCTGTGGTGAAAGCCGTCACCGCCAAAATTCTTCAAGGCGGCATCGTCAAGTCGGTGCACACCATCAAGCTTTAAACCTAGAAACGGCAGTCGACCGCGCTCTTTCCGCTGAAAAGGCCCATGAACATGGATGGTTTTGACCACGGCGGCGCTCACCTTCCGGGTGACGGCGCTACAGACCCGTTTGAGCCGCCAGGCAGTGCGCTGGCCGCGTTGCTCCTTCTTGCTGGCCGTAGCCAGCGGCGTCGTCGCGCCTTGCCAGCACACCCCCTGACAGCCCACTCGGGCCTGTCCAACTGCCGTTTCTAGGTTAAATCCTTATCCGCCGTCTGGAGAAAGCCCATGTTTGGCAAGAAAAAACAACCACCCATCAAAAGTCTGATCGCCCAGGGCACCCGTATTGAAGGTAATGTGTTGTTCCATGATGGCTTGCGCGTGGATGGTGAGGTGGTGGGCGACATTCGGGCCAGTGATGAGCGGCCGAGCATTCTGGTCGTCAGTGAGTCCGCCTGTGTGACTGGGCAGATTCACGCCGATCACGTCATCATCAATGGGATGGTGAAGGGTCCAGTGCTTGCTTTTGACCTGCTGGAGCTACAGCCCAAGGCGCGCATTGAAGGCGATGTGTCCTACCGAGCGCTGGAAATGCACCAGGGTGCCACCATCTCCGGGCAGCTCAAGCCCATGACCGGGGGTGTCGAAGACAAACCCACACTGAAACTGGCGGCAAATAACGGCTGAGCACAATTCCGACCGTTTTGCTATAGCATTCAGGTTGGTTGCGGGTGATGGTCACCCGCAATGCCCTTTTTCCCTGTGACGGGCCGTCCCGTCACCACCATGACACGAGGTGATCCATGAGCGCAATGGCCGAGAACATCCAGACTGAAATGCCTGCCCCGCTGGTCTTTACCGACAGCGCTGCAGCCAAGGTGGCCGATCTGGTGGCCGAAGAAGGCAACCCTGACCTGAAGCTGCGTGTTTTCGTGCAAGGTGGCGGTTGCTCAGGTTTTCAGTACGGTTTCACCTTCGACGAGGTGATCAACGAAGACGACACCATCATGTCCAAAAACGGGGTGTCTCTCCTGATTGACGCCATGAGCTACCAGTATCTGGTGGGTGCCGAGATCGACTACAAGGAAGACTTGGAAGGCGCTCAGTTTGTGATCAAAAATCCGAACGCCAACTCCACCTGTGGTTGCGGTTCAAGCTTCAGCGTTTGAAGATGTTCAAGAACAAAAAAAGGAGCCGCTGGCTCCTTTTTTTGTTCTTGGTGTCTGTGCGACGCCTTGATGGCGCCTTATTCCGCGCTGGCCTGCTGCAAGGTCGCTGCGGCATCAAGCTGTTGGCGCTGTAGTTGGGCCATCTCGTCAAAGCGGGCACGCAGGGCTGGGTTCAAGGGGATGTTTTCGGCTTGACGGGCGATGGCCAGCGGATCCTGGTGTTGATTGTTCACCTTGAACTCGAAATGCAGGTGCGGGCCGGTCGAGACGCCGGTGGAGCCGACGGCACCGATGCGAACCCCTTGGTCAACACGCTGCCCGCGGCTCACGTCAATGCGGCTCAGGTGTGCGTACAGGGTGCTTTCGCGGTCTTTGTGCTGGATCTCGATGACGTTGCCATACCCACGCTGCCAGCCGGCGAATGTCACCACACCGTCACCAACAGCACGCACCGGTGTGCCGGTGGGCGCTGCATAGTCGACGCCCAGATGGGCCTTTCGCTCGCCCGAAACGGGGTGAAAGCGCATGCCGTAACCGCTGCTGACCCGGGAGAACTCGAGTGGGGAGCTGAGGTAGGACTTGCGTGAGCTTTGACCATCAAAACCGTAGTACGCGCCATTTGTTCCTTCGCCATCAAACCAGAACGCTTCGTGCTCGCGGCCGTTGTTGATGAACTCGGCGCTGAGCACCCGGCCGGCGCGCATAGGTTCGCCATCGGCTTCGAGTGTTTCGTAAACCACACTGAAGCGGTCACCCTGGCGCAGGTCGCGACGGAAATCGATTTCGGACGCGAAGATTTCGGCCAGTTGGACGGCAACGCCGTCGGGCAGATTCGCGTCATCGGTGGCTGCAAACAGTGAGCTGCGGATGGTGCCACTGGCCAGGCGGGACGACGCCGTCATCTCACCCGTTTCGAGGCGCGAACGGAGTTCGAGCGCCTGTCGCTCGATCACCAGGCGGTTGAATTGCCGGCTTTCATCCGGTAGCCAGCGTGCGGTCAGTCGAAGCAGTTCGCCGCGGTCGCTGGCTTCGACGCTGACTATCTTGTTGATGCCGCTGAAGAGCTGCCGCGCAGTCGGGTCCGCGCGCAGAAAATCCAAGGCGGTTGCGTCGTTGACGCCCAGACGTTGCATCAGGCTCTGCGCGGTGTCGTCGCGGCGCACGGTGTCACTGCGAAACAGCGTGAATGACGCGGTGACGGCGAGGCTGTCAACAGCCAACGGTTCCACGGCCAGCGCTTCGATGACCTGACTGACCGGCAGTTTGGCGGCGTCGGGTGCGAGGGGGGCGATGCCAAAGGCGGTCACACCGGTGCCGAGCAGCAGCAAGCCGATAGCGCCCATGACCCGCCGAGGGTGTCTTGCGAGGCTTGTGCTTGTGGTGTGAACAAGGCCGATCAATGAATCGAGTAGCGGATTGATCAAAATAGGGCTCCGGCAGGCAGACCGCAGCAGTGGTTTTTGAAAGAATGTGGGAGACAGCGCGAGGGGCGATGGTTCCCGGTGACCAGGACAGGTCAAGGTAACAGCTTGCAGCCTTAGAAGGCCGCCCCATTAAAATCCGCGGTCAGACTTTAAAAGTATAGCCAGAAGGATGGCGATTGCATCCGAAAAACCCCGTATGAACCCCAGTAAAAAAGAATCCTTTAGTTCTAATATCGTCGCTTCTCCAGGGGGTGACCTGACGGACGGCGTGCGCGAAGCGATGGCGGTGACGCTGCGCGGCTGCGAGGAACTGATTCCACAGGCCGACTGGGCGAAGAAACTGATGAAATCGGAAGCCAGCGGTGTGCCGTTGCGCATCAAGCTCGGATTGGATCCGACCGCACCCGACATTCACATTGGCCACACGGTGGTGCTGAACAAAATGCGCCAGTTGCAGGACCTGGGCCACCAGGTGATCTTCCTGATCGGCGACTTCACCAGCCTGATCGGGGATCCTTCCGGTCGAAATAACACGCGCCCGCCGCTCACCAGCGAGCAGATCAAGGCCAATGCCGAAACCTACTACAAGCAGGCCAGCCTGGTGCTGGACCCGGCAAAAACCGAGATCCGCTACAACAGTGAGTGGTCGCTTCCATTGGGTTCGATGGGCATGATCCAGCTCGCGGCCAAGTACACCGTGGCACGCATGATGGAGCGCAATGATTTCCACGATCGTTTCAAGGCCGGCACGCCGATCTCGGTGCATGAGTTCCTGTACCCGCTGATGCAGGGCTATGACTCGGTGGCGCTGAAGAGTGATCTGGAACTCGGTGGCACCGACCAGAAGTTCAACCTGCTGATGGGGCGCCACCTGCAGCAGGAGTATGGCCAGGAACCGCAGTGCATCCTGACCATGCCGCTGCTCGAGGGTCTGGACGGCATCGAAAAAATGTCGAAGTCCAAGAACAACTACATCGGCATCACCGAGGCGCCAAACACCATGTTCGCCAAGGTGCTGTCGATCTCGGACACCCTGATGTGGCGCTGGTACACCTTGCTGTCATTCAAGTCGCTGGCAGAGATTGAGGCGCTCAGGAAAGATGTTGAAGGCGGGCGCAACCCCAAAGACGCAAAGGTGGCGCTGGCCAGGGAAATTACCGCCCGCTTCCACAGCGCAGCGGCGGCGGATGCGGCCGAACGGGACTTTGTCAACCGCAGCAAGGGAGGCATACCGGATGAAATTCCCGAGCTGTCGCTGTCGGGTGCGCCGTTGGGGATGGCTGCGCTGCTCCATGCCGCAGGGATGGTGGCGTCCAATGGCGAAGGCAACCGGCTCATTGACGGTGGGGGCGTGCGGATCGACTCTGTCGTGATCAGTGACAAAGGCTTGAAGCTGGATGCCGGGACGTATGTGGTGCAGGTGGGCAAGCGGAAATTTGCCCGCGTCACTTTGAGTTGATTTTTCCGTTCCGCACCGTCGCAAAACCAGGGAGTCTGTTTTTCCTTGCCTTGATGCGTCGTCCACCGTCGCAGCCTGGGGCGGCGCAGCACGCTGTTGGCAGGGTCTGGCCGCAAATGAGGTCGGTGTGTGCGGACTTCCGTGGGCACAGCGCTGCTCCGGGTGTGCGCGTCGGGCTGGATACCCACGTGCTGTGGCGCGAGGGCTTGGCCTGCGGGTACCGGTGTGCGCGCGGCTGTCGCCGGTGGCGGAACTGCCGCGGCGTTGGCCAGGGCAGGCCTCAGTCAAACAGCGGTTTGACGTTCCAGATGTCGTTCGCGTATTCGCGGATGGTGCGGTCGGATGAGAACATGCCCATCCCTGCCACGTTCATGATGGCCTGGCGTGTCCACTCGCTGGGGCGACGATAGAGGTCGTCCACCTTTTGCTGAGCGGCCAGGTATTCAGCGTAGTCCGCCAGGAGCAGGTAGTGGTCAGACTCCAGCAGCGTGCGGGTGATGTCGTTGAACCGGTTCGGCTCCTCAGGGCTGAAGGCGCCTTGAGCGATGCGGTCGATGGCCGTCTTGAGGTCGTAGTTGTTGTCGTAGTAGCGGCGCGGGTTGTAGCCGCTGGCGCGCAACGCGGCGACCTGTTCCGTCCGGTTGCCGAAGATGAAGATATGGTCCAGCCCGACATTTTCTGCAATCTCGATGTTGGCGCCGTCCCAGGTGCCAATGGTGAGTGCACCGTTGAGCGCGAACTTCATGTTGCCGGTGCCAGAGGCTTCGGTGCCGGCGGTCGAAATCTGCTGAGACAGGTCGGCCGCCGGAATGATGATCTCGGCCAGGGAAACGCGGTAGTTGGGGATGAACACCACCTTGAGCTTGTCGCCGACGCGCTTGTCATTGTTGATGGTGCGCGCCACGTCGTTGATGAGTTTGATCACCAGCTTGGCCATGTGGTAAGCCGACGCGGCCTTGCCGGCAAAGATCACGGTACGGGGGACCCAGTTGGCGTTGGGGCGGGCGAGGATCTGCTGGTAGCGCGTGACGACGTGCAGCACGTTGAGCAACTGGCGCTTGTATTCGTGCATGCGCTTGACCTGCACGTCGAACAGGCTCTCCGGATGGACGACGATGCCGGTTTCTTTCGCGATGCACTCGCCCAGGCGCCGTTTGTTCTGCGCCTTGGCGAGCCGGAAGGCGTTGTTGAACGCCGGGTCGGTGGCCAGCTCGCGCAGCCGGGAAAGCTCGTCGAGGTTGCGGCGCCAGGTGGTGCCGATGCGGGCGTCGATCAGCGTTGACAGCGGGCGGTTGGCCTGCGAGAGCCAGCGCCGCGGGGTGATGCCGTTGGTCTTGTTGCAGAAGCGCTCGGGCCAAAGGCGGGCAAAGTCGGCAAAGAGGGTTTCGACCATCAGCTGGCTGTGCAGGGCAGAAACGCCGTTGATCTTGTGGCTGGCCAAGACCGATAGTGAGGCCATGCGCACGCGGCGCTGACCGCGCTCGTCGATCAGCGAGACGCGGTGCAACAACTCGTTGTCGTCGGGGAAGCGCGCGTGCACCTCGGCCAGAAAATGCGCGTTCAGGTCGTAGATGATGCGCAGGTGGCGCGGTAGCAGGCGGCCCATCAGGTCCACCGGCCAGGTCTCCAAGGCTTCCTGCATCAGCGTGTGGTTGGTGTAACTGAAGGTGCGCCGGCACAGGTCCCAGGCCGTGTCCCAGTCCAGGTGGTGTGTGTCCACCAGGATGCGCATGAGCTCGGGCACGGCGAGGGCGGGGTGGGTATCGTTCAGGTGGATGGCCACCTTGTCCGCGAACTGGTCGAACGAACCGTGGTTCTTCAGGTAGCGGCGCACGATGTCCTGCAACGAGGCGCTGACGAAGAAGTATTCCTGGCGCAGCCGCAGCTCTTTGCCGTGATCGGTGCTGTCGTCGGGATAGAGCACGCGGGAGACGTTTTCAGACTTGTTTTTCGCCTCCACTGCCAGCATGTAGTCGCCTTTGTTGAAGGCATCGAGGTTGATGCCGCTGGTGGCACGCGCGGTCCACAGCCGCAGGGTGGAGACACTGCTGAGCTCGTGACCGGGTACGCCACTGTCGTAGGCAGTGGCAATCACGTCATCGGTATCGACCCAGGACACGTGCTCACCATCCTGCACCAAGCGGCCACCGAACTGGACGGGATAGCTGAATTCGGGACGCATGAATTCCCACGGGTTGCCGTTGACCAGCCAGTAGTCGGGTTCTTCGACCTGGCGACCATCGACGATGCGCTGGGCAAACATGCCAAAGTCGTAGCGGATGCCGTAGCCCATGCCCGGCAGGCCCACCGTGGCCATGGAGTCGAGGAAGCAGGCCGCCAGGCGACCAAGGCCACCGTTGCCCAGGCCGGCGTCGGTTTCCAGGTCGAGCAGCGCGTCGAAGTCGGCGCCCAGCTGGGTGCAGGCGGTCCGGGCGGCGTCATAGATGCCGATCGACAGCAAGGCATTGGTGAGCGCGCGGCCGGTCAGGAACTCCATCGAAAGGTAGTACACGCGCTTGGCATCGCTGTCCTGCGCTCTGGTCAGGGTTTCGCGCCAGCGGTCCATGGTGCGGTCCCGCACGGCATGGAACAGGGCAAACAACCAGTCGCGCCGGGTGGCCGATTGAACGTCTTTGCCGACGGCGTAGACCAGGCGGTTGGCGATGGATTTGCGCAGGGCCTCGACCGAGTTGTCCACATGGTCGTAATCAAACGGGACCGTGCCGGTGGCAAGGCTCGCGGTGGGTGACAGGGTGTTGAACATGGTTTGAGGGGTTGAGGTGACTCAGGCCGATGCTGTGCCACGGGTGGTTGGGGCGGGGTCTCCGGCGGCTTGCCGATACACCTGCAGGTAGGCGCTGGCGGCCCGTGCCCAGTCGAAGCGCAGGGCCATGGCATGCTGTTGCACGGCGCGCCAGTCGGACGGCCGGCGTTGCAGCGCAAAGGCCCGGCGCATCGCGGACGAGAGACCGGCCACGTTCAGCTCGTGAAACACGAAGCCGCTGGCGCTGCCGTCGTCCATGTTTTCCAGACTGCAGTCGGTCACGGTGTCGGCCAGGCCGCCGACGGCCCGCACCAGCGGCAGGGTACCGTAGCGCAGGCCATAGAGCTGCGTCAGACCGCAGGGTTCAAAGCGTGAGGGCAGCAGGATCACGTCGGCACCGGCAATGATCCCGTGGGCCAGGGCCTCGTCGTAACCGATGTGCAACGCCACCCGGCCAGGGCCTGCTCAATCGCCGAGTCCCCCGCGCCCAGCACCACGAGCTGGCCTCCGCGCTGCACCAGGTCGTCCACCACGTGGGGCAAGAGGTGCAAGCCTTTCTGCTCGGTCAGGCGGCTGACCACGGAGAAGAGCAACGCGTCGGGCGCGGGCTGCAAGCCCATGGTTTCTTGTAGGCGCGCCTTGGCCAGTGCCTTGCCTTGCAGGTGTTCGGCGTCGAAGCCGGGATGCACCCGCGCATCGGCGGCCGGGTTCCAGACGGCGTCGTCCACGCCGTTGAGGATGCCGTGCAGCACCGCCTGGCGCTCGCGCAGCACGCCATCGAGCCCGCAGCCTTGTTCGGGGGTGGTGATCTCGCGCGCGTAAGTCGGGCTTACGGTGGTGATGGCGTCGCTGTACTGGAGTCCCGCTTTCATGAAGCTGACCTGGCCGTGGAATTCCAGCCCCTGTATATGGAACAGCGCATCGGGCAGGCCCAGGCGCGGGCGCACGCTGGCGGGGAAGACGCCCTGGTAAGCGAGGTTGTGGATGGTGAAGACCGAGCCTGGTGCCCGCACACCGGCGCACCGAAGCTGGTGCAGGTAGGCGAAGGTCAGGCCGGCGTGCCAGTCGTGCCCGTGCACCACATCAGGTTGCCAGGCTGGATCCAGCCCGGTGCCGAGCAGGGCCGCGGCCCAGCCCAGCCAGGCGAACTGTTCGGCACGGTCAGGCCAGGGCTGGCCGCTGCGGTCCACATAAGGGTTGCCGCCGCGCCCATAAAGGCCGGGTGCGTGCAGCAGCCACACCGGTTGCCCGTTTTCTCGCATCCGACCGGGCTGCAGCCAGGGCGCGGGGCCCTGGACAGTGTCGGGTTGCGGGCCCAGCCCGGCCGGCAAGTCTGCGTGGCCACTGGCGGGCACCATCAGGGCCGGACCCTCGGGCACGACACCGGCCACCACCGCCGGAAAGGCCGGCAGCAGCAGCCGCACCTCGGCACCGGCCGATGTCAGCGCCGGTGGCAGGCCTGCGCTGACATCGGCCAGACCGCCGGTCTTGAGCAGCGGGTAAACCTCGGAACAGACATAAAGGACTTTGGGTGAATTCATGCAGAGGCAGAAAAATTGAGGTGGAGAACGTTCATCCAGCACATCCCGCAGAACCGGCTCGGTCGGGCCCGTGGCATGAATCCCATTGCCAAGGGAGGACCCGCGTCAGCGGTGCCGGAGACTATTTCAGTGCCTCGAGCATGTCGCGCGTGACCAGCACCACGCCACTGTCGGTTCGGAAGAAGCGGCGCGCATCTTCGGCAGCATCGAGACCGATGCACATGCCCTCGGGAATGACGCAACCGTTGTCGACGACGACCTTGCGCAACCTGCAGTGACGACCCACACTCACTTCGGGCAGCAACACGGCTTGTTCCACCGTGGCATAGGAGTGGATCTGCACCCTGGAGAACAACACCGAGCGACGCACCAGGCCACCCGAAATGATGCAGCCGCCAGAAACCAGGGAGTCCACCGCCATGCCGCGACGGTCGTCGTCGTCGAACACGAATTTGGCTGGCGGGAGCTGCTCCTGGTAGGTCCAGATTGGCCAGCTGCGGTCGTACATGTCGAGCTCGGGGATGGTGTTGGTCAGGTCCAGGTTGGCTTCCCAGTAGGCGTCCACCGTGCCGACGTCGCGCCAGTAGGCGGGCGCCTCGGGCGTGCTCTTGACGCAGGACATGCCGAAGGGATGTGCCACCGCATCGCCTGCGGCCACCATGGCGGGGATCACGTCCTTGCCAAAGTCGCGACTGGATCCGGGCGTGGCTGCGTCTTTGGCCAACGCTTCAAACAGGTGCTGCGCGTCGAACACGTAGATGCCCATGCTGGCCAGCGCCACGCCGGGTTTGCCCGGCATGGCGGGTGGGTTGGCGGGCTTTTCCAGGAAGTCGACGATGCGCCGCTCGGCGTCTATGGACATCACGCCGAAGGCGCTGGCTTCTTCAATCGGCACCTCGATGCAGCCCACGGTGCACTTCTTGCCCTGTGCCACATGGTCTGCGATCAGTTCGGCGTAGTCCATCTTGTAGATGTGGTCGCCGGCCAGCACCAGGATGTACTCGGGTTTGTGGGCCATCAGGATGTCCAGGTTCTGGTAGACCGCGTCGGCCGTGCCGAGGTACCAGCGCTCGTCGTTCATGCGCTGCTGCGCGGGCAGCAGGTCGATGAACTCATTGAAATCGGTGCGCAGAAAGCTCCAGCCGCGTTGCAGGTGGCGCAGCAGAGAGTGGCTTTTGTACTGCGTCAGCACGGAGATGCGGCGCACGCCCGAGTTCAGGCAATTGGAGAGCGCGAAGTCAATGATGCGGAACTTGCCGCCGAAGTACACCGCGGGCTTGGAGCGGCGGTCGGTCAGCGCCTGCAGGCGTGAGCCGCGACCGCCTGCGAGCACCAGGGCGATGGTGCGTTTGGCGAGGTACTGGGGCGTGGTCTTCTGGAAATGCGTAACTCCTGTTTTTTGCAATCGGTGGAAGGGTCTCTTGGCGGGTTGTCGCTGATCAGCGGTGAACCGGCCATCGGCCGTGGGCACGGGTCATGGCGGCCAGACGCTCGGCCGGGCGGTGATCAACCTGAGCCCAGTCAAAACGCCATTCCCAGCAGTCGGTGGCCCGTCCCGGGGTGTTCATGCGGTGCTCGGCGTCAAGACCGAGCACGTCCTGGAACGGAACGACCAGCGTGTTCGCAATCGATTGCGACAGCGAACGAATCAGTGTCCAGTTCGGCTCGGTGTCCACACACGGTCCGAGGTAGTCGCGTGCCGAGGTTTTTTCAAGCGCCGTCGCATTGGCCCACCAGTCCACAGTGGTTGCGTTGTCGTGGGTGCCTGTGTAGGCCACGGTGTGGCGTTCCATGTTGTGCGGCAGGTAGGGGTTGGTCGGTCCACCGCCAAAGGCGAACTGCAGAATGCGCATGCCCGGGAAGCCGCAGGCTTCGCGCAAGGTCCTCACCTCGGGCGTGATCAGGCCCAGGTCTTCCGCAATGATGGGCAACCGACCCAGTTCGTGTTCGATCGCCTTGAAAAACGCCCGGCCCGGGCCGGGCTGCCACCGACCCGCTTCGGCGGTGGGCTCGCTGGCCGGAATTTCCCAGTGCGCTTCAAAGCCGCGGAAATGGTCGAGCCGCACCACGTCGACCTGTTGGAACAGGTGGATCAGACGGTCTTTCCACCAGCGGTAACCGCGGTGTGCCATGGCCTCCCAGTTGTAGAGCGGGTTGCCCCAGCGCTGGCCCGTGGTGCTGAAGTAGTCGGGCGGCACGCCCGCCACGACCAGCGGCTGACCGAAGTCGTCCAGCAGGAATTCGCCGGCGTGGGCCCAGACGTCTGCGCTGTGGTGGGCGACGAAAATGGGCGCGTCGCCCACCACCTGCACGCCCCGATCGCGTGCGTAGGCGCGCAGCGCCTGCCACTGCACCCAGAAGCGCCACTGCACGAAGCGCCAGAAACCCAGCGCATGCATGGCCTGTTCCCGCACCGCGTCCAGCGCAGCGGCGTCGCGCCGGGCCAGTGGCTCGGGCCAGAGCGACCAGGGACCCCCGTAGCGTTCATCGAGCACCATGAACAGGGCGTAGTCGTCAAGCCAGTGGGCCTGCTCGGTGCTGAAATCGGCCAGGGCCTCGCGACAGACCGGGGTGGCCTGTTGCGTGAAGCCGTCCCAGGCCTTGCGCAGGCGGGCCATGCGCCAAGGCGCGACGCGTTCGAAGTCACAGCGGCTGTGCTCAAAACCCTTGCGGGCCATCCAGGGCAGCCAGCCCTGGTGCCACAGATCGTCCAGATCCACCATGAGCGGACTGCCGGCAAAGGCCGAGACGCTCTGGTAGGGCGAGTTGCCCGGGCCGGCGGGTGACAGCGGGAGGATCTGCCACAGGGACTGTCCGGCAGAGGTCAGCCAGTCCACGAAATGGCGTGCGGCGGGTCCGAAGTCACCCGAGCCGTTGGGACCCGGCAGGCTGGTGATGTGCAGCAGCACACCACTGGTGCGGCGCGAAAGCAGATCGCTGTGGGGGTGGTTCATGCCGTGATGCGGTGAAGTTTCATGCGCCTTGGACACGCTGGACCAGCATGCAGACCCGGGTTTCGTCACAGTGCAGCGAACCGCTCACGACCTCGCCGGCGGCCCCACCCATGGCGACGAAACCGCGTGCGCTGTCCAGTCGCAGTGACCAACTGCCTTCGGGCAGGACGAGCGTGCTTTGGCCGCGACCGGCGTGCCAGAGCATCAGCAGGCGCTCGGTCGGGGGCTGACCGTCTTCACCGACCGTGATGACCGCGCCGAGGGTGCAGTGGCGGCTGTTGTGCCAGTCCTCGGTGGACATGGTCCGGCCGTCGCCGTGCAGCCAGACGATGTCGTCTGGTTCGCCGGGTGTCAGCGATTGGCCGCTTAACCAGCGTTCCGGACGCAGGCCTGGGTGCCGGCGGCGCAGCGCAGACAGACGGCTCACGAAGTCGGTGAGATCCTGGTTGGCTTGGGCCCAGTCGAGCCAGGTGAGGGGGTTGTCCTGGCAGTAGCTGTTGTTGTTGCCTTGCTGGCTGTGGCCGATTTCGTCACCGGCGAGCAACTGCGGCGTGCCCTGTGCGCAGAACAGGGTGGCCAGCAGGGCCCTGCGCCACAGGCCGCGCTGGTGCTGCACCAGCGGATCGTCGGTAGGGCCTTCGACGCCGGCGTTGGCGCTGAGGTTGTGGTTGTGTCCGTCGCGATTTTCCTCAAAGTTCGCGTCGTTGTGCTTGTGGCTGTAGGCCGTGAGGTCGGCCAAGGTAAAACCGTCGTGTGCGGTGAGCATGTTCACGCTGGTCGCGGGCAGCCTGCCCTGCCGGTCAAACAGGTCGCTGCTCGCGCACAAGCAGTTGGCCAGTTCACCCAGCGAGGTCGGGTGGCCGAGCCAGAAGGCTCGTACACCGTCGCGAAAGGCATCGTTCCACTCCAGCCAACCCGGCGCAAAGTCGCCGGTGTGGTAGCCGTTGGGGCCCACGTCCCAAGGCTCGGCGATCAGCCGCACGCCGCGCAACACCGGATCCTGCTGCATCGCGGTCAGCAGCGCGGCGTGGGGGTGAAAGCTGTGGCCCAGTGCCGCCACGCGACCCAGCGAGACCGCGAGGTCGAAACGGAAACCGTCCACGCCATAGGCCTGCACCCACCAGCGCAGGCTGTCCATCACCCACTGCACCACGCGCGGTTCACTGACGTTGAGGCTGTTGCCGCAGCCACTGAAGTTGTGCGGAACGCCTTGCTCGCCCATGGCGTACCAGTCGGCTTGGCCCAGACCGCGCCAGCTCAGCGTGGGACCATCGAGGTTGCTCTCGGCGGTGTGGTTGAACACCACATCGAGCACCACCTCGATGCCGGCGCGGTGCAGCGCGTCCACCATCTGGCGGAACTCGGCGCGCACCGCGGCAGCAGCCTCGGCCGTGGCCGGGTCCTGCCCCCCCGTGCTGGCGGCGTAAGCAGGCTCGGGCGTAAAGGCGCTGAGCGTGTTGTAGCCCCAGTGGTTGACCAAGCCGTGTGCCAGCAGGTGGCGTTCGCTGATGTGCTGGTGTACCGGCAGCAGGCACACGCTGGTGATGCCCAGGCGCTGCAAGTGACCGATCACCGCGGGGTGGGCGAGCGCGGCGTACCGGCCTTGCTGTGCCTCGGGCACTTCGGGGTGCAGACGGGTCAGCGCTTTCACATGGGCTTCGTAGATCACCAGGTGCTCGCCGCTCAGCATCGGGCTGGGCGCGATGGCGCTGCCGGCCTTCAGCTCGGCTGCGGTGTCCAGCACCACGCATTTGGGCATGTCTGTGGCGTTGTCCTGCGGATCGGGCTGGTGCTGGGCCCAAGCCTGGGTGGGGTGCAAGGGGTCGGCCACCGTGTGGCCGGCCTGCAGCGCCAGTCGTTCGGTGCTGCCCACCAGAGCCTGCGCCCAAGGATCGAGCAGGAGCTTGGCCGGGTTGAATCGGTGGCCGGCCTCGGGCTGCCAGGGCCCGCTGGCGCGCAGGCCATAAAGCTGGCCCGCAGCCAGGCCGGGCACGAAGGTGTGCCAGACGCCGTTGCCCGCGGGTGCCATCGTGATGCGGCGGTTTTCGGGGTCGGTCGCGGTGTCAAACAGGCACACCTCCAGGCCTTCGGCCTGGGGGGCCCAGACGGCGAAGCGCACGCCGTCGCAGCCGTCCCGGTGATCGAGGCAGGCGCCCAGGGCTGGCGCGGCGGCGCTTGCGGTGCACCCGCGGAACCGGCTTTGCCGCAACCCAGGAGGCGTCTCAACTTCGGTATGCGGGTGAGAAGCGGTGCAGGGGGGCGTCATGACTTTTCGGGTTGCAGCCACAACACCGCCAGGGGCGGCAGGGTGAGCGCAGCGGACCAGCGCTGGCCGTGCAGGGGGAGATCGTCGGCCAGCACCCGGCCATGGTTGCCCACGTTGCTGCCGCCGTAGTGTGCCGAGTCGGTGTTCAGGGTTTCGTGCCAGCCAGCACCGTGCGGCAGGCCCACGCGGTAGCCGTGTCGCACCATGGGGGTGAGGTTGGCGATCAACACCACCGTGTCTTCGAGCCGGTGGCCGTAGCGCGCGAAGGCCAGCACCGAGTGGTCAGCGTCGTCCACCACCAGCCACTGGAAGCTGTGGTGGTCCGTGTCGCGTGCGTACAGGGCCGGCTGGACGCGGTAGCGGTGGTTGAGATCGCACACCAGGCGCTGCACGCCGGCGTGCGCGGGGTCGTCCAGCAGGTGCCAGGACAGCTCGCTGTCGTGGTCCCACTCGGCAGGCTGGGCCAGTTCGGCACCCATGAACAGCAGCTTCTTCCCCGGGTGCGCGTACATCCAGGCGTAGAGGGCGCGCAGGTTGGCCAGTTGCTGCCAGCGGTCGCCGGCCATCTTGCCCAGCAACGAGCCCTTGCCGTGTACCACCTCGTCGTGCGACAAGGGCAGGCAATAGTCTTCGCTGTAGGCATACATCATGGCGAAGGTGAGCTTGTTGTGGTGCCAGCGGCGGTGTACCGGGTCGATCGCAAAGTAGGCCAGGGTGTCGTGCATCCAGCCCATGTTCCATTTGTGGTCGAAACCCAGACCCCCTTCGGCTACCGGGCCGGTCACGCGCGGGAAGGCCGTGGACTCCTCGGCGATGGTGGTGGCCTGCGGGGCTTCGCGCTGCAGCACCTCATGCACCTCGCGCAGGAAGGCGATGGCTTCGTAGTTTTCACGCCCGCCGTCCCGGTTGGGCACCCACTCGCCGGGCGGGCGGCTGTAGTCGCGGTAGAGCATGGACGCGACCGCGTCCACGCGCAGGCCGTCGATGCCGAACTGCTCGACCCAGAACAGCGCGTTGCCGACCAGGAAGTTGCGCACCTCGTGGCGGCCGAAGTTGTAGATCAGGGTGTTCCAGTCGCGGTGGAAACCTTCGCGCGGGTCGGCGTGTTCGTACAGCGCCGTGCCGTCGAAGCGCGCCAGTGCATGTTCATCGCTGGGGAAGTGGGCCGGCACCCAGTCGAGGATCACTTTCAGCCCGGCGGCGTGCGCCGCGTCCACAAAGCGGCGAAAGGCCTCGGGAGAGCCGTGGCGAGCGGTGGGCGCATACAAACCCGTGGGTTGGTAACCCCAGGAGGCGTAGAACGGGTGTTCGCTGACGGGCAGCAGCTCCAGGTGGGTGAAGCCCAGGCCGGCGGCGTAGGGGACGAGGTGGGCGGCCAAGTCGTCCCAGGTGGGGAGGGTGTGCGGGCCGTCGGGGCGCTTCCAGGAGCCGGCGTGCACCTCGTAGATGGCCATGGGCGCGGCGGGCCGCTGGTGCGGGCCTGGGGGCGCGGCGAACTTGCGCAGCGGCTCGCACACGCGCGCGGCGTTGCCCGGGGGCAGTTCGGTGTGGCGTGCGTAGGGGTCGGTCTTCATCACGTGCCGGCCGTCGGCGCCCTGCACATCGAACTTGTACCAGGCGCCCACGCCGGCACCGGGCACGAACAGCTCCCACACGCCGCACTCGGGGCGAAACCGCATGGGCTGGGGCTGCCAGCCGTTGAAGTCACCGGTCAGGCCCACGTGGCGCGCATGGGGCGCCCAGACCGCGAACGCCGTGCCCGCCACGCCGTCCATTTCGGTGGTGTGGGCGCCGAGCTTCTGCCAGGGCCGCAGGTGTTTGCCTTCGGCCAGCAGCCAGGCGTCGGTCTCGCCGATCCAGAAGCTGGTGGGCGCGCCGGGAGGGGTGGGGGAGGTGGGTGGTGGGTTCATGGGAGGCACGCTGTTGGGGCATTCTGGCACCGAACGGGAACCCGCTGGTTACATCCTGAGGCCGTTGGGGTCTGCTCTTGGGAGGCTCGGAACGCCCGTGAGCCTCGGCGACAATGGGCGGATGATTCTGGACTCCCGATTTCTCACCCCCCGGCGCCTGCTCATGGCGTCCGTGGTGGTCGCACTCGTCACCATCACGCTCAAGACCCTGGCCTGGGTGGTCACCGATTCGGTGGGGCTGCTGTCGGATGCGATGGAGTCGCTGGTGAACCTGGCGAGCGCCATTTTCGGCCTCGTGATGGTGACCATCGCCGCCCGCCCGGCCGATGAAGAGCACCCTTATGGTCACCACAAGGCCGAGTATTTTTCGTCCGGCTTCGAGGGCATCCTGATCATTGTGGCGGCGCTGGGCATCGTCTGGACGGCGGTGCACCGATTGCTCGACCCGCAACCCATCGAGCAGGTGGGCTGGGGTCTGGCGCTGTCGGTGGCCAGTTCGGCGCTCAACGGGCTGCTGGCCTGGGTGATGTTCCGCGCGGCCAAACAGCACCGGTCCATCGCACTGGAAGCCGATGCCAAACACCTGATCACCGACGTCTGGACCTCGGCCGGCGTGGTGGTCGGCATCGCGCTGGTTCACTTCACTGGCTGGCTCTGGCTCGATCCGGTGGTCGCCATCGGCGTGGCGCTGAACATCCTGAAGGAGGGCTTTCATCTGATGTGGCGTTCGTCGCAGGGGCTGATGGACGAAGCGGTGGAGCCCGAGGTCATGGCCACCATTCAGCAGACGCTCGATGGTTTCGCGAGCCAGCGCGACGAAGCTTCCATCATCCGTTTCGACCATGTCAGTACCCGCAAGGCCGGCCAGCGCCGCTTTGTGGACATGCACATGCACATGCCCGCGAGCTGGTCGCTGGGGCGGTCTGCGGCCGTTCGCGCCAGCGTCGAACAAGCGCTGATGAGCGCCGTGCCCGGCTTGCGCGCGTCGATCCAGTTGTTGCCCAGCGATGTGGAAGCCCACTTCGACGACCCCAAGGATCTGATTTGATCGCCCTGTTGCAGCGCGTGAGCGAAGCCCGCGTGGTGATTGCGGGTGAAACCGTGGGCCAGATCGGCGCCGGCCTGCTGGTGCTGGTGTGCGCCGAACCGGACGACACCGAGGCCGTGGGCCAGAAGCTGCTGGCCAAGATCCTGAAGCTGCGCATCTTCAGCGACGAAGCCGGCAAGATGAACCGCAGCGTGCAGGACGTGGGCGGTGGCCTGCTGGTCGTGAGCCAGTTCACCCTGGCGGCCGACACGAAGAGTGGCAACCGGCCCGGTTTCTCCGCTGCCGCGCCGCCGGGTCTGGGCGAAGCGCTGTACGACCGCTTTGTCGAAGCGGCTCGGGCGCAGCACCCGGTGGTGCAGACCGGGCGCTTTGGCGCCGACATGCAGGTGCACCTGGTCAACGACGGCCCGGTGACCATTCCCTTGAACATGAGCTGAGTGGCATGGCCCTGATTTTTCATTCTTCCGCGAACCCCGTCGCTGCCGGTCACGTGCTGGGCGAGAGCCTGGTGGGGGAGCCCTGGAACGGTGCAACGCCGGCCTGGCCGCTGCAGCCGCTGCGCGCGCCCCTGCTGGGCGCGGGCAGCACACCGTGGCACGAGGCCTGGCTGGTGGACAGTCCGCCGCTGGCGGGCGAGAGCGAGGGCATCCGCTGGCGGCGCCAGGGCGATCAGCTGTTTGGCGTGATCGAGATCGACGAGGGCCCGGACGTCGGGCTGCAGGCCGCCAGCGAAGCCGCGTATGCCCGCCTCTTTCGCCTGCTCGATGCCCAGGGCCTGCCGCACCTGTGGCGGCTCTGGAACTACATGGCCGACATCAACCAGGACCAACAGGGCCTGGAGCGTTACCGGCAGTTCAACCTGGGCCGCGCCCAGGCGTTCGAGGGCGCGTCGCGCTGCGTGGTGGGCCGGGTGCCGGCGGCCTGTGCACTGGGGGTGCGCTCCGGCCCGCTGTCGGTCGCTTTTCTGGCCGGGTCCACGCCGGCCGTGCCGGTGGAGAACCCGCGCCAGGTCAGCGCCTTTCTGTATCCCGGCGAGTACGGGCCGCGCAGCCCGACTTTTTCACGCGCCGCCCTGGTCTATCCGCCGGGACAGGAACTGCTGTTCATTTCCGGCACGGCGAGCATCGTCGGGCACCAGAGCGTGCACCTGGGCGACGTGGCCGCACAGACCCGCGAGAGCCTGGACAACATCGAGGCCGTGCTGGCCGAGGCGCAGCGCCTCAGCCCCCGGGGGGCCTTTGCGCTCGCCGATCTGAGCTACCGGGTCTACATCCGCCACGCGGCCGACCTGGGCGCGGTGAGGGCCGAGATGGCCGGGCGCGTGGCCAGCGCTGAAACACTGTACCTGCAGGCCGACGTCTGCCGCAGCGAGTTGCTGGTGGAGATCGAGGCCCAGGGGCTGCGCGTGGTTCAGGCCGCGTAAGGGTTCGGCTGCCCCAGCCCGGCCAGGATCGCCGTCTCGCGCGCCTCCATCGCTTCGGCGTCGGCCTCGCTGGTCTCGTGGTCCCAGCCCTGCGCGTGCAGGGTGCCGTGCACCAGCAGGTGGGCGTAGTGTTCGGCCAGCGGTTTCTTCAGCTCGGCGGCCTCGCGTGCCACGACCGGTGCGCAGAGCACCAGATCGGCCATCACCAGGGGGTCGGTTGCGTAGTCGAAGGTCAGCACGTTGGTGGCGTAGTCCTTGCCGCGGTAGTCGCGGTTCAGGGCCTGGCCTTCTTCGGCATCCACGATGCGCACGGTGATTTCCGCGTCGGTCTCCAGCGCGTGGCGGATGCAGCGGGCGACGGTGTGGCGCGGCAGCGCGGCGCGGTGGAGGGCGGCATCGGCCAGCGCGCCGAACTGCAGGGAGAGACTCAATGAGGGCAGGGTCATGGTGTGATCAGGTGGCTTTGCGGCGCACGCGTTTGGGCAGCGGCGGCAGCCGATCGTCGGCCTCGCTGCTGCGCGCGTCGTAGGCGTCCACGATGCGCGCCACCAGCGGGTGCCGCACCACGTCGGCGCTGCTCAGGCGCGTGATGGCGATGCCCTGCACGCGCTTGAGCACGCGCTCGGCGTCGATCAGGCCACTGAGCTCGGTGCGCGGCAGGTCGATCTGGCTCACGTCGCCGGTGACCACGGCCTTGCTGCCGAAACCGATGCGGGTGAGGAACATCTTCATCTGCTCGACGGTGGTGTTCTGCGCCTCGTCCAGGATCACGAAAGCGTGGTTGAGCGTGCGCCCGCGCATGAAGGCCAGCGGCGCGATCTCGATCTGCTGGCGCTCGAACGCCTTCTGCACCTTGTCGAAGCCCATCAGGTCGTGCAGCGCGTCGTACAGCGGGCGCAGGTACGGGTCCACCTTCTGGCCCAGGTCGCCAGGCAGGAAGCCGAGCTTTTCGCCCGCTTCCACGGCCGGGCGGGTGAGCACGATGCGCTGGACCGCGCTGCGCTCCAGCGCGTCCACGGCGCAGGCCACGGCCAGGTAGGTCTTGCCGGTGCCGGCCGGGCCGATGCCGAAGGTGATGTCGTGCGTGGCCATGTTCTCCAGGTAGCGCGTCTGGGCCGGCGTGCGCCCGCGCACCTCGCCGCGCCGCGTCTGCATCGCCAGCGCGCCGTCGCCCGGCTCGGCCAGCGCGGTGTCGCCGCTCAGCATCAGCTGCACGGTTTCGGCCGGGATCGGCTTCTTCGCCATCTCGTACAGCGCCTGCAGGGTCTCCAGCGCCTGGTTGGCCTTGGCCTTGGGGCCTTCGATGCGGAACTGCTCGAAGCGGTGCGCCACCTTGACCTGCAGGCCCGCCTCGATGCTGCGGATGTGGCTGTCCATGGGCCCGCAGAGGTGACCCATGCGCAGGTTGTCGGGCGGGGAGAAGGTGTGGCGGAGGATCAAACCGATAATCCAGAATAATGTGAGCCCCCTGACCTGGCTGCGCCAGGCCCCCCGAGGGGGGCGGTCGTTCTTGGGGCGGCCCGGCGAACGACCATCTGTGAAAGAAACCCCAATGATAGGCAAATTGACCGGCACGCTGCTGGAGAAAAATCCGCCCCAGATCCTGATCGACTGCCACGGCGTCGGTTACGAGGTGGACGTGCCGATGAGCACCTTCTACAACCTGCCCGCGCTGGGCGAAAAAGTGGCGCTGCTCACGCACTTCGTGGTGCGCGAAGACGCACAACTGCTCTACGGCTTTGGCAGCGCTGCGGAGCGCGAGGCGTTCCGCCAGCTGGTCAAGATCAGCGGCATCGGCCCGCGCACGGCGCTCTCGGTGCTCTCGGGTCTCTCGGTGGCCGAACTGGCGCAGGCCGTGACTGCCCAGGAAGCCGGCCGCATCGTCAAGGTGCCGGGCATCGGCAAGAAGACCGCCGAGCGCCTGCTGCTCGAACTCAAGGGCAAGCTCGGCGCCGACCTCAACCTGCCCGGTGCCGGCCTGGCGCGCAGCGACGCGCAGAGCGACATCCAGCAGGCGCTGATGGCGCTGGGCTACAACGAGAAGGACGCGGCGGCCGCGCTGAAAGCCCTGCCGGCGGATGTGGGGGTGAGCGAAGGCATCAAGCTGGCGCTGAAGGCGCTGGCGAAGTGATTGCGCCCAATGAACGACGATCGCGAAACGCATATCGCCCGCTATCGCGCCCTGCTGTCTGGTGCATACCAACAGTATTGGCTGGAGCTTGATCGAGATACGTCAGCGAAGCCGTTTCTTCCCTATGGGTTGGAGAAAGAAGTCAGCGAGTGGTCGCTACCAAGGTTCGGCGATCAAATGCTCAGCTCTAATCTCAACGAGTTGATCAACGCGATCAACGCGTGGAATCACCGGTTGCGTTCTTGGACTGCTTGGAGCCGCGTGTTGGCAACGATCAATGACGAAAAGGATCGGTGGGATGTTCGGTCAGAGTTTGTTGAGCCATTGGCGTACTTCTGCCTGCACCAACCAGCGGGCTCCCGAGATCGATTGACCCGATTTGCTACCCAAGTGGTTCATGTCGGAAATCTGCGGGTGGTTGCTGGATACCGGGATGTTTTGGCAGAAGACGCGAAGGTATTCAAGCGACTGCAACAAAACCATAAGAAGCCGCACGCGGTATTCCTGAGACGGGAAGAAGCAGAGGCGCAGTTCATGGCTAAGTCCAGTGGGTGGCACGAGGCTGGGGCGTTGATGGCCCATGTCCAGCAAATGGATCCTGGTGATTACCGGGACGCCACCGGTGATTGGCGCAATCGCGCAGCGCACGGAATATCTCAGCACTTCGAGTTCGGAGAGGTCGAGCGTGTCACGCGTCGGGTTGGATTTTCTGAGACCAAGGTCGAAGGTCACGGTGGCGTGGAATTCAAGGAGGACCGTGCGCGGAAATCTGTTTCTTATGTCTTTGGCGGGTACGACGCGCTGTAGCTGGACGACATATTGAAGGCCAATCAATCACAGTTTGAAGTGGCCATGCGGGCGGTGGGTGCGTGTGAGAAGTTGCTGCGCGAAGTGGGTGAACGAGCGGGTTGCACGGTCTAAAGAGGCTGAGCTTGGATGCGCGTTGGGAGAAAAAATAGCGTGCAACGAGATGGGTTGCTATACTTGTATAGCAAAGGAGTGCCCCATGCTTGCCATCCGTCTCACCCCCGACATCGAAGCCCGTCTGGATCGACTGACCCAGGAGACCGGGCGCACCAAAACCGCGCTGGCACGCGAGGCGATCCTGGAGCACCTGGACGACCTTGAAGACTTCTACCTGGCTGAAGCTCGCGCGCGCAAGAACCGCAAGACCATCCCGCTGACCGAAGCGGAGCGCGAGCTTGGCCTGGCAAATTGAGTTCGACCCGGATGCGCTGAAGGAACTGAAGAAACTCGACCGCCCGATCCAAACCAGATTGGTCGGATTTCTGCGGGACCGGCTGTCACCTTTGGACGACCCGCGCAGCATCGGCGAGGCGTTGTCTGGGGCCCGGCTGGGGAGTTACTGGAAGTACCGCGTGGGTGACTGGCGCCTCGTCTGCGACATTCAGGATCAGCGCATCGTGGTGCGCGTGCTGCGCATCGGCAATCGGCGCGAGGCGTACCGGTAAAAGCGGTGATTCTTTTCTGCTGTCTGACTGCGATTTGCACACCAGCCGCTTCTTGATTCGAGCAAGCCGGCGAAATACCGGTGTGTATAGTCAGCGCTTACCCCCCGTTCCCCCTCTGCTAGGGCCCCTCTGTGACCATCCAGACCGACGACTTTGCCCCCGCGCCCCGCATGGTGTCGGCGGCGCCCGCTTCGCCCAAGGAAGAGGCGATTGAGCGTGCGCTGCGCCCCAAGTTGCTGGACGACTACGTGGGCCAGCAAAAGGTGCGCGAACAGCTGGAGATTTTCATTGGTGCGGCCAAGATGCGCAACGAAGCGCTGGACCATGTGCTGCTGTTCGGCCCGCCCGGCCTGGGCAAGACCACGCTGAGCCACATCATTGCGCAAGAGCTGGGCGTGAACCTGCGCCAGACCAGCGGGCCGGTGCTGGAAAAGCCCAAAGACCTGGCGGCGCTGTTGACCAACCTGGAGCCCAACGATGTGCTGTTCATCGACGAGATCCACCGGCTCAGCCCGGTGGTGGAAGAGATCTTGTACCCCGCGCTGGAGGACTACCAGATCGACATCATGATTGGCGAGGGCCCGGCGGCGCGCAGCATCAAGCTGGACCTGCAGCCCTTCACCCTGGTGGGTGCCACCACCCGCGCGGGCATGCTCACCAACCCGCTGCGCGACCGTTTTGGCATCGTGGCGCGGCTGGAGTTTTACACCGCTGAAGAGCTGGCGCGCATCGTCAAGCGCAGCGCGGGCTTGTTGAATGCGCCGATGGACGAGGCCGGTGGCATGGAGGTGGCGCGGCGTTCGCGGGGCACACCACGCATTGCCAACCGGCTGCTGCGCCGCGTGCGCGACTATGCCGATGTGAAGGGCAGCGGCACCATCACACTGGACATCGCCAACCGCGCGCTGGCCATGCTGGACGTGGACCCGCAGGGCTTTGACCTGATGGACCGCAAGCTGCTGGAAGCCGTGATTCACCGCTTTGATGGCGGGCCGGTGGGGCTGGACAACATTGCAGCCAGCATTGGCGAAGAACGAGACACCATTGAAGATGTGATTGAGCCGTATCTGATTCAGCAGGGTTATTTGCAGCGCACGCCGCGCGGGCGTATCGCCACGCTGGCGGCTTACCGGCACCTGGGCGTGGCGCCGCCCAAGACCGACGGTTTGTTTGAGGCGGGCCTGTGACCCGGGCGGCCTCGGCACCGGCAGGGCGCCGCTGGCTCGGTGTTGCAGGCGCCGTGCTGGTGGTGGCCATCGGATGGGGCGCCTGGCTGTTCATGCGCGGACCGTTGGTGGACACCGTCACCGTTCAAGCCGCGCCGCTGGTGCGCACGCTGCAGTTTTCGGCCCGAGTCGCCACCCTTTCGCGCGTGGAGGTGGGCAGCACCATCACCGGGCGGGTGGCGCAGGTGCTGGTGAACGAAGGTGCTGCCGTGCGCCAGGGTGACGTGTTGCTGCGCTTGGAATCTGACGAGCTGGACGCGGCATGGGCCCAGGCGCAGGCTACCCAGCAGCAAGCCCAGGCGCGCCTGGCCGGCTTGCGCAGCACGGGGCGCAGTGCAGCCTCTGCCGCCGTGGCCCAGGCGGACGCGAACCTTCGCGCGGCCGTGGCGGAACTCACCCGCACCGAGCAACTGGTGGCCCAGGGCTTTCTGAGTGCGTCCCGTCTGGACGACGTCCGGCGTGCCGTGGCCGTGGCCCAGGCCCAGCAGGCCAGCGCGCGGGCGCAAAACCAGGCTGTTGGCGAGTCGGGTACCGAACTTGCGCAGGCCCAGGCCCAGCTGGCGGTGGCGCAAGCGGCCAGCGCAGCGGCGCAGGCGCGCCAGGCACAGGCCAGCGTGCGGGCGCCGGCCGATGCGCAGGTGCTCTTGCGCGCCGTGGAGCCGGGCCAGATTGTGCAGCCGGGTCGGGCGCTCATGGCCTTGGCGCTGGCCGGCCCGACGCAGCTGAGCGCGCAGGTGGACGAACGCTTTCTGGACCAGCTGCGCCCGGACCAGACCGCCGCGGTGGTGGCCGATGCGTTTCCCGCGCAGCGCTTCATGGCCAAGGTGTTGTCCATTGCGCCTGCGGTGGATGCCCAGCGGGGCGCCATCGAGGTGCGGTTTTCGCTGGTGGAGGCGGCGCCGGCTTACCTGCGTGAAGACATGACCTTGTCGGTCGAGGTGGAAACCGCCCGGCGCGACAGCACGCTGGTGCTGCCGCTGGCGGCGCTGCGCGATGGTGCGGCCAGTGTGACCGGTGCTGCCCGTGCAACCGGGCGTGTGCTGGTGCGCGTCGAGGGCCGTGCGCAGCCCCGCGACGTGCGCCTGGGGCTTCGCACGCTGGATGCGGTCGAGGTGCTGGAAGGGCTGTCCGCGGGCGACGAGGTGTTGATCGGGGCCGGTGTCCAGGAAGGGCAGCGGGTCCGTACCAGGCCCGTGAGCGGACAGCAGGTCCGTGCCGCCGTTGCGTCCTCGGCCGCAGGCGATGCCGGATCGGCGCTCACCAATGCCATGGGGCGCTGAACGCCATGCCCGCGCTGCTCGGCTTTGAACTTCGGGTGGCCATGCGTTTTCTGCGCGAAGGTCGCATGCAGACCGTGCTGATCATGGTCGGCGTGGCCATGGGGGTGGCGGTGATCACCTACATCTCGGCGCTGATCAGTGGGCTGCAGGCCAACACCTTGTCCAAAACCCTCGGCGCACAGGCGCACATCACGCTGCGTTCGCCCGACGATGTGGTGATGCCCGCCGCCGAGCGGGTGCTGGGGGTCCAAACGCTGACCGAAGCCCAGCCGCGCGCCCAGCGTTTGCGCTCGGTGGCCAACTGGCAGGCCCTGTTGCCCGAGCTTGAAAAGCGGCCCGGTGTTGCCGCCGTCTCGCCCATGGTGGCCGGCGGGGGGCTGGCATTGCGTGGCGAGGCCACGCAGTCGATTTCGCTCATGGGCGTCGATCTGGACCGCTACGACCGCATCGTCGGGTTGCGCGGCAAGGTGGTCAGCGGTGTTGCCCGGTTGGGGCCGGGTGAAGCCATCGTGGGGCGCGATCTGGCGGCCGACCTGGGCGTGCGTGTGGGCGACCGGTTCATGGTGCAGACCGCCTTGGTCAGCGACGCGGTGCGTGTGACTGCGTTGGTGGACCTGGGTGTCAAGGAGCTCAACCGGCGCACCGTGATCGTGCCGCTGCGTGCAGCCCAAAGCTTCCTCGACCTGCCCGGTGGTGCGACCACCATCGACCTCGCCGTGCGCGACGTGTGGGCGGCGCAGGCGCTGGCCGACGATTTGCGCCGCCAGCTGCCCTACCAGGTGGAAAGCTGGCAGGAAAGCAATGCGCAACTGGTCTCGGCACTGAATGCGCAGTCGGTCAGCACCAGCCTGATCCGTGGCGTGGTGCTGGTGGTGGTGGTGCTGGGCATCGCCAGTGTGTTGGTGGTGTCGGTGGTGCAAAAGAGCCGGGAGATCGGCATTCTTCGCGCCATGGGCGCCACGCAGGGCCAGGTGTTGCGGGTGTTCCTGTTGCAGGGTGCGGTGCTGGGTTCGGTCGGCTCGGCGCTGGGGATCGTGCTGGCTGTGGTCCTCATTTGGCTGTTCACCACCTTTGTGCGGGGCTCTGACGGGCTTGCGCTGTTTGACATCACACTGCAACCCGCGCTGGCTGTGCAGATCGCCCTGATCGCCACCGTCTGTGGGGTGTTGGCGGCCGTTGCCCCGGCGCGCCGTGCTGCAGCCATGGACCCGGCGCAGGCCATCCGCATCTGACCGCAGGCCCAACCGAGCATGGCAGAACACGCCCCCCCGTCACCCACGCCCTTGATCGAACTCGACGGCGTGCGCAAGACCTACAACGCCGGCCTGCCCTCGGAAGCCGAGGTGCTGCATGGACTCTCGCTGCGCGTGAACGCGGGCGAATTCACGGCCTTGATGGGGCCCTCCGGCTCGGGCAAGAGCACGCTGCTGCATATCCTTGGCTTGCTCGAGCGCATGACGGCCGGGAGCTACCGCCTGCGGGGCGAGGCGGTGCAAGACCTGGACGACACCGAACTGACCATGCGCCGTCGCTTGATGCTCGGGTTCGTTTTTCAGTTCCACCACCTGTTGCCGGCCTTCACGGCGCTGGAAAACGTGACCATGCCCGCCCTCATGGCCGAAGGGCGGGTGGGTCCCAAGCAACTGGCCCATGCCCGTGAGTTGCTGGACGCGGTCGGCCTGTCCCGGGCCATGGACAAGCGCCCGTCCGAGCTTTCGGGTGGCATGCAGCAGCGTGTGGCGATCGCCCGTGCCCTGGTGATGGCACCGCCGCTGGTGCTGGCCGATGAACCCACAGGCAACCTCGACACGGCGTCTTCGGACGAGGTGTTCGCGCTGTTGCGCCGCATGCACGCCGAGCGCGGCGTGTCGTTTGTGGTGGTGACCCACGACCTCCGGCTGGCCGCGCGTTGCGACCGCCTGGTGGCGTTGGTCGATGGTCAGATTGCGCGCGACGAGCTGGTTGCGCCATCCCCGTTGTCTGCACCAGCGGTGGACGCAGGCTGAGCCAGACCTGTTCCGCTGGGGCTCCGTCAGGCTGTGCGCTCGTCCAATGCACCCCGTTGCAGGTGGTTGGTGTCGGCCCAGCCCACCAGGCTCAGGCCCTCGGGGGTCCACAGCAGGCGGTTGATGGCGGTATTGGTCAGTTCCCAGCTGCGCGGCGCCTGCAGTTCCAGGCGGGTGGCGGCGCGGTACAAAATGTCCAGCACCCCGCCGTGCGCCACCATCAGCACCTGCTCGCCGGGGTGGCGGGCGGCCAGCTCGGTCACGGCGGCCACGACACGGGCCTGCAACTGCACCAGCGACTCGCCGCCGGGCGGCGCGAAGTCGGGCACGCGCTTGCGCCAGGCCCGTGCATCCTCGGGCCAACGGGATTCCAGCTCGGCCCAGGTGTGGCCTTCAAAGCGACCAAAGCAGCGTTCGCGCAGTCCCCTGTGGGTGCTGACCGGCCGGTCGTGCACGCGGGCCACGGCCTGCGCCGTTTCGTGGGCGCGGCTCAGGTCGCTGGCATAGAACGCGGCAATGGGCTCCTCGCGCAAGGCTTGCGCCAGTTGCCGGGCTTGCCAGCGGCCGTGTTCGTTCAGTTCGATGTCGGTGTGGCCCTGGATGCGGGTGTCGCGGTTCCAGGCGGTTTCACCGTGGCGCACGGCCAGAATGCGGGTGACTTGCAAGGCAGGCTTCCTCAGGCAAAAGATGATCGGGACGCGCTGTAGCGGGGTGTGGTGTTGGGACACAGGGTTCATTGCACCGCCGGGTCGCAAACTGGGTGCATTTTCCAGCATCACGGGCTGGCTTTGCGACAATCGCCGCATGACGGCTCCATCGCCACCGCCCAGCGGTGATTTCTCAACCCTGTTCAATTTTCTACCCATCGGGGCATACCGCACCTCGCCCGGGGGGGTCATGCTGCGGGCCAACCCGGCGCTCGTCCGGCTCAATGGCTATCAGCGGGAGGCCGATTTGCTGGCGGACGTGAATCGCACGTTCAATGGCTGGTACATCGATCCCGATCGACGGTCTGCTTTCCGTCAGTTGCTCAACAGGGACGGCTTTGTGCGAGGGTTCGTCTCCAGGGTTCGACCCCACGCCAGTGACCAGCCGCTGTGGGTGAATGAAAACGCCCATCTGGTGCGCGATGGGCAGGGGCAATCGCTGTATTACGAAGGTACCGTTGAAGACGTCACCGAACAGGTGCGCGCGCGGGATGAGCTGCAGCGCAGTGAGGAGCAGTTGCGGCTCGTCACCTCGCAGATACCGGGCATGGTGTTTGTGGTGCACGTGGCGCCCGACGGGCGGCGCAGTTACAAATTCGTCAGCCCCGGCGTGCGCGACATCTATGGATTTGGTCCGGAGGCCTTGATCCGTGACCCTATGCTGTTGTTGCGGTACCGCCACCCCGATGACGCGGCGTTGCTGGAACGGGACCTGGAGATGGTCAGCCAGAGAAGCGCCGATGTGGGGGGCGAATTCCGCATTGTGCTGCCTGACGGGCAGGTGAAATGGGTGTTTCGCCGGTCGTGCTCGGTTTCCAGCGACGCGTCGGGCTACCTGCGCGTGGGTGTGTTGGTGGACATCACCGCGCGCAAGCAAATCGAAAAGGCCTTGTCCGAGAGCGAAAAGATCTGGAAGCTGGCGCTGCAGAGCGCCGGTGACGGTGTCTGGGACTGGAACCTGCAGACCGGTGAGGAGTATTTTTCACCCGGCATCAAGGCCATGTTTGGTTTTGATGACGCCGAACTGGGCAACCTGGCCTCCGCGCTGGATGACCGAACCCACCCGGACGATGTGCCCCAGATGACCGCCGACCGGCGTGCGCATTTTGACGGTTTGGCGCCGGTGTACCGCAATGAGCACCGTGTGCAATGCAAGGATGGTTCCTGGAAATGGGTGCTCTCGCGCGGCATGGTGATTGCCCGTGACGACGCCGGGAAACCCCTGCGCATGGTGGGTACCCACACCGACATCACCGAGATCAAGCAGGCTGAAGCCCAGCAGCGCGCGCTGGAAACCCAGTTGCGCGAATCACAAAAAATGGAAGCCATCGGCACCCTGGCAGGCGGCGTGGCGCACGATTTCAACAACCTTCTGGCGGCCATTCTGGGCAATCTGGTGCTGGCCCGTGAAGACGTCGGCGAACAGCATCCAGCCCAGGAAAGTCTCACCGAGATCGGGCGTGCTGCCATTCGGGCGCGCCAGTTGGTGCAGCAGATCCTTACTTTCAGCCGCCGACAGACGCAGGAAATGCAACGTCAGCCGCTCACGCCCCTGGTGCAAGAGGCTCTGGGGCTGCTGCGCTCGCTGCTGCCGGCGGGGATCAAGCTGGAGGCTCGCCTGACCATGGTGGATTTGCCGGTGCTGGCCGATGCCGCTCAAATGCAGCAGGTGCTGATGAACCTGTGCACCAACGCCTGGCAGTCCATGGAGGGTCGTCCGGGCAACATCACCGTGGTGCTGCGCGAGGTGCACCTGGATGCTGCACAGGCCTTGCTCTTGGGCGACCTGCCCAGTGGCCTTTACGCCTGCCTGAGCGTGGTGGACAACGGCTCGGGCATGGATCTGGACACCCAGCGTCGCATTTTTGAGCCCTTCTTCACCACCAAGGCACCAGGCGCCGGCACGGGGTTGGGGCTGGCGGTGGTGCATGGCATTGTCAAGGGGCATCGCGGCGCCATCGCTCTGGAGAGTGGTCTCGGGGCTGGTTCACGCTTTGATGTGTATCTCCCGCTCGCAGGCGCCGGGCAAGCCCTGGTCTGCACAACCGTGCACCCAGGTTTTCCGTCAACGGCTGCCGTGGCACCCGGCAAACACATCGTCTACATCGACGATTACGAGGCCATGGTCTTTCTGGTCGGGCGCCTTTTGCGCAAGCAGGGCTACCGCGCCAGCACGTTTGGCTCGGGCGAAGAAGCCCTGGACTGGCTGCGTGCCCACCCGCAGGAGGCGGTGGATCTGGTGGTGACCGACCAGAATATGCCCGGCCTCTCGGGCGTTGACGTGGCACGCGCCCTCGCGCAGGAGCGCCCCGGTTTGCGCGTGGCCCTCGTTTCGGGCGAGGTGAGCGACACATTGCTGGCCGACGCTGCCGCCGCCGGCGTGACCGAGGTTCTGGGCAAGCAGGACAGCATGGATGCGCTGGGCGATGCCATCCAAAAACTGCTGGATCACAGGGCCGGATCAGCGCGCTGAGTGGGGGTGCCGACCTGCTGAGGGCAGTCGCTGCAGGGTGTCAGCGGGGCACTTCGATGTTGACTTGCCGCACACCGTCGGGTGGCTGGGGGAAGTCGCGCAGCGCGGCATCCAGCATGGCGCCCCACAGGTCGGGTGTGCTGTTCCAGCGGCCTTCGTGGGCCGCGCGCGACTCATACACCACCCGCCCACTCGCGGCGTGGCGAACCACGAGCGACACTTCGCGCTTGTAGTAGGGCAGGTCCATGCGCATGTACATCCGGGACCAGATGATGTGCCCGCTCGCCGTGACCGCGTAGTTGCCTCCCGGAAAACCCAGACCCCAGTAGCCGTCCCATGGATCTTCCCAGGGCGCACGGGGCAGCCGCAAGGTGTCGGCGCTCACCTGCACCGTCCACGGGGCTGCCGCAGGCGCGTCGTGCACGGACCAGCCCACCTTGGCGAGGGCCACACGAGCCATGTTTTCCAGCGCGTTTTGCCCGGTTGCGCCTGGCCCGACGACTTGCGAAGGCAGACGTTCAAAACGGTAGCTTTGCGGTGCCTGGGGCACGGCTGCCGGGGATTTGGCGGGGGCGTCACTCCAGCGCGCAAAGCTTTGCACCTGGTTGTCCACCAGGTACACGCTGGCGCAGCCGCTCAGCAGGGTCAGTGACAGGGCGACCCCTGCAGCTGATGCAGCCTTCAGGGCGCGTGGCCGGCTGACGGGGTGGCTTGGGCAGGTCATTGGGGTCGTCATGGGGGCTCCGGTAGGATTGACGGCGCACCCCGTACAGACGGGTCAGTGCGCCGTGGCGATGGGGATGACGGCTTTGGCCATCGAAGCGTTCCCGGCTTCGGTCCGTGGTGCCTCTGTGTCAAATTCTGGAGCCGGCAAGGGCTCCTCGTCAAACGCCTTGTCGCCGTCTTCACTGGCCACACCGGTGGCCTTGAGGGTGGTGAAGGGGTGCAGCCTGGTGTCCAGCAAATGGCTGGGCACCACGTTTTGCAGGGCTGAAAACATGTTTTCAATGCGGCCCGGAAACTTCTTTTCCCACTCTTTGAGCATGTTGCCCACCTGCTTGCGCTGCAGGTTTTCCTGGCTGCCACACAGCGTGCAGGGAATGATGGGAAATTCGCGCAACTCGGCCCAGCGGCTCAGGTCTTTTTCGGCCACGTAGGCCATGGGGCGGATCACCACATGCTGGCCGTCGTCGCTCACCAGTTTGGGCGGCATGGCCTTCAGCTTGGCGCCAAAAAACATGTTCAGCAGCAGCGTTTGCAAAATGTCGTCGCGGTGGTGGCCGAGCGCAATTTTGGTGGCGCCCAGTTCGCTCGCCACGCGGTACAAAATGCCCCGGCGCAGCCGGCTGCACAGGCTGCACAGCGTTTTGCCTTCGGGTATGACGCGCTTCACGATCGAATACGTGTCCTGGTTCTCGATGTGGAACTTCACGCCCAGTTTCGTCAGATAGGCCGGCAGGATGTGTTCGGGGAAGCCGGGTTGCTTCTGGTCCAGGTTGACCACGATCAGCTCGAAGCTGATGGGCGCGCGGGCCTGCAGCTTTTGCAGGATATCGAGCATGCCGTAGCTGTCTTTGCCACCCGAGAGACAGACCATGACGCGGTCGCCTTCTTCGATCATGTTGTAGTCGACGATGGCGCGGCCCACTTCGCGGCACAGGCGCTTCTCCAACTTGTGGTTTTCGCGCTGCTGCTTGCCTGCAGCGCCGTATTCGGCAGCGGGTGCTGCGGTGGGGCTGGCGTCATCGAAGCCGGGATCGATCCAGCCGGGGGCGTTCGTTGTGGTTTCCATCGTGCTCACCATTGGCCGCTTTCCATGCGAATCGCGACTTCGCAGTCGTCAAAAATTTCCAGTTTTGCAATCTTCACCCGCACGCCAATCACACCCGGTATCTGCATCAGCCGACGGGTCAGCTTGCCGATCAGGCTTTCCAGCAGGTTCACGTGTTCGGCCGTGCATTCGTCAATGATGATCTGGCGCACCTTGCGGTAGTCCAGCACATGGCTGATGTCGTCGTCGTGCGGCAGCAGCGGTTGCGTGCCCTGGTTCAGCTCGGCGTCCACCTGAATCGGCTGCGGGCTGGTTTTTTCGTGTTCCAAAATGCCCAGGTTGGCATCGAAACACAAGCCGGTGAGGGCCAGTATTTGGGTGCCGGCTTGGGGCGCGAAAGGTGTGTTCATGACGGACGGTACAGGTTGTGGGCCGCGAGGCGGGTTACATCAGCGAGAAGTCGCGTTCAAAGCGCATCAGGTGCTGGCCACCGTCCACCAGCAAGGTGGTGCCGGTGATGGATCGGTTGTCCAGCGCAAACGCCACCGTGGCCGCCACGTCTTCGGGTGTGGACGAGCGCCCCAGTGGCGACTGGCGGTGCAGCGCCTGGAACTTGTCGTCGCTGAGCATGTGGCTGGTCAGCGTGAGGCCCGGGGCCACGCCCACCACCCGCACGCGCGGCGCCAGCGCCAGGGCCAGCATGGTGTTGGCGGCTTCCAGCGCCGCCTTGGACAGCGTGTAGCTGAAAAAGTCGGGGTTCATGTTCCAGAGCTTCTGGTCCAGCAGGTTGACCACGGCGGCGTCGCCCTGGCCATCTACCGCCACCCGGTGGGTGTGCAGCGCCTGCGCCAGCAGCACAGCGGCACCGGTGTTGGCCCGCAGGTGGGTTTCCATGGCGGCAAAGCCGAAGCTCTCGGCGCTGTCGTGCTCAAAGGTCGAAGCGCTGTTGACCACCGCATCCACCGCACCAAAATGCGCCACCACGGCGGGCAGCAAGGCGCGCACGCTGGCTTCCTGTCCCAGGTCGGCGTAGAACGGACGGGCACTGCCCGCACGGCCGGTCAGCGCGTCGCAGTCGGCGGCGGTTTGCCGGGCGTCGGCCACCGAATGGCGGTGGTGCACCGCCACGTTCCAGCCGGTGCGGGCCAGCTTGAGGGCGATTTCGCGGCCCAGGCGCTTGCCCGCACCGGTCACAAGCACGGTGCGGTGCGCGGGCGCTGCGGGTGCGGCAGAAGGGGAGGCCAGGGACATTGGGTGACAATCTGGGGGTGAGCACCCCCTTGATGACAGAACCTTCTAGTTTAACGAGCGCCCTGCTGCAGCGGGTGCGCGAGGCCATGGCCGAGGCGGGCGGCTGGTTGCCGTTTGACCGCTTCATGGCCATGGCGCTGTACGAACCCGGCCTGGGCTACTACGCCAACCGGACGCCCAAATTTGGCCACTGGCCCGCGGGTGTGGCCGGGCAGGGCAGCGATTTCGTGACCGCGCCCGAACTCACCCCCTTGTTTGGCCAGACGCTGGCGGCCCAGACGGCCCAGGCCCTGAGCGCCACCGGCACCGACGAGGTGTGGGAATTTGGCGCCGGTACCGGCGCGCTGGCCTTGCAGGTGCTGGACGCGCTGACCGCCCAAGGTCAGGCGCCCCGGCGCTACACCATCGTGGATCTGTCGGGCAGTCTGCGCGAGCGCCAGCAGGCCACCCTGGTCGCCCATGCCGGTGTGTTGCACTGGGCCGACGCCTTGCCCGAGCGCTTTGAAGGCGTGGTGCTGGGCAACGAGGTGCTGGACGCCATGCCCGTGCACCTGCTGGCGCGGATCAGCGGCACCTGGTTTGAACGTGGCGTGGCGCTGGACGCTGCTGGCGAGCTGGCTTGGGCCGACCGCCCCACCGCGCTGCGCCCGCCGGTGGCGGTGGAGGGCGTGCACGACTACCTGACCGAAATCCACCCCCAGGTCGAGGCCTTTGTGAAGACACTGGCCGACCGGCTGCAGCGCGGTGCGGCCTTTTTGCTGGACTACGGTTTCCCCGAGGCCGAGTACTACCACCCCCAGCGCCACATGGGTACGCTGATCTGCCACCGCGGCCACCGCACCGATCACCACCCGCTGACCGACCTGGGCCACAAAGACATCACCGCCCATGTGAACTTCACCGGCGTGGCGCTGGCCGCGCAGGACGCCGGCATGCAGGTGCTGGGCTACACCAGCCAGGCCCGGTTTTTGTTCAACTGTGGTCTGCTTGAGCTGGCCGCAAGCGCCAGCGTGCGCGACAACGCCATGATGCAAAAGCTGGTGAACGAGCACGAAATGGGCGAGCTGTTCAAGGTGCTGGCGCTGGCGCCTGCTGCCAGCGCCATGGGGTGGGAGCCGCTGGGCTTTGCCCACGGTGACCGCACGCACCGGCTGTGACCGCCCGGGCCGGCGTTGTGCTTTCCTCTGAAACCTGCTTTTTCACGGGCTGCCCATGATCCGCTGGATGATCGTCATTTTTCTGGCGCTGCTGCTCATCAGCTGGTTCACGCCGTTGCTGCAAAAGCTGGGGCTGGGCAAGTTGCCCGGTGATGTCCACTTCCGGTTCCTGGGGCGCGACTGGTTTTTGCCGTTCACCACCACCCTGCTGCTGAGCTGGGGTGCCAGCCTGATCGCCCAGTTTGTGTGAGGCGGGCATACCTGCCGGGGTGTCTTGATTTTTAAGCGCCGACCGCCAACTGCGTTGCTGTTCACGTCCACGGAGCACCGCATGTCGACCGAAAATTTGCACATTGTGTGTCCCCACTGCCACACCACCAACCGCGTGGCCAGCGCCAGCCTGGGCCAGGCGCCCGACTGCGGAAAATGCCACCGGCCCCTGTTCACCGGCCACCCGGTGGCGCTCAATGAAGCCGCGTTTGACAAGCACATTGCCCGTTCGCAAGTGCCGGTGCTGGTGGATTTCTGGGCGCCGTGGTGCGGCCCCTGCCGCATGATGGCACCCGCATTTGAGCAGGCGGCCCAGCAGCTCGAGCCCCAGATGCGGCTGCTCAAGGTCGACACCGAAGCCGAGAAAAACCTGGGCGCGCGGCTGAACATCCGCAGCATTCCCACCTTGGCCCTGTTTGTGGATGGCCGTGAGGTGGCTCGCCAGGCCGGCGCCATGGGCGCGGCCGACATTGTCCGTTGGGCGCGTTCACAGCCGCTCTGAGCAGACCGATCGGGGCAGGCCGGTGTCTCCAGTGGCGGACGGGGTCTTGTTGCCGCCCTGCGCGGGCCTTCTTCCGGTATGGTCTTGCGATCACGTCAATCAGCCGCTCCATGCCCACCTCCCTGTGTCATCCAGCCCTTGCCACCCGCCTGCTCGCTGACGTCGGCGGCACCAACGCCCGCTTCGCCTGGCAGGCGGCTGCCGGTGCGCCGATTACCGATCTGCGGGTGTTTCCCTCGGGGGATTACCCGTCGCTGCAGGACGCCCTGCGAACCTACCTCACCGGGCTTGGGCGCGGCACTCCCCAGGCGGCGGCCATCGCCATTGCCAGTCCGGTTGGCGGTGACCAGATACGCATGGTCAACCACCACTGGTCGTTTTCGCAGGCAGCGTTAAAGGCCGAGTTTGGTTTCTGCAGGCTGCGCTTGCTGAACGATTTCACAGCGCTGGCGCTGGCCTTGCCCGATCTGCCGGCCGTTGAGCGGCGCCAGGTGGGCGGCGGCGCCGCGCAGACCCATGCGGCCATAGGTTTGGTGGGGGCCGGTACAGGGCTGGGCGTTTCAGGCCTGTTGCCCGACGGGCTGGGTGGCTGGGTGCCGCTGGAAGGCGAGGGTGGCCATGTCACGCTGCCCGCCACCACGCCGCGCGAACGGCGGGTGATGGACGGCTTGATTCGGCGTTACGGGCACGCTTCAGCCGAGCGCGTGGCCTGCGGTCAGGGCCTGCTGGACACCTGCCTGTTGCTGTGTGAGGCCGATGGCGTGAGCGCGGGCGCCCTCAACGGCCCTGCTGACGTGAGCGATGCCGCCCTGAAAGCCGGGCACCCGCAGGCGCTGGAAGCGCTGAACATGTTTTGCGCCATGCTCGGCTCGGTGGCGGGCAACCTGGCGCTCACGCTGGGTGCTAGGGGCGGCGTGTATGTGGGGGGCGGCATTGTGCCGCGACTGGGCACCTGGTTTGACACCTCGCCGTTTCGCGAGCGGTTTGACGCCAAGGGCCGCTTTCGGCCGTACCTGAGCGAGTTGCCGGTATGGGTGATCACGTCCTTGCAGTCACCGGCACTGCTGGGGGCCGCTCGTGCCCTCGATGCGGGGCGCTGAAGCCGTATCAAGGACGCAGGGTCTTCAGGGCGTGGCCATCTGGCGTATGCCGAGGCCGGTGCCTTGCCGTTGCGATCCCGGCCTGCGCACACGGTGCGGTGCGGGTCGGGAATTTCGATACCGGCGTCATCGAATGCCGCCTTCAGACGCCGGAGGGGGCGTGCCGGATACCCCGCTGCACCCGAGGCCGGTAGTGGAAGCGGTATTGGAACACCCCCGCTGAGTCGCCCCAGCTGTCCACGCCGGCAATGGCCAGTTCATCCAGGATGCGCGGGTCGAGGTCAGCATCCTCGCGCACGGTGTGGGCCGCCGCGCGCATGACCTTCATCACTTCGTCCACGTTTTCGCGGCAGGCCACACCGATGCCGATCACCGCCTTGATGAAGCCGCTGCCATGTTGACCACTTCAACCTAGAAACGGCAGTTGACCGCGCTCTTTTCGCTGAAAAGGCCCCGTGAACATGGACGATTTGGGCGGAACGGCGGCCAGTGCGTCGAGAAAGCACGGGCGCCACCCGTGCAAGCCTTCCTGGCGGATCCGCAGCCGTTCGGACAGCGGCATCTGCCGTGCTCGCCGGATGGATTCGGTTGTGCGTGTCGTGTCGAACAGATTCACCAGCAAGGCCTCCTGCAACGGGTCGGTCGCGCCCGCGAATCTCGGGAGCACGAGCACTTCCGGGTCGGCCTGATCTTGCGCGCCACAGTGCGGTGGATGACGCGCAATGGCATCCAGTCCCGTGCGCCGAAGTTGTCGTTGCATGGGCTACACCGGCGCTCCAGCGCCTGACGCACGGCTGCGTGCGCGTCAACCGACTCCCGGCCTGGTGAGGCGATCTGGATCAGCGTGACGTTTCCGAGATTTACAGGGGATCCTGCCGCCGCGGGCCAAACCCCTTCCGGCACTGCGCCGGGCTACCAGCCCCTGGAATGGTTCATGTGCTCCAGCCCCCGCAGCAGATGGCACCGCGTGTACTCGGCACGCCGCTGTTCGGACAGATCACTGGATCTCCGCACCGGGTCAGCGTTTGGAATGCGTCCACGTCGATGCCGATGGGGCAGGCCTGCATCTGCAGGGTTTTGCCATCGGTACGGAAGGCGTTGGCATCCAGCACGTGGACCAGAATCTCGGGGCTCTCGTGGCACGCCCATGCGCCACGTCCGTAGGGCTCTGAAACCCGATCAGGTCGTGGGCGAAGCGATCGCGCATGAGCCAGTCCTGTTCTGCCGTGGCAGCCAGGATCAGATCAACGCATGACCTTGAACCACAGTCGGATAGAGGCAGACAGGGGTGGGCATCTGTCCAACCCGTGGGGTGCGAGACTGCGCACCGGCTCGGCCCATGCGATTCAGACGGCATTCGCAGCGCCGGGACCCAGCCCGGCCGCGACCGCGGCCACCCGCGCGGCATGGATGCGTTCGCCCACGCGCGGACCGCTCAGGCCGTCGGCCTGAGCCTGGGCCGCCACGCTCGCCGTGTCCACGGTTTGCGCACAAGCCAGAGCCCGAGCGAGCCAGTCGCGCTGCGGATACGGACTTTCTTCATGACCCTGCCTGCCGCGCGCATCGCATTCACAGGCCTGCACGATGTCGTGGAAGCGAGCGGGTTTGCGAAAAGCATCGCAGCGCTCCAACAGGCGCACCAGGGCGGCGGCGCTCAGGTTGGCGCTGGCATGGACATGGCCGTGTTCACGCGCCACCACATCGGCCAGTTCCCGGCATTCCACTGGCACGCGCAGACGCGCACACAGTTCCTTGAGCAGGCGTGCGCTGCGCGCCTCGTGTCCAATGTGTCGCGGCAAGACGTCGACCGGGGTGGTGCCTTTGCCCAGGTCGTGGCCCAGGCAGGCAAAACGCACCGGCAGTGTGGCGGACAACCGCGCGCTCATGTCCAGCACCATCATCAGGTGCACGCCGGTATCGATCTCGGGGTGGTAGTCGGCGCGCTGCGGCACGCCCCAGAGCCGGTCTACCTCGGGCAGCAGCCGCACCAGCGCGCCACAGGCGCGCAGTACCTCAAACATGCGACTGGGTCGCTGCTCCATCAGCCCGCGCGACAGCTCCTGCCACACCCGTTCGGGCACCAGGTGGTCCACTTCACCGTGCGCCACCATGTGGCGCATCAGATCCAGTGTTTCGGGGGCCACGGAAAAGTCGGGGAAGCGGGCCGCAAACCGCGCCAGTCGCAAAATGCGCACCGGATCCTCGGCAAACGAAGTCGTCACGTGGCGCAACACCCGGGCCTGCAAGTCGCGGCGCCCGCCATACGGATCGATCACATAGGCGTTGAAGGGGTCGTCAGCCTCGGCCTCGCTCACCGCCATGGCGTTGATGGTCAGGTCGCGCCGGGCCAGGTCGTCTTCCAGCGTCACACCGGGTTCGGCGTGAAAGGCGAAGCCGTGGTAGCCGGGGGCTGTTTTGCGTTCGGTGCGCGCCAACGCGTATTCTTCGCGCGTTTTCGGGTGCAAGAACACCGGGAAATCGCGCCCCACGGACAGGAAACCCTGCGTTTGCATGGCCTTGGGCGTGGCGTCCACCACCACCCAGTCGCGGTCCACGTGGGCAGATGGGGTGGCTGTGGTGTCGTGCTGCATCAGGGCGTCGCGCACCGCGCCGCCCACCAGATAAATCTTCATGTGTGGAAGTTTATGCCCGGCCGGGCGCACAGCCTCAGCGCCCCAGTCGGTAGGGTTCTTCGAAGTCCAGAAAGTCGTGCTCGGCCAGCGCGCCTTGGATCCAGGCCTGCGCGCCGGGCAGCGAAATGACGCGATCCACATAGGCCGCCAAGTCGGCAGGCAGTGGCAGGCTGTAGGTTTTGATGCGCATGCACACCGGGGCAAAGTAGGCGTCAGCGATGCTGAAGCCACCAAACAGCAGCGGGCCGCTGCCGTCGGGCATCTGCGCGGGTTGCGCCGCCAGCAGCTCGCCCCACAGACCGCACAGGCGGGCCATGTCAGCGCGCACGCCAGCCTGGTCACGCCAGATCAACCGGCCCACCTCGGGCAGGCGGGCTTCAATGTTCATGGGACAGTGCTTGCGCAGCGAGCCAAAACCACTGTGCATTTCGGCGCAGACGCTGCGGGCGCGGGCACGCGCCCGCCTGTCAGCCGGCCAGAGGGCTTTTTCGGGAAAGCGCTCAGCCAGGTATTCGGCCATGGCCAGGGTGTCCCACACCGCAAAGCCGTCATCGACCAGCACCGGCACCTTGCCCACTGGGGTGATGCCTCGCAGGCGCCGCTTGAAGGTGGAATCCGGTTCGAACGAGTCGAAGCGCACCATGATTTCTTCAAACGCGATATCCGCTTGCGTCAGTAGCACCCAGGCGCGCATCGACCAGGATGAGTAATTCTTGTTGCCGATATAGAGCTGCAGCGCCATGGATGTTCCTTGTCAGAGCTTGCATGCTAAGGCCTTGCAGGCGCTGGATGGCGACAAAACGCCCGCGCAGGGATGCAGGGTGACGCCGCCAACCCGGAGGGGATCAGGCGTACTTTTCCAGAATGCGCGTGGAACGCTCAACTTCCCGGAGGGTGGCCACCTCCGATTCGGAGCCCGATACGGCTTCCATGACCGAGCACGCCATCATCCGGTAGAAGGCCTTGTCCATGGCCTTGCGGGCGGCCGACATCTGTTGCGCCACATCTTCACAGGGGCGGCCGCTTTCCACCATGTCAATCAGACCGCGCACCTGGCCCTCAATGCGCTTGAGGCGGTTGATCACGTCGCGCTGGTGCTCGGACCGGTAGGTCGATGTCTGGGGTGCAGCGGTGGTTGTGCTGGCCGTGGTTTTTGCTGGTGTCGCTGCCATGGAGTGTCCTGTTGGTGGGGAGGCTGGGTCTGAGTTTGCCAAAGAAACGGTCCCCTGGCTTTCATGCAATCCCTAAGGGCGGTTCAGGTATGCAAAATGACCATGCCCCCCAGGGTTGTCGCCCATGACGACTGTCAAGTGTTTCGATCACGCGAGGCTCGCAACGCTTGAGAAAAATCAAACCGCAGTCCGACCTGCCTGCGGACAAGCCGGACCCTTTTCACGGGCCTTGTCCAGGGCATTTCCATGGGCCTGGCCCTGACGGCCACCCTGCTCGTTGCCACCGGTTGCGGCAGCGCTGGGTCGAAGGCAGCGGCGACATGGCCATGGCCTCCAAGCGGGAAGCCAGGGTCACGCCCGGCGTGACCGCCAGGGACGTGGACGATGGCATCCAGGCGCTTGCCGTTGAGCGCAACATGCGCGATGTGGCGCGTTGGCGTTGTCCAAAGCACTCGAAACCCGTTCGGGGAGAGGAAAAACGGCTGACCGTGTATGCCTTCTTCAGCCCCGCATCCGCCCCGAGACGGTGGACTTCGCCTCCGCATGGCCGCCTGTGTGCCTTGCCGCGTCAGCAGGGTCGAGCACGACGATGGCAGCCTGTGGCTCGATGCGCTGAAGCTGGACGCCATGGTCAAAATGGGTCGCAAACTGCCCTTGTCCCTGAAAAAAGAAGAAGCCCAAGCCGTGCGTGACACCCTCTCGGGCAGGGGGCAACGCGCATCCAGGGACGAAGGCCCAAACTGTCGATTCCCGCTCACCAGCACCTGCCCGAGGCATGCTGTGTGACGTCCAGCCGGATTGAGGGCCATCCGAGACACTGTCTCATTCAGCGACCCGACTCGAAGGGATCGGGTGGTTTTTTTCGACGCCGGCAGAAGAACAAGCGGGCGACAGGAAGCTTGCGTCAACGCCGCCAGGTCCCTTGCCGGGCTTGCAGCAGGGCGCTGCGCCCGCCGCGGTGGCCCAGGTAGCTGGGCGCCACCGCTTCTGCTCGCGCCGGCACGATGCCCAGTGCCGAAAAGCCGGGGCACTGGCCGCTGGCCACGTTGTCCACCGACATGGCGGCCAGGTTGTCGCGGCTCATGAGCGGCTCACCCGGTGCCAGTTCCATCATGAACGCCTGCAGCCGGCCGATGGCCATGGGCAGCGGCAACACGGGGCGCTCGGTGCTGCCGTGGCGTCCGGCCAGGCGCACCAGTTCGCCCAGGGTCAACACATCGGGCCCGGCGCATTCAAAAGTCTGCCCCACGGTGCTCATCGGGAGTCCCTCGTCTTGCAGGCACGCCAGCACCGCGCTGGCCACGTCGTCTACCCACACGGGTTGAAAGCGGGCGCGTGCACCGGCCAGCGGCATCACCGGAAACAGCGCTTGCAGGCGTGCAAAAAGGTTCAAAAACCGGTCGCCGGCGCCAAAGATCACGCTGGGGCGCAGCACCGTCAGGTCCAGGTCGGCCTGGCGCAAAACTTCTTCCCCGCGGGCCTTGCTGCGCTGGTAGCGCGACGGGCCGTCCAGGCTCACACCGAGCGCACTCACGTGCACTACACGCCGCACGCCCGTGGCGGTGCAGGCACGGGCCAGTTTGGCCGGCAGTTCCACATGCACGCGTTCAAAAGCCGCCTCGCTGCCATGCAGGATGGCCACCAGGTTGACCACAGCGTCGTGCCCGGGCAGCAGGCGGGTGAGTTGGGCCTCGTCGTGCACATCGGCTTCCAGCACGGTCACGCGCGGCAGGTGCTGCACGGCGGCCGCGTTGATGGCACGGCGCGTGGGCACCGTGATGCGCCAGCCCATGCGGTGGAGCTTTTCACACACATGGCGGCCCACAAAGCCGGTGCCGCCGAGGACGAGGATGTTTTTCATGGAGGGGTCTGGTTGGGTAGACGAGTCGGTTGTACAAGGGGATCGCGCAGCGTGCCCGCCGTTCAAGGCAGGTCGCCGTTGATGGCCAGCGCGTCCGCGCGCGGGCCCACCACGCCCAGGCGGGCGCGCAGCGACTGCGGCTGGCCGGTGATGAGTGCGGCGTAGTTGGTGGTGTTGGCCAGCACGCGTTTCACATAGTCGCGCGTTTCGTCAAAAGGAATGTTCTCGGCCCAGATTTCGCCCGGCAAAGTGGGGCCGTTGCGCCAGGCGCGCGGGCGGCCGGGCCCGGCGTTGTAGGCGGCAGCCGCCAGGGGCAGCGAGCCTTCAAAGTCGTCCAGCGCAAACTTGAGGTAGGCGGTGCCGATCAGGATGTTGGTGTCCAGTTCGTTGATCTGCCCCGCCTTGAAGTTGGTGAGGCCGATCTTGCGGGCGGTCCAGCTGGCGGTGGCGGGCATCACCTGCATCAGGCCGGACGCGCCCACATGCGAACGCGCATTCATCACAAAGCGGCTCTCCTGGCGGATCAAGCCATACACATAGGCCGGGTCCAGACCAATGGCGTTGGCGCGCTTCATCACCTCGCTCTGGTGCGGCATGGGGAAACGCTGGCTGTGATCCAGGGCGTCGGTCGTGCGCTTGCTGGTGTTGATGCAGCGGTCCCACAGCTCGTGGCGACAGGCCAGCGCGGCAGCGGCCAGCAACTCGCGTTCGGCCTTGCCGCCGGGGGCGTGCAAGGCCACCGCGTAGTGCCACTCGCGAACACCTTCGGTGCGCAGGCCCAGCCGGATGGCCGCCAGCGCACGTTGCAGGCCGGGGTGGTTTTCAGCGACCGCCATTTCTTGCGCCGTGAGCGGTGGCGGGGCTGGCGGCACAGTGATGGTGCGGCCCAGTTCTTCCATCGCCAGTTGCTCGTAAAAACCGCGCGGTGAGGCGATCGATTCGAACAGCGCGCGGGCTTGTGTTGCTGCGGTGGCGGCGTTGGGCTCTTTCAGGGCCTGCTGGGCGCGCGCGCGCCAGTAAACCCACACCGGCTCGCTGCGCTGGGCCTCGCTCATCGCGGCCACCGCGTCGCGCACATGGCCCCAGGCACCCGCGCGCAGCCCGGCGCGGGCTTTCCAGGCCAGGTGGTCGTCGTGCATGAAGCGGTCTTGCCCGTTGGCGAAATGCACCAGCGCGTCGTCTTCCAGCTTTTGCGCCGACCGCCGGCCAATCACGCCCCACAGCCAGCCGCGCTCTTCTTGCGTGAGCTGCGCCACCCAGCGCTTGCGCTGCAGCTCAAGGGCTGCCGCCGTGGGGTCGCTGCCGGCCAGGCGGATGGTGGCCAGGGTCACCATTTCTTTGGTGCGCGGGCGGATGGCGGTGAACTTTTCGTCCAGGTATTTCGCCGGGTCTTTGGCCAGGGCTTCGATCATCGGCACCCAGTCGGGGTCGAGCATGGCCACCGCTTGCGCCACCACACGGGGTCGGTTCGCGTCCATGGCCAGGCGGGCGCGCTGCCACACCACCAGAGGCGTGAGGTGGCCGCTGTCCAGCAGCGCCTGGGCGGCGGTGGCGCAGCCTTCGTCCACGTCGCGCTGCGCGTGCCACAGCGGTGCCACTTGGCGAGCGGCTTCGCTGCCCGAGATGCGCCCAGCCACGGCGTCCAGCATGAGCGCATAGCACTGCACCTGCCGGTCGTCGTTCATGCGGAATTTGGGCAGCTCGGCTTCAAAGGTGGGCCAGTCGCGCCGCTTGCCCAACTGCAACAGCCAGTCGTTGCGCAGGCGGTCTTCCCAGTAGCTGCCGGCCATGCGGTCCATGGCGGCGCGAATCTCGGTGGCGGGTGCGGTGTCCAGACGCGCCTTCATGTCCCAGTACACGGCCAGGGGTTCAAGTGTGTGGCCGCGCACGCGGGGCAGCAGGGTGGCCAGCTGGCCCGTGTTGCTGCGCCGAAACGCGTCGCGCATCTCCAGCAGTGCCGTATCGGCAGGGGTTTGCGCCCAGGCCGTTGCTTGCAGCGCCAGCGCGGCCATAATGGTTGCGAGACCACGCTTCATCATTTTTCCCTGTTTCAGGCTTACCAGTTTCATCTGCTGATTATGGACAACAAAGACGGTCAAAGTTCCCCTCAACCGCCCGTGAAGCAGGGCGGCGGATCAGCGGTGGTGACGCAAAAAGCCGCCTGGCGAAAAGCGTTGGTGGACAAACGCCAAAACCTGGCCGACCGCGCCTGGCGCAACGACCTGCTGCAGCGGGTCATGCGGGTCTGGTTGATCGAGCGGCCCGACGCCATCATTGGCGCTTACTGGCCCATCAAGGGCGAGTTTGACCCCTTGCCAGCGCTGTTTCGCTGGCAAGAAGCGGGCCTGGAAGAAGACGCGCAAGGTGCCCAGCTGCACCGCCGCATTGCGCTACCGGTGGTCAACAAGGTGGACAAAACGCTCACCTTCTACACCTGGTACCCCGGTTGCCCCATGGAAGAAGACGCCTACGGCATTCCCAAGCCCAAGGACACCGAAATTGTGGAACCCACACTGATCTTTGTGCCCTGCGTGGGCTTCGGACCGGGCGGCTACCGGCTGGGTTATGGCGGTGGCTTTTACGACCGCACCCTGGCCAGCCTGCAGCCCAAGCCCTTCACCGTGGGCCTGGGCTACGACTTTTCCTGGCTGCCCGAGATGCGACCCGAAATTCACGACGTGCCGCTCGATGCCATCCTGACCGACACCGGGGCGATGTGGCCTGAACGGTAGAGCCCCCACGCTCCCCACGGGCTGTGGTTCACCGCCCCCGAGGGGGCTGTTTCACCTTGGGGCGGCCCGGCGGTGAAACTGGAGCCCCCACGCTCCCCACTGCGTGTGGTTCGCTGCCCCCCGAGGGGGGCTGTTT
>JAGXSV010000060.1 GCA_018333605.1 Hydrogenophaga sp. | reverse complement strand
CGAGCCGGCGGCGCGCTGGCACCCGGTGGTGGGGATGGGGCGTTACCTGGGCTGGGCCGGCCAGCGCATCGCCACCCCGGTGCCCACGCCGCAAGCCGACCGGTGGCGCGTGTTCGCGCGCGGCGCGCTGGCCTGGCTGCTGGGTGCCGCGCTGGTGGCGCTGAGCGCCTGGGCGCTCGCCCGCGCGCTGGGCGCCGGGCCAGGGTGGCTGCAGGCGCTGGCGCTGGGCGTGCTGCTCAAGCCGCTGCTAGCCTGGCGCATGTTGCGCGACGAGGTGCGGGCGGTGGAGGCTGCGCTGGCGTCGTCACTGGCTGAAGGGCGCGCCCGGCTGGCCTGGCTGGTGAGCCGCGACGTGACCACCCTGGACGCGGCCCAGGTGCGCGAAAGCGCCATCGAGACCCTCGCCGAGAACCTCAACGACTCGGTGGTCGCGCCGCTGTTCTGGTTCGCTGTGGCCGGCCTGCCAGGCGCGGCGCTCTACCGCTTCGCCAACACGGCCGACGCCATGTGGGGCTACCGGGGCGAGCGCCAGGGCCGTGACTGGACCTGGGCTGGCAAGTGGGCGGCGCGGGCAGACGACGTGTTGTCGTGGCTGCCGGCGCGCATCACGGCGGTGTTGCTCGCCGGGCTGGGCGCGGTGGGGCGCTGGCGCGAAGTGCGCGCTCAGGCGCGTCTCACACCCTCGCCCAACAGCGGCTGGCCGATGGCCGCCATGGCGCTGGCGCTGGACGTGCACCTGGCCAAGCCCGGCGTGTACACGCTGCACCCCGCAGGGCGCAGCCCGCAGGCGGCAGACACCGCGCGGGCGCTGCAACTGGCGGGCCGCGTGGTGGGCGCGCTGGCGGCGCTGGCCGCTGGGGTTCTGGTGGCGGGGCTTTGGAGCCACGCGGCATGAACATGCCCACGCGCCAAGAGCACGGTGGGCCGGACGCCCAAGGCGTTCCCCGGTGGGACTTTTCCACCAACGCCAACGTGTGTGGGCCATGCCCCGTGGCGCTGGCCGCGCTGGCGCAGGCCGATGCGCAGCATTACCCCGATCCCGCTTACGCGGCGTTGCGCGCAGCGCTGGCGGCGTTTCATGGCGTGTCGGCCGAGCGCATCGTGGTGGCCGGCAGTGCCAGCGAGTTCATTGCGCGCATTACCGCAGCGGTGGTGCGTGCCGGCGGGCACAGCGTGTGGCAACCCGCGCAGGCCTATGGCGACTACGCGCGGGCCGCAGCGGCCTGGGGCTTGCAGCGTGTGACCGATCCGGTCGCCGCCAACTTGCTGTGGCTGTGTGAGCCGTCGAGCCCGCAGGGCATGGCCGAACCCCTGGCGCAGGCCGTGGCGGAGCAGGGCGGCGTGGTGGTGCTGGACCGCGCTTATGAGCCTTTGCGCCTGGCTGGTCGCTGCAGTCTGGACGCCGCTGCCCTGGACACCGTTTGGCAACTCTGGTCGCCCAACAAAGCGCTGGCGCTCACCGGCGTGCGCGGCGCTTACGCCATTGCGCCGCTCGGCGCCGGTGCGCTGCAAGCGACACTGGAAAGCCTGGCGCCCTCGTGGCTGCTGGGCGCCCACGCCGTGGCCATGCTCACCGCTTGGGTGCAGCCCGACACGCAGGCCTGGCTGGCGCACAGCCGTGAGCAATTGCGCGAATGGAAAACGCAGCAGCTGGCGCTGTTGCGCAGCCTGGGCTGGCAGTGCTTGTCCAGCGACGCGAACTACCTGTGCGCGCAGGCGCCCGGGCCGGTGAACGTGGCCGGCTTGCGCGCGCAAGGCATCAAGCTGCGCGACACCACCAGCATGGGCTTGCCGGGCCACTGGCGCCTGAGCGTGCAGCCGCCCGCTGCGCAGGCTGCCCTGGCGAAGGCTTTGGCGCTGACGGAAAATGGCAACGTGTCACGACACCCTTGACTGGAGCCACCATCCAACTCGACCACAGCACCCTGGAGATGCAGCGCCGCCAGCACCCGGCCTGGCGCCTGCTGGCGGCGGACTCTGCGCCGCTGGTGGCCAGCTTTTTGCACCGGGTGTTCGTGGTGCCCAATGTGCGGGTGATGGCGCAGTCCAGTCTGGTGCAATTGCTGGATGACACGCTCTATGGCCTGCGCGAGCAACTCGGGGCGCAGGCGTTTCCCAAGTCGGCGCAGGCTTATTTGAACGACTGGGCCGCCAACGACAAGGGCTGGCTGCGCAAGTTTTACCCAGCGGGTTCCGATGAACCCCACTTCGATCTGACCCCGCCCACCGAGCGAGCCCTGGCTTGGCTGGGCAGCCTGTCGGACCGCAGCTTTGTGGGCACCGAATCGCGTTTGCTGACCCTGTTTGGCTTGCTCAAGCAAATGAACGATGGCAGCGAAACCAACCCCCAGGTTCGGCTGGCCGAGCTGCACAAACAACGCGACGCCATCGACGCCGAGATAGCCCGGGTGACCGAGGGTGACCTGGCCTTGCTTGACGACACCGCACTGAGAGACCGCTTCCAGCAGTTCACCGGCCTGGCGCGCGAACTGCTGGCGGATTTTCGGGAGGTGGAACACAACTTTCGGGCCCTGGACCGCACCGTGCGTGAGCGCATTGCCCTGTGGGACGGGGCCAAGGGCGCGCTGCTGCAGGCGATCGTGGGCGAGCGCGACGCCATCGCGGAGTCGGACCAGGGCAGGAGCTTTCGCGCCTTCTGGGACTTCCTGATGTCACAGTCGCGGCAAGCCGAATTCACGCAGTTGCTGGAGCGTGTGCTGGCGTTGCCCCCGGTGGCGTCGCTGGCGCCGGACAGGCGCCTCAAGCGCGTGCACTACGACTGGCTCGAAGCCGGTGAACACGCCCAGCGCACGGTGGCGCAGCTTTCGCAGCAGCTGCGCCGGTTTCTGGACGACAAGGCCTGGCTGGAAAACCGCCGCATCATGGAAATTCTGCGGGGCATCGAAGGCAAGGCGCTGGCGATGCGCGATGGCGCGCCAGACGCACTGCGCGCACCCGATGTCATGCAGATGGACGAAGTGGGCGTCGGGTTGGCCTTGCCGCTGGAGCGCCCTTTGTACCAGCCACCACAGCACACCGCGCTCAGCAGCGTGGCCCTGCAGGCCGGCGACGGCGATGTGGATGCTGCCGCCCTGTTTTCCCAGGTGCGGGTGGACAAAGCGGCGCTGTCGGCCCACATCACACGGTCCTTGCAGACCCGGGCGCAAGTCACCTTGGCGGAGCTGTTGCAGACACGACCGTTGCAGCAAGGTCTGGGCGAACTGGTGGCCTACCTGCAACTCGCCAGCGAGGCGCCGGGATCGGTGGTGGATGAGACGACGATGGACACGGTGGAGTGGTTGGCACGGGACGATGCGGATGCCGGCCCGGCTGGCCCCGTGACCCGGCGTGCCGAGTTGCCACGGATCATTTTCGTGCGCGGCTGAGGGTTTCGATGGAACCGCGCAACAAGGAGCCTCATGGTCATTTCGGCCGAAAAATCAGGTGGAGCATCGCCCTGCAAACCGCGCCAGAGATGGGCGGTCCTGGCGTCGGGGTGGTTGCATTTTTTGAGGACGTTCGTTCATGACGCATGAAGTGCCTGCAGACACCATGCGCCCCGGCGCATCACAACCCGACTTGACCAGCCTGGTCGTCCCCTTGTTGAAGGGCGTGCTCTACCGCGAAGAGGATGCCGCGCAGTGGGCTGCCTTGATGCAACTTCAACCGCGCGTGCGTGATTACGTGGCGGTACTGGCGCTGGACTTGGTGGTGGACGAGGCCGAGGGCTACGCCTTCTTGCGTTCCCGGCAGCAAGCCGACGACGGTGCGCCGGCGCTGCCGCGCCTGGTGCGGCGCCAGCCTTTGAGTTTTCAGGTGAGTCTGCTGTTGGCGTTGCTGCGCAAAAAGCTGGCCGAGTTTGACGCCAGCGGCGGGGACACACGCCTGATCTTGACCCGCAGCGCGGTCGTGGAACTGGTGCGGGTGTTTCTCCCCGCGGGCTCCAATGAGTCGCGCCTGATGGAACAGATTGAGACCCAGTTGAACAAGGTGATCGAACTGGGCTTTGTGCGCCGTCTCAAGGCCCAGGCCGATGGGGCGGGTGGCCGCTCCTCGCAAGAGCCGGTGTACGAGGTGCGCCGCATTCTCAAGGCTTTTGTCGACGCCCAGTGGCTGGCCGACTTTGACCAGCGACTGGGCGAGTACCAGGCCCAACTGGCCGCGTCCGCCACCACGGAGTCGGACGATGCATGACATGACCTTGGCGGGCTTTCGTCTCGCGCGCCTTGAAGTGTTCAACTGGGGCACTTTTGACAAGCGGGTCTGGTCCTTGGAGCTGAACGGGCGCAATGGTTTGTTGACCGGTGACATCGGCTCGGGCAAATCCACCCTCGTCGACGCCGTCACCACGCTGCTGGTGCCCGCACAGCGCATTGCTTACAACAAGGCGGCCGGGGCCGATGCCCGGGAGCGCTCGCTGCGCTCCTATGTGCTGGGGCATTACAAGTCCGAACGCCATGAGGCCAGCGGCAACGCCAAGCCGGTGGCACTGCGCGATGCCAGCCACTACGCCGTGATCCTGGGCGTGTTCCACAACGCCGGGTTTGACCAGACGGTGACGCTGGCGCAGGTGTTCTGGATGAAGGACAGCTTTGGGCAGCCCGAGCGCTTTTATGCCGTGGCGGACAAGGCGCTGTCGCTGACCCACGATTTTTCTGACTTCGGCACCGCCGTTGCGGCCTTGCGCACGCGCCTGCGCAAAAGCGGGGTGGCGCTGTTCGACAGTTTTCCACCCTACAGCGCGCACTTTCGCCGCCGCCTGGGCAACATGGGCGAGCAGGCGCTGGAGCTGTTTCACCAGACCGTGTCCATGAAGTCGGTGGGCAACCTGACCGATTTCGTGCGCCACCACATGCTGGAGCCGTTTGACGTGGCCCCGCGCATCGCGGGGCTGCTGGCGCATTTTGACGACCTGAGCCGCGCCCACGCGGCGGTGCTGAAGGCCAAAGAGCAGGTTGATGGGCTCACGCCCCTGGTGGCGGACTGCGACAAGCACACCGCCCTGGTGGACAACGTGGCCGAGCTGCGCCTGTGCCGCGAGACGCTCAGACCCTGGTTTGCCGGTCAAAAAACCCAGCTGCTGGCACAGCGCCTGGAGAGTCTGGACGTTCAGCTCGCCAGTGAATCGGCTAAGGTGACGCGCTTGCAGGAGCGCAAGGCCGAGCAGCAAACGCAGGAGCGCGATTTGCGCCTGAGCATTGCCCAACGCGGGGGCGACCGGATCGCGCAGATCGAGGCCGACATGGCGCGCCAGCAAACCGAGCAGGAGCGGCGCCAGAAAAACGCCCAGCGCTACGACCAGTTGCGCCTTGGTCTGGGGCTGCTGCAGGTGAGCAACCGAGAAGAGCTGCAAACCCAGCAACAGGGTTGTGCTGAGCGGCGGTTGGTGGACAGCGCGCGCGATGCCGTGGTGCAGAACGAATTGACCGAGCGCGGTGTCGAGCTGGCGCAAGGACGCGCCGAACACGCGGCCTGGTCCGACGAAATCAGGAGTCTGCAGGCGCGGCGCAGCAACATCGATGCGCAACACATTGCGTTGCGGGCGGCCCTGTGCCAGGCGCTGCGTTTGCGCGAAGACGACATGCCGTTTGCCGGTGAGCTGCTGCAGGTGCACGACGACGCACGCGACTGGGAGGGGGCAGCCGAGCGCGTGCTGCACGGCTTTGCGCTCTCTTTGCTGGTGCCCGAGGCGCACTACGCCCAGGTTGCCCAGTGGGTGGACGACACCCACCTGAAGGGGCGCCTGGTCTATTACCGGGTTCGCGCCGGCGGGCGCCTGGATCGGTCCCAGCTGCACGCGCAGTCGCTTGTGCGCAAGATTGCCATCAAGCCCGACTCCGCCTTTTACGATTGGCTGGCTCATGAGGTGGCGCGTCGCTTTGACTACGCCTGCTGCAGCACGCAAGAGCAATTTCGTGCCGAGCCCAAGGCCATCACCCGTGCCGGGCAGATCAAGGCCGCGGGCGAGCGCCACGAAAAAGACGACCGCCACCGCCTGGACGACCGCAGCCGCTATGTGCTGGGCTGGAGCAACACCGCCAAGCTGGACGCCTTGCAAGCCAAGCTGCGTGTGCTGGAGGCCCGCCTGGCCGAGATCGGCCAGCAGATCGGTGATCTGCAGCAAGAGCATGCAGCCATTCGCGAGCGGCAGGACTGCCTGGCCAAGCTGGAGGAGTTTCAGGACTTCAACGAACTGGACTGGGCTGCGAACGCGCGCGAGGTCGCCCGGCTCGGTGCGGAGCGGGCCAAGCTCGAAGCCGCCTCTGACGTGTTGATCACGCTGACCCAGCAGTTGAAAACGCTGGGCGAGGCGTTAAACAAGACGGAAGAGCAACTCATTGAGCAACGCGACAAGCGCTCAAAAACCGAACAAAAGATTGCCGACGCGCTGGCCTTGAAGCGCGACGCCGAGGGCTTGATGGCAGAAGCACCCGACGGGTTGGCAGCGCGTGTGCCGCGCCTGCAGGCCTTGCAAGCCGAAATGCTCGGCACGCTTGCGCTGACTGTCGAGTCTTGCGATGCCCGCGAGCGCGAGATGCGCGATGGCCTGCAAAAAACCATTGATGCCGAGGAAGGCCGCGCCCGACGCGTGCTGGAAAAAGTCATTGACGCCATGCGGTCTTTCAGCGACCGCTTTCCCGTGGAAACGCAAGAAGTTGATGTGGCCATGGGCTCGGCCGGCGAATACCGCAGCCTGTTGCAGCGCCTGGTGGCCGACGACCTGCCGCGTTTCGAGGCCGATTTCAAACGCTCGCTCAACGAGAACACGATCCGCGAGATCGCGAATTTCAGCTCGCAGCTGAGCAAGGAGCGCGAAACCATCAAGGAGCGCATTGGCCTCATCAACCAGTCGCTCACGCAGATCGACTACAACCCTGGTCGCACCATCACGCTGGAATTTCAAGCCGCCACGGACGCGGAGGTGCGCGATTTCCAGACCGAGTTGCGCACCTGCCTGGACGGTGCCCTGCACGGCGAGGGACAAGACAGCCAGTATTCCGAAGCCAAATTCCTGCAGGTCAAGCACATCATCGAGCGCCTGCGGGGCCGCGAGGGCCAGACCGAGCAAGACCGGCGCTGGAGCGCCAAGGTTACCGATGTGCGCAACTGGTTTGTGTTTGCCGCCAGTGAGCGCTGGCGCGAAGACAACCGCGAGCACGAGCACTATTCGGACGCCGGGGGCAAATCCGGCGGGCAAAAAGAGAAGCTGGCCTACACGATTCTGGCGGCCAGTCTGGCCTACCAGTTCGGTCTGACCTGGGGCGAAACCCGCTCCCGCAGCTTTCGCTTTGTGGTCATCGACGAGGCCTTTGGGCGTGGTTCAGACGAGTCGGCACAGTACGGACTGGAACTGTTCGGCAAGCTCAACCTGCAGTTGCTGATCGTCACCCCGCTGCAAAAAATTCACATCATCGAACCCTTCGTCGCCAGCGTGGGCTTCGTGCACAACGCCGAGGGGCGCGACTCGCGCCTGCGCAATCTGAGCATTGAGGCCTACCGAGAGGAAAAGGATCGGGCTGACCGGGGCACCACCGGCGGGACTATGGACCTTAGACAAGCGGCGCAGGGGTTGAGCGGATGACCTGGACCACGCCCGCCGACTTGCGCGCCCAGGTCCAGAAACTTTGGGACAAAGGCGACTTGCTCCGGCTGCTCATGCCGGGTGCGGTGATGGCGCCCCTGCGGCTGCGACTGGTCGGGCCGAGCTCGGCCGAGTTGGCCGAGCGTTTTGATGCGGTTCGGGCGTGGATGCGCGAGCTCGGCTGCTACGCACCGGCAGACTGTGCGTCGGGCTACCGCATCGCCATGCGCGAATTTCGCCACCGTGTGCTGGGTGCCAATGCCGTGCCCGATGCGATCTGGCTGGACACGCTGGACGCGGCGCTGGCGTTGATTGGCAAGAAAAAAGATGCGCAGCGGTTTGTGCAACTGCTGGACGGCACGCGGGTGCAACAGCCTGCCTTGCTGCCGTGGTTGCACCAGCGGCCACTGCAGGCGCTCGCCCTGGTGCCCGAGTGGCCGCGCTTGCTCGACGTGGTGACCTGGCTGCAGGCGCACCCTCGGCCCGGCGTGTACCTGCGCCAGGTCGATCTGCCCGGTGTGGACAGCAAGTTCATCGAGGCCCACCGGGGCGTGCTGTCGGCCTTGCTGGATCTGGCGCTGCCCGCTGACGCCATGGATCCCACGGCCAACGGGAGCAGCCAGTTTTGCCGCCGATACGGTTTTAAGGACAAGCCCTTGCGCATTCGCTTGCGATGGCTGGGCACCACCGCTGCGCTGTTGCCCGCAGCGGGGGCGCAAGACGTGACGCTGACACAAGCCGACTTCGGGCGCCTGGCGCTGCCGGTGCAGCGTGTGTTCATCACCGAAAATGAGGTTAACTTTCTCGCCTTTCCCGAGCTTGCTGACAGCCTGGTCATTTTTGGTTCTGGTTATGGTTTTGATGCCTTGGCCGGAGCGCACTGGCTGCGCGCTTGCAGCGTGCATTACTGGGGTGATATCGACACCCACGGCTTTGCCATCCTCGACCAACTGCGCGCCCATGTGCCGCAGGTGCAGTCGCTGTTGATGGACCGAACAACCTTGATGGCGCACACGGACCAGTGGGGGCAGGAGCCCACGCCGGTCCTGCGCGACTTACCCCGTTTGAATGCGAAGGAGCATGCTTTGTTTGACGACTTGCGCCACCGGCGCTTGGGCGCTTTTTCTGCCACCGGGCACGTGCGGCTGGAGCAGGAGCGCATCGGTTACGGCTGGGTGCAACAGGCCGTGGCTGCGTTGCCACCTTTGGACGACCGCATGAGGCCCACCGCATGACCGCCGTGTGTGTGATGGTGCTCGGCACCACCAGCGGTGCCGGCAAGAGCTGGCTGACCACGGCGCTGTGCCGCCACTACGCGCGCCAGGGGCTCAAGGTGGCGCCGTTCAAGGCGCAAAACATGAGCAACAACGCACGGGTCGTGGCCGGCGCATCAGGCGGGCAGGGCGAGATCGGCTCGGCCCAGTACTTTCAATCCCTCGCCGCCAACGCCGAACCCGACGTGCGCATGAACCCGCTGCTGCTCAAACCCGAGGCCGACACGCGCAGCCAGGTGGTGTTGATGGGCGAGGTCAGCCGCGAGCTGAGCGACATGCCGTGGCGCGGGCGCAGTGAAAAAGTCTGGCCGACCATCACCGCCGCGCTGGACGCCCTGCGGGCTGAAAACGACGTGGTGGTGATCGAGGGCGCGGGCTCACCGGCCGAGATCAACCTGCACGCCAGCGATATCGTGAACATGCGCGTGGCCCGCCACGCACAGGCCCGTTGCCTGCTGGTGACCGACATCGACCGGGGCGGCGCGTTTGCCCACCTGTACGGCACCTGGGCGTTGCTGCCCCCGGACGAACGCGCGCTGATCCACGGTTTTGTGCTCAACAAGTTTCGCGGTGACGCCGCGCTGCTGGCGCCCGGCCCGCAGATGCTGCAAGACCTCACCGGTGTGCCGGTGGTCGCCACACTGCCCATGTGGTGGCAGCACGGTCTGCCCGAGGAAGATGGGGTTTTTGACGACAAGACCCGGGCCGCCGGGGTGGTGACCCACACCATCGCCGTCATCGCCTACCCGCGCATCAGCAACCTCGACGAGTTTCAGCCGCTCAAGAACGTGCCGGGCGTGCGCCTGGTGTGGGCGCGCACCCCGGCCGACTGCGCCGGGGCCGACTGGATCGTGTTGCCGGGTTCCAAGGCCACGGGCTGCGACCTGGCGTGGCTGCGCACGCAAGGGCTCGACCGGGGCGTGGCCGACCATGCCGCGCAGGGCGGGGCGGTGCTGGGCATCTGCGGCGGCCTGCAAATGCTGGGCGAAGCGCTGATCGACAGCCACGGCATCGAACCGATGGCCCTGGGCAACGCCCCGGGTCTGGGTCTGCTGCCGCTGGTGACCGCTTTTGACGCCAACAAAACCGTGCGCCACACACACACCCGCTTCACCGAGTTGGTGGGCTGCTGGGCGGCGCTCTCGGGTGTGGCAACCCAGGGCTACGAGATTCACCACGGCCAGACCGCGCAGCACCCGGCCATGGCCGCCGCGGGCGATGTGGCCCGGCCTGTCTTGCCCGACGGCCTGGCCTGGCAGAACGGGGCGGGCAATGTGCTCGGCGTTTACCTGCACGGTCTGTTTGAAGACCCGCGGGTGTTGCACGCCTTGTTTGGCGCATCGGCGCCCACGCTGGACAGCGTGTTCAACGGCCTGGCCGACTTCCTTGAGCAACACGCCGAGCCCGGCGTGCTGAAAGCCCTGATCCAGAAAAATTGAAGAAAGTACCCGACCATGACCTACACCGTGCCGACTCTTGACGACATCGCCCAACCCGCCCTGGCGGCCCGCCTGCAGCACCTGCTGGACAACAAGACCAAGCCGCTGGGTTCGCTGGGCCGCCTGGAGGCGCTGGCGCTGCGCATCGGTCTGGTTCTGGGCACCGAGTCACCCGAGCTGAAAGACCCGCAACTGGTGGTGTTTGCCGGCGATCACGGCCTGGCGGCGCGCGGCGTGTCGGCCTACCCGAGCGACGTGACCTGGCAGATGGTGGAAAATTTTCTGGCCGGTGGCGCGGCGGTGAGTGTGCTGGCGCGCCAGCACGGCATCGGCCTCACGGTGGTGGACTGCGGCGTGTGCCACGACTTCGCGCCTCGACCGGGTCTCGTGATCCACAAGGTGGCACCGGGCACCGCCGATGCGCTTGAAGGCCCGGCCATGACCGCTGCGCAGCGCGACACCGCGCTGGCCAACGGCGCCGCGCTGGTGACAACGCTGCCCGGCAACGCGCTGCTGCTGGGTGAAATGGGCATTGGCAACACCTCGGCGGCCTCGCTGCTGCTGGCGCGCCTGAGCGGACTCGACGTGACCGACTGCACCGGTGCCGGCACCGGGCTGGACGCCGAGGCGGTGCAGCGCAAGATCGGCATCCTGCGCCAGGTGCTGGCGCGCCACTCCGACGCCACCGATCCGCTGGCCGCGCTGGCGGCCTTCGGCGGCTTCGAGATCGCCACCATGGTCGGTTCGGTGCTGCAGGCCGCGCAGGAGCGCCGCGTGATCGTGGTGGACGGCTTCATCGCCAGCTCGGCGGTGCTGGTGGCTGCGGCCCTGCAGCCCGCTGTGCTGCAGCGCTGCGTGTTTGCCCACCGCTCGGGCGAGCGCGGCCATGCGCTCATGCTCGCGCACCTGAAAGCCGAACCGCTGCTCGACCTGGGTCTGCGCCTGGGTGAGGGCTCCGGTGCCGCGCTGGCCTGGCCGTTGCTGGCGAGCGCCTGCGCGATCCTGCGCGAGATGGCGAGTTTCGAGGCCGCGGGCGTGTCGCGCAGCGACGAAACCGCGCCCGTCTAAGGAACGTACGGTGGGTCACGCAGACACAGAAGCAGACGCAGGTCAAGGCAGCCGTGGTGCCGGCTCCGCCGCGCCACAGGCTGCGTCGCCAGCGGAGAAGGTGCCCAGCGGCGCAGGGCGGCTGATGATGCCACTGCGTCATTTTTTGCTGGCTATCCAGTTTTTCACTCGCATCCCGGTCACCGGGCGGCTGGCTGGCTGGGTGGGTTTCAGTCCGGCCATGCTGCGGGCCAGTGCGGCCCACTTCCCCGGCGTGGGCTGGGTGGTGGGCGGGCTGAGCGCGGCGGTTTTCTATGGCGCGTGGCTGGTGCTGCCGGCGCAGCCCGCAGCCGCCTGGGTGGCCGCTGTGGCCTGCACCGTGTTCAGCGTGTTGCTGACCGGTGCGTTCCATGAGGACGGTCTGGCCGATCTGGTGGATGGCCTGGGCGGCTCCATGAACCGCGAGCGCGCGCTCGACATCATGAAAGATTCGCGCGTGGGCACCTACGGCGCCCTGGCGCTGGTGCTGGCGGTGGTGGCCAAGGTGGCGCTGCTGGTGTTGCTGGCGCAGGCCGGTGGTGCCTGGCTGGCGGCGGTGGCGCTGTTTGCCGCCCACGTCACGTCGCGGCTCATGCCGCTGTTTGTCATCCGCACACTGGCCCATGTGGGGGACACGCCGCAGTCCAAGTCCAAACCGCTGGCCGAGAGCATGGCCGTGGCCGGGTTGCTGGCGGGCCTGTTGTGGTGGGCGCTGGCCATGGCGCTGGCGGGGTGGCTGCTGCCGGGCGCCCCATGGGCGCTGGCGGTGGTGGGGGCGCTCATGGGCATGGGCTGGATGTGGCGCCTGCTGCACCGCCGCTTGCAGGGCTTCACCGGCGACGGCCTGGGCGCCACGCAGCAGGTGAGCGAAGTGTGCTTTTACCTGGCCATGGCGTTGGCGTTGGCGCTGTGAAGCTCTGGCTGCTGCGCCACGCCCAGGTGGGCCTGACCGCCGGGCTCTGCTACGGCGCCAGTGACGTGCCGGCCCACGAAGCGCTCACCCGCGAAGCCGCGCAAGCCGCTGCTGAACTGCTGCCGCCAAGCCTGCCGGTGTGGGTGTCGGCCCTGGGCCGCGCGCAGGCACTGGCGCACACACTGCAGCGGCTGCGGCCCGACCTGGGCGCACCCACCACCGACACGCGACTGAATGAAATGGACTTTGGCCACTGGGAGCTGCAGCCCTGGGACGCCGTGCCCCGCAGCGCTTTTGACGACTGGATGGCCGATTTCGCGCACCACCGTTTTGGTGGCGCCGAGAGCACGCAGCAGGTGATCGACCGCGTGGCCGGCGCCCTGCACGATTTGCGCGCGTCACAGGCCCGCGAGGCGGTGTGGGTCACGCACGCGGGCGTGATCCGGGCCGTGCAGTTTGTGGCGGCCCATGGCGCGGTGCCTACACCCGTGGCGATTGGCAGCGTAGACCAGTGGCCCCGGGACGCGCCTGCGCCCGGTGGCCACCTGTGCCTCGACTGGTGAGCAAGTACCCGCGATGCAGGCACACTGGAGCCCATGAACCCAACAAACCCCGGCGCCCCCCTCAGCCTGGCTCGCATGAAAATGCTGGCGGTGGGCTTGCTCGTGCTGGCGGGTGTGGTGTACGCGGCGGCCACCCTGCTGGAGCCGCGCCACTCCGCCTGGGGTTATGTGGCGGCAGCCGCCGAAGCCGCCATGATCGGTGCGCTGGCCGACTGGTTTGCCGTGGTGGCGCTGTTTCGCCACCCGCTGGGCCTGCCCATACCGCACACCGCCATCATCGTGGCCAACAAGGACCGGCTGGGCGCGCAGTTGGCGCGCTTTCTGGACGAACATTTTCTGGCCGCCGAACACGTGCAGCCCACGCTGGCCCGCTGGGACATGGCGGCTGCGCTGGGCCAGTGGCTGGCCCGGCCTGATGCGGCCCGCCGCGTGGGCCGGTGGCTGCAGCAGGCCACGCCTGCCCTGCTGGGCGCGCTGGACCAGACCCCCGCACGCCAGTGGGTGGCGCAACTGGCGCAGCGCCTGTTGCGCGAGGTGGACCTGGCCACCCTGGGCGGCCAGGCACTGGCCGCGCTCACCGCGCACGGCCACCACCAGCAGTGGCTCAACGGGCTGTTGCAGCAGCTTTCGGGCTGGGCCGGGCAAGAGGCGGTGCAAGAAAAGCTCACCGACGCCATTGCCCGCGAACTCAAGGAACTCAAATACGTGGGGCTGGACCAGATGGCTGCGCGCCTGGCCACCCGCAAACTGGTGGCCGCGCTCACCCGCACCCTGGCCGACGTGGCGGCCGACCCCGACCACGAACTGCGCCACCGTTTTGACGGCTGGATGACCGAGTCCATCAACCGCTTGCAGACCGACCCCGACTGGCAGGCCCGCGTGGCCCTGTGGCGCGACGCCTGGCTTGCCCAACCGCAGTGGAAGACGCCCATTGAAGCCTGGTGGCACGAGCTCATGGGCACGCTGCGGGCCGACGCGGTGAAACCCGAAAGCGCCCTGGGTGAGCGCATCGCCAGCGTGGTGCAAGCCGCCGGCCAACAGCTGCAGGCCGACGCCACGCTGCGCGCCTGGCTCAACACACAGGCCCAACAGGTGCTGCTGAGCCTGCTGGACAGCAGCCGTGAAACCATCGTGGGCTTTGTGGCCCAGCGCGTGCAGGCCTGGGACGCGCACGACATGAGCCGCACCCTGGAAAACAACATTGGCCGCGACCTGCAGTTCATCCGCATCAACGGCACCCTGGTGGGTGCGCTGGTGGGGCTCCTGCTGCACGCGCTCACGCAGGCGGTGCTGGCGCTGCCTGCGGTGCAGGCCTGGATGGGATGACCCGCGCCGTTGTGGTGCTGGACTCGTGTTGATGTGTTCAGGGTGACGCCACCCTGAAATCATCAGCCCTGCGTTTTCGGCTTGTAGTCGCAATACGCGGCCACCGTGCACTGGTGGCACAGCGGCTTGCGCGCCTGGCACACATAGCGGCCGAGCAAGATCAGCCAGTGGTGAGAATCTACCGCGTAGGCGGCGGGCACGCGTTTCAACAGCAGCTGCTCCACCGCCAGTGGCGTCTTGCCCGGCGCCAGGCCGGTGCGGTTGCTGACGCGAAAAATGTGGGTGTCCACCGCCATGGTGGGCTGACCAAACGCCACATTCAGCACCACATTGGCCGTTTTCCGGCCCACGCCGGGCAAGGCTTCCAGCGCTTCACGGGTGCCCGGCACCTCGCCGCCGTGCTGCGCCACCAGGATGCGGCAGGTTTCCATCAGGTGGCGGGCCTTGCTGCGGTACAGGCCAATCGTTTTGATGTAATTCTCAAGACCCTCCAGCCCCAGGGCCAGCATCTTCTGCGGCGTGTTGGCCACCGGGAACAGCTTGCGGGTGGCCTTATTCACGCCCACATCGGTAGCCTGGGCCGACAGCAACACCGCCGCCAGCAGCTCGAAGACGCTGGTGTACTCCAGCTCGGTCTGGGGCGTCGGGTTGGCGGCCTTCAGGGTGGCAAAAAAAGCGTCGATGGCGGCGGGTTTCATGCCGCGCAGTGTAGTGCGACCGTGAGGCCGCGGCTCAGGACGGTAACGAACCCGGCCAGGCGCACGGATGTGCTCGAAACGACGCCTGCACAAAGCCAGTGCGCGTCACGGGCTTCGGCCGTTCGCACCAAGAGCCGGCTGTTGAGGACCCGGCCCGCAAGGCACGCCCTGTTCACGGCCGGGAAAGATCGGCAGCGCGTGGGCTCGCCGGCACCCCGTGCCACCTGGTGCCCAGCGCCCAGGCGCTAACATCGCAACTCCAGATTCCTGTCCCTTCTGCGAGATGCCACCATGCCCTTCAGCACGCCCTTTGCCGACCGCCTCAACAACGTTGAAACCTCTGCCATCCGCGAACTCTTCAAACTGCTGGGCAAGCCCGGCATCATCAGTTTTGCCGGCGGCTTCCCGGACAGTGCGATGTTCGACGTTGACGGCATCCGCGAAGCGGTGAACGCCACACTCACCGAAGAAGCCGGCGCTGCCCTGCAGTATGGCGCTACCGAGGGCTACAACCCCCTGCGCGAACAGCTGGCTGCCTTCATGGTCAGCAAAGGCAACCTTGACGTGCGTGCGAACGATCTCATCGTGACCACCGGCAGCCAGCAGGCGCTGGACCTGCTGGGTAAGACCCTCATTTCCCCCGGTGACAAGGTCATTGTGGAAGGCCCCACCTTTCTGGCCACCATCCAGTGCTTCCGCCTTTACGGCGCCGAGCTGATCACCGCGCCGGTGGACGGCCACGGTGTGGATACCGATGCGCTGGAGCGGCTCATCGCCGAGCACAAACCCAAGTTCGTCTACCTCATTCCCACCTTTGGCAACCCCAGTGGTGCCTTGCTCAGCCTGGAGCGCCGCCAGCGCGTGCTGGAGATGGCGGTGAAGCACAACACGCTGATCGTGGAAGACGATCCGTATGGCGACCTCTACTTTGGCAAAGCCCCGCCGCCCAGCCTGCTGGCCCTGAGCGCCAGCGTGCCCGGCAGCCGCGACCTGCTGGTGCACTGCGGCAGCCTGAGCAAGGTGCTCAGCCCCGGTTTGCGCGTGGGCTGGATGGTCGGCCCTGCCGAACTGCTGGGCAAGGCCACCATGTGCAAGCAGTTCAGCGACGCCCACACCAGCACCTTTGCCCAGGCCACCGCCGCGCAGTACCTGAAAGCCGGCCGCATGCCCGCCACGCTCGCCAAGGTGCGTGCTGTGTATGCCGAACGCGCCGCAGCCATGGGTCGCGCTCTGAAGCGCGATCTGGGCGACACGATTGAATTTGTGCAACCGCAGGGGGGCCTGTTCGTCTGGGCGCGCCTCACCGGCGCAGGCGGCAAGGTGGCCGATGGCGGTGAGCTGGCGAAACGCGCGATTGAAAAAGGCGTGGCCTTCGTGCCCGGCGCGCCGTTCTACGCCACGAACCCCGACCACGCGACCCTGCGCCTGAGTTTTGCAACAGTGGGGGTGGAGAAGATTGAAGAGGGGGTGGGGCGTTTGGCGGCTGCGCTTTGACATGCCCCGTACGCCCCGTCTGATCGGTCCCGAAGCTCGGCGCGATACCGATAACGTCGCCGCCCTGACCACGGCTGCCTTCCGGAACGCGCCGCACACGGCCCACACCTGAGCCTGCATCGCCAAGGCGCTGCCCTGCGCCTCGCGGGGGCGCTGACGGTGTCGCCGGTGATGGCGAAGCCGGAATGAACGGGTGGGGTCTGTGGCCACCTCAGCCGTCCTGTGGTTTCGCCGTTCGCAGCGGTAGAAACGTCAGTCCGGGTGGGCGATGACCACCGTTTGGGCCTCGACGGTGGGGTTGTGCGCAGGGGGCGGTGCGAGTTCGTTGCGGGCCTGGCGCATGACCGCCAGGCCAGCGGTGAGCGCCAGAACCGCCATCACCGCAGCCACAACCAGGTCGGGCCAGGCCGAGCCGGTGCCGAACACCCCGAGGGCGGCCGCCATGACCGCCAGATTGGACAGCGCGTCGTTTCGGGAGCACAGCCACACGCTGCGCATGTTGGCGTCCCCGGTGCGAAAAGCGAACAGCAGCATGGCCACACCCGCGTTGGCCAGCAGCGCCACAAAGCCCACCACGCCCATGGTCAGCGGATCGGGCACGCTGCCGCTGTTCAGCAGCCAGCCGGCCCGCGCCAGCACAAACAGGCCATAGGCGAACATGGTGGCGCCCTTCACAAACGCGGCGCGGCTGCGCCACACCAGGGCCATGCTCAACACAGCCAAAGACAGCGCGTAGTTGGCGGCATCACCGGCAAAGTCCACCGCGTCGGCCAGGAGCGACACCGAGTTGGCTTGCAGGCCCGCCACCAGCTCCACGGCAAACATGGCCGCGTTGACCACCAGCGCAATCCACAGCGCCCGGCGCCAGCGCGGGTCAATGGGCGGGGCCGCGTTGGCAGGCGTTTCGGTGGAGCAACTGGCGTGGCAGGCGCAGGCCATGGCGGGTGTCTTTCAGGCAAGGGTTCAGGGTGTGCCATGATTAAAAACCTTGAAGCCACTTAAAGGTCAAGCGTGAACATGGAAGCACATCCGGTGACCCCCATACACCGCATTGGTGAAGCGGCGCAGCGTTCAGGCGTGAGCGCGGCCAACATCCGTTACTACGAGCGCGAGGGCTTGCTGAAGCCGCAGGCCCGTGCCGGCAACGACTACCGCCTTTACAGCGAAGCGGACATTCACCGTCTGCGCTTCATTCGGCAGTGCCGTGCGCTGGACATGTCGCTGGATGAAGTGCGCACCCTGTTGGCGCTGGACCTGAACAACAAGGCCGATTGCGCCACCGCCAGCACCGCGCTGGACGCGCATCTGAGCCATGTGCGGCAGCGCCTGGCCGAGTTGGGGGCACTGGAAAAGGATCTGCTGACCCTTCGCAAGCGCTGCGACGGCTCGGACGACCAGTGCCACATCATCGAAGCGCTGCACCAGCGTGCCGACGAAGCGGTGCCGGTGGTGGCTGCGCCAGCCGGACACCGCCACGTGTAGGCGGTGTCGGGGCTGGCTGCGGTCAGTGGCCCAGGATCTTGGAGAGAAAGTCCCGGCTGCGTTCGTTTTGCGGGTTGTTGAAAAACGCGTGCGGCGTGTTCTGCTCGACGATCTGACCCTGGTCCATAAAGATCACCCGGTCGGCCACGGCTTTGGCGAACCCCATTTCGTGGGTCACGCAGATCATGGTGATGCCCATGTTGGCCAACTCGATCATCACGTCCAGCACTTCCTTGATCATCTCCGGGTCGAGCGCTGAAGTGGGCTCGTCAAACAGCATGATCTTGGGTGTGAGGCACAGCGCCCGGGCAATGGCCACGCGCTGCTGCTGGCCACCGGAGAGCTGCAACGGGTATTTGCTGGCCTGCTCGGCAATGCGCACGCGCTGCAGCTGCTGCATGGCGCGTTCTTCGGCTTCCTTTTTGGGCACCTTGCCGACCCACATGGGCGACAGCGTGAGGTTTTCCAGCACGGTCAGGTGCGGAAACAGGTTGAACTGCTGGAACACCATGCCCACGTTTTTGCGCACCTGGTCAATGGCCTTGATGTCGTCGGTGAGCTCGATGCCGTCCACGGTGAGGTGGCCCTGCTGGTGCTCTTCCAGGCGGTTGATGCAGCGGATCAGGGTGGACTTGCCCGAGCCCGACGGGCCGCACACCACGATGCGTTCGCCTTTGGCGACATCGAGGTCGATGTCGCGAAGCACATGGAAGTCGTTGCCGTACCACTTGTTGACTTTGTCGAAACGGATGATGGGTTCAGCGGCGGTTGATGCGGTCATGTTGTTGTTCCTTCTGGGACGCCTTCAGCGGGCTTTGCTGCTGCTCAACTGCTTTTCAACCCACAGGCTGTAGCGTGACATGGCAAAGCAAAAAGCGAAATAGACCAGGGTGATGAACAGGTAGGCTTCGATCTTGAACGGGCGCCATTCCACATCCGAATTCAAGGCCAGCGACAGCGCGCCGGTGAGCTCATACATGGACACGATGGTGACCAGCGAGGTGTCTTTGAAGATGGAAATGAAGTTGTTCATGATGCTGGGCACCACCATGGCCAGGGCCTGGGGCAGCACCACCTTGCGCTGCGTCTGCCAGTAGCTCAGGCCCAGGGTGTCGGCGGCTTCGAGCTGTCCTTTGGGTATGGCTTGCAGACCACCGCGGATGATCTCGGCCATGTAGGCGGCGGCAAACAGCGTGATGCCCACCACCACGCGGGTCAGCACGTCAATGGACACCCCCTGTGGCATGAACAGCGGGAACATGAACGAGGCCATGAACAGCACCGAGATCAGCGGCACGCCCCGCACCAGCTCGATGTACACCACACACACCGAGCGGATGGCCGGCAGGTTGCTGCGCCGGCCCAGCGCCACCACGATGGCCAGCGGAAAGGCCAGAAAGATGGACACCGTGGCCAGCAGCACCGTGAGCGGCAGGCCGCCCCACAGGTCGGTGCGCACCGGTGACAAGCCCATGACGCCGCCGCCCATAAGGGCAAAGAACAGCGCCATGATGCCCACCCACATGATGGCCAGCCAGGGCTTCCAGAACACGCGGATGCAGCTCACCACCAGGCCCACCAGCATGAGGCTGGTGGCCAGCACCGGGCGCCAGTGTTCTTCAAACGGATAGCGCCCAAGCAGGATCAACCGGTATTTTTCAGCCACCACGCCCCAGCAGGCGCCGGTGCCGCGGGCGGCCTGGCAGGCGCTGGCGTCTGGGGCAAAAACAGCTTGCACCACGCCCCACTGCAAGATGCCCGGCAAGGCGTAAATGCCCAGCGCCAGCACAAACAGGGTGGTGAGGATGTTGCCGATGCTGCTGAACAGGTTGCGCCGAGTCCAGGCCACCAAACCGGTGGTGCGCACGGGCGATGGGCGGGGCGCGATGGGGGTGAACCCCGTGTGGGATGGGTGGGTGTTCATGGCTTCAGCGCTCCTTGATCGCGCTGCGGGCGTTGTACCCATTCATGAACAACGAGGTGCTCAACGAGGTGGTGAGATAGACCAGCATGATGATGGCGATGCACTCGACCGCACGGCCGCTCTGGTTGATGGTGGTGTTGGCCACCGACACCACGTCGGGGTAGCCCACAGCCACGGCGAGCGACGAGTTTTTGGTCAGGTTGAGGTACTGGTTGGTCAGTGGTGGAATGATCACGCGCATGGCCTGCGGCAAGACCACCAGCCGCATGGTGTGCTTGGGCGTGAGCCCCAGCGCGCTGGCCGCTTCGGTCTGGCCACGGCTGACCGACTGGATGCCGCTGCGCACCACCTCGGCCACAAAAGCCGCGGTGTAGGTGACCAGGCCGATCAGCACCGTGAGGAACTCGGGGGTGGCGCTGGCGCCACCGTCCACCATGAAGGCCATTTGCTCGGGCAGGTCCCACTGGCTTGGCATGCCACCCAGCAACCAGCCCACCACAGCCAGCACCAGCACCAGAGCCAGTGGTGCCCACAGGCGGTCACCTGCTTGCCCCGTGCGCTCAAACCGGCTCAGCATGTGCCGGCGCCACACACCCGCAGCCACCAGCCCCACCACAGCGCCGAGCACGACCCAGCCCCATCCCACACCCGCTGTAGGCCAAGGCATGGAAAAACCGCCCTTGCTCAGGAAAAAGCCACCAAAGGCGTTCCAGGCCTCGTTGGACGGTGGCAGCACCTCCAGCATGAACAGGTACCACATCAGCAGCTGCAGCAGAACGGGAATGTTGCGAAATACTTCCACATAGCCATAGCACAGGCCGCGCACCAGACCGTTGCGCGAGAAGCGCCCCACGCCGATGGCCACGCCGATCAGGGTGGTGAAGACGATGCCCAGGAGGGCCACTTTGAGCGTGTTGAGAACGCCCATGCCAATGGCGACCGCGTAGCTCTGGCTCGGGTCGTAGGGGATGACGGTTTCGCCGATGTCAAAGCCGGCCGGGGCGCCCAGAAAGTCAAAGCCGCTGGGGATGCCCCGAGCCGCCATGTTGACTTGCGTGTTGTGCGACAGGAACCCGATGGACAGCACCACCAGGATCAGGGCCAGCAACTGGAACAGCACGCCACGGGTGGCACGGCTGTTGAGCGACCAGCGTCTACGCGAACGAGGAGGTGGAACAGTGCTCACAACCGCCTTTCAAGAAATGGGGGTATAAAAAAACCGAGACTGGAGCGCGTCCAGTCCCGGTTTGTGGTGGATTCAAAGAATCAGCGAACGGGTGGTGCGTACATCACGCCACCCTTGCTCCACAGGTTGTTGATGCCGCGGGGCAGCCCGATGGTGGTCTTGGGGCCCACATGGCGTTCAAACTTCTCGCCATAGTTGCCGCCGGCCTTGATGGCGCGCAGTGCCCATTCTTTGTCCAGGCCCAGCAGCTTGCCGGTGTCTTCGTTGCCTGCACCCAGCAGCCGCATGATGCTGGGGTTTTTGCTTTCGGCGCGCATTTTGTCGGCGTTGGCCTGGGTGATGCCAAGCTCTTCGGCTTCCAGCAGGGCATAGCCAACCCATTTGACGATGGCAAAGAACTCGTCGTCACCGCGGCGCACCATAGGGCCCAGCGGTTCTTTGGAAATCAGCTCGGGCAGGATCACGTGGTCGGCCGGGTTGGCGGCCTGCTTGGAGCGGTAAGACGCCAGACCCGACGCGTCGGTGGTGAACGCCTGGCAGCGGCCGCTGAAATAGGCGGCGGTGGTGGCTTCGGCGTTGTTGAACACCACGGGCTTGATGTTGAGGTTGTTGGCGCGCGAAAAGTCGGTCAGATTCAGCTCGGTGGTGGTGCCGGCTTCCACGCACACGGTGGCGCCTTTGAGCTGTTTGGCGCTTTTCACATTCAGCTTCTTCGGCACCATGAAACCCTGGCCGTCGTAGAAGTTGATGCCCGCAAAGTGCAGGCCCAGCGACGCGTCGCGGGTCAGGGTCCAGGTGGTGTTGCGCGCCAGCAAGTCGATCTCGCCCGACTGCAGGGCCGTGAAACGCTGTTGTGCGGTCAGCGGCACGAAGCGCGCTTTGTTGGGGTCGCCCAGCACGGCGGCGGCCACAGCACGGCAGGTGTCCACGTCCAGGCCGGCGTATTTGCCCTGACTGTCGGCCGCTGAAAAACCAGCCAGGCCGGTGCTGGCGCCGCAGATCAGTTCACCGCGTTTCTTGATCGCGTCGAGGTCTTTGCCTGCGTGTGCGGGCAGGCTGACCAGGGCGGCGGCGGTGCTCAGACCGAGGGCGGTCAGCTTCAGGGAATTCATGGTCATCAGGGGGTTCTCCATTCAAGGTGTGAATGCACATGCTTCGGCGCTTGCGCACCAAAGGGGTGCTCGTTGCGATCGCTTGGTGACTGTAGCCTTGCCTTCTGGGCGCAGGCATCGGGGTTTACGTGGGCCGGTGATGCCCTGACTTCAGTGAAGAAGGGCGCTACGTACCTGCCCCCGGTCACCCGTCTGGCACTCGCACGTTCCGTGCCACATGCTCCCGTCCCAAGGGCGACAGGCAGCGTTTTCCCCTGCCGCACCCGACCCGTATGCTTTGCGGAACAACACAGCCGCCGGAGACAAGACCATGAGCAGCCACCCCACCGCCGCAGACGACGCAGCACCCATGGCCGTGCGCCCGCACCACCGGTTTTGGCCCAAGCGCCTGCCGCACCGCATCACGCCGCCGGCCACGTCGCTGTGGGACAACCTCGTGGTCAGCGCGCGCCGCTATCCCGACAAACCTGCGCTGGTGTTTTTTGACCAGGTAACCACCTACCGCGACCTGCTGGAGCAGGCCGAGCGCCTGGCGGCCCATCTGCACACGCAGGGTGTGCAGGCCGGCGACCGGGTGATCCTGTTGATGCAAAACGCGCCCCAGTGGGTGGTGGCGCATTTCGCCATCCTGCGGGCCAACGCCGTGGTGGTGCCGGTGAACCCCATGAACCGCGCGGCCGAGCTGGGTCACTACATCACCGACCCGGACGTGAGGGTGGCCATTTGCGCCGCCGACCTGGCTGGCGAACTGCTCAAGGCCAACGCCGAACTGCCTGCCGATCAGCAACTGCAGCACCTGGTGGTGGCGCATTACCACGACGCCATCGGGCCGCAGGCCGACATTCCCCCCGCCTGGACCGACTGGCTGGCCGCCCGCCACCCGCTGCCCAGCCTGCCCGGCGGCGCGGTGGTGGACTGGGCCGACGCGCAGAGCTGCAGCGCTGCGCCACCGCTGCACAACCGCCAGCCCGCTGACCTCAGCGTGTTGCCCTACACCAGTGGCACCACCGGCTTGCCCAAAGGCTGCATGCACACCCATGCCAGCCTGATGCACAACGCGGTGGCCGGCTCGCTGTGGGGCAGCAGCACGCCTGAAAACGTCTCGCTCGTGGTGGTGCCCATGTTCCACATCACTGGCATGGTGGTGGGCATGCACGCGGGCATTTACACCGGCGCCACGCTGGTGGTGATGCCGCGCTGGGACCGCGAGCTGGCCGGGCGGCTCATTTCAAAATGGCGTGTCACCCACTGGTCCAACATTCCCACCATGGTGATCGACCTGTTGGCCAGCCCCAACTTTGCGCGGTACGACCTGTCCAGCCTGGTGCTTATTGGTGGTGGCGGGGCCGCCATGCCCCAGGCGGTGGCGCAGCGCCTGTTTGAACAGTACGGCCTGCGCTACGCCGAAGGTTATGGCCTGACCGAAACCGCGGCGCCTTCGCACAACAACCCGCCCGACGTGCCCAAGCAGCAGTGCCTGGGCATTCCGTTCATGAGCGTGGACGCGCGCGTGGTGGACCCGGACACCCTGCAAGAAATGCCCCAGGGCGAGGCGGGCGAAATCATCATTCGCGGGCCTTCGGTGTTTTCGGGTTACTGGAAGCGGCCCGAGGCCACCGAAGTGGCCTTCATCACCTTTGAAGGTCAGCGCTATTTCCGCTCGGGCGACCTGGGCCGGGTGGACGAGGACGGCTACTTCTTCATCACCGACCGCCTCAAACGCATGATCAACGCCAGCGGCTACAAGGTGTGGCCGGCCGAGGTGGAGGCGCTCATGTTTCGGCACCCCGCCATTGCCGAAGCCTGCGTGATTTCCACCCAGGATGCCTACCGCGGCGAGAGCGTGAAGGCCGTGGTGGTGCTGCGCGACAGCGCTCGCGGCCAGGTTGGCGAGCAAGACATCATCGACTGGTGCCGCGACAACATGGCGGTGTACAAATGCCCGCGCGTGGTGCAGTTCGTCGATGCCCTGCCCAAGAGCGGCAGCGGCAAGGTGATGTGGCGCCTGCTGCAGGAGGCTGAAAAGCGTTGATTTGTGTTTTGTAGATGGCACCTGCTTGGTGGTCATGGACCGGTTGTTGGGATGGGTATGAAAAGGTATGAAAAAGAACACTTTGGGCTGTTCTGCTCGTGGCTGGCGAACCTGTGACTGTGACCGTGACCGGAAGGCCAATCAGCTGACAGCCAGCACGGGCTGACCCCTTCGGCCCGAGAAACGTCGTCGATCATCCACTTGAGCTGTGGTTCGGTGGGGTGGTGTCGCAGCGGCACCCGAGCCTGCTGCTTCAGGTCGTCGGGCACATCCGCGCGAGTCAGCATCTCGCGCAGCACCTCGCCTGCGAAGCGCAGGGCCCGTGCTCTTTCGCCCGGCATCGCCATGATGGCGCTCCCAGATTTCGATCACCAGGTCAGGCTGGAAGAACCGGTTCTCTGCAGAGCCACCCCAACGGCGATAGACGACCAGCGAATCCACGTTGTTGCCGTAGAGCTCGTGGTTGCCCGCCATGTGCACGATCTCCTGGGTGGCGAAGGTGTCACGCGCCCAGCGGATGCCCTGCCCGCCCATGGCGATGGCCCCCGCCAGCACCACCACACCAACGCTCGCGTCGATTCGACGCTCCTTGTGCACCCGCGACAACTTGCCGAACTCTAGGTTGCGCCAGGAGCCTGGTCCGCATATTTCACGCACATCGCCAACCGCCTGCGCCATGGGGTACAGCGGCGCAAACGTGAGCAAGAGAGGCCGCGATGGTGAGCGCAGCGAGGGCGCTGATCGCTCGCATGCGCCATGCGGTTGCACCAACTCTTGCCCCGGCGCGGGTTGCGGGCCATTTTTCTGTCATCGCACCGGCCAGGCGCTGCTTCTGGCAAGTCTGCGACGACTTTGGGTTCCAGAGGGACCTCTTTGTGTGGTTCGTTCAACCGGACTGGGTGGCGATCTGCGACCCAGGGGGCGGACTGGCGTCTGACCTGACCGATTCTGTGGCAAACATCACGATCTGATCCCGATGCACAGGAAAATTTTCAGACTTGAATCTTGTCAGAAGGTTTGAAGCTGGATAGGATGTATCTCAAAATGTAAGTCATAGTGACCAATATTCCAGTTTGTTTTTTCAATGGAGGAAGAAAATGAAAAAGTGGTTCTTGATCTTGACCAGCAGCGCCGCGCTGGGCCTTGTGGGTTGTGGGGGTGGTGACTCGGGGGGGGGGGGCGCTGCCGG
>JAGXSV010000059.1 GCA_018333605.1 Hydrogenophaga sp. | reverse complement strand
TAGATAGTTTCAAATATCAGCATTGAGCATCAAATAGCGCCGCGCAAGACCCCGTCCGACGGCCATCGGCAGACGCCGGGAGCATCCTGGAAGCGGCGCGTTGACCGCGCTGTAGTCGCTGGAGATACCTGTAAATGCTGAACGTTCTGTGTTCAAAGGTGGATTTTGGCGGACTTCATTTTTGCTCTCTCATAGCGAAAAACGGTCCATGTTGATCCAGATCGGTGTAGCTATTTGCCCCAAAGCGGCAGCGGCAAGGTCAGGTGGCGGCTGCTGCAAGAGCAAGAGCCGAAACCCGTGCCTTGAGGGCGCAGCACACCCACCAACGCGGCACAATGCGGCATGCAATTCTTGGCCCCTTCCGTGCAGCGCCTCTGGCAGCCCCGCAAGCCCCTGTTCTGGCTGGTCATCGCCTTCAATGTGCTGTCCTCGGCCATGGCCTGGGGCCTGCACCTGGCCCAGCCCGAAGGGACTTTGCTGGTGGTGTTGACCATGCTGGCGCTGGCGAACACCGGCATGGGCTGGTGGCTGCTGTGGCGTCTGTGGAAAGAAACCCCTTCTCCTGGAGAGAAAAATGTTCAAAGCCCTGCTGATCAACAAGACCGATGAGGCCGGTTACCGCTGCGCCCTGACCGAGCTCGACGAAGCGCAATTGCCCGCCACAGGCGACGTGACGGTGCAGGTGGCGTGGTCCACCATCAATTACAAAGACGGCCTGGCCATCACCGGTCAGTCGCCGGTGGTGCGCAGCTTTCCCATGGTGCCGGGCATTGACTTCGCCGGCACCGTGACCGCCAGCAGCCACCCGCGCTGGACGGTGGGCGACCAGGTGCTGCTCAACGGCTTTGGCGTGGGTGAAAGCCACTGGGGTGGCCTGGCGCAAATGGCCCGCGTCAAAGGCGACTGGCTGGTGGCCCTGCCGGCCGGCTTGAGCGCACGCGACGCCATGGCGGTGGGCACCGCCGGCTACACCGCCATGCTGTGTGTGAGTGCCTTGCAGCGGCATTGGGCCGACAACGACATGGCTCCGGGCCGCGGCGAGGTGCTGGTGACGGGCGCCAACGGTGGCGTGGGCAGCGTGGCCATTGCCTTGCTGGCCGGGCTGGGGCACAAGGTGGTGGCGTCCACCGGGCGGCCGCAGGAGGCCGGCTATTTGAAGTCCCTCGGCGCGGCAGAGGTGATCGACCGCGGCGCCCTCAGCGCGCCTGGCAAACCGCTGCAAAAAGAGCGCTGGATGGGGGTGGTGGATTCGGTGGGCAGCCACACGCTGGCCAACGCCTGCGCCAGCACGCGCTACGGCGGTGCGGTGGCCGCCTGTGGCCTGGCCCAGGGCATGGACCTGCCGGCCAGCGTGGCACCGTTCATCTTGCGCGGCGTCACGCTTTACGGTATCGACAGCGTCATGGCGCCCATGGCCAAACGCGAAGCTGCGTGGGCCACGCTGGCCAACACGCTGGACCGTCAGCAGCTGGCGTCCATCACCCGCGAAATCGGTTTGGCCGATGCGGTGGCCGTTGGCCGAGATATTTTGGCCGGCCAGGTGCGCGGGCGGCTTGTGGTGAATGTGAACGCTTGAAGACGTGTGGGCGACTTTGGTGAATCCGCCAACATGTGTGCCGAGGATCAGGCGCTGCCTGCAGCCTGTTGGGGCACGATGTGCCGGTAAGCGTGCCAGGTGGCGTGTCCAATCACCGGGCCCACGACGATCAGGCCCAGAAATGCCGGCAGCATGGACAGGCCGATCAAGACCGTGATCAGCGCGCCCCATAACAGCATGACGCCGGGATTTTGCAGGCAGGCGCGGATGCTGGTGAGCCCGGCTGACACGGCGTCGGTCTTGCGGTCCATGATCATCGGAATGGAAATCACGCTGGTCACAAAAATCAGGCCGGCAAAGAAAGCGCCCACCACCGTGTAGCTGATCAGGAAGCCGATGTTTTCCGGGTTGAGCAACTGCGGCAGCAGCTTTTCGGTGGACGGCATGGTGTTGAAGGTGACAGCAAACACCACCAGCGAGGCGCGGCCCCAGATCAGTTCAAGGATCAGCAGCACGCCGGCAAAAATGCCCATGGTGCCCTGCGTGGGCCGCCAGGCCAGCAGCGAATCCCGCAAGCTGGGACGGTGCGAATGTGTCTGCATGGCCCTACTGGCGTCGTACAGGCCCAGACAGAGGAAGGGCCCCATCAGCAAGAAGCCTGCGCTCAGCGCCAGCACATAAGCCGGAGCACTTTGAAACACCGCCAGCAGGGCATGGCCCATAGCAAAAAAGCACATGCCGTAAAACAGACCAATGCGAGGGCAGCGTTTGAAATCGGCCCAGCCCAGTCGCAGCCACTGAAACGGGTCTGCGGGCTTCAACTGGGCCAGTTGCAGCGAAAACACCGAGGGCCCGCGTGGGCCCTCTGCGGGCGGGTTGTCGCTCTGGGGGGTGTCTGCTGAAACGTCGGGTCTGTCGGGCAGGTCGCTTGCAGCGGCGTGAAGGCCTTCGGCCATGAAAATTCTCCTCGTAGCGGAGCAATATAACCAGCGCTGAATATTGATTTCACATGGTTTACCCCATACCCGTGCGGGTTTTTGCCCGCTCCTGCGCTGCTCAGCGCGGCGCGCGGCCGCCGCGTTGTGCGGGCGCTCGTGGGCTGCTGCCGCCGCGCGCGGGCAGCGCGGGGTGGTGGCGCAATTGCAGGGCCAGGGCGGCGTCCTGTGTCTGGGTGTGCCGGGCAAACCAGGCGGCCAGTTCAAAGGCCATTTCGCGCACCGCAGCGAGTTGCCCGCTGCGGGCCTGCGCGATCCCTTCACGCAGCAGGTTGAGCACCACCCGGTGCTGCAGGGTGTGGTTGGCTGCCGACGAGAAGCCGGTGCGCTGCATCCACTCGTCTTCCCATTCAAACTGTGCCACGGCGTGGTTTACCAGCGCCGTCCAGGCCTGCGGCAAGGCGTCGTCGGGGGCTTGCTGGGCGCGGGCCAGCAGGTCTACAAACGCGTGGTGCTGGGTATCGATGGGTTCGAAATCCAGCACCAGCGCATCGGTCCATTCAATTGTGTTCATGGCCATCTCCTGTGCGTCACCTCGTGTGGGCGACGCACAGCTTGACACCGAGCGAACCCCGCTGTTTTGATCCAGCGCAGCAACCGTGCACGCAACCCCTCGCCGCAGTAGAACGATGGCCTGCGCACGGCCGGGGTGTGGTGCTGGCCCGGTACACTGCCCGCCCATGACCAGCGAATTTCAACCGCCTTACCTGCCCTTGTCCGGGGTGTCCAGCGCCCTGCACACCGGGGGCTTTGCCCTGATGCGTGCGGCCGATGTGCAGCGGTGGCTGCCCGCCTCAACCGCTGAGCTGGACGCGCTGCACGCCGGCTGGAACGACCTGCCGCCCGATGCCTACCTGAAAGACGGTGGCCGCTACCGCCGTCGGCGCCACAGCTGCTTTGTGGTGGATGGCGCCGAGGTGACTGCGGTGCCGCACCGCGCCCACTGGCAACCCCTGGAATACAACGCCTTGCACGGCGGCATGCAGCGTTGGTTTGAACCCATGCAGCCCGAGTTGCTGGCGTTGCCGGTGTGGAACCGCTTGCTCGCGCAGGTGGGCGAGGCGGTGTCTGCGCTGCGCGGGCGTCAGCCCTGGTGTGTCGAGGCGCACAGCTTTCGCATCGACACCACCGACGGCATTGGCCGCCCCACGCCCGAGGGCGCGCACCGCGACGGGGTGGATCTGGTGGCTGTGTTCATGCTCGGGCGCCACCGCATCAAGGGGGGGGAAAGCCGGGTGTTTGAGGCCGATGGCCCCAGCGGCCAGCGTTTCACGCTGCAGGAACCCTGGTCGCTGTTGTTGCTGGACGACCAGCGCGTGATTCACGAGACCACGCCGATTCAGCCGGTGGAGCCGGGCACCCTGGGCTGGCGCGACACGCTGGTGCTGACCTACCGCTCGGGTGGCTTTCAGGGCGATTGAACGCGCCGATCAGCGCGGCACGCGTTCAGTCCATTCGGCAGCCTTCTTGGATGGGGGTGTAGCGCCCCCGGCGCGCTGCTCTGCGTAGGCGCGGATGTGGGCAGGCAGGCGCGCGAGCAGCCAGCGCAGCGCGAGCGGCACGATGACGATGTCGTCCAGCACGCCGATCACGGGCAAGAGATCGGGAATCAGGTCGATCGGCGAGACGAGATACAGCACCATTGCAGCAGCGCTGGCTTTCAGCCAGCCGGGCGATTCGGGATGGCCCAGCGCAAACCAGAGCCGTTTCGCGTCACCGCGCACGGCCACCCAGATCACAGACAGTCGTTTCCACATGGAGGCACCTCTTTTTCAACGGAACAGTTTAGACCCGGATGGTGAACCAACGTTCGCCGGGCGTCGGTGCCTGGGCCAGACGAATGGGCGTTTGCGTGTTTTTCGGCACACGCTTCCATGCAAGAACCCAGAGGGACTCACCGCCGGATGGCGTTCGGAAAATACAGCGCCGTGAGGCTGCGGCTGTGCACCGGTGAAAAGTTGTCGGCCAAGGCGCTGCCGCCGCGGCCGTGGCGCCGCCATTCGCGCACCCAGTACAGGTGGTCGCACACCTCCAGCAGACCAATGGTTTCGCGGTCACCAATGAGCACGCCGTGCGCGCGCAGGGCCAGGCGTTGTTTGGCCTCGCGCAGGTGTTGCAGGGTGGCGGGGGTCACGCCAAATTCACCGTCGCTCACGATCAGCAGGTCGGCGTCTTGCCAGCCGGTGGTTTGCACCAGCGCAATGGCGCGTTCGAGCGGGGTTTGCACGTCGGTTCCGCCGTCAAAGCTCTGGCCCATCAGGTCGAGCAGGTGGGCCAGGCCGTCGGCGTCCAGCGCCAGGTCGCGTTCCAGCAGCTCGTGGGGCCCACCAAACGCCAGCAACCGGCAGGGGCGCTGGGTGGCGTGGGCGCTGCGCAGCGCCTGCAACACACAGGCTTTGGCCACGTTTTCCGGCGCGCCGCGCATGGAGCCCGAGGTGTCCAGACAAATGATGAGCGGGCCGTGCCCGGCGCGGGTGGGCACGGCGCGGTGGGGTTGCGGGTCGGGCTGGGGCAGTGCGCGCTGCGCGGGCGCGCGGGCGCGGTCGTCGTAGCTCAGCAATTGCGCTTCGGCAAAACGCGCCCGCCACAGGCGGCGCAAGCCGGGGTGCGTGAGGTTCAGGCTTTCGGCGCCGGTCATGCGGGCCAGGTTGCGCGAGCGGCGCACACCGTCCACCGCAGCGGGTTCCGGGCGACGCTCGGTTTCGTCGGCTGGCTGGCGTGCGGCCGGTGTGTCGGCTTCGGGGGCTGGCTGGGTGTGGCGGGCGGGTGGTTGGCTGCGTGAGGCATCGCGGCGGCCCACACCATCAATGAAAGCGGCCAGCGCGGGCAGGCGCTGGAGCAGTTCGCCAATGCGCCGGGCTTCCTGCCATTCGCGGCGGTTGAGCTGCCCGGCCAGCTCGTCCCAGCGCAACTGAGCCAAGTCACCCAGCGACTGCAGCAGCGCCAGCGCCTCGTCCCAGCCTTGGCGCTGCACGTCCCAGCTTTCGCGAAAGCGGGCCCGCATGCGGTCGATGGCCGCGGCGCGGGGTTCGCTGGCCGGGCGGTCGATCAGGCTGTCCAGGTGCCACAGCAGGCTCTGCAGCACCTGGCGGGTGAGCGGTGCGCTGTGGCGCGTGAGGGTGAGCAGGTCCAGCTCGGCCAGCAGCGGGCGCAGCGCCTGTATCGGGGCTGCGTCGCCGAAGTCGTGGGCGGGGTCGGGCAGGGCGCCCTCCATCAGCGCGCTGTGCCAGTGCGCCAACTCGGGCAGGCGCCGCTCGGCCAGACCACTGCTGCACACCACGGCCCAGCGCCAGAGTTCGCGCGGCAGGGCGTCCAGGAGGTGGTAGGGCCGGTCGGGAGATCGGCCTGCGGCGACGGGCCCAGGCACCGGCCCGGGTTGGGGTGCCGGGCCTGTGGTCGGTGTCATGGCGCGTTCCAGTGCACCGGTTCGGGGTGGTCGTACAGTGCGTCGTCCATGGGCAGGGCCGCAAAACCGTTGCGGGTGGACTGGTGCTGCGCACACAGGCGCGCCAGGTGGCTGCAGCGCTCGGCGTGTGCCGCCTCAACCTGCAGCAGCCAGGACGGCGGCAGCCAGGGGTGCGCGCGGGCCTGTGCCAGCACCGCGTGCGCCTGCGCCAGCCACTCGCCGTGCAGCGCCAGCAAGCGGTCCAGCAGTTCGTCGCACTGCGCCACACGGGCTTCAAGGTGCACCGGGCTGTAGCGGCGCAGGGCGCGTGCGCTGGTGATGCGCACCATCTCGCTTTCTTCGCCCGGGCGGGTGATGGCGCGCGCCAGCGCCAGTTTGCCGGCGCTGTCGTCCTGCGCGTCGGGTGGGGCGCGGCGCTCGGTGTCCAGTTGGGATTCAAAGGCCTGCACGGCGTGTTCCAGGCCGTCCAGCGGCAAGGGCGCGGTGTGTGCCACCGCGTGCATGAATAGCGTGGTCCAGCCCGGTACTTGCGCCGGGTCCGCGGCGAGCACGAAAGGCAGCAGCCACAGGTCCCAGGGGCTGATGGCGCTGGCGCCCCGGCTGGCCGCCTGCAATTGCAGCAGGGCCACCAGTTGGCGCCAGCGTCGGTCAGACACCGTTTGCCCGGTTTCGCTGGCGTGTTGCCGGGCTTGCAGCAGCAGAGCCAACGCATCGTCGCCCAGTCTGACCGCTGGCGCGCGCTCACGCAGGGCCTTCAAATCGGCCGGGTTGATCAGCGCGTCGGCCGGGGTGTCGCCCGCGGCGGGTGTATCGGCCAGCAGCAGGGCGGTGAAATGCGCGTCGTCTACCGGCTGCACCGGCACGCGCAGCAGGAAGCGGTCGTAAAAAGCGAGCAGACTGTCGTCTTGCGGCTGCTCGTTGCTGGCGCCCACCAAGCACACCAGCGGCACGGGCAGGCGCTGGCTGCCATTGTCAAACTGGCGTTCGTGCAGCAAGCCGAGCAGGGTGTTGAGGATGGCGGAGTTGGCCTTGAACACCTCGTCCAGAAAAGCCACCTCGGCGCTGGGCAGGTAGCCCTCGGTCAGGCGTTCGTAGCGGTCGTCTTCCAGCGCCCGCAAGGAAAGTGGCCCGAACAGTTCTTCTGGCACCGTGAAGCGCGTGAGCAGGCGCTCAAAATAATGCGCGCCGGACAGCAGCCGTTGCAGGCGGCGCGCCAGCTCACTCTTGGCCGTGCCGGGTGGCCCAAGCAGCAACACATGTTCACCCGCCAGCGCGGCCAGCAGCAACGCACGCGCCGCCACGTCGCGCTGCAACAGGCCACGCTCCAGTTCGACCAGCATGGGCGCCCAGACAGCGCCAGAGGTGTCTTCACGCGTCATGGGGTGCGGATTGAAGCAGAAAGACAAAGGGCACCAGTGTTTCCGGCACCAGCGCCCCCGTCAAGACCCACAAACGTGAACCCATCCGTCTCCGGAGCGCGTGCATGAGCCGGGGATGCGGCGGAGCTGGCTCCGCCAGGCCGCTCGCATCGCCCCCCTCAGGGGGGTGACGCGAAGCGGCGCGGGGGGAGCGTGTTCACACCCGCTCAAATACCGCTGCAATGCCCTGGCCCCCGCCGATGCACATCGTCACCAGCGCGTAGCGGCCCTGGATGCGCTGCAGTTCGTACAGCGCTTTGACCGTGATCAGCGCGCCGGTGGCGCCAATCGGGTGGCCCAGCGAAATGCCCGAGCCGTTGGGGTTGACCTTGGCCGGGTCCAGGCCGAGTTCCTGGCTGACGGCGCAGGCCTGGGCTGCAAAGGCTTCGTTGGCTTCGATGACGTCCAGGTCGTTCACGCTCAGGCCGGTTTTCTCCAGCACCAGGCGGGTGGCCGACACCGGGCCCATGCCCATGATTTTCGGTTCCAGGCCGGTGTGGGCGTAGCCCACCAGACGCGCCAGCGGCTGCAGGCCGCGCGCCTGGGCGGCCTTGCTGTCCATCAGCACCACGGCGGCGGCGGCGTCGTTCAGACCCGAGGCGTTGCCAGCGGTCACGGTGCCGTTTTCTTTCACAAACACCGGCTTGAGCTTGGTCATGTCGTCCAGCGTGCAGTTGGGGCGGAAGTGCTCGTCGGTGGCGTAGGCCACGTCGCCTTTGCGGCTCTTGAGCATGACCGGCACGATCTGGTCTTTGAAGCGGCCCTCTTCGGTGGCGCGCTGGGCGCGGTTGTGGCTTTGCACGGCCAGCGCGTCCTGCATGTCGCGGGTGATGCCGTATTGAGCGGCCACGTTTTCAGCCGTGACACCCATGTGGATGGCGTGAAACGGGTCGTGCAGCGCGCCCACCATCATGTCCACCATCTTGGTGTCGCCCATGCGGGCGCCCCAGCGGGTGTTGAGCGAGGCGTAGGGCGCGCGGCTCATGTTTTCGGCGCCACCGCCAATGGCGATGTCGGTGTCGCCCAGCAAAATGCTCTGGCTGGCGTTGACGATGGCCTGCAGGCCCGAGCCGCACAGGCGGTTGACGTTGTAGGCGGGCGTGCCCTGGGCGCATCCGCCGTTGATGGCCGCCACGCGCGAGAGGTACATGTCCTTCGGTTCGGTGTTCACCACATGGCCAAACACCACATGGCCCACGTCTTTGCCGTCGACACCGGCGCGCGCCAGCGACTCGCGCACCACCAGGGCTGCGAGTTCGGTGGGGGGCGTGTCCTTGAGGCTGCCGCCAAATGTGCCAATGGCGGTGCGGGCTGCGCTGACGACGACGACTTCTCTGCTCATGGGGTATCTCCTGCTTGTGGTGGTTTGGGGTGTGTGATCCTGGGATCAGCGGGTAATGGTATGCGCCGCTGCCTTACGCCGAGCTTGTCGCAAGTCAAACAGGGGACGAACGGGAAACGGGCTGCTTCGTCTTCAGATCACCTGGCGCGCCAGCACCTTGAGCCGGTCGCCGCTGCGGCCGGCGGGCCGGGTGATGAAAATTTCGCCCATGGCCGGGAACTCGCCGGTCAGCGAAGAGATGTTGACCTGGTGCGTCACCAGCACCAGGTTGCGGGGCGCTTCCACGCTGGCCACGTCGCGCAGCACGGCGCGGGTTTGCTCGGGGCCGCTGTTGTCCCTGAAAAAAGAGTTGATTGGCGCCCACACGGTGTGCCGACCAAAGGCCAGGTCGGCGGTCTCGGTGCAGCGGCACCAGGCGCTGGACCGCACCTCGTCCACGCGGATGCCCTCGCGCGCAAAGGCCTGGCCCACGCGTTGCGCCTGCTCGCGGCCCGCGTCGTTCAGGTTGCGCTGGGTGCTGCAGTCACCCAGGCGCAAGCCGGGCGGGTCACCAATACCCGCCACGGTCTGGGCGTGGCGCATCAGCACCACGCAGCCCCCAGCGCGCAGCAGACCCCAGAAATCCGCATGGGTTTGCGCCTGGGCCGCGGGCAGCAGGGCGCCGCCAGCCGCCCAGCCCAATGCGGTTTGAAGAAAGCGGCGGCGGGGCAGAGGGCTTTGGGGCATGGTGTGTGTCCGGTGGGTGCTCAGTCCCGTACATCCGCCACGGGCTGGTCGCCGAAGTCGGGGCGGTCCAGCCAGGCGAGCACACGGGCAGCGGCGGTATCGGGCGGTGTGAGCTGGCCTTGGCGCTGGAGTTCCACAAAGCGCTGCAGGTCGGGAAACGCCTCGGGGTCGCCTGCGCGCAACTGCACCTGCATGTCGGTGTCGATCACCCCCGGCGCCAGCGAAACCAGGCGGGCGCCGTGCGGGTTTGCGGCTTCTTCCAGTGCGCAGCAGCGGGTGAAATGGTCCATGCCGGCTTTGGCGGCGCAGTAGGGCGCCTGCGCAGCCATGGCACGCCGACCGAGCCCGGATGAAATGTTGAGCACCTTGCGCGGCCCCTGCCAGCCCGTGGCCACCCAGGCGCTGGTGGCGCGCAGAAAGGCGCCGGTGAGCTGCATGGGGGCTTCCAGGCCCACGCGCAACGCGGCCGAAAGTTCGTCGGGCGGGCAGCTGGCCAGCGGGCCAATGCGCGGGATCATGCCGGCGTTGTTGATGAGCGTGGCGCTGCGCAAGGCGCTGGTGTCCAGTCCGGTCAGCCAGTCTCGCAGGCGCTGGGCGGCGCCGGTGGTGTCGCTCAGATCTTGCGACCATTGGGTGAGCGGGGCGTTCAGCCGAAGGGCTTCAGCGGCCAGGGCCTCGCCGGTGCTTCGCGAGATGCACAACAGGTGCCGGCTCGCGCTCAGCAACTGACGCGCCATGGCCAGGCCCATGCCGCGTGAGGCGCCGGTGAGGATGGTGATGTCGCGCACGGTCATCTTGGGGTCTTCATTAAAAAGGGCAGGGGCTGTGAAAACGCAGCATCTGCCCGGTGACAGGGTGCGGCAGTTCCAGCAATTCAGCGTGCAGCAGCAGTCGGTTGGCCAGAGCTTGCTGGGCCGGATTGGCGTAAAGCGCATCGCCCAGAATGGGGTGACCCAAGGCCTGCAGGTGCACGCGCAGCTGGTGGGTGCGGCCGGTGACTGGTGCAAGTTCTACCCGCGTGCCGATGCCCGTGTGGGTTGCTGGGGCTTGTGGGTCGGTCTCGGTCTCGGGTTGTGCGAGGCGCCAGCGCGTGAGGCTGGGTTTGCCGCTGTCGAAGCAAACCTTGCTGCGCGGACGGTTCATCCAGTCCACGGCCAGCGGCAGGTCGATGGTGCTCCAGCCGTTGTCGGGCAGCGGGTTGGCCAGTTGGCCCCCCACCACGGCCCGGTAGCGCTTGTGTACCTGGCGCTGTTCAAACGCACGGCTCAGGGCGCGCTGGGCTTCAATGCCGCGCGCCATCACCACCAGGCCCGAGGTGGACATGTCGAGCCGGTGCACCACCAGCGCGTCGGGCCATTGCGCCTGGGCGCGGCGGCTCAGGCAGTCTTGTTTGTCCTCGCCGCGACCAGGCACCGCCAGCAGACCGGCCGGCTTCTCCAGCACCAGCAGGGCTTCGTCGGCATGCTGCACCGCCAGGAGCCGGTCGGCGGGCTTGGTTTCGGGGCTCAGGGTGCGGGCCCCAGTGCGCGACGAATCTCATCACCGTCCAGGCTGCGTGCGACGCCAAAGCCCGCCACCTGCCGTGCGCCCTGCACGTGCAGGCGCACAAAACGAAAGTCGCCCAGCGCGGTCATGGGTGTGGCTTCCGGGAACCGCTGCAGGTACACGGCCCGGCAGGCCAGCGCTTCAGCGGTGTCGGGGAGCATGAGTCCGGCGGTGGCCTCCAGGGAGACACGGGGCAAGGCATGCACCGGCCCGTCCGCTGTGGCGCACTCGCTCACCAGCAGCGACACCCGCGGTTCCCGCTCCAGGTTGCCGGTGTGTGCCGCCAGCCCACTGATGTGAATCACCAGGCAGCGGTGCGCAGGGTCCACGGCATAGGGCACCAGGGAGACAAAGGGCGAACCGTCCGGGTTCAGCGTGCCCAGGGCTGCGGTTCGGTGTCGGTTGATCAGTTCGCGCAGGGCGCAGGTCAGGCGGTGTTCGGTGGACATGGGTGTGGAAGCAGGACGCCGGGCTGACGAACAGGACAGCACGCCCGGTCATCCCCAGCGATCGATTTCGATGGTAGCGCAAGCCAGGGTGCACCGGCGTCCGACGGGCAAGGGGTTGGGGAGCCTTGATCGCTAGGTTGGGTCCCCTGAGTTTGATGGCTCGAAATCCCGGGCCATTCGTCGTGGCGGCGGGGTCGGGCTGCCGGCCAAGATCCCCGCGTGCCCACACGTATGATTCCCATGCGTGTATGGAAAGGGCTTCGCGTTGTCTTTTTTGCAATCTGAACCGGTGACCGAATTCGCCGTCCGCTACGGCGTGAACCTTTTGTTGGCGCTGGCCGCCTTGCTGGCCGGTCCGTGGCTCAGTCGCTGGCTGAGCCGCCGTTTGGACGCGCACATGGTGCGCCTGAAGAAAGCCGGCGCCCGCGTGTTGCAGGAGCCGGCGCCGTTGATCGTGGTCGGCGAACTGGCTGACAGCGCGGTGAACTTCCGGGTGCGCGTGTGGACGGCTTCTGAGGACCATTGGCCGGTGTCTTTCGACATGCGAGAGCGTGTGAAAAAGGGTTTTGACCCAGTTGGCATCAGCATTCCGTTTCCCCGGCGCGATGTGCACAGGCATGCTGCCGCGACCTGACGTTTACTGAGAAATCGACACCATGCTTTTGCTCGCGCCCATGGAGGGCCTGCTCGACGCCACGCTGCGTGATGTGATCACGCGCGTTGGTGGCATTGACCGCTGCGTGAGCGAGTTCATTCGCGTGACCGATACCCTGTTGCCCGAGCGTGCTTTTGTGCGCGTGGTCCCGGAGCTGCTCAATGGTGGCTACACCCGCGCCGGTGTGCCGGTGCGGGCGCAGCTGCTGGGCTCCGACCCCGCTTGCCTGGCCGACAACGCTGCCCGGCTCGCCGGCCTGGGCCCGCATGGCATTGACCTGAATTTTGGCTGCCCCGCCAAAACCGTGAACCAGAGCCGGGGTGGTGCGGTGTTGCTCGACGAGCCCGAGCTGATCGGCCGCATTGTCCTGGCGGTTCGCCGTGCCGTGCCAGCGCATGTGCCGGTGTCGGCCAAGATGCGACTGGGCTTCAACGACGACAGTCGCGCCGAAGAATGCGCTCACGCCATTGCCGACGCCGGGGCCGACGAGCTGGTGGTACACGCCCGCACCAAGGCCCATGGCTACCGGCCGCCCGCCTACTGGGAGCGCATAGCCCAGGTGCGCGAATCACTCCCTGCAGGGCGCCGCATGGCCATCATTGCCAATGGCGAGATATGGACCGTGGCCGATGCCCGGCGCTGTCGCGAGGTGACCGGTTGTGACGCCCTGATGATTGGCCGCGGCATGGTGACCGACCCGGGACTGGCGTTGGCCATCAAGGGGTTGAACGGCGCCAGCTGGAGCCACATCTTGCCGCTGTTGCCGATTTTCTGGGTGCAGATGAGTGCGCGCGTGGAGCGTCGTCACCGGGCAGGACGCTTGAAGCAGTGGCTCAATTACTTGCGCAAACGCCACCCCGAGGCACAGCGTGCGTTTGACGATTTGCGGCTGTCGAACGACGCGGCGCAGGTCGAGGTCTGGTTGCGTCAGCACGTGCCGCCAGCACGCCAGTTGCCCACCGTGCCGGCATTTTCAGCGCCCGCTTCCATCCCTGCGAATCGCCAGGCCGCGCCCGACGCCTAGCCGCGACGCGCCAGCCCTATCCCCACGCCGACAGCAGAAAAGCCCCAGCCGTGTTAAGTTCCGGCCCCGGACCCGACACACGACCCCTGTATGACTTCACGACAACAACGGCTGGACGCCATCACGGGCGACTGCCTGCGTGGCATGCGCCGCGGCATTGAAAAAGAAAGCTTGCGCGCCCAGCCTGACGGCAAGCTTGCCCTCACGCCGCACCCGGCCGCGCTGGGTAGCGCCCTCACGCACCCGCACATCACCACCGACTACAGCGAGTCCCAGCTGGAACTGATCACCGGCGTGCACGACAGCGTGGGCGCCTGCCTGGACCAGTTGCGTGAAGTGCACCAGTTCACCGTGCGCAGCCTGCGCGCCGCCGGTGACGAGATGCTGTGGGCGTCCAGCATGCCCTGCGGCTTGCCCACCGACGAAACCATACCGCTGGGGCGCTATGGCTCCAGCAACGTGGGGCGCGCCAAAAGCGTCTACCGCATGGGGCTGGGCCACCGCTACGGCCGGCGCATGCAGACCATTTCGGGCATTCACTACAACTGGTCGCTGCCCGGTGTGGACAACGACGGCTACTTTGCACTGATCCGCAATTTCCGCCGCCACGCGTTTTTGTTGCTTACCTTGTTTGGCGCTTCGCCGGCGGTGTGTTCGTCGTTCGTGGAGGGACGCCAGCACGAACTGCAGCCGCTGGGCACCAGCGGCTCGCTGTACATGCCGCACGGCACGTCACTGCGTATGGGCCGGCTGGGTTACCAGAGCGAAGCCCAGGCCACGCTGGCCGTGAGCTACAACGGACTGGAAGGCTACGCCGCCTCGCTGCAAGACGCGCTCACCCGGCCCTGGCCAGCCTACGAGGCACTGGGCATTCGCAACCCCGGGGGTGACTACAACCAGCTCGCCACCACGCTGCTGCAGATCGAAAACGAGTTTTACGGCACCATCCGGCCCAAACGCGTCATTTACCCCGGCGAGCGCCCGCTGCACGCCCTGCGCGAACGCGGTGTGGAATACATCGAAGTGCGGCTGATGGATCTCAATCCCTTCGAGGTGATTGGTATTGGTGCCAGCACGCTGCGGTTTCTGGACGTGTTTTTGCTGCACTGCTTGCTGACCGAAAGCCCGCCGGACACGCCTGCCGAAATTCAGGAACTGGCCCTCAACCAGCACCTCACCGCTGCACGCGGGCGCGAGCCTGGCCTGTGCCTGCAGCGCCAGGGCGAAAGCGTGCCGCTGGTGCAGTGGGGCCAGGAATTGCTGGCGCAGCTTGAACCCATTGCCCGCAGGTTGGACGCCGCCCAAGGCGGGAACGATCACGCAGACGCCGTGGCCCAGGCTTTGGCGGCGCTGCAGGCACCCGACACCCTGCCATCGGCCCGGGTGCTCAGCGCGGTGCGCGCCGAGCATGGCGACTCGTTTGTGGCCTTTGCCCGCGCGCAGTCGCTCAAGAACCACGCTGAACTGTTGGCGATGCCCTGGAGCGCCAAGCAGCAAGCCCGTTTCGAGGCGATGGCAGCCCAGTCTGTGGCCGACCAGCGCGCCATTGAGGCCGCAGACACCATGCCGTTTGAAATCTACCGGCAGGAATACACCTCACCGGCGCGCTTGGGCCTGCCCTGCACCGAGGCCGTGGCAGTCTGAAGGGCCCGCCAAGGGGCTGACCCAAGGCCGGAGCGCCGCCGCTGCGGTGACAAACGAAAACCCCCACCGCCAGGGCGTGTATGCGCCGGGGTTCGGCGTTCGGGCTAAGCTGCCATGTCTTTGTGATGGAAGCCTTGCCATGAACCGACTCAGCGCAGCAGACTTTGACCAGGAACTGCTGATTCTGTTTGACGCCTACGTGCACGGTGATCTGGACCGCCGCATTTTTTTGCAGCGGGCTGGAAAATTTGCGGTGGGTGGCCTCACCGCAGCGGGTTTGCTTGCCGCGTTGAGTCCGCAGTTTGCCGCTGCCCAGGTGGTGCCCAAAGACGACGCACGCCTGAAGACGGAGGTGGTGGAGGTGGATTCGCCGGCGGGTACCGGCCGCATCAAAGCCTATGTGGCCAAGCCGGCGCAGGCCGCTGGCAAGTTGCCCAGCGTCCTGGTGGTGCATGAAAACCGGGGCTTGAATCCTCATATTGAAGACATCACGCGTCGGCTGGCTCTTGAGGGTTTCCTGGCCATCGCCCCTGACGCACTCACGCCGCTGGGCGGCTACCCTGGAGATGAGGACCAAGCCAGGACCCTGTTTGCACAGCTCGATCAGAGCAAGACGCGGCAAGATTTCTTGGCTGCGGCCGCTGTCTTCAAAGCCCGGCCCGACAGCACGGGTCGCCTGGGCGTCGTGGGCTTTTGCTACGGCGGTGGCATGGCTCACTACCTGGCCACCCGGCTGCCCGACCTGGCCGCCGCCGTGTCTTTTTATGGCAACCACCCACCCGCTGAGGATGCGGTCCGCGTGAAAGCGCCGCTGCTGGTGCATCTGGCGGCGGTGGACGAACGCATCAACGCCGCCTGGCCCACCTACGAGGCCGCGCTCAAGGCCGCGGGTGCACGCTACACCATGCACCCGTACCCCGGCACCCAACACGGTTTCAACAACGACACCACGCCGCGTTTTGACGCCGCAGCTGCCCAACTGGCGTGGGCGCGCACGCTGGCGTTCTTCAAGCAGCACCTGCCTGCAGGCTGATGGCTGTGGGGTAGGCGTTCAGCCGCCTGGGCCAAAGGGCACCACGTCGGTTTCTGCGCAAGCCACACAGCGCAGCACGCAGCCTGCGGTCTTCTCTTCCGGCAGCGAGCCCGGCCACTCCACGGTGAAACGCACACGTCCCTCGGTCAGACGGGCGATGCAGGTTCTACAGGTCCCGTTGCGGCACGACACGGGTCAGGCATGCCCGCGTGCTGCAAGGCTCGCCACAGCGTCTGGTCGGGCGCAGCGTGCAGGGTCTGGCCGGTGGGCTCCAGGCGGACTGCCAAGGGTTGTGCTGGCGTGATGGGTTCCATGCCCTGCAATCTTCCGCAGCCGCACGGCAGTCCTGCGGTGATCCCAACCCAGGGTGCAGCGCACACTGCCTTTTAAATGGGCAGGTTAGAGAATATTCATTCAAATCAAGCACTTGCATGAGTCGTACAGGACTTGCCCGGGGTTATGCACAAGCTTGTCCAGAGTTTTGAGGAACAAAAGGCCGGGCTGTGTCTAAACACCTTGGTTGGGCATCGTTTTGGCCTTGATGAAGCTCGGCTTGCAAGTAACCCGGGTGTTTCGGGTGGGATCTGCAGCATTTTTGGCATGTTGCCTGTTCATTAAGCAGTCTGTTAATACCCCTTTAAATTCAAACACTTGTGCGCGCCGTACAGGGATTGCCCTGGCTTATGCACACAGTTGTCCCAGATCTGCAGGGACAAGTCCTTTATCGCTGCTGTGCAGGCTGTGGACCCTTTCATGGCCTGTGCATAAGTCGCCCGTTGCCGCGTCATGCTGCGTAAGCCTGCCCCCAGGTGTGAAATGTCCAAGGTTTGGGGCCGGGCAGGTAGCCGGTGTGCAGTTGCGGGCAGTTCAGGCCGGCGGCATGCAGCAGCGCCGGTATGTCGCGGTTCAGGTGGCAGCCGCCAGCCAGCGGGCCCCAGAGGCCTTGTAACCGGTCTTGCCAGCGGGCCACCGCGGCATCGGGCGCGCGCCCGTGTTCGCAAAACAGCAGCGAGCCACCGGGTGCCAGCACGCGGCGCATTTCCCGCAGTGCTGCCAGGGGGTCGGGAATGGTGCACAGGGAGTAGGTGACGACCACCGTGTCAAAACTGGCGTCGGGCCGCGGAATGCACTCGGCTGACAGGGGCAGCAGTTCCACCTCAAGCCCGCTGGCTTCGATGCGGCGGCGGGCGCGGGGCTGCAACTCCAGTGCCGGGTCGAGCCCAGTGATGCGGGTCACGCGGGCCGGGTCGTAGTAGGGGATGTTGAGCCCAGTGCCCAGGCCCACTTCCAGCACGCGGCCCTGCGCCAGGGGCACCACCTTCTGGCGCATGCGGCCAATCATGGGCAGGCCGCAGGCCAGGTCAAGCGCCCAGGGAAAAATTTTGCCCTGGTAGCAGCGCCAGCACATCACGTCGCCTCTGGGGTCGCGCTGCTCACACCTCGCCGCCGAATCGGGCAATCAGGTTGTCGATGTACTGTTCCACCAGCTTTTCAAACTCGCCCTGCACCACCGGCACCACGATCATTTTCATCAGGCCGGGCAGTGGCACCTCAATCTCGCCCTGAATCGACAGCTTCACGCTGGTGGATTTCTTGTTGTCCACAATCGTCCAATGACCGCCGACCAGCGCGTTGCCCACGCCCCTCACCGGCGTCCATTTCACGCTGCCTTTGGCCTTGTCACTCACGTATTTGCTGGCGTACACGGTCTGGATGTTCACCTGGGCTGTGCCCACTTTCGCCATCTCCCATTGGTAGACGCCACCGCCCAGGTCGGTCAGCTTGTCCACCTTGGGGAAATGGCTGACCGAGGTGGGCACGTCTGACAGCACCTCAAAGACCTCGGCCGCGTTGGCCTTGACGTCGAATTCATAGCCGAGATCGATCTTGACGGTGACGCTCATACAAGGGCCCTTTGTGCGGTGGTGCGGGTGGTTGAAAAAAAGGAGAGTTCATTGTAGGGACGCGATCGAGGCACGGTCCACGGGGCTAACACCGAGCAGCGATCACCAGGCGCAGGGCTTGTACTTCACCGCCGCCCGCAGCAGGGCAAGGCACAATCCGGGGTCGCGCGGCCGGGGCTGAACTGGCTGCGGACCCATTTCCCCAGAAAGACGATTTCCAGATGAGCATCCAGTGGTTTCCCGGGCACATGCACCTCACGCGCAAGGCCATCACGGAGCGTGTGAAGGAGATCGACGTCGTGATTGAAATGCTCGACGCCCGCCTGCCCGGCTCCAGTGCCAACCCGTTGCTGGCCGAGCTCACCAGCGGCAAGCCCACGCTGAAAGTGGTCAACAAGCAGGACATGGCCGATCCCGAGCGTACCGCGCTCTGGCTCGCGCACTACAACGCCCAGCCCAACACCCGCGCCATACCGCTGGACGCCAGCGACACCGCGCCCGCCCGTGCCATCATTGCGGCTTGCCGCGAGCTCGCGCCCAACCGGGGCGGCATGGTCAAGCCCATGCGTGTGCTCATTTGTGGCATTCCCAACGTGGGCAAGTCCACGCTGATCAACACCCTCATGGGCAAGCGCTCGGCCAAGACCGGTGACGAGGCCGGCATCACCCGCAACGAGCAGCGCCTGGCCTTGGCTGATGACTTCTACCTGTACGACACGCCCGGCATGCTGTGGCCGCGCATTGTGGTGCCTGAAAGTGGCTTCAACCTGGCCGCCAGCGGTGCGGTGGGCCGCAACGCCTACGACGACCAGGAGGTGGCGCTGGAGTTGCTGGCCAAGCTCAAGGTGGCCTATCCGGCGTTGCTGGAGGGGCGCTACAAACTGGGCCTGGCGCTGCAGGCCATTGCCAGCATGCCGGACGAAGATGTGCTGGAGGCCATTGCGCGCAAGCGTGGCGCTCTGGCTGCGGGTGGACACACAAACTGGCAAAAAGCCGCCGAACTGCTGATTGCCGACTACCGCAGCAACAGCATTGGGCGCGTCACGCTGGAAACGCCTGAGTTGTTTGCTCAGTGGCTGGCTGCCGGCACCAAGGCCGACGCTGAGCGCCAAAACCGCAAAAAAGAGCGCGGCAACAAACCCAGCAAGCCCCGCAAACGCTGAGCGGCTGCGTGGGTTGACCCGGCTCAAGTGCCGGGTGGTTGGGGGGTGACAACATGGGGATTCATTTTCAGGAGGTCGCCATGTCCCAACCCGCTGTAGCCCAACGTATTTTGCTGATTGAGGGGCATCCCGATGCCTCTGCGCGCCACCTCAACCACGTGTTGGCCGATGCGTATGCCGACGGCGCCGAGGAAGGTGGGCACACGCTCAGGCGCCTGGTGGTGGCCGAGCTGGATTTCCCCTTGCTCAGAAGCCCGCAGGACTGGGAGCACGGGAGCGTGCCGGCGGCCTTGCAGACCGCTCAGGACGATCTGGCCTGGGCGCAGCATGTGGTGCTGTTCTTTCCCCTCTGGCTGGGCGACATGCCCGCGCTGTTGAAGGGCTTTCTGGAGCAGGTGGCGAGGCCAGGTTTTGCATTCAAGAAAGAGGGCAACAACCCATTTGGTCACAAGGGGCTGAGCGGCCGTTCGGCCCGGGTGGTGGTCACCATGGGCATGCCCGCGCTGGTGTACCGCTGGTATTTTCGGGCGCACAGCCTGAAGTCGCTGGAGCGCAACATATTGGGGTTTGTGGGCTTTGCGCCCATCCGCGAAACCCTGGTTGGCTCGGTGGACACGCTGGCAGAGGCGGATGTGGTCCAGTGGGAGACCAGCTTGCGCAAGCTGGGGCAGCGGGCAAAGTGAGCGGGTGCGCCCGGTCTGGCGCTCAGGCCTGCGCCGTTGGCGGGCTCAAGGCTCGACCTTCACGCCCTTCCAGAACGCCACGCGCCCACGGATGTTGTCGGCTTCGGGTTTCGGGTCTGGGTAGTACCAGGCCGCGTCGGCATTGAGCTCGCCGTTGACCAGCAGCGAGTAATACTGTGCCTGGCCTTTCCAGGGGCAGCTGGTGCGGTGGTTGCTGAAGGTGACGAAAGCGCGGTTGAGCGCACTTTCGGGAAAGTAGTGGTTGCCCTCCACCAGCACGGTGTCGTCGCTTTCGGCGACCACGGCGCCGTTCCAGGTGGCTTTCATCGGCCCTGACTCACTTGTTCTTTTCTTTGCCGCGCGGTAACACAGAGGTCATCGGTGGGGTGGGGCGGTCGGAAGTCGCCGGACCTTTTGGGGCCGAGGTGTCTTTCTTCGGCTTTTTCGACATCTTTTCGTTGCGCTGTTCTTTGCCCATGGGGAACTCCGTTTGCAGCCGCGACATGCGGTCTGATGCGTGAATGTTAAGCCACAAACGGCCGGGTTTTTCGCTGCTCGGGGCGTGTGCCCTGGCCTGCGTCAGGGCTGGCCCAGGCCCAGAAACTCGCTCAGGGCTTCGGTGCTGAGAGCACCCGCCCGGGTGATCACCTGACCACTGCGGGTGTGCCGTGCCACGATGAAGGGCACCGAAGCAGCGCCCAGCCGGTCCATCAACTGGGTGTTGGTCTGGATGGCCGCTGCCACGTCGTCGGGGATGCTGCTGGACGCCGACATGCCACCCTGGCCACTCAGAATGGACTGTTCGTGGGCCGACATGGCGGCCACCGGGTCGGCAGCCTGCATCAGCGCCGCGCCTTGCGGCATGCTCTTGGAACCCATGATGGCCACAGGCACCCAGACAAATTTCGCCTTGCCCAGCAGCGGCAATGCCGCGTTCCACAAGTGACCGCAGTGCGGACACTGCGGGTCAAACAGCACGTACACCGTATGGGCGCTCATGAGCGCACCCACCGTGAAACCCTTGGCCTGCGCCGCGACCGCCTCGTAGGCTTGCGCGGGTGCAATGGCTGTTGCGGTTTCTGCGGATGGGGCTGGGGTGCTGTCTGTTTTGGAGCAGGCGGCAAGCCCCAAAGCCATGGTTGCGACCAAGGGGAGAATGAGGCGTCGGATAGTCATGGGGTTGGGCGCATTGGCGGTAAACGGTTGACATCATCGCAGAGAAGCCCGGCGCGCCCAAGGGGCGGGCGCGCCGGGCTGGGTGTCCAGCGTGTGCTCAGTAGTTCAGCACGATGTGCGCAATCAGCCCGGTGGCCACGGCGATCAGGACGTAGTCAGCGCCAACCTGCACCCACTGGTGACCGCGAGGCGGCGGGCTCAGGCGGTGCGAGCGGTGGTTCACCACCACGTACTGGCGGTTGCGGTACTCGCGGGGAATGTAGGCGCCGCGTTTGAATGCCGGGCCGCGCGCATGGACATGGCGGTCGTTGCGCGGGTCGCGGAAGTCGCGGCGGTCGTCCTGCCGGTGCTGGCGTGCGCTGTGGCGGTCGTCCTGCCGGTGGTCGCGGGCGTCGCGCCGGTCATCCCGGCGGTCATCGTGGCGCTGCACCCGGGGTGGTTCTTCGCGCTGGCCACGCGGGCTGTTGCCTTGGGCAAACGACAGCGAACTGATGCCCAGCGTGGCGGCGGCGAGGGCGTAAACAACAAAATTTCTGGATGCCATGGAAGTTCTCCTGATGGTGAACCTGCATGTTGCGGGGGCCATGTGTCGCGCCGGTAAAGCCCCGTGCCCTCGCGTGCAAAGCTGGGTAGCGAGTTGTGCGGCAGCCAGGCCTTCACCCCTGGGTTTGCGCGGCTTCTTGCGCGCGCAGTTTGGCGCCAATGTATTCACCGTGGGTGACGTGCAACAGCCCGGCCACTTTGCTGATCACATGGTGCTCGTTGGGGTGGATGTGTTCGTCGGCGTAGGCCACTTGCCACATGGCCTCCACCACCCGGACTTTTTGGGCTTGCGTGAAGCGCTCATTGAGCAGGCTGGTGAACCGCTGGTAGTCGTAAGCGGTGCGCGCTGTTTCATGGGCCAGCTCCAGCAAGCGCTCAAGCTCGTCGCTGGCCAGCGCAAATTTGCCGCACAGCGCGAGCAGCACGGCGTCGCGTTTGGTTTCGTCCAGTGTCGGGTCGGCGCGCATCACTTCCACCAGCAGCACAGCGGTGGCGAGCTGCAGCGTGTGTTCTTGCTCGGCTGCGGGCTGGACGACGGTCGCCGAGGCGAGGCTGGCGGTCAGGCTGTCCAGCAGTTCTTTCAGGGTGTTGAACATGGGCGCAGGGGGCTTGTGGTGTTGCGGGGCTGAGTCTGCGGCCGGCCCAATGGTTCCCCGCAGGCGGTGTTGGGCCGCACGCCTTCAAGCGGACTCAGGGTTGACGGCCCCACACCAGCAGCAGGTTGTTGGACGGCATGGCGTGGCGTTGCAGCAGGGCCAGGCTGGCGTGTTGCGCTTGTTCGGTCACATGGGCCAGCTGGCGAATGCCCCAGTCGGGGTCGTTGGCGCGCAGGCTGGCGTCAAATGCCAGGTTGCCAGGCGAGGTGGGCACGCCGTGTTCCAGGTAAGGGCCGTAGGTGATGAGCACGCCGCCCGGCGCCAAGTGGCGCTTGGCGCCCTGCATCAGCGCGGCGCAGGTGGCCCAGGGCGCAATGTGCAGCAGGTTGGCACAGTAAATGGCGTCAAACAGGGTGCTGAACGCGGGCCCTTCGGCGGGCCACTGCGGCGCCAGCACATCCAGCCGCCGCGCTGGTGCCACACGGCTCAGGCCCGCCTCGGCCACGCGCGCATTGATGGCGGGCAAGGCCTGCGCTTCAAAGTCGGTGGGTTGCCAGTGCCAGCCCGGCAGCCCAGCGGCAAACCACACCGCGTGCTGCCCGGTGCCTGAGGCAATTTCCAGCGCTGCTCCCTGTGCGGGCAGCACCGCTTGCAGCCGCTCCAGAATGGGCGCCTTGTTGCGCTCGGCGGCGGGGCTGAAGGGCAGGTTGCTCATGGGGGAGCGATGTCAGACTTTGGCCCGCATGCCCTGCGCCAAGGCGCCCAGCGCAATGCCGGCCAGCGCCCACAGCAGGCTCCAGTTGCCCGTGCCCAGGCCGGCAATGGCTGGACCTGGGCACACACCGCTCAGGCCCCAGCCCACGCCAAACAGCGCGGCGCCGGTGAGGGTGTCGCGATTCCAGTGGCTTGCATGCCGGTGAAAGGTTCCCCCCAGCAAGGGCTGACCCAACACGCGTGGCAACAGTTGGTAGGCCAGCAGCGTCACGAGCACGGCGCCGCCCAGCACCAGCATGAGGCCGAAGTCTTCAAAGCGCAGAAAGCTCAGCACCACCTCGGGCTGCACCATGGTGGACAGCGCCAGACCAAAACCAAAAAGGGCGCCGGCGGCCAGCACGGCGAGCAATTTTCCAGGGGTCAGTTGTGACGTGCTCATGCCAGCCACCATGCCGCCAGATTGGCCGTGATGAACGCCGTGGTCATGAAGGTGAGCACCGCCATCAGCGAGGGCCAGTTCAGCGAGCCCAGCCCGCAGATGCCGTGGCCCGACGTGCAGCCGTTGCCCAACCGAGCGCCATAGCCCACCAGAAAACCACCCACCAGCAGCAGCGCTACCGGCACCTCGGTGGTGAGCGGCGTGCCGTCTGAAAACACCACCCACCACACCCCGGCGCCCAGCAGCAGCCCCAGCGCGTACACCAGCCGCCACACGCGGCTGTCGGTCAGACGGGCCTGCTGAAAAAACGGCCGCTGCAGCACAAAAGACCAGGTGCTTGAAAACACCGTGCTCATGCCGCCCACGAGGCCTGTGAAAAGAAACAGCAGTGCCACACCGGCGCCAATGAAGGCCCCGCCCAGCAGATAGTGCTGCCAGCCGAGGGGAAAGAGAGAAAAGGCGTTCATCATGGAGCGGGATTATCCGTGGCTTTGATAATGGAAGCACGGCCTATTCCTTCTCTCTATTTGCATGCACACCCTGGAACAACTGCGCAGCGGCGCGCTCGCTGGCACGCGCCGGCTTGATCTGACCTGTGGCCTCACCGAGCTGCCCCCCGAGGTGTTGGACCTGGCGGACACGCTGGAGGTGCTCAACCTGAGTGGCAACCGGCTCAACGGCCTGCCGTCCGACCTGGGCCGCCTGCACCGGCTGAAGACCATTTTTTGTTCAGACAACGATTTCACGCATTTGCCCGAGGTGCTGGGTGACTGCCCGGCGTTGGACATGGTGGGGTTCAAAGCCAACCGCATCGTTGATGTGCCCGCCGGTGCGCTGCCCGCCGCGCTGCGCTGGCTGGTGCTCACCGACAACGCCATTACCCAGCTGCCCAGTGCGCTGGGTGAGCGCCCGGCGCTGCAAAAGCTCATGCTCGCGGGTAACCAGCTGAGCCGCTTGCCGCCCAGCCTGGCGGGTGCGCAGCGGCTGGAGCTGATGCGCCTGGCGGCCAACCAGTTGACCCATGTGCCGGGCTGGCTGACCGGGCTGCCGCGCCTGGCGTGGCTGGCGCTGGCGGGCAACCCGCTGGGCTGGAACCTCCCACCGCTGCCGTCCTTGTCCAGCGTTCCCTGGCACCAGTTGCAGTTTGGCGAGCGGCTGGGCGAGGGCGCTTCGGGCCACATTCACCGCGTCCGCCGGCTGGGCGTGGCCCATGGCGAGGCGCTGGCGCTCAAGCTGTTCAAAGGCGCCGTCACCAGCGACGGCTTGCCTGAGCACGAGCGCGCTGCCAGCCTGGCCGCCGGGCAGCACCCCGCGCTGTGCACGCCTGGCGCCGAACTGTGCGAGCACCCCCAAGGCTTGCACGGGCTGCTGTTGCCGCTGATAGCCCCCAGCCACACCAACCTGGCCGGCCCACCCAGCCTGGACAGTTGCACCCGGGACGTGTACCCGAGCGGCTTGCGCATGGACGCCCCTGTGGCGCTGCGCGTGGCCCACACCATGGCCCAGGCGGTGGCGCACCTGCACCGCCGTGGTGTGTTGCATGGCGACCTGTACGCACACAACATGTTGTGGAATCCGGCCAATGGCGATGCGGTGCTGAGCGACTTTGGCGCCGCCACCCGCCTGCCCGCCGACCAGCCTGCGCTCAGCCAGGCCTTGCAGGCGCTGGAGGTGCGCGCCCTGGGCTGCTTGCTGGAAGAGTTGGCCGACCATGCGCTGGCGCCGCTTTCCAGCCCCACCGTGGCCGGCCTGGGCCGTCTGGCGCAGGCCTGTCAGCACCCGCAGCCGCGCCAGCGGCCCACTGCGGCCGAGGTGTGCAACAGCCTGCTGGCGCTGGCGTGACGGTCTTTCGCTGCGCTGAAGTCAGGCTTGCCAGGTACCCGGCGCCAGCCCATCCAGGCTGTGCGGGCCAATGGCCGCGCGTATGAGGCGCAGTGTGGGAAAGCCCACAGCGGCCGTCATGCGGCGCACCTGGCGGTTGCGGCCCTCGCGAATGATCAGTTCGATCCAGGCCGTGGGCTTGGACGCCCGCACGCGGATGGGCGGGTCGCGCTCCCACAGCCCGGGCGGTGGCGCCATGGCGCGGGCGCGGGCGGGCAGGGTGATCCCGTCGTTGAGTGGCACACCCCGGCGCAACGGGTTCAGCGCCACCTCGTCGGGCTCGCCTTCCACCTGCACCCAGTAGGTTTTTTCCATCTTGAAGCGCGGATCGGCAATGCGGGCCTGCTCCTGGCCGTTGTCGGTCAGCAGCAGCAGGCCTTCGCTGTCGGCGTCCAGTCGCCCGGCCACGTACACGCCGGGCAGGTCGATGAAGTCTTTAAGCCCGCGCCAGCGGCCCTCGGGGGTGAACTGGCTGAGCACGCCGTAGGGCTTGTTGAATCGGATCAGCATGGTTTGAATGTGGGCTCGTCGGTTGCTCAGGCGGCCAGAAACAGCGCCGGGTCCACCATGGTGCGGTTGAGCATGACACCCCAGTGCAGGTGCGGCCCGGTCACCCGGCCGGTGGCGCCCACTGCGCCCACGGGTTCACCGGCATTGAGCGCATCGCCCAGCGTCACCCGGATCGCGCTCAGGTGGCACACCATGCTCAGCAAGCCGCCGCCGTGGTCCAGCCAGACGGTCTGGCCGTTGAAAAAATAGTCGCCGGTGTCGATCACCCGCCCGGGCAGCGGCGCTACCACCGGCGTGCCGGTGGGCGCGGCGATGTCCATGCCGCTGTGCGGGCTGCGCGCCTGGCCGTTGAACACCCGGCGCAGCCCGAACGAGCTGGAGCGCCGCCCCGGCGTGGGTACCTGCATGCGCAGGAGGTTCAGGTCGGGCAGCGGTTCGCTGAAGATGGCCATCACCCGCTGCTGGTGGGCGCGCTCACGCTCAAATCGCGCCAGGTCTTCGGGCGACAGATCCACCGTTCTGGGCGCCACCTTCAATTGCTGTTCGGCGTAGCGCTTGGGTGCAACGGTGTAGCGCAGGGTGCTTGGCGCAGCGTTGGCCGCGTGCACTTCCACGCGTGCTTCCCCCGGTACGGCGGCCAGCGGTATGCCCACCAGCGCCGTCCATTCGATCGCGTCGCCCAGCACCAGCACCGGTACGGCACTGCCGTCGGTGGTGGTCACAAACGCCAGGGGCCGTGTGGCCGATGGCCCGAGCGAGAGGCGGGCGATGCCGCCCGGCACCGGTGCCATCGGGGGCAAGACGCTGCTGGCACCGGCGGCTGGGGTGGCCGCCGCAGCCCGCCCCCCTGCGCTTAAGGCCAGAAGGCCTGCGGCGCCCAGCAGCACGGTGCGGCGGTTGGGCGCGGCGGCGGTGGGTGCAGCATGTGAACAAACAAGGTGAGAAACGGACACCGAAACGCCTCACAAATAAGACCGATTTTGGCGGCAAATCGTGCCCGTTGGTCGCCCGGCTTGGTGTCTTGGCTGGCGGTGGCCGTTCCAGGTGCACCGGCGTTGGGTGGATGCGCTGCTGCGTTCGGCTAGCATCGCCGCATGAGTTCCCAATACGAAAGCCTGCAGCCTGCCGCGCTGTACCCCGATGCCTTTAACGTGGCTGCCCCTGAAACCCCTGTGGGGCGCAACGTGTGGCCGCGCCAGCCGGGGGTGTTTATTCGCAAGGCGCAAACTACCGCCGCGCCAGCCCAGCCGCCAGAGACCGCCGAGTCCGAGCTGGCCGATGCACCGGCCGTGGGCACCACCGGGGACGCACCCGCCGAGGCGGCGCCTCTGGTGCTGGAGCTGGTCTCGGGCCAGTTCGGTTTCGTACCGACCTGGGTCAAATCGGCATCTGACGCCAAACTGCGCTCGACCAAACTGGTGAACGCCCGCTCTGAAACGGTGAGCACATCGAAATATTATTACGACGCCTGGAGCCAGGGCCAGCGCTGCATCGTGCCCATGATGGCCTTTGTTGAAGACGACTACCGCAGCGGCAAAGCCGTGCCCACCCGCATTGCCCGGGTGGATGGCAAGCCCATGGGCGTGGCCGGGTTGTGGGAGCGCTGGAGCGGTGCCGACGGACAGGTCATCGTCAGCTTCACCCTGCTCACGGTCAACGCCAACAGCCACGCCTTGATGAACCGGTACCAGCAGCCCGGTTCCGAGAAGCGCATGCCGGCGGTGCTCAACGAGGGCGCTTACGGCGCCTGGCTCACCGCCCACCCGCAAAAGGCCAAAGAGTTCATGCGCGCCTACCCGGCCAACTGGCTGACCGCCAACCCGGTTCAGAAGAAATAGCCTTTCGCGGCGGCGGCGGCGGCGGCGGCGGCGGCGGGCCGGGGCCAGGGCGATGCGGACGACGAGGCGCCCACCCGCTGAGGAATGCTCAGGCGACGCGCCATACCGTCAATCCCGGTGGGAGCTTTGCCCAGGGAGCTGATGCACAGGATGGTCGGTCCAGGAACCGGTGCCTGAAGTCCTTGCACTTGATTTCGAACTCCGAGCGCTCATTGTTTCCCCGCACTTCGTTTCATGGGTTGAACAGGTTACCCTTGACGCCCCATCGGCATGTGGCTAAAGCCGTGTGCCTGTCTGGTTTTTGCCCGCTGCAACCCGGAGTTCCCATGACTGTTTGCCCCATCGCCATCGCTGTTGGCTGTCAAAAATGTCCGGCATTCAAAATTTGCCCACTCAAGTCGGTCTTGGGAGACAGACCCAGGAACCCACCCCCCAAGGCGGCCCCGAACAAAGCCAAAGCACCCGCCTCTGCGGCAGCCCGAAAAACCACCTCCAAGCCCAAGCGTTGAGTGGGTTGAGCGTCACGTTGCCGAAGCCCTGTCGCCGCACAAATACGGGGGGCGCCTGTTGTCAGGTTGTGAAGGCAAAGGTGTGGCCACAATGGCTCGCAAGCGGGTCAGGGGCTTTCGAATCGGCGCTCTGTGCGTGGTGAAAACCGGTGGTTCTACGCGGGTCGCCAGGACCGGTAGGGCGAGCGAAACCAGAAGCGCCCACCCGGCCGCATAACGCGGTGAGCCAACCGGTCTTCGAGCAAGCCTTCCCGCCGGCTGCCGAGGATGTGTTTGGCCAAGGCCTCTGCCGGCAGTCTCAGACCCACCTTGAGCCAGATCAGCAGCCGCGCTGGCGGGTCGGAAAAAATGCCCCGGGCAGGCGGTCCATGAGTGTGCAACGGGCGCGGATGAACATCCCAGGCACAAGGCTGCTGATGGATTTTTGTAGCGGTTGACCCGGCCACGCTGTCAGCTGCAGCCGATGGTGGTTTGGTGAAGTCAACGTCCATGAACTGCCGGTCACGGCTTCACCTGTTGTGCAGCAACATCTGCGCGCGGTGTCAACCGCGACACCAGCGTTCAGGTCAGTGCGCGGCGTGCGCAGGCACCTGGTCTGGGTCGTCGTGAGGCAGGTTTGTCGGGGTGCGCAGGGCCTGCTGGGTCTGCTTTGCTGCAGCCGAAAGCGGCTGGTGCGCCAGATGTCAGGCCTCAGAGTGCGATCGCCTCCAGGCGCCTATCATGACGGCATGTGGATACGAAACCCTTGGCAGGCTTTGCGCGGCCAACCCATCGCAGTTCAGATCATCTGGGCGGTGCTGCTTGTCGAATTTTCCGTGGCGCTGTGGGAACGGCAGTGGCTGGTGGCTGTTGTGGCCGCCGCCACGTTTGTGCTCACGCTCGTGCCCATCGTGCTCGTGAACCGCATGGGCATTCGCCTGCCCACGGCTTTTCTGGTGGGCATTACCTTCTTTGTTTTTGCCACCATTTTTCTGGGTGAGGCGTTTGACTTTTACAACCGTTACTGGTGGTGGGACGTGGTGCTGCACGGCGGCTCGGCCATGGCGTTTGGTCTGCTCGGTTTCCTGTTTGTATTCATGCTGTTTGAGGGTGACCGCTACGCCGCGCCCGCTTGGGCTTTGGCGCTCATCGCGTTCAGTTTTGCCGTCACCATCGGTGCGCTGTGGGAAATTTTTGAATTCGGCATGGACCAGCTTTTTGGCATGAACATGCAGAAGTCGGGCCTGATGGACACCATGTCCGACCTGATCGTCGATGTGATCGGCGCCAGCGTGGGCGCGCTGGCCGGTTATCTCTACCTCACCGGACGCACCATGGGCGGTTTCACCAGCGTGCTGCACGATTTTGTGGAGCGCAACCGCAAGCACTTTGGCAAGGGCGATCGCTGAGTGGCAAAGCGCTTGTGCCTCGACTCGGGCTGCTTCGGCTTGCCTCTCGTCAACCCCTGGTCACACCCAGGCGCCAAAGCGACGTGACCTCGGCCGAGCGCGCACTGTGCAGCGGGTCCCGGGCGTTGCTCGCCTTGCTGTGGCGGGGTCTGACGTCCAGACGGCCCAGCACCGTCAGGCCAGCGTGCTCTATCCAGGCCAGCAGTTCGGCCCGGCTGCGCAGACCCAGGTGCTCGGCCAGGTCGGACAAGATCAGCCAGCCTTCGCCCCCGGGCGCCAGGTGCGTGGCCAGCCCGTTCAGATAACCCTGCAGCATGCGGCTGCCTTCGTCGTACACCGCATGCTCCACCGGTGAACTGGCCCGGGCCGGCAGCCAGGGCGGGTTGCACACCACCAGCAAGGCCTGGCCGGGCGGGAACAGGTCGGTTTGCAGCAGCGTCACACAGTCGCGCACCCCCAGTTGACTCAAATTGGCGTGTGCGCAGGCCAGCGCCCTCGGGTCCAGGTCGGTGGCGGTGACAGGCCCCACGCCGCGGCGTGCCAGCACGGCCGACAGCACACCCGTGCCGGTGCCGATGTCGAATACGGGCAGGCTGGCCGCGCTGGCCTGGCCTGACGGCGCGACCGGCAGTGGCGCCTGGGCCACCAGGTCGATGTATTCGCCCCGCACCGGCGAAAATACGCCGTAGTGGGGAAACACCCGGTTGTTCGGCCCAGAGCCCAGGGCGGGCACCTCAACCCCCACACGGCGCCACTCTTGCGCGCTGGTCAGCCCCAGCAACTCGCGCATTGACGCCACCGAGTCACCGCCGTTCAGCGCTGCAGCACCCCAGGCGTGGGTACAGGCCAGTTGCACATCGGGCGCACGGCGCAGCGCGAGCGTGTGGTCGGGTTCAAACCGCAGCAGCAACATCCCCAGAATGCGGGCGCGTTGCGACTGTGCTTGCCGGTGCTTGTGAAACGCGTCGGCGCCTGCGGGCGCGGCGCTGTGTGCGTCTGCCGGCCTGGCCGCCTTGCGATGCTTGCGCGCGGGCGTGGTGTCGCAGCGGCGGGCCATGGCCTGCAACAATTGTCGGGCGTTGTGAAAGTCGCCCTGCCACAGCAAGGCCGTGCCGGCGCAAGCCAAACGGTAGGCGGCGTCGGCGGTGATTGTGTCGTCGGCCAGCACCACCCGCTGTGGTGCCGGGGCACCGCGTTCGGAACGCCAGCGCGCGGAAGCGGGTACGCCGCCGGGCGTGGTCCAGTGAATCAGGGGGTGTGCTTGGGGCAGGCTGGGCGATTCAACGCACGCAGGAGCGGAGGTCAGCGGCATGGGGGCAGCCAAGTGGATAAACCATCCTTTTAACCTAAAAACGGCCGTTGACCGCTGTTTGTCGCGGTGCGAAGCCTTGCAAGACAGGCTTCTGGCGAGCGGGCCAGGGCCGCGATGGCGCAGCCAGGGGCCCGCGCAACGGGTGGCCTGGCTCTGTCGTGGTCAGCCACGTCTTCACACCTCGTCCACCAATGAATGGGCGCCCCAGGCGAAAGCATGCTTGGGGTCGTTTGCAGGGTCGCTGGTCACTGTGGAGGCCGGGTCTCAGCGCCAGACACGCTCCGGTGCGGGAACGGGCTGGGTCGTGAACTCGGGCATGCCACGTCGCACAAACGAGCCCAGTGGCAAGCCCAGCAAGGCAGCACAAAAGGCGGTCCAGAACCCGGCCACAGTGGGGCCCGGAACCTGCTGGCCCTCCCACTGCAACACCTGGGCGCATGACCCCAGCGGGATCAAGTCGAATGGCAAGCGCTGGCGCACCGCGCGGTGCACGACGCGTGGGGTCTTCCGTGGTGTGATTTCGAAGTTGGCTTTGCGGCTGTCACGGCCTTGGCGAGACCCTTCGGGAAGGTCAGAGGTCGTAGCTTTCAGCGTGTTCGGGCAGCACGCTCAAGTCCAGCCCACGCACCGCGCCCATCCACATCGCGCGATCGCGGTGGTCCAGCAGATCGTTGCCCGTGATCGGGTGAATGAAGACCACCAACCCGGCCCTGTTCAGAGCCAGCCAGGGCACCACGTCGGCAAACAGCGCCGCCCTGAAGGCCAGTTGGCAGCTCCAATCCGGGTGCGGGCCCACAGGTTTATCGTGCAGCCGGCCCATCTTCAGCGGGAAGCGCGCCGCGGCGGCTTCGCAAACGCCGCGTGCAAGTCCGAGCGTGTCGGCATTGAAATACACATGAGCGTGGTAGCCATGGATGACGGGGACGGTTGTGATGGCGTCGGTCATGCACAAGATGATGGCAGATTTCAAAGGGGCCCGGTGCTTTGCCAGGCTACCGCCCACCACTGCGCATACATTCGCTGGATGACGCTTGTTTTCATCACCCCACCTGTGGCCGTATGAGTCACGCCGTCTCGCGTTTGCGCTCGCTGCGCCTGGCTGCCAGTACAAAGCCCTTTCTGGCTCGCGGTTCGGGCGGAGGGCGCTGCGCCGGCTGCCGCCTTGCGGCCAGCCATTGCGTGTGTGTCCTGCGCCCGCAGGTCGGCGCGCGAGCGGGCATGTGTCTCATCATGGGTGATATCGAAGCGCTCAAGCCGAGCAACACCGGCTGGCTGATCGCCGATCTGGTTGTCGACACCTTTGCCTTTGGCTGGTCTCGCACCCAAGTGGACCCAGCCCTGCTGGCCTTGTTGGCTGATCCCCAGTGGCAGCCCTATCTGGTGTTTCCGGGCGAGTATGTGCAGGCGCCGCGCTTGGTGACCGATGTGGTTCTGTCCGGGCGCGCAGCGGTCGAAGACGTGGCGACGGGCGGCAAGCGTCCCTTGTTTGTGCTGCTCGACGGCACCTGGTCAGAAGCCCGCAAGATGTTTCGGAAAAGCCCCTATCTGGACCACTTGCCTGTGCTCAGCCTGCATCCCGGGCAGAGGTCTGCCTACCGCCTGCGCCGCTCGTCACGTGAAGACCAGTTTTGTACCGCCGAGGTCGCTGCCTTGTGCCTGGAGTTGGCCGGTGAACCTCACGCCGCCGGGGCCCTCAACGCCTGGCTCGACGTGTTCAGCGCTCACTACCTCAGCGCCAAGCGCAACCTGCCGTTGGACCGGGGGAGTGAGGCGCATCGGCGGCTGCAGGACCTGGTGAACCTGCCGCCCTGACCATGTTCAGAAGGGGGCTGTGTAGACTGTGGGTGGGAAGTCGTCGGCTGGCTTGTTGTTGTCCGTTTGGGCGTTGACGACGGGATCTGCATTGACCTCTGCAACAGGCTTTTCAAGCGACTGGCGCAGCGCTGCTTTGTCGCCAGCGCTGGCAAACTTGCTGTACTTGGATGTGATACCCACCAGTTGGCCGTAAATTTTAGGGTTGGCGGCCATGCATTCCTTTTGCTCCAGGAAGTTGGCCTCGCCGGTGAAGTTGCCCACCAGGCCACCGGCCTCGGTCACCAGCAGCGCGCCTGCGGCCACGTCCCAGGGGGACAGACCCATTTCAAAGAAACCGTCGGTGAAACCCGCCGCCACATAGGCCAGGTCAAGTGCCGCCGAACCTGGTCGGCGCACGCCGGCGCACTTGGGCATCACCTCGCCCAGCATCTGCATGTAGGTTTGAAAACTGTCGCCCGGACGGAAAGGGAAGCCGGTGGACAGCAGGCAGTCGCGCATGGCGATGCGCTTGGCCACCCGGATGCGGCGGTCGTTCATGTAGGCGCCGCGGCCTTTGGTGGCGCAAAACAGGTCGTTGCGGCTCGGGTCGTAAATCACGGCCTGTTCCAGCTTGCTGCCCACCATGAGCGCAATGCTCACACAGTAGACCGGGAACCCGTGGATGAAGTTGGTGGTGCCGTCCAGCGGGTCGATGATCCAGACATGGTCTGCCCCGCCGTGCTTGCCTTCGCGTTTGCCCGACTCTTCGGCCCAGATGGCGTGGTCGGGGTAAGCGGTCAGCAGGGTGTCGATGATCGCGGCTTCCGCTGCATGGTCCACCTCGGTCACAAAATCGTTGGTCTGCTTGGCAGAGACCCGGACCGACTCCACGTCCAGCGCAGCGCGATTGATGATGGTACCGGCGGTACGAGCGGCCTTGATGGCCACGTTGAGCATGGGGTGGAGTGTGGACGACATGAGTTGTAAACCTTTGCGCGGCCGCAGAGCGGCTCGCGTGACAGTGAAAGAGCGGGAAAGCAAAGCCCCAGGCGATACAGGGCAGCGACAATACGGGATTTTACCGTTTCAACACAACACCCCTCTGGAGCAAGCCAGCTCCGCCCAGCACACACCGCAGAACTGGCTTTGCCAGGCTGCTGGTGTGGCCCCCTTTGGGGTGACGCGAAGCGGCGCGGGGGGATTCCCTATGCATTCTCGATTTGTTCTGATTCAAACCAGCCACGCCGGCAACGTGGGCGGGGTTGCCCGTGCCATGAAGGTGATGGGTTTCGATGACCTGGTGCTGGTGGCGCCACGCTGGGCCAATGTGTTGCGGCGCGAAGAAACCATTCAGCGCGCCAGCGGCGCCAACGATGTGCTGGCCAAGGCGCGCATTGTGGACACGCTGGACGAAGCGCTGGACGGCATGGACCACCTGTGCGCCACCGCCATGACCCCGCGCGACTTTGGCCCGCCCACCCGCACGCCGCGCGAGCATTTCGCGGGCTTGCTGGGCCAGGCCTCGGTGCATGCGTCTTCTGCACCGGTGAGCCCGCCGGGCGGGGTGGCCTTTCTGTTTGGTTCCGAGCGTTTTGGCATGCGCAACGAAGATGTGTACCGCTGCCACGCGTGCCTGAGCATCCCGACCGACCCGAACTTTGGTTCGCTCAACCTGGCCGCGGCGGTGCAGTTGATTGCCTACGACTGGCGCCAGGCCCTGGGCGGATTTGCCTTGCCCCCCGCTGCCGCTGCCCGCCCCGCCGCCGACGCACACGCGCTGGCGGGCATGCTCGACCACCTGGAACAGGCCTTGGTGGCGGTGGGCTTTTTAGACCCCGCCGCGCCCAAAAAACTCATGCCGCGCCTGAACCAGTTGTTCAACCGCGCCGCGCCCACCGACGAAGAAATCCACATTCTGCGCGGTGTTGCCAAGGCCATGCTGCAAAAGGCCGAGAAGGCAAAGCGCTAGACTGAACTTATGTTTTCACGCATCCGCTCCGACATCCAATGCGTTCTCGAACGCGACCCCGCCGCCCGCAGCACCTGGGAGGTCATCACCTGCTACCCGGGCCTTCACGCCGTGTGGTTGCACCGCCCCGCCCATTGGTGCTGGACGCATGGCCTGAAATGGCCAGGCCGGTTTATTTCGCATGTGGCGCGCTGGCTCACCGGCATTGAAATTCACCCCGGCGCCAAGGTGGGCGAGCGCGTGTTTTTTGACCACGCCATGGGCGTGGTGGTGGGTGAAACGGCCGAAATTGGCGACGGTTGCACCATTTACCAGGGCGTGACGCTGGGCGGCACTTCGCTCTATAAAGGCACCAAACGACACCCCACGCTGGGCAAAAACGTGGTGGTGAGTGCGGGCGCCAAGGTGCTGGGCGGCTTTGAGGTGGGCGATGGCGCCAAGATCGGCAGCAACGCGGTGGTGATCAAACCCGTGCCGCCGGGCGCCACGGCGGTGGGCATTCCGGCGCGCATCATCCCCAGCAAATCCGGCGACAGCGCTGACGTGACCGAAACGGTGCCGAAATTTCAGGCCTACGGCATCACGCAGGAAGACGACCCGCTGAGCCAGGCCATGCGTGGCCTGATCGACAGCGCCGCCGGGCAAGAGCATCAGATTGCGCTGCTGTGGGCTGCGATTGACACGCTTTCCAGGCAGCAAAAAGGCGACTGCGTGCCTTTGGACGCGGCGCGCAATGAGTGCTTTGAGGCTGAAAAACTGAACCAGCTGGTGGGGAAGTAAGTTTCCCCTCGCTCGTGCCGTGTGGGCCGGTGAATCGAAGCGCCGGTTGGCCCACTCCGCTCATGTTCCCCGGTTTGGGCTACGCCCAAACCTCCTCCTTCACTTCGCTGCGTCTGCCACCCGGCGCTTCGGTTCACGTGGGCTGCGCTTGTTATGGCCAACGGTGCCCAATCCAGACTCCCAGGGTGTTTCCGTAGCGAGGTGTATTCACCCAGAACACCGCGGAACTGGCTTCGCCAGGCCGCTGGTGTTGCCCCCTTGGGGGTGGCGCCGGAGGCGACGCGGGGGGTTAATGATGCGTTCCGTGGGCACCGTGCGCGTGGCCATGCGCCACTTCCTCGGCGCTGGCGGGCTGCACATCCACCACTTTCACCGCGAAGCGCAGCACCTTGCCAGCCAGCGGATGGTTGCCGTCCAGCAGCACGGTGTCGCCTTTGATTTTCATCACGGTGAACACCTGCTCGCGGCCCTGGTCGTCCACGCCTTGCAGTTGGCCGCCCACCTTCACGCCGGGGGGGAACTCGCTTTTGGGAATGCTCGTGGCCAGGCTTTCGTCCCGCACGCCAAAGGCGTCTTCAGGCTGCAGTTCCAGCGTGGCGGCAAAGCCTTTTTCCTGGCCTTCCAGCGCTTTTTCAATGCCGGGCAGCGTGTTGTTGTAGCCGCCGTGCAGGTAGGCGCGGGGTTCCTTGCCATCTTCCAGCAGCTTGCCCTGGGCGTCGGTGGCGCGGAAGGTGATGGTGACAACGGTGTCTCTGGTGATCTTCATGGGGTGTCTCGGGTGTTGGTTCAGCGGGCTGGGCGCACAGCCGACTTGGGGCGAAAACCTGTGCAGACGTCGTCGTTCGTTTCCAGGTAGGGGCCACCAATCAGGTCGATGCAATACGGCACGGCGGCAAAGATGCCGTTCACCCTTTGCGAGCCATCGGCGTTTTTCAGGCCTTCCAGCGTTTCGGCAATCGCCTTGGGCTGGCCGGGCAGGTTGATGATCAGGCTGCGGTCACGGACCACCGCGACCTGGCGCGACAGGATGGCGGTGGGCACAAACGTGAGGCTGATCTGGCGCATCTGTTCACCAAAGCCGGGCATTTCCTTGTGGGCCACGGCCAGCGTGGCTTCGGGTGTCACGTCGCGCAGCGCGGGGCCGGTGCCGCCGGTGGTGAGCACCAGCGAGCAGCCCGCGTCCACCAGCTCGATCAGCGTGGTGCTGATGCGGTCCACCTCGTCGGGGATCAGGCGCGGCTCGAAATGGATGGGGTTTTTCAGCGCGCGCGTGAGCCAGTCTTGCAGCGCGGGCAGGCCCTTGTCTTCGTACACGCCGGTGCTGGCGCGGTCGCTGATGGACACGATGCCGATGCGCACCGGATCGGGTTGCTGTGCGTCGCTCATGGCTGTTGGTCTTCCTCAGAGGCGCCCTCGGCGGCGGCGTCGGCATTTTGGCGCGTCAGCACCGCTTTGACCAGCTGGAAGATCTCGCGGTAGGCCTTGCCGTGGCGCACCGCTTCGCCGGGATGCTCCTGGGCCTGCGGGGCTTGGGCGTCCTTGCGTGCCTGGCGAATGAGGGCGCGCAGTTGCTGCACATCGGCGTCGGTGTCCATCTGCAGCCAGCGGGTCAGCGCGTCGTCATCGGCAATCAGCTGGTCGCGCCACTGCTCGGCCTGGTGCAGCGACAGCGTGCCTTTGGCCGAGCCCTTGTTTTGTTCGTCCAGCGCGGCTTCCACGGCGGCGAGGGTGTCTTGCGGCAGGCCGCGCATGAGCTTGCCGATGAACTGCATCTGGCGGCGCCGGCCTTCAAAGTTGGTGATGCGTTTGGCCTCGGCCACCGCGTCCACCAGCTTTTCCGACAGGTCGAGCCGCTTCATCAGGTCGGCGCGCAGGGTCAGCAGGCTTTCGCCCAGTTCCTGCAGGCGGTCGCTGTATTTTTTCAGGTCGGTCTTGCTCATGTCGACCGAGCCCTTGAGCTCGCGTTTGAGCTCAAGGTCCAATTCGCTGCCGATGGCGACGAACTGGCCACGGACGAAATAGCCTTTGGTGGGTTTGCGGGACATGAATTCCTGGGTGCTTGGTGGGTCAGGCCGGGGCGCTGACCTCAACTGAATGAGGCTTCTGCGCGGCGCGCAGCAGCCGGTAGGGGCGGCAAGTATCATAGCCGTCGACATGAAAAAAGCATCGACCACCCCGGCACGCGCCCGCGCGACCCATCCCACACCCTCCACCAGTCCGGCCGCAGCGCACAGCCGCGGGCACGCGCCGCTGGCAGGCTTTCAGTACGCCCGCAGCCAGTTTGAAGAACTGGTGGACCTGGCGCTCGCGCACGCCAGGCACCTCGGCGCTGCCGATGCGGCAGCCGAAGTGTCCGAGGGCGCCGGTCTGAGCGTGTCGGTGCGCAAGGGCGAGCTGGAAAACGTGGAGCGCAACCGCGACAAGTCGCTGGGCGTGACGGTGTACCTGGGGCAAAAGCGCGGCAACGCTTCCACCTCGGACTTTTCCCCTGACGCCATTCGCCAGACGGTACAGGCGGCTTTTGACATTGCCCGCTTCACCGCGGAAGACCCGGTGGCCGGCCTGCCCGACGCTGCCGATGTGGCCGACACCTACCCCGATCTGGATCTGTTTCACCCCTGGGCCATCAGCTCGGAAGAGGCGGCACAGATTGCACTGGCCTGTGAAGCGGCGGCTTTTGCCACCAGCAAAAAGATCAACAACAGCGAAGGCGCGGGCGTGTCGGCCCAGCAGTCGCATTTTTTCAGCGCCCACATGCGCGGCGGCGAACGCGGCCGGCCCGGCATTTTCAGTGGCGGCTACGCCAGTTCGCGCCACAGCCTGTCGGTGGCGCCCATTGCCGGCAAGGGCGCCAACATGCAGCGCGACTTCTGGTACAGCTCGATGCGCTCGCCCGAAGAGCTGGCCAGCCCGCAAGCCATTGGCCGCTATGCCGCCGAACGCACGCTGGCCCGCCTGCATGGCCGCAAGATCGCCACCACCGAATGCCCGGTGCTGTTTGAATCGCCCCTGGCCGCTGGCCTGCTGGGTGCTTATGTGCAAGCCACCAGCGGCGGTGCGCTGTACCGAAAAACCACGTTTTTGGGCGACAGCCTGGGCAAGCGCGTGCTGTCCAAGCACCTCGACATTCTGGAGGACCCGCACATCATCAACGGCAAGGGCAGCTCGCCGTTTGACGACGAAGGCGTGCGCACCCAGGCGCGCAAGGTGCTGGTGGGCGGGCGGGTGCAGGGCTACTTTTTGTCCACCTACTCGGCGCGCAAGCTGGGCATGCGCACCACCGGCAACGCGGGTGGATCGCACAACCTCACGCTCACCAGCCGACTCACGCAGCCCGGCGACGACCTGAAAGCCATGATCCAGAAACTGGGGCGCGGCCTGTTTGTCACCGAGTTGATGGGACAGGGCGTGAACTATGTGACCGGGGACTATTCCCGGGGCGCTTCGGGCTACTGGGTGGAAAACGGGGAAATTGCTTACCCGGTGCACGAAATCACCATCGCCGGCAACCTCAAAGACATGTTCAAGGGCATTGAAGCCGTGGGCGCCGACGCCTACAACTACGGCGCCAAAACCGTGGGCTCGATTCTTGTCAACCGCATGAAAATTGCCGGCAGCTGAACCCGGTCACCCGCTGTAAACCATGCGACCCGAGGCCCTGGCCCTGCTGGCGGCGGGCTGTTGGGCGGTCTCCAGCCTCTTTTCTGCTCCCCCTGCGCAGCGCTTGGGCGCTTTCGCGTTCAGCCGCTGGCGCATGCTGTTTGCATCGCTGCTGTTGTGGGCGCTGGCTGCGTCCAGCGGGGGCTGGCGCAGCCTGGACGTATCGGCCCTGGGCTTGCTGGCGATTTCAGGCCTGATCGGGATTTTCATCGGTGACACCGCGCTGTTTGCCTGCATGAACAGGCTGGGGCCGCGGCGCTCGGGCGTGTTGTTTGCCTGCCATGCGCTGTTTTCCGGGGTGTTGGCCTGGGTCTGGCTGGGCGAGGTGCTGTGGGGCTGGGCGCTGCTGGGCAGCCTGCTGCTGGTGGGCGGGGTGATGCTGGCCATTGTGTGGGGCAAACGCAGCGACGAATCACACCACTGGGAACAAACGCGTGGCCGCCTGGTGGTGGGTGTGTGCCTGGGGCTGCTGGCGGCGCTGTGTCAGTCGGTGGCCACGCTCATGCTCAAGCCGCTCATGAGCACGGGCATCGACGCGGTAGCCGCGTCTGCGGTGCGCATGACGCTGGCCCTGGCGGCCCATGGCCTGTTGTGGTTGCTGTGGCGCGGCGCACGCGCGCAGGCCCCGGTGCGCTGGCATGACGCCTGGTTGACGTTTTTGAGCGCAGCCGTGGCCATGGCGCTGGGCATGACCCTGATTTTGAAAGCCATGCACCTGGGGCAAGCGGGTCTGGTGGCGGTGCTGTCGTCGGTCACACCCGTTTTGATTTTGCCGCTGCTGTGGCTGGCCTACCGCCGCCGCCCGGCCATGGGCGCCTGGTGGGGGGCGGCGCTGGCGGTGTTGGGCACCGCCTTGATCCTTCGCTGAACCCTCAGCGGGCGGTTTCAGCCCGCCAGCGCCGTTTTCACGGCGGCCGATACGGCACCCATGTCGGCTTTGCCCGACAACTGGGCCTTCACCGCGCCCATCACCTTGCCCATGTCGCCAGGGCCAGCCGGGCGGCCCAGTTCGGTGCTCAGTGCTGCCACGATGGTTTTCACCTCGGCCAGCACGTCGTCGGCCGACAGTCGCTCGGGCAGGTAGGCCTGCAGCACCTTCATCTCGGCGGTTTCCTTGTCGGCCAGGTCCATGCGGTCGGCCTTGGTGAAGGCCTCAATGCTGTCTTTGCGCTGCTTGATCAGCTTGTCCACGATGGCGACCACCAGGGCGTCGTCCAGTACCACCCGCTCGTCCACTTCTTTCTGCTTCATGGCCGCGGTCAGCAGCCGGATGGTGCCCAGGCGCTCGGTGTCCTTGGCACGCATGGCGGCTTTCATGTCTTCGGTGATGCGTTCTTTGAGGCTCATGGCGGGGCTCCTGGGTGCGGTGAAAGAAGAGAATCAGAGGGGGAAAGCGAAAAACAAAAAAGCCCGCTCGAGCGTCCTCTGGCGGGCTTTTTTGGTGGCTGCCGGGTTGCCCCAGACAGCGCAGCCATTTCAGTACAGTTTTTTGGGCAACTGCATGGCACGAATGCGCTTGTAATTGCGCTTGACGGCAGCGGCCTTCTTGCGCTTGCGCTCAGCGGTGGGCTTCTCGTAAAACTCGCGGGCGCGCAGATCGGTCAGCAGGCCGAGTTTTTCGATGGTGCGTTTGAAGCGGCGCAGAGCGACGTCAAAGGGTTCGTTGTCTTTTACGCGGATGGTCGTCATTGAAGAAAAAATTCCAGAATGCGCAAAAAGAGGATGACCGGGAGATCGGGCCCAGCCGTCATTTCTGCAAAGTTCCCCGCCTGTTAACTAGTATGGGCCGACGGGGGTTTGCCAGCAAAGCCTTGGATTATAACGCTATCCCGCCAGCGCTCAAGACCGGCTTTTGAGGAGCGCCTGCCCGCAGGCGTGCGCGCTGGCCCAGGCCCACTGGAAGTTGTAGCCGCCCAGCCAGCCGGTCACGTCCATCACCTCGCCAATGAAGTACAGCCCGGGTTGCTTGGATTCCATGGTTTGGGAGGACAGGTCGCGCGTGTCCACGCCGCCGAGCGTGACCTCGGCTTTTTTGTAGCCTTCGGTGCCGGTGGGCGTCAGTTCCCAGCGGGCCAGGCGTTCGGTCAGTCGGGTCAGGGCTTTGTCGGTGGCGTCGCACACGGGGCGTTGCCAGTCGGCGTCTTGCGCCACCCAGGCGTCGGCCAGGCGGCTGGGCACCAGGGTGGCCAGTTCGTTGGCGATCAGCTTGCGCGACGTGGCCTTGGCGCGCGCCAGCGCGGCGGGCAGGTCCACCTCGGGCGCCAGATTCAGGCGAATGGGTGTGCCTTCGCGCCAGTAGCTTGAAATCTGCAGCACGGCGGGGCCTGAGAGCCCGCGGTGGGTAAACAGCAGGTCTTCGGTGAAACTGGCCCGGTCTTTTTTGGTGCCGGTTTCCATGGCCACAGGCAGCGAAAGCCCCGCCAGCGGGATGTAGGGTGCCCAGGCTTCGCCGTCAAAGGTGAGGGGCACGAGCCCGGGGCGTGTTTCAACCAGGCGCAGGCCAAACTGTTTGGCCACCCGGTAGCCGAAGTCGGTGGCGCCGATCTTCGGAATGGACAGGCCGCCGGTGGCGATCACCACAGACCGGCTGGTTACGGTGCCGCGCTCGGTGTCGATCTGGTAGCTGCCGTCGCCCGCCACGCGCAGGGCTTTGACGCCGCAGGGCTGCCAGCGCTGCACGCTGCCGGCTTCGCACTCGCGCAGCAGCATCTGGATCAGGTCGTCGGCCGAGCGGTCGCAAAACAGCTGGCCTTTGTGCTTTTCATGAAAGGGCACCTGGTGGCGCTGCATGAGCGCCACGAAGTCGGCCGGGGTGTAGCGCGACAGCGCGGAGCGGCAGAAGTTGGGGTTCTGGCTGATGAAGTGCTTGTGGGGCGCGTGCGGGTCGAGGTCGCGGTTGGTGAAGTTGGCCCGGCCACCGCCCGAAATGCGGATTTTTTCGGCCACCTTGTCGCTGTGGTCCAGCACCAGCACCTTCAGGCCGCGCTGGCCCGCCACGCCGGCACAAAACAGCCCGGCGGCACCGGCGCCCACGATCACCACGTCAAAATTTTCCATGGGCCGCAGTGTATGCGGGCCGCCCGTGGACGGCGCCCGCTCAGGCCGCGCGGTAGCGTGCTTCCAACGTGTGGGCGTTGTCCAGTGGCTGGCCCATGGCGGCCACGCCGCTCACCACGTCGCCCACCACGATCACGGCCGGGCTGCCGAGCTGCTCGCGGGCGATGGTTGCGTGCAGCGTTCCCAGGGAGGTGATGACATGGCGCTGCTGGGGCAGGCTGGCGTGCTGAATGATGGCCAGCGGCGTGCTGGCGGGAAGGCCGGTGAGCAGGTCGGCCTGGATGTGGGCGGCGCTGGACACGCCCATGTAGATCACCAGGGTGAGCTTGGCGTCGCGTGCGGTGGCGGCGAGTTGCTGCCAGTCGGTGCCGGTGTCGCCGGGTTTGGCGTGGCCGGTGACGAACACCACGCCGTGCGCGTGGTCGCGGTGGGTGAGCGGGGCGCCCAGCGACGTGAGGCCTGCCAGGCCGGCGGTGATGCCGTTGAGCACCTGTACCTCAATGCCGGCAGCGCGCAGGTGCTCTACCTCTTCACCGCCGCGACCGAAGATGAACGGGTCGCCGCCCTTGAGGCGCACCACCACTTCGCCTTCTCGGGCGGCCATGATCATCAGTTTTTCAATGAAGGCCTGCGGTGTGCTTTTGCAGCCACCGCGCTTGCCCACGTGCACGATGCGTGCGGTGGGCGAGGCGTGGGCCAGCACGCCGTCGCTCACCAGATCGTCCACCAGCAGCACGGTGGCCGCCGCGATGGCCCGCGCGGCCTTGATGGTGAGCAGTTCCGGGTCGCCCGGGCCTGCGCCCACCAAGGTGACGGTGCCGGGATTGAACTGGCTTTCGGAGGTGATGACGGTGGCGGGCATGTTCATGGTGTGTGGACCGCGGTGGGGCGGTTTGTCTCTGCTGTGGTCGGGCGGGAGACCTCCTGCAGGATGTGTGCCACCTGCAGCGCGATGGGGGCAGGCACCGGGCGCGAGCCATCGAGCACCGACCGGATGTAAGCCGCCGTGCTGGCCGCATCCACGTCGCGCGGCAACTCGGGCAGGCTGGCCAGCGGGCCGTCTTGCGCGGCTTGCAGCAGGTGGCGCTGGCCGTTGCGGAAGGCTTCCATTTGCGGCGTGCGCCGGGCATCGGCCACCGGCTCGCCCTCGGTGCCGCGCAGCAGCAGCGCGTGCGCACCAGTGAGCGCAAAGGTCTCGGCCATCGACACCGCGTATTCGGGGTGGGTGTAGCTGCCCACCACCAGCGCGCGGCCCAGGCAGGGGTTCATGAGCTTGACCAGGCTGTGTGCCGGGTTGCGCAGGCCGACCGTGCGGCGCACGTCCAGCAGCCGCTTGAGGCCGGGCAGCAGCACCTCGGTGGGCACGACAGCCAGTTGACCCGCGCCGAGCGGACTCACGGTGTGCGCCGCCACGGTGCCCAGCGCCGCCAACACGGCTTCGCTGGTGGCGCGCCGGTCTTCGGTGGCCGTGCCGTGCACCAGCACCGGCACGCCTTCGCGCGACAGCAGCAGGGCCAGCAGCGGCGTGAGCACCGGCAGCTTGCGTGCACCGTTGTAGCTGGGCAGCACCACGGTGGTGAGCCCGTTGTCGGGCAGGCGCTGCAGGCGCTGGTGCGTGGCGTCCAGGAAGCCGGCCATTTCTTCGGCGGTTTCGCCTTTGATGCGCATGGCCAGGCAAAAGCCGCCCACTTCCAGGTCGGTCACCGTGCCGTCAAGCACCTGGCCAAACAGGTCGGTGGCTTGCTCGCGCGTGAGCGAGCGGGCGCCGTCTTTGCCGCGGCCGATGACTTTGATGTACTGGCTGATTCCCATGGTGCGCGATTGTCGGGCAAGCCTGATGACTTCGGGTTATATGCAGATTTCAGCGTTTCAGCTGGCCTCTGCAGCCTGTTCCACCAGCGTCTGCGCGCGCACCAGGCGGCGCAATTCCGGCAGGCACGAGCCGCAGTGGGTGCCGCATTGCAGGCTGCCTTGCAGGCTGGCCAGGCGTTCGCCTGGAGTGCCTTCGCAGCGTTGCAGTTGGACCTGTATGGCGTCTTCGTTGACATTGAAACAGGTGCACACCTGCCGGCTTTTGGCAACGACCGCAAGGGGTGCCCTGGCGCCCGGCATCAGCAACTGGCGGCCATAGGCCGCCGCAGGCCGCTGGTCTTCCAGCAGCGGTTTGATCCAGATTTCGGCCCGGGTGTCGCCGGCCAGCACAAAGCCGTCCAGCGTGCTCGTGTCGTCCTGCTTTACCAGCCGCGCGGTGCGGCGCTGGCCCAGCCGGCGGTCGGCGTAGCGCAGTGCGTCGGGGGTGTTCAGGCCCAGCAGGGCTTCAATGCGTTCGATCAACGCGCTTTCAGGGGCTTCGTGCGCGGCGGCGCGAAACAGCACGCCGGTGCGCTCGCGTCCAAACGGCACACACGATGCAAAAGAAAACTGCGCCATCAGTGCACGCAAGCTTTCGCGGGCACTCAGGGCCTGGTCGCCGGGCAGCCAGGCCATGCCCAGCAGCGTCCAGGGGAGTTCGGCCTTGAGCACTTTCACGGCGGCGTGTTTGAGCTCGGGCTGCTTGGACGTGGGGCAATACGCCGAGGTGGTGAGGGCGTTGACCCCCGCCAACGGCTCGCCGGTGCTGCTGACGCCGCTGAGGTATTCAGCACCCCAGTGCATGGCCATGAAGGCTTGCGACAAACCGAGCTCGCTGCTGGCCTGCACCGGCACCAAAATGGAGCCGCGCTTGCTGGTGACATGCACCAGATCACCCCCCGCCAGGCCGCGCCGGGCCATGTCTTGCGGGTGCAGTTGCACCACCGGCTCGGCCACATGCCCAAACAGGCGGCCCAGCGTGCCGGTGCGTGTCATGCCGTGCCACTGGTCGCGCAGGCGCCCGGTGGTGAGCGAAAACGGGTAGCGCGATTCGCGCGGCTCGGCCAGCGGCTGCCAGGGCAGGGCGGCGAAGCGGGCTCTGCCGTCGGGGGTGGGGAACACGCCGTCTTCGTACAGCCGGGCTTTTCCCACCGTTTCGCCTTCGCGCAGGGGCCATTGCTGCGGGCCTTGCTGTTCCAGCACCGGCCAGGAGAGGCCGGTGATGTCAAGGTCGCGGCCGCGGGTGGACTCGCGGTGTTCGAGCCAGATGGCTTCGGGGGTGTTGTAGGGGAAGAGGGTCTTCTCCGGCTGCTCCACAAATGGGGTCAGAGCCGAATTTCGTTGGAGCTTGTTGGCGGCCTCGGGCGCTGTTGTCCTGAATTCGGATCTGACCCCATTTGCTCCATTTGATCTCTCCAGCCGCTGTGCAAAGTCGACCACGATTTGCCAGTCGTGCCGGGCCTCACCTGGCGCGGGCACTGCAGCTCGCACGCGGCTGATGCGGCGTTCGCTGTTGGTCACCGTGCCTTCTTTTTCGCCCCAGGTGGTGGCGGGCAGCAGCAGGTCGGCCCAGTCGCAGGTGGACGCGGTGGCATAGGCTTCTTGCACCACCACAAACTCGGCGCGCTCCAGCGCGCGGCGCACGGTGGCCTGGTCGGGCATGGACTGTGCCGGGTTGGTGCAGGCAATCCACAGCGCCTTGATCTCGCCGTCGGCGGCGGCCTGGAACATTTCCACCGCGGTCTTCCCGGGCTTTTCTGGAACCGAAGGCACGCCCCACAGCGCGGCCACTTCGGCGCGGTGCGCGGGGTTGGCCAGGTCGCGGTGGGCGCTCAGCAGGTTGGCCAGGCCGCCCACTTCGCGCCCGCCCATGGCGTTGGGCTGGCCGGTCAGGCTGAAGGGCCCGGCGCCGGGCTTGCCGATCTGGCCGGTGGCCAGGTGCAGGTTGATCAGGGTGGCGTTTTTTGCGGTGCCGCTGCTGCTCTGGTTCAGGCCCTGGCAATACAGGCTGAGCGTGGCGTGGGCGGTGGCAAACCCCTGGCCGTCAAGGCCAGCAAACCATTTGGCGGCGGTGTACAGGTCTTCCTTTTTCAGGCCGCACACGTCGGCCACGCGCTCGGGTGTGCAGTCGCGCACCAGCGCTTTGAGCGCTTCAAAACCGGTTGTGTGGGCCGCAATGTAGTCGGGCTTGATCCAGCCTTCCCACAGCATGATGTGCAGCAGGCCGTGGAACAGCATCACATCGCTGCCGGGCTGCAAGGGCAGGTACAGGTCGGCCAGGCCAGCGGTGTCGGTACGGCGCGGGTCGGCCACGATCACCTTCATGGCCGGGTTCTTTTTCTTGGCTTCTTCGATGCGGCGAAACAGCACCGGGTGCGCAAAGGCTGCGTTGCTTCCGACGATGAACAGGCAGGTGGCGTGGTTCACATCGTCATAACAAGCGGTTGGTGCGTCGGCGCCCAGGGTGAGTTTGTAGCCGGCCACCGCGCTGCTCATGCACAGGCGCGAATTGGTGTCCACGTTGTTGGTGCCAATCAAACCCTTGGCCAGCTTGTTGAAGACGTAGTAGTCCTCGGTCAGCAACTGGCCACTGATGTAAAAGCCCACGGCGTCGGGACCGTGGTTGGCGATGGTGGTCGCAAAGCGGTCGGCGGCCAGGTCCAGCGCAGCTTCCCACGCCATCGCCACCGGCGCCTGGCCGCGCTGCAGTCGCTGCATCGGTTGCAACAGCCGGGTCTGCCGGGTCACGGCGGGCGTGGCCGTGAGGTGCAGCGTGGTGCCCTTGGTGCAGAGCTTGCCAAAATTGGCCGGGTGGTCCGGGTCGCCACGCACGCCGGTGATCTGGTGACCTTCGGTTTCGATGAGCACGCCACAGCCGACGCCGCAATACGGGCAGGTGGAGCGTGTGATGGCTTTGACCCCCTCTCCCCCTGGGAGAGGGTGGGGGTGAGGGCCGCTTCCGGCGTGCAATGCCATGGGGACAGCCCTCACCCTAGCCCTCTCCCAGGGGGAGGGGGGATAAGACACGGCGCAAGGGGCCGGCGATGGGGCGCACCAGATCGGTGGCCTGGGTGGCCAGCTCGCTGGCGTCCAGAAACACCTGACCGTCTTCCACTTTCACTGCAAATTTCGGCGTGCAACCCTCGTCCGGCGCGGCGGCCTGGCCGGTGCACAGGCCAATGGTCCAGTTGTGCAGCGGGCAAGCCACGCTGGTGCCAAACACGATGCCTTGCGACAGCGGGCCACCCTTGTGCGGACAGCGGTCGAGCAGGGCGAAGACTGCGTTCTGGTCGTTGCGGAACACCGCCACATCCAAGCCCTGTTCACGCGCGACGCGGCGCGAGCCGAGCACGGGGATGTCTTCCACGCGGCAGATGAAGGTCCAGAGGTTGTGGCTCATGCTGCGCTCCCTTCGGTGGTGGCTTGAACGGCTTGGATGGGAATGAACTGGCGCGTGTCCACCGCCGCTTCCTGGAAGTCAAACCACGGGTCGGGCTCGCCGTCCAGCGCAAACTGCAGGCGCTCCCACAGCGCCTTGCGGCCTTCGGCGTCGTCCAGGATTTTCTTTTTCACGTAGTCAAGACCCACGCGGTTGATGTAGTGCACCGTGCGCTCCAGGTACCAGCCCTCGGTGCGGTACAGCTCCATGAACGCGCCGGTGTACTCCATCACTTCTTCGGCGGTCTTGAGCTTGGCAAAGAAGTGGGCCACCTCGGTCTTGATGCCACCGTTGCCGCCCACATACATTTCCCAGCCACTGTCTACGCCGATGATGCCCACGTCCTTGATGCCGCTCTCGGCGCAGTTGCGCGGGCAACCGCTCACCGCAAACTTCACCTTGTGCGGGGCGTACATGCGCCACATCGCGCGCTCCAGGTCTTTGCCCATCTGGGTGCTGTCCTGTGTGCCCATGCGGCACCACTCGCTGCCCACGCAGGTCTTCACCGTGCGCAACGCCTTGGCGTAAGCGTGGCCGCTGGGCATGCCAATGTCTTTCCACACCGCTTGCAGGTCTTCTTTTTTCACGCCCAGCAAGTCAATGCGCTGGCCACCGGTCACCTTCACCGTCGGGATGTTGTACTTGTCCACCGCGTCGGCGATGCGGCGCAGTTCGTCGGCCGTGGTCTCGCCGCCCCACATGCGCGGGATCACCGAGTACGTTCCGTCTTTCTGGATGTTGGCGTGCGAGCGCTCGTTGATGTAGCGGCTCTGCGGATCGTCCTTCGCCTCCTTGGGCCAGGTGCTGATCAGGTAGTAGTTGGTAGCCGGGCGGCAGCTGGCGCAGCCGTTCGGCGTTTTCCAGCCCAGGTGCGCAAACACCTGTGCCGTGGTCAGCAGCCTGCTGCCGTCGGCCAGTGGCGTGCGAATGGCTTCGCGCACCGCTTCGTGGCCGTGTTCGGTGCAACCGCACATGGCCTTGAGCTTGGGCGTGGCCGAATAGTCACCGCCGGCGGTGAACATCAAAATTTGTTCGACCAGACCGGTGCACGAACCGCACGACGCGCTGGCCTTGGTGTTCTTGCGCACCTCTTCCAGCGTGAACAGGCCTTTGTCTTTGATGGCTTTGCAGATGACGCCTTTGGTGACGCCGTTGCAGCCGCATACCTCGTCCGTGTCGGCCATGGCTGCGGCCTTGCTGTGGCCCTGGTGCCCGGTGTCGCCGATGTTCGACTCGCCAAACATCAGCTTGTCGCGAATGTCGCTGACCTTGCGGCCTTCGCGCAGCAGCTTGAAGTACCAGCTGCCGTCCACCGTGTCGCCGTACAGGCAGGCGCCCACCAGCTTGTCGTCTTGAATCACCAGCTTTTTGTAAACCCCGCTGGCCGGGTCGCTCATCACGATCTCTTCGGTGTTGTCGCCGCCCATGAAGTTGCCGGCGGAAAACAGGTCGATGCCGGTGACCTTGAGCTTGGTGGACGTGAGCGAGCCGGTGTAGCGCCCAATGCCGAACTCGGCCAGGTGCGTGGCCAGTACCTTGCCCTGCTCAAACAGTGGTGCCACCAGGCCGTAGGCAATACCGCGGTGCGCCGCGCATTCGCCCACCGCGTAAATGCGTGGGTCGGTTACGGTTTGCAGCGTGTCGCTGACCACAATGCCCTTGTTCACGTGCAGCCGCATGCTTTCGGCCAGCGCCGTGTTGGGGCGAATGCCGACTGCCATCACCACCAGGTCGGCGGTCACTTCGGTGCCGTCCTTGAACTTCACGGACTTGACGCGACCGTCCTCGCCACCCACCAGTTCTTGCGTTTGCGCACCCATCAAAAACCGCATGCCGCGCTCTTCCAGAGAACCCTGCAGCAGCTTGCCCGACACCTCGTCCAGCTGGCGTTCCATGAGCCACGGGCCCACATGCACCACGCTCACGCTCATGCCGCGCTTCATCAGGCCGTTGGCCGCCTCCAGGCCCAGCAGGCCGCCGCCAATCACCACCGCGTGCTTGTAGGTGGTGGCCGCTTCGATCATGGCCTGGGTGTCGGCAATGTCGCGGTAAGCCAGCACACCCTTCAGGTCTTTGCCCGGTATGGGCAGCATGAAGGGGTTGGAGCCGGTGGCCATGATCAGGCGGTCGTAGCCGGCACTCACCGCCTCGCCCGCCGGGCCCACACCGTGCACCACGCGCTTGACGCGGTCCACCTCGGTCACCTTGCAACCCGCGTGCAGGGTCACGCCGTTGTCGGTGTACCAGGACCAGTCGTTGAGCACGATCTCGTCCAGGGTCTGCTCACCGGCCAGTACGGGGCTGAGCAGGATGCGGTTGTAGTTGGGGTGCGGCTCGGCGCCAAACACCGTGATGTCGTACAGGTCGGGCGCGAGCTTCAGCAGCTCTTCCAGAGTGCGCACGCCGGCCATGCCGTTGCCCACCATCACCAGCTTCAGTTTCGCTTTGGGGTTCACTCGCATGTCCATGGGGTTCTCCTCAAGCCACTTTTTCTACATGCGCCTGGCGCGTGTAGAGGAAGTCAATGACCGCTTTTCTGTACTGCAGATACTGCGGATCGTCGGCCAGGGCCACACGGCTGCGCGGACGCGGCAGGTCCACGCTCAACACCTCGCCAATGGTGGCGGCGGGGCCGTTGGTCATCATCACGATCTTGTCGCTGAGCAGCACCGCTTCGTCCACGTCGTGGGTCACCATCACCACCGTGCTGTGCGTGCGCGCCACGATGTCCAGCAACTCGTCTTGCAGCTTGGCGCGGGTGAGGGCGTCGAGCGCGCCAAAGGGTTCGTCCATGAGCAGTACCTTGGGTTCCATGGAAAGGGCGCGGGCAATGCCCACGCGTTGCTTCATGCCGCCCGAGATTTCGCCAGGGCGTTTCTGGGCGGCGGGCATCAGGCCCACCAGGGCCAGCGCGGCTTCGGTGCGCGCCTTCAGCTGGGCTTTGTTTTCGGTGGCGGCGAACACGCGCTCCACGGCCAGGTACACGTTTTCGAAACACGTGAGCCAGGGCAGCAGCGAATGGTTCTGGAACACCACCGCGCGCTCGGGGCCGGGGCCGGCGATCTCGCGGTCGGCGCACAGCAGCACGCCCTGGGTGGGGGTGGTCAGGCCGGCAATCAGGTTGAGCAAGGTGGACTTGCCGCAGCCCGAGTGCCCAATGAGCGCCACAAACTCACCCTTGGCCACCGACAGGTTGATGTCGCGCAGGGCGGGGAAGTTACCCTTCTTGGTCTTGAAGGTCTGTTCGACGTTCTGGATGTCGATGTACTTGGCGTCGTTGTTCATGACTTGACTTCCTCGAACGTGAACAGGGTGGCGATCTTGATGAGCGCGAATTCGAGCAGCAGACCCACAATGCCGATGACGAAAATCGCGATGATGATGCTGGACACATTGAGGTTGTTCCATTCGTCCCAGACCCAGAAGCCGATGCCCACGCCGCCGGTCAGCATCTCGGCCGCCACGATCACCAGCCAGGCCGTGCCCACGGCCAGGCGCACGCCGGTCAGCAGGTAGGGCAGCACGGCGGGAAACAAAATCTTGGTAAATATCTTCCACTCGCTCAGGTTCAGCACGCGGGCCACGTTCATGTAGTCCTGCGGCACGCGCTGCACGCCCACCGCGGTGTTGATGATCATGGGCCAGATGGAGCAGATGAAAATGGTCCAGATAGCGGCCGGGTCGGCACCCTTGAACACCAGCAGGCCAATGGGCAGCCAGGCCAGCGGCGACACCGGGCGCAGCAGGCTGATGAGCGGGTTGATCATGCGGCTCAAAAACTCGAAGCGGCCGATGGCGAAGCCAGCGGGGATGCCGACCAGCGCTGCCAGCCCGAAGCCGATGGCCACGCGCTGCAGGGAGGCCAGCACGTTCCAGCCGATCCCTTGGTCGTTGGGGCCTTCGCTGTAAAACGGGTCCGAGAACACCTGCACCGCTTGCGTCCAGGTTTCCAGCGGCTTCGGAATGCCGCTGTTGCTGGTGCTGGCGATCAGTTGCCACAGCAACACCAGGCAGGCCAGCCCCATCACCGGCGGCAGCACCGCCATCCACAGGCCCCGAAAGTCGCGTGCGGTTTTGCGGGGGGTGGGTGCGGGGGTGCTGGTCATGGCTTTGACGGAGGCAGAAGTCGTGGCGTCGGCGGCCGGTGCGAGCGGCGCCTCCAGCGGAGAATGGAAAACAGCGGCAACCATGGTGGATGTCCTTTCAGTACATAGCGACGGGAGAGGTGCCTTCAAAACCAGAACGCCGCGGATCTGGCTTTGCCAGGACGCCAGCGTTGCCCCCCAGCGGGGGGGGACGCGCGCAGCGCGGCGCGGGGGGGGCGTCGAGATCAGGCTTTGATCTTGAAACCGTCCGCGTACTTGGCGGGGTTGGTCCCGTCCCACACCACGCCGTCGATGAACTTGGCGCTGCGCATCTCGGACTTGGGCAGCGGGGTCTTGCTGGCGGCGGCGGCTTGTTTGTAGATGTCGATGCGGTTGACCGCCTTGGCCACGGCCAGGTAGTCTGGGTGGGCCTTGAGCAGGCCCCAGCGCTTGTGCTGGGTCAGGAACCACATGCCGTCAGACAGGTAGGGGAAGTTCACCGAGCCGTCGTTGTAAAACTTCATGTGGTTGGGGTCGTCCCAGGTCTTGCCCAGACCGTTCTGGTAGCGGCCCAGGATGCGCTGGTTGATCGCGTCCACGCTGGTGTTCACGTACGAGCGCTGGGCGATGACCTCAGCCATCTTGTTTTTGTTCTGCAGACCGGCATCGATCCACTTCCCGGCTTCCAGAATGGCAGCGGTCACAGCGCGGGCGGTGTTGGGGTTCTTCGCCACAAAGCCGGCCGTGGTGCCCAGCACCTTTTCGGGGTGGTCTTTCCAGATGTCTTGCGTGGTGTTCGCCGTGATGCCGATGCCGTCCATGATGGCGCGGTGGTTCCAGGGTTCACCCACACAGAAGCCGTCCATGTTGCCCACGCGCATGTTGGCCACCATCTGCGGCGGTGGCACCACGATGGCGCGTGTGTCTTTGAACGGGTTGATACCGGCGTTGGCCAGCCAGTAGTAGAGCCACATGGCGTGGGTACCGGTGGGGAAGGTCTGGGCGAAGGTGTATTCGCGTTTCTCGGCGCCCATCAATTTCGCCAGCGATGGGCCGTCTACCGCCCCCTTTTCAGCCAGCTTTTTCGACAGCGTGATGGCCTGGCCGTTGTGGTTCAGGTTCATCAGTACGGCCATGTCTTTCTGCGGTCCCGAGGTGCCGAGCTGTAGGCCATAAACCAGGCCATAGAGCACGTGCGCCATGTCGAGTTCGCCGCTCACCACTTTGTCGCGTACGCCGGCCCAGCTGGCTTCCTTGGTGGGGACGATCTTGACGCCGTACTTTTTGTCCAGACCGAGTTCGGCCGCCATGACCACGCTGGCACAGTCGGTCAGCGGGATGAAACCGATCTTGATCTCGGTCTTCTCGGGTGCATCGGAGCCGGCCGCCCACACCCCGCTGTGGCCCAGCGTGGAGAAAAAAGTGGCGGTGGCCGCACCCTTTTTGATGAAGTCGCGGCGCGAGGCAGCGCCTGCCTCGGTCGTGCCCAACACCGCAGGGGTGTCGGCTTCAGCGGCTGTGGTGGCTGGGGTGGTGGTGTGTGCGCTCATGTCCAACTCCTTGCTGATAAAAAACGGTGACCCAAACAAAACGGCGCCCATCGCCTGACCCGCGGTGAGCGGGACGGTGATGGACGCCGTTGTCCAGTGTCTGGTGAGACTTCAGGGTTTGGGCCGCCATTGGCACAGACCCCTTTGCTTGGTTTAAAGCAGGGACCATGCCAGGTCAAGGGTTGCCACGGTGACTCACGGCACCTGGGCTTGATTTCATTGAAAAAATGACGGCTGACAGTGCATGCCCTGTCAGCCGTTGCGGTCAGCCATCAGATGTTGTGAGCGGGTAGAGCGGCCTCATTTTGGTGCGCCGTAGCGGGCAGGCACGGTCTTTGTGCACTGCAGCATCTCCCCAGGGCGGGTGCTGTGTCAGCGGCGGCGGTCCGGCAACACGTCGGCCATGGCCAGCACCGCTTCCGCAACTTCAATCAGCCGCCGGTTCTGGTTCATGGCCATCTGGCGCATGGTTTTGTGCGCCTCTTCCTCGCTCAACTGGCGGTGTGCCATCAGCAGGCCCTTGGCGCGCTCCACCAGCTTGCGTTCGTTGAGACTGGCGCGTACGGTATCGAGCTCGTCGCCCATGCTTTGCAGGCGCCGGGCCTGTTCTTGCACCAGCTCCAGAATCGAGCGCTCCAGGTGCGGCCCATAGCCCTGGGGCGGCGTAAGGCCGGCGGCTCCTGAAGTGCTGGCCAGGCCCATGGTGCCGCCTCCTGGTTGAGCGTCTTTGAAGAACGACAGCGCGTCGGACTCTCGGGGGGCGGTGGCGCTCAGGGCAGTGAAGGATTGCAGATTGCGGAGGGCTGCAGCAATTTTCTCTTCGCACACGCGCAACAGTTCCTGGGCCAGTTGGTCCTCCACGACCTTCATGCGGTCCATGCGCTGGCTGCAGCAGTCAAACCAGACCGGGCTCTGGTTCGCGTCCAGTGCTGCGCCGTGCGTGGCCGTGCACAGCACGCGGCGCATACGCTCCAGTTCCGCCAGTGTGGCGCTGGGCTGGTTTTGCGACCACAGCGCGCTCAGTGCGGCACTGGAAAATTCGGCAAACACCTGCAGGCAGCGTTCCTGCGAGTCGATCAGGTGCAGCAGGCGCTGCTGTTCGGTGGCGTCAGCCCGTCCGCTGGCGAACAGGGCCGAGCCGGCCGCGCGCTCTTGCCCGGCAAATTCCTTGCCCTGCATGAAGTTGAAGCGCGCCACCAGCAGGCGGGAAATTTCTGGGTCGGATGCGCTGTCGGCCGCTTCAAACACCACCGCCAGCAGTCCGGCGATCAGCCGCACATAGGCCTCGGTGGCTTTGCGGGCCGCCCAGGCCTGGCTTTCAATCTGCGCCCGCAGGCCGGGCAGGGCGTCCAGCCCGTGCAGCACATAGGCGATGCGGCTGAACAGCCGCGCGCCATTGCCTACCGTGGCCGAATCGGTGTCCAGGCTGTCAAAGCAGGCGCGCAGTTCGCCTTCAATGCCCTGGCTTTCGCCGATCTGCGCCTGGCGCTCGGGCGCAAACCGGGCACCGTTCGATCCCAGGTACAGGTTGGACAGTCCGCGCTCACGCTGCAGTCCGTGCACCAGGCGCCCGGTCACATTCACCAGCGCGCTGGTGAGCGCCAGCGCCTGCAGCTCAGCGATTTCGCAGCGTTTGGCTGCGACCAGAAAATTCAAAGCAGATTTCATGGGTTCCACGGGGTGTTTGGGACGCTGTACGCAACAAACATGCCGGCCTGGGTTGGGCGGCGGGGGAGGGCGACCGCCTGCGATGGTGCTGCCCCGTACACTCCCGGCATGCTGATTTTGGGAATCGAATCGTCTTGTGACGAAACCGGCGTGGCCCTGGTGGACGCCAGCGGCACCGGCACGCCCCGGCTGTTGGGCCATGCCCTGCACAGCCAGATTGACATGCACCAGGCCTATGGCGGCGTGGTCCCCGAGCTGGCCAGCCGCGACCACATACGGCGCGTGCTGCCGCTCACCGATGCCGTGCTGGCGCAGGCCGGGCTGCCGCTGTCGGCCGTGGACGCGGTGGGTTACACCCGTGGGCCGGGGCTGGCGGGCGCTTTGCTGGTGGGTTCGGGTGTGGCGTGTGCCCTGGGCTTTGCACTGGGCAAACCGGTGCTGGGCGTGCACCACCTCGAAGGGCATTTGCTGTCGCCATTTCTCAGCGCCGACCCGCCTAAGTTTCCGTTTGTGGCGCTGCTGGTGTCGGGCGGACACACCCAGCTGATGCGGGTGGACGGCGTAGGGCGCTACGAACTGTTGGGCGAAACCATTGACGACGCCGCCGGTGAAGCGTTTGACAAGTCGGCCAAGTTGCTCGGTCTGGGGTACCCCGGTGGTCCCGCACTGGCCGAGCTGGCGCAGACGGGCGATGCCCTGGCCTACAGGCTGCCGCGCCCGCTGCTGCACAGCGGCGACCTCGATTTTTCGTTTGCCGGCCTGAAAACGGCGGTGCTGACCCAGGTGAAGCGGCTGGCCCACGCCAGCATGGACGGCCCGGCTACCACGCACCTGGCCGACCCGCTGAGCCTGCAGCAAAAGGCCGACGTGGCCGCCAGCGTGCAGGCGGCCATTGTGGACGTGCTGGTGAAAAAATCGCTGGCAGCGGTCAAGCTCACGGGCCTGCGACGGCTGGTCGTGGCGGGCGGTGTGGGTGCCAACGCACTGTTGCGCGGGCAACTCAATGCCGCTTGCGCCAAAGGCGGTTTGCGCGTGCACTACCCCGAGCTGCATTTGTGCACCGACAACGGCGCCATGATCGCGTTGGCTGCAGGCTTGCGGGCCCAGGCCGGGCTGGCGTTCACCGATCCCGCCGCCGCCAGCAGCTACCGCTTTGATGTGCGGCCTCGCTGGCCTCTGGCCGAGCTGACTCAGCTGGGCACTTGATCGGGTCCTGCGTCGGACAGAAGCCAGGAAGTCAAACCAGCGAGCCGCCAGGGTTTGTCAAGTTAATTATGAATTACACTGCGCCACCCCGAGCCGTTACATTGCCCATCCCGCCCATTTCAAGGCGACTGGGCTCGGCCACCAAACCTTGCGGGCCAACTCACACCCCACACTTTCCGGAACCTGTATGAACCCCGTTTCGATCTTCTCGCTGCGCCGCCGCTGTATCCCCTGGGTGCTGGGCATGGTCGCCTGCCTCAGCCTGCCAGCCATTGCGCAGAACGTCCCAGCCAGCAGCGGCACACCAATTCGCATCGGCATGATCGAAGGCTTATCGGGTCCTTTTGCCAACACAGGCGAAGCCGTGTTTCGCAACCTGGTGTGGGCCACCGAGCGTGTGAACGCACGCGGTGGCGTGAAGCTGCCCGGTGGCAACCGGCCCCTGTTGATCGAGCGCTTTGACAGCAAGGGCCAGACCGAAGAGGCGCTGTCGGCGCTGCGTTCCGCCATCGACCGCAATATCACCATCGTCGCCCAGGGCAACAGCTCGGCGGCGGCGTCGGGCCTGATCGACGCCATCAACAAGCACAACGAACGTGACCCGTCGCGCCAAGTGGTGTTTTTGAACTATTCAGCCGTTGACCCTGTCCTGACCAACGAGAAGTGCAGCTACTGGCATTTCCGGTTTGACGCCCATGCCGACATGCGCATGACCGCACTCATGAGCGTGCTGCGCGAAGACGCTGCGCTGAAAAACATCTACCTGATCGGTCAGGACTACAGCTTCGGCCACGCGGTGCTGCGCGAAGCCCGCAACCAACTGGCGGCCAAGCGACCCGATGTGAAAATTGTGGGCGACGAACTGCACCCCATGGCGCGGGTGAAAGACTTTTTGCCCTACGCCAACAAGATCAAGGCCAGCGGCGCCCAGGCAGTGCTCACCGGCAACTGGGGCAATGACCTGACGCTGCTGGTGAAAGCCGCTCGCGAAGTGGGATTTGAAGGCACGTTCTACACCTTCTATGGCAACGCGCTGGGTGCGCCCGCTGCCATTGGCGACGCCGGTATTGGCAAAGTGGTGGCGGTGGCCGACTGGTTTCCCAACGTGGCCACTCGCGAATCGGAAGCTTTCTACCAGGCCTTCCGCCAGCGCTTTCCCAAGCCGGAAGAAGACTACGTTCACATGCGTATGCAGCTCATGATCGAGTCCCTGGCGCAGGCCGTTGAACGCGCGGGCGCCGATGGCAGTCCGATCAACGCGGCCAACATCGCCGCCCAGCTCGAAAAAGCCGACGTGACCGTTGCCGGCCAGCGCGCCCGCATGCGCGCTGCCGACCACCAGTTCCAGCAGCCGCTGGCCGTGGCGGTGATGGACCGCCTGGGCGCGCCCGGTGTGAGGTTCGATGTCGAGGGTTCGGGCTACGGCTTTCGCGTCATTCGCACCCTCAGCCCCCAGCAGGCCGAGCAGCCGCACACCTGTCAGATGGTTCGGCCTTGATCCACCCGCCGCACGGCGCGCGACGTGATCTTGAAAGAGGAAAAAGTCTGATGCGTGAAGTGGTTGAGAGCCTGGAAGAGTCTCGCATTCGGGAAGTGGCCAACGAAGGGCTGGGCCGCCCCGACGTGCTCAAGTTCTGGTTTGGCGAAAGCGACGAGGTCACGCCCGCTTTCATTCGCGAAGCGGCCATTGCCTCGCTGCAGTCGGGTGAAACCTTCTACGCGCACAATCTGGGCCTGCCCGAGTTGCGCCAGGCCATTGCGGTTTACACGCATGGCCTGCACCCCGGGCGGGGCGCCGACCACTGGTTTGACCGCATCGCCATCACTTCCGGCGGTGTCAACGGGCTCATGCTCGCTTCGCAAGCGCTGGTGGAGGCGGGTGACGAGGTGGTGGTGGTCACGCCGGCGTGGCCCAATCTGGTGGCCCAGCCGCAGATCATGGGCGGACGGGTCAAAACCGTGTCATTGACCGTGGTCGAGTCCGGCGCCAACGCGGGCGCCTGGGTGCTCGACATGGGCGCCTTGCTGGCGGCCATCACCCCGGCCACGCGTCTGTTGATCGTCAACGCGCCCAACAACCCGACCGGCTGGACGCTCAGCCGGGAAGAGCAGGCCACCATCTTGGCGCACTGCCGCAGCACCGGCACCTGGGTGCTGGCAGACGAAGTTTATGAGCGTTTGTATTACGCAGACAACGGTACCGGCGGCGCTGCTCCGAGCTTTCTGGATGTGGCCGAGCCCGCCGACCGCCTGATCGTTGCCCACAGTTTTTCCAAAAGCTTCCTCATGACTGGCTGGCGTCTGGGCTGGCTGGTCTTGCCACCCGAGTTGACGCACGCCGTCGGCAAGCTGATCGAATTCAACACCTCGTGCGCTCCCGTGTTCACCCAGCGTGCTGCCGTGGTCGCGCTGCAGCGAGGTGACGCCGTCACGCCAGCGCTGGTGGCCCACCTGCAAACTTGCCGCGACACCCTGGTGCCACTGCTGCAGGCCATACCCGGCGTCACGCTGGCCATGCCGCAAGGCGGCATGTACGCTTTCTTTCGGCTGGAAGGTCAGTCCGATTGCCTGGATGTGGCTAAGCGGCTGGTGCGCGAGGCCGGCCTGGGCCTGGCCCCTGGCAGTGCCTTTGGCCCCGAAGCCGCGGGCTGGCTGCGCTGGTGCTTTGCCAGCCGGGACCCGCAGCGCCTGGTTCAGGGCGTCGACCGCCTTCGCGCCTGGCTCCGAAACCCATCCCAAAGAGCGACTGGGCTATAATCTTGGGTTGCTGTTTGTTTGAACGGCAATTCACGCCCGCTGCGGCGGTCGGGCCTGGTGTTCCGGGTGCTGGCAGGCTGCGTCGGGTCGCATGTAACCCTCAGGAATCCAACATGATCGAAAAAACCGTTAAAGCCGCCGTCGTTGCGGACAACGCCCGTGCCGCCAACGACACGGGTAGTCCAGAAGTGCAGGTTGCCATTCTGACCGCCCGCATCAACGAGCTGACCCCCCACTTCAAGACCCACGCCAAAGACCACCACGGCCGCCGTGGCCTGCTGCGCATGGTGAGCCGCCGCCGCAAGCTGTTGGACTACCTGAAGTCCAAAGACGCTCAGCGCTACATTGCCCTGATCGCCAAGCTGGGTCTGCGCAAGTAATTTTGAATACGGCATGACACGCAAGACGCCTGAGTTGGTTCGCTGGCTCGGGCGTTTTTTGTTTGTCAGCCACGTTTTTTGATTCCGGAGCAGCAACAACAGAGCGAAGCTGTGTCATTCCAGAGGTGTTGATGGCCGCGCAGCAGCGGCGTTCAACGGCTCTGGAATGGCATCGTGTTCTGGGTTGTGTTTCCGGGTTTTGTGCAGATGGTCTGCACGCCATGCCCCCCCGCCAGTTCTGCTGGGTGGCCCATAGGAGAAAACCCATGAGCATGTTCAACAAAGTCACCAAGACCTTCCAGTGGGGCCCGCACACGGTCACCATGGAAACCGGCGAAATCGCTCGCCAGGCCACCGGCGCCGTGGTGGTCAATATCGACGACACCGTGGTACTCGCCACCGTGGTTGCCAAGACCGATGCCAAAGCCGGTCAAGACTTCTTTCCGCTGACGGTTGACTACACCGAAAAGTCGTACGCCGCTGGCAAGATTCCCGGCAGCTTCTTCAAGCGCGAAGGCCGTCCCAGCGAACTCGAAACGCTGACCTGCCGCCTGATCGACCGCCCCATTCGCCCGCTGTTCCCTGAAGGCTTCTACAACGAAGTTCAGGTCATCGTGCACGTGGTCAGCCTGAACCCCGAAGTGCAGGCCGACATCGCGGCCATGATCGCCACGTCTGCAGCCCTGTCCGTGTCCGGCATCCCGTTCAACGGCCCCATCGGCGCAGCCCGCGTGGGTTACATCAACGGCCAGTATGTGCTGAACCCGGGCCAAACCCAGTTGAAAGACAGCCAGCTTGACCTGGTGGTCGCTGGTACCGAAGGCGCCGTCTTGATGGTGGAGTCCGAAGCCGACCAGTTGTCCGAAGAAATCATGTTGGGCGCCGTGGTGTTTGGCCACGAGCAGGGCAACATTGCCATCGCTGCCATCAACGAGCTGGTGCGCGACGCGGGCAAGCCCGTCTGGGACTGGCAAGCACCGGCCAAAGACGAGGCCCTGATCGCCAAGATCGACGATCTGGCCAAGGCCAAGCTCGAAGCGGCTTACCAGATTCGCAACAAGCAGGCCCGCACCCAGGCCTGCCGCGCGGCTTACGCCGACGTTATGGCGAGCCTGAAAGCCGAAGGCGTGACCTTTGACAGCGTGGCCATTGAAGCTTTGCTGTTCGAGATCGAAGCCAAGATCGTGCGTGGCCAGATTCTGGCCGGCGAGCCCCGCATCGACGGCCGCGACACCCGAACGGTGCGCGCCATTGAAATTCGCAATGGTGTGCTGCCCCGCACCCACGGTTCGTCGCTGTTCACCCGCGGCGAAACCCAGGCACTGGTGGTGGCCACGCTCGGTACCGATCGCGATGCCCAGCGTATTGACGCACTCGCTGGTGATTTTGAAGACCGCTTCATGCTGCACTACAACATGCCTCCCTTCGCCACCGGCGAAGCCGGGCGTTTTGGCACGCCCAAGCGCCGCGAGATCGGCCACGGCCGTCTGGCCAAGCGTGCGCTGATCGCTGCGCTGCCGAGCAAGGAAGACTTTCCCTACACCATGCGTCTGGTGTCGGAAATCACCGAGTCCAATGGCTCCTCGTCGATGGCTTCGGTCTGCGGCGGTTGCCTGGCGCTGATGGACGCTGGCGTGCCCATGAAAGCCCATGTGGCCGGCATCGCCATGGGCCTGATCAAGGACGGCAACCGCTTTGCGGTGCTGACGGACATTCTGGGCGATGAAGATCACCTGGGCGACATGGACTTCAAGGTCGCCGGTACCACCAACGGCATCTCGGCGCTGCAGATGGACATCAAGATCCAGGGCATCACCAAGGAAATCATGCAGGTCGCGCTGGCCCAGGCCAAAGAAGCCCGCATGCACATTTTGGGCAAGATGCAGGAAGCCATGGGAGAAGCCAAGACCGAGGTGTCCAACTTCGCACCCAAGCTCTTCACCATGAAGATCAACCCCGAGAAGATCCGTGACGTGATCGGCAAGGGCGGCGCCGTCATCCGCGCGCTGACCGAAGAGACCGGCACGCAGATCAACATCGACGAAGACGGCACGATCACCATCGCCTCGACCGACAGCGCCAAGGCCGACGAAGCCAAGCGCCGTATCCAGCAGATCACCGCCGAAGTCGAAATCGGCAAGGTCTACGAAGGTCCGGTCACCAAGATCCTGGACTTCGGTGCGCTGATCAATCTGCTGCCTGGCAAAGACGGTCTGCTGCACATCAGCCAGATCGCCCACGAGCGTGTTGAACGCGTGACCGACTACCTGAGCGAAGGCCAGATCGTCAAAGTCAAAGTGCTTGAGACCGACGAAAAAGGCCGCGTCAAGCTGTCCATGAAGGCGCTGATCGACCGCAACAGCGGCGACCAGGGTCAGCAGCAACAGCAGCAATAAGACGGGTTTTCCGGCCATGCAAGCGGTTGAAATCAGTGCCTACGGCGCACCCGACGTGCTGCGTTTGACAGAGCGCCCGATGCCCATAGCGGGCGAGGGCGAAGTGCTCATCCGTGTGAGTGCGTCGGGTGTGAACCGGCCCGATGTGCTGCAGCGAACCGGCAATTACCCGGTGCCGCCCGGCGCTTCCGACATTCCCGGCCTTGAAGTGGCGGGTGTGGTCGAGTCGGGCGACGCGGCCGCCATGGCGGCTGCGGGTCTTGCTGTGGGCGACCGGGTGTGTGCGCTGGTGGCCGGCGGTGGGTATGCGCAATTTTGTGTCGCTCCCGTGGGGCAGTGCCTGCCGGTGCCAGAGGGCCTGGACGATGTGGCTGCGGCCAGCTTGCCCGAGACTTTTTTCACTGTCTGGAGCAATGTGTTTGATCGTGCGCGCCTGCAGACCGGTGAAACTCTGTTGATCCAGGGTGGCACCAGCGGCATCGGCGTGACCGCGATCCAGATGGCCAAGGCATTGGGTGCGCGCGTGATCACCACGGCAGGCAGCGACGACAAATGCGCCGCTTGCCTCGCCTTGGGTGCTGACCATGCGATCAACTACAAGGCGCAGGATTTTGTGGCGGCGGTGGCTGAGATCACCCGTGGCCAGGGTGTCAACGTGATTCTGGACATGGTGGCCGGTGCCTACGTGACGCGAGAACTGGACTGCCTCGCAGAAGACGGCCGTTTGGTCATCATCGCGGTGCAGGGCGGCGTGAAAGCCGAGATCAATGCAGGGCTGGTGTTGCGCCGTCGCCTCACCATCACAGGCTCGACACTGCGTCCGCGACCGGTCGCCTTCAAGGCTGCCATCGCTCAGGCGTTGCGCGCCACCGTCTGGCCCTTGCTGGTTAGCGGTCGCATCAAACCGGTCATCTTCCGCGTGTTCAAAGCGGGGGAGGCCGCCTCAGCGCATGCGCTGATGGAGTCCAATCAACATATCGGCAAGCTGGTACTGACATGGTCCTGATGGCAGGCTGAACGCAGTGCTGGGAAAAAGGCTATGAAAAAACTCATCGCGGGCAACTGGAAAATGAACGGCTCACTGGCTGCCAACGAGGCGCTGGTCAAAGCCATGCTGAGTAGCTTGGGTGGCGTCGGGACCGCAGCCGACATGGCGCTGTGTGCGCCCGCGCCATACCTCGCTCAGTTGCAAACCTTGCTGCAGGGCAGCCCGATCGTTTGGGGTGCCCAGGACGTATCTGCGCACGAGCAAGGTGCTTACACAGGTGAAGTCAGCGCGGCCATGCTGCGTGACTTTGCTTGCCGCTACGTCATTGTGGGGCACTCCGAACGCCGTCAATACCACGGTGAAACGGATGCACTGGTTGCTGCCAAAGCCCAGCGCGCCTTGGCGCTGGGCATTACGCCGATCGTCTGTGTGGGTGAAACCCTTGCGGAGCGCGAGGCTGATCAAACCGAGGCCGTGGTCAAGCGCCAGTTGGCCGCTGTCATCCATGCTGTGGCCCATTGCACCAGCGAAATCGTGGTGGCTTACGAGCCTGTGTGGGCCATTGGCACGGGTAAAACAGCAACGCCAGAAATGGCGCAACACGTGCATGCTGTCTTGCGTGCGCAGCTCGCTGCCGCCACACAGCATCCCGAGCGTGTTCACATTCTTTACGGCGGCAGCATGAATGCAGTCAACGCAGCCAGCCTGTTGGCTCAGCCCGACATTGATGGCGGGCTCATCGGCGGCGCATCGCTCAAGGCCGCTGATTTCCTGCAGATCGTGGTCTCTGCGCGGTAAGCGCCGGCCGCAAATCACCCAATTTCGGAGAAAAAAATGAATGTTTTGTTGACGATCCTCCTCGCGGTTCAGATTCTTTCCGCGCTCGCCATGATTGCGTTGATCCTGATGCAGCACGGCAAGGGTGCTGACGCGGGTGCGGCCTTCGGTGGCGGTGCCGGTTCGGCCAGTCTGTTCGGTGCATCCGGCGGCGCGAACTTCCTGTCAAGGACCACGGCGGTACTGGCAGGTGTTTTCCTCACCTGTACGCTGGGCTTGGCTTATTTTGGAAACCTGCGTGAAGCCCCTGGTTCGGGAAGCGTGCTCGAGGGTGCTGTATTGCCTGCGGAAGTTCCAGCTGCTGCACAGATTCCTGGTCAAACCGCGGCCGACGTACCCGCTCCGGTAGTCGTGGAAACGCAACCAGCCGGCACGGGTGCTGCACAGATTCCTGCCAAGTAAACGGGCTGTATGTCGGGTGTGATTGGCTTTGGTTTTTGCCCTATTCGCAGCGACCGATTGCCGTGAAAATCCACCCTGCACTCTGAAAAACGAGGTCATTTCAGGGTAAACTCCAACAGATGTCGAGATGGTTCACACAGTCCCTCGTGAACCCGACAATGCAGACCTGGCCGACGTGGTGAAATTGGTAGACACGCTATCTTGAGGGGGTAGTGGCGAAAGCTGTGCGAGTTCGAGTCTCGCCGTCGGCACCAATCTTTGGACAACATGGCCCATGCGCCATGTCAGTGGAATTTACCAAGATGAGTCTCGAACAATACCTTCCCGTACTCTTGTTCATTTTGGTGGGTATTGCTGTAGGGATTATTCCGCAGGTGTTGGGCTACATACTGGGTCCAAACCGTCCTGACGCAGAAAAAAATTCCCCTTACGAATGTGGTTTCGAGGCGTTTGAAGACGCGCGAATGAAGTTCGATGTTCGCTATTACCTGGTGGCCATTTTGTTCATTCTTTTTGATCTTGAAATCGCCTTCCTGATTCCCTGGGCCGTGGCTTTTTCGGACATTGGTCTGACGGGCTTTTTGGCCGGGGTTGTTTTTCTGGCCATTTTGACCGTGGGCTTTGTTTACGAGTGGAAAAAAGGTGCGTTGGATTGGGAATGACACACCGAAACCTGTGCGCAAACACCGGAGCTGTTCATGATTGAAGGCGTTTTTAAAGAAGGTTTTGTCACCACGAGTTACGACTCGGTGGTGAATTGGGCCAAGACGGGATCGCTCTGGCCGATGACCTTTGGTTTGGCTTGTTGTGCGGTTGAAATGATGCATGCCGCCACGGCTCGGTACGATCTGGGGCGGTTCGGTGCGGAGGTGTTTCGCGCCAGCCCGCGTCAGTCTGATTTGATGATCGTGGCGGGGACCTTGTGCAACAAAATGGCGCCAGCCCTTCGCAAGGTGTACGACCAGATGGCAGAGCCCCGCTGGGTGCTTTCCATGGGTTCTTGTGCCAACGGTGGTGGCTATTACCACTACAGCTATTCCGTGGTGCGCGGCTGTGATCGCATAGTGCCCGTGGATGTGTATGTGCCCGGTTGTCCCCCTACGGCGGAGGCGCTGCTCTACGGCATCATCCAGTTGCAGCAAAAAATTCGCCGCACCAACACCATTGCGCGTGCCTGAGTTTCTGTTGTGGCACATCCGGTTCGAGTCCAGAAAGACTGCTCATGAGCGATACCCACACCCTGTACGCCACATCGCCAGAGGCGATTCAATCTTCGCTCGCTGCTTTGCTGGGTGATCGGGCTGACGCCATCACCGTGGACCGCGGTGAAGTTACCCTGACGGTCAGGTCGGTCAACTATTTTGAGGTCATGCAAAGCCTGCGTGATGCGCCCGTGGCCCGTTTCGAGCAACTCATTGACTTGTGCGGCATGGACTACCAGACCTACGGTGATGGCGGCCGGGAGGGTCCCCGGTTTGCAGCCGTGATCCATTTGTTGTCGGTCAGCCTGAATCACCGTGTCCGGGTGCGCGTGTTTTGCCCCGAAGACGACTTCCCGGTGCTGGCTTCGGTGACGTCGCTGTGGGCGTCTGCCAACTGGTACGAGCGAGAGGCTTTCGACCTGTTTGGGATTGTCTTTGAAGGTCACGATGACTTGCGCCGCATCTTGACCGACTACGGCTTCATTGGTCATCCTTTTCGCAAGGATTTCCCGCTTTCGGGTCACGTGGAAATGCGCTACGACGCTACGCGCCAGCGCGTTGTGTATGAGCCGGTGAGTATTGAGCCGCGAGAGATCACGCCGCGCGTGATCCGTGAAGATAACTACGGCGGGTTGCACTAAGTCGCAGGCGATTCGGAATACACATGGCTGAAATAAAAAACTACACCCTGAATTTCGGACCGCAACATCCGGCCGCGCATGGTGTGCTGCGCTTGGTGCTGGAGTTGGACGGTGAGGTGGTGCAGCGTGCCGACCCCCATATCGGTTTGTTGCACCGTGCCACCGAAAAGCTGGCTGAGAGCAAGACCTTCATCCAGTCGTTGCCCTACATGGACCGGCTGGACTACGTGTCCATGATGTGCAACGAGCACGCTTACTGCCTGGCGATTGAGAAGTTGCTGGGTATCGAAGTGCCTATCCGTGCCCAATATATCCGTGTGATGTTCTCGGAAATCACGCGCCTGATGAACCACCTGATGTGGCTCGGTTCTCATGGCAACGACTGCGGCAGCTCGACCATCCTGATCTACGCTTTTCGGGAACGAGAAGACCTGTTCGACATGTACGAAGCCGTGTCCGGCGCTCGCATGCACGCGGCCTACTTCCGTCCTGGTGGTGTCTACCGCGATCTGCCGGACGCCATGCCGCAGTACCGTGTGAGCAAGATCCGCAACGCCAAGGCGATGGCCGAGTTGAACACCAACCGCCAGGGTTCGTTGCTCGACTTCATCGACGATTTCACCAAGCGTTTCCCCACCTACCTGGGTGAATACCACACGCTGCTCACCGACAACCGCATCTGGAAACAACGTACGGTCGGGATTGGTGTGGTCACGCCCGAGCGTGCATTGAGCCTGGGCATGACCGGTCCCATGCTGCGGGGCTCTGGTATCGCCTGGGATCTGCGCAAGACCCAGCCCTACGATGTCTACGATCAGATGGACTTCGACATCCCGGTGGGCAAGACGGGTGATTGCTACGACCGCTACCTCGTCCGCATGGAGGAGATGAAGCAGTCCAACCGCATCATCGAGCAGTGCGTGAAATGGTTGCGTGCCAACCCCGGCCCCGTGATCACCGACAACCACAAAGTGGCGGCACCATCGCGTGAATCGATGAAGTCGAACATGGAAGAGCTGATCCACCACTTCAAGTTGTTCACCGAAGGCTTTCATGTGCCCGAAGGTGAGGCCTATGCCGCGGTGGAACATCCCAAAGGTGAGTTCGGCATCTACCTCGTGAGCGACGGCGCCAACAAGCCCTACCGCTTGAAAATTCGCGCCCCTGGCTTTGCGCATCTGGCCACCATGGATGAAATGGCCCGAGGTCACATGCTTGCAGACGCGGTGGCCATCATTGGCACCATGGACATCGTTTTTGGAGAGATTGACCGATGATCTCCGGCATCAAAATTGTGCAAACGGCATCGTTTCCCGAAGCCACCCTGCAGCGCTTTGCTCGCGAAGTTGCCAAATACCCTGCCGATCAGGCCCAGTCTGCCGTGATGGCCTGTCTGGCGATCGTGCAGCAAGAACAGGGTCATGTGAGCCTGGAGGCCGAGAAGGCGATCGCGGAATACCTGGGCATGGCGCCCATTGCGGTGCATGAGGTCACGACCTTCTACAACATGTACAACCAGCACCCGGTGGGCAAGTTCAAGCTCAACGTGTGCACCAACCTGCCCTGTCAGCTGCGCGATGGCAACCAAGCGCTAAAACACCTGGAACACAAACTCGGTGTCACCATGGGGGGTACCACGGCCGATGGCATGTTTACCCTGCAGCAGAGCGAGTGCCTGGGCGCTTGCGCCGATTCGCCTGTGATGCTGGTGAATGACCGACACATGTGCAGCTTCATGAGCAACGACAAACTCGACCAGCTGATCGACGGCTTGCGTTCGACGGAGGCAAAGTGACATGAATGCGGAGCAAATTCTTTCCCAGTTTCGCGCCACTGGCGTGCAAACCTGTTTCCATGATCGCCACATCAATCCGCAAATTTATGCCGATCTGAACGGCAGCAACTGGTCACTCAAGGACTACGAGGCGCGCGGTGGCTACCAGGCCCTGCGCAAGATCCTGGGGCAGGACGGTTCGACGCCGAACCCCGATACCGGTGTAGCTGGTTTGACCCAGGACCAGGTGATCGCCACATTGAAAGAGTCGGCGTTGCGTGGCCGTGGGGGCGCAGGCTTCCCGACCGGCTTGAAGTGGAGCTTCATGCCGCGCCAGTTTCCTGGGCAAAAGTACCTCGTCTGCAATTCAGACGAAGGCGAGCCGGGCACCTGCAAGGACCGCGACATCCTGCTGTACAACCCGCACATCGTGATCGAAGGTATGGCCATTGCCGCCTTCGCCATGGGCATCAGTGTGGGCTACAACTACATTCACGGCGAAATTTTTGAAGCCTACGATCGCTTCGAAGAGGCGCTGGAAGAAGCCCGCGCCGCTGGCCTGCTGGGCAACAACATTATGGGCAGCAACTTCAGCTTTCAGTTGCATGCCTTCCATGGGTTTGGAGCCTATATTTGTGGTGAAGAAACCGCGCTGCTCGAATCCCTCGAGGGCAAAAAAGGCCAGCCGCGTTTCAAGCCGCCGTTCCCGGCCAGTTTTGGTCTGTACGGCAAACCCACCACGATCAACAACACCGAAACCTTCGCGGCCGTCCCTTGGATCATTCGCAACGGTGGTCAGGCTTATCTGGAATGCGGCAAGCCCAACAACGGCGGCACCAAGATTTTCTCGGTCAGTGGCGATGTGGAGAGCCCAGGTAACTTTGAAGTGCCCATGGGCACGCCGTTTTCCAAGTTGCTTGAGCTCGCCGGTGGCGTTCGCAAAGGCCGCCAGCTCAAGGCGGTGATCCCGGGCGGGTCGTCTTCGCCTGTGTTGCCAGCGTCCATCATGATGGACTGCACGATGGATTACGACTCGATTTCCAAGGCCGGCTCCATGCTGGGCTCTGGTGCCGTGATCGTGATGGACGACAGCCGTTGCATGGTTGAGTCGCTCAAGCGCTTGTCTTATTTCTACATGCACGAAAGCTGTGGCCAGTGCACCCCTTGCCGCGAAGGCACTGGCTGGCTCTATCGCCTGGTGGATCGCATTGAGCGTGGCGAAGGCAAGCCGGCCGACATGGCGTTGCTGGACAACGTGGCCGAGAACATCATGGGCCGCACCATCTGCGCCCTGGGCGACGCGGCGGCCATGCCGGTGCGCGCCATGATCAAACACTTTCGGCCTGAGTTCGAACACTACATCGAACACAAGACCCGCATGGCCACGGCCAACGTCTGAAAAAGAAGTCGCACATGGTTGAAATTGAACTCGACGGCAAGAAGGTGGAAGTGCCCGCTGGCAGCATGGTGATGCATGCGGCCGAGAAGGCTGGCACCTACATTCCGCACTTCTGTTACCACAAGAAATTGTCGATTGCGGCCAACTGCCGCATGTGTCTGGTAGACGTCGAAAAGGCGCCCAAACCCATGCCCGCCTGCGCCACGCCGGTGACGATGGGCATGATCGTCCGCACCAAGAGCGACAAGGCCATCAAGGCTCAGCAGTCGGTGATGGAGTTCTTGCTAATCAACCACCCGCTGGACTGCCCGATTTGCGACCAGGGTGGCGAATGCCAGTTGCAGGATCTGGCCGTAGGCTATGGCGGCGGCACCTCGCGCTACGAAGAAGAGAAGCGCGTGGTGTTCCACAAAGACGTTGGGCCGCTGGTGTCCATGCAGGAAATGAGCCGCTGTATCCATTGCACGCGTTGCGTTCGTTTTGGCCAGGAAATTGCCGGTGTGATGGAGCTGGGCATGTCGCACCGCGGCGAGCACGCCGAGATCGAGACCTTTGTGGGCAACACGGTGGATTCCGAGTTGTCCGGCAACATGATCGACATTTGCCCGGTGGGTGCGCTCACCAGCAAGCCGTTTCGCTACAGCGCCCGCACATGGGAGCTTTCACGCCGCAAGAGTGTGAGCCCACACGATTCGACCGGTGCCAATCTGATCGTTCAGGTCAAAAATCACAAGGTCATGCGTGTGGTGCCGTTGGAAAACGATGCTGTGAACGAGTGCTGGATCGCGGACCGCGACCGTTTCTCTTACGAGGCCGTCAACAGCGAAGAACGTTTGATCGCGCCCATGCTCAAGCAGGGTGGTGAGTGGAAAACGGTCGACTGGCAGACAGCACTGGAATACGTGGCCAACGGCCTGAAGCAGGTCAAGGCCGATCACGGCGCTGGCGCCATCGGTCTGCTGGCCAGCCCGCACAGCACGGTCGAAGAGCTGGCGTTGGCCGGTGCCTTGGTGCGCGGTCTCGGCAGCCAAAATATTGATGTGCGCCTGCGCAGTGCCGACTTCAGCAACACCGCACCGGCTGGTGCTGCGCGCTGGTTGGGTCAGTCCATCGCGACGTTGTCTTCGCTTCAGCGCGTGCTGGTGGTGGGTTCCCACCTGCGCAAGGACCATCCACTTTTTGCCCAGCGCATTCGCCAAGCGGCCCGCAAAGGTTGTCAGGTCAACGTGCTCGGTGCAGAGCCGCAAGACTGGGCGATGGCCGTTAAGAACACGGTGCTGGCTGACACCGTTTCCTGGGTTTCGGCGCTGGCAGGCATTGCCGCTGCGGTAGCCCAGGAAACAGGGGCCGCGGTACCCGCGGCTGCCGAGGTGAGCGACGCCGCTCGTGCGGTGGCCAAGTCGCTCCTGGGTGGTGAGCGAAAAGCTATTCTGCTCGGCAATGCCGCCGCGCACCACGAAAAAGCGGCCAGTCTGCTGGCGCTCGCCAACTGGATCGGGCAGCAGACTGGCGCCACCGTGGGTTATTTCACCGAAGCAGCCAACACCGTTGGGGCCCAGCTTGTGGGCGCCACGCCCGGTCAGGGCGGCCTCCATGCGGGTCAAATGCTGGGCGGCACTCTCAAGGCGGCGGTGCTGCTGAACACCGAACCCGCCCACGACAGCGCAGCGGGTACCGCAGGCCTGAATCACGCTGACATGGTGGTGACGCTCAGCCCTTTCAAGTCGAACATGGATGTGAGCGATGTGCTCTTGCCCATTGCGCCATTCACCGAAACGTCGGGCTCTTTTGTCAACGCCGAAGGCCGACTGCAGAGTTTCCACGCTGTTGTGCGACCGCTTGGCGAAACCCGCCCGGCCTGGAAGGTGCTTCGGGTGTTGGGCAATTTGCTTGGTCTGGCCGGATTTGACGCCGATTCCTCACAAGCCGTATTGGCAAACGCACTGCCTGGCGTGCTCGCCGGAACCGTCGTAGGCGCCTCGCGTCTGTCCAACGCCTGTTCGGTGAATATTGACCTTGCGCCAGCCAGCGTGCAGCCGTGTGTGGCGTCAATCTACCAGCTTGATGGGCTGGTTCGTCGCGCCACATCGTTGCAGCTCACGAGCGACGCACGTGCGTCAAGCGTTCAGACGGAAGGAGCACCCGCATGATCGACGCCATGTACAACGGCGGTATGGGCTTGATTGCCGCCTCGTGGTGGACCACGGCAGCTTGGCCTGTGCTTTGGAACCTGATCAAGATCGTGGCCGTGCTCGCACCTCTGATGGGCGCTGTCGCTTACCTCACCCTGTGGGAGCGCAAGTTGTTGGGTTTCATTCAGGTTCGCCTGGGTCCCAACCGGGTCGGTCCATTTGGCCTGCTGCAGCCCATTGCCGACGCCGTCAAACTGCTGACCAAAGAGATCATCAGCCCCAGCGCGGCGAGCAGCGGTTTGTTTCGCCTGGGCCCCATCATGGCCATCATGCCGGCGCTCGCTGCGTGGGTGGCGGTGCCGTTTGGTCCCGATGCGATTCTGGCGAACGTCAATGCGGGCTTGCTTGTGATCTTGGCCATCACGTCGATTGAGGTCTACGGCGTGATCATCGCTGGCTGGGCATCCAACTCGAAATACGCCTTTTTGGGTGCCTTGCGCGCTTCTGCCCAGATGGTGAGTTACGAAATCGCCATTGGCTTCTGTTTCCTGGTGGTCGTCATGACCGCCGGCAGCTTGCACCTGGGTGAAATCGTGGCTTCGCAAAGCCGCGGCATGGGCGCTGACATGGGGCTCAACTTCCTGTCGTGGAACTGGCTGCCTCTGCTGCCCATTTTCTTCGTGTACCTAATCTCTGGCGTGGCCGAGACCAACCGTCACCCGTTCGACGTGGTGGAAGGCGAAGCAGAGATCGTTGCCGGTCACATGGTCGAATATTCGGGCATGGGGTTCGCCATCTTCTTCCTGGCCGAATACGCCAGCATGTGGCTGATTTCCATTCTGGCCGTGCTGATGTTCCTCGGCGGCTGGTTGCCGCCCATTGACAGCGCGCTGTTCAACTGGATCCCCGGCTGGATCTGGCTCGGCCTGAAAACCTTCTTTGTGGTGTCGATGTTCATCTGGATACGTGCCACCTTCCCGCGCTTCCGCTACGACCAGATCATGCGTCTGGGCTGGAAGATTTTCATTCCTGTGACGCTCATCTATCTGCTGCTGGTCGGCGCATTGATGCAGACACCTTGGAATATCTGGAAATAAGCAGGGCGAATGACCATGTCCATATCTTCCGCCTCCGTTGTCCCAAACGTCGCTGTAGCACCATTTTCCTTTCGGGACTTTTTCAAAAGCTTTTTGCTGGTTGAATTGTTCAAGGGAATGGCGCTGACCGGACGCTATGCATTCCGTCGCAAAGTCACGGTGCAGTTCCCCGAAGAGAAAACCCCGATTTCGCCGCGTTTTCGTGGCCTGCATGCCCAGCGCCGTTACGAAAACGGTGAAGAGCGGTGCATTGCCTGCAAACTCTGTGAAGCGGTATGTCCCGCCATGGCGATCACCATTGAGTCGGATGCCCGCGAGGACGGCAGTCGCCGCACCACGCGATATGACATCGACTTGACGAAGTGCATCTTCTGCGGTTTTTGTGAAGAGGCCTGTCCGGTGGACGCCATTGTAGAAACGCATATTTTCGAGTACCACGGCGAAAAGCGAGGTGACCTGTACTTCACCAAAGACATGCTGTTGGCCGTAGGTGACCGTTACGAAACCGAAATCGCTGCTGCCAAAGCGGCCGACGCGCCTTACCGCTGACCCTGGGCTGACCCAAGAACGAAGAACCATTCCATGGACTACCAGACCGGCTTTTTTTACCTGTTCTCTGCCCTGCTGCTGTTTGCAGGCTTCCGCGTGATTACCGCGCGCAATCCTGTGCACGCCGTGCTTTTCCTCATGCTTGCCTTTTCGCAGGCCGCCGCGTTGTGGTTGCTCTTGAAAGCCGAGTTTTTGGGTATCACGCTCGTGCTGGTCTACCTCGGCGCGGTGATGGTTCTGTTCCTGTTTGTCGTGATGATGCTCGACATCAACATAGAAGGTATGCGCAAGGGTTTCTGGAAACACTTCCCACTGGCGGCTTTCTTGGGCGCCTTGGTGGCGGCAGAACTCATCGCTGTGCAATGGGCAGGTTTTCCGGCCCTGTCCATGAGCCCGGATGCACCTGGCACCGGTGTGAATGCCCCGGACTACGCCAACACGAAAGAGCTGGGCCTGCTGCTGTACACCGAGTACCTGTATCCGATTGAAGTGGCCGCCGCGATCTTGCTGGTGGCCATGATTGCTGCCATCGCCTTGACGTTGCGTCAGCGCAAAGACAGCAAGGCCATCAACCCTGGCTTGCAGGTTCACGTGCGGGCGAGCGACCGCCTGGTTGTTGTGCCCATGGCTGCGACCCAAAAATCACAGCCAACCGAGGCAGCTGCCACAGAAGAGGGCAAAGTATGACGCTCACCACGCTGACCCTGGGTCACTTCCTCACCGTTGGTGCGATTCTGTTCACGCTGTCGGTGGTCGGGATTTTCCTGAACCGCAAAAACCTCATCGTGCTGCTCATGGCCATCGAACTGATGCTGCTCTCGGTCAACATGAACTTTGTGGCGTTTTCTCATTTTCTGGGTGACCTTCATGGACAGGTCTTCGTGTTCTTCATCCTGACGGTGGCTGCAGCTGAATCGGCGATTGGCTTGGCCATTCTGATGCTGCTGTTCCGCAACAAGGCGTCGATCAGCGTCGAAGAACTCAACACCCTCAAGGGTTAAGCCCGCACCCGAAGAGGCACGAACACCATGAGCACCACCCTTTCTGCAAGCACTCTCCTGGCCGTCCCACTGGCCCCCCTGGTGGGTGCAGCCCTCGCGGGTATCCTGGGCACCACGTTTGGCGGCAACGTCATCGGGCGCCGCGCGTCCCACACGCTCACCATTCTGGGTGTGCTGATCGCGTTTATCTTGTCCGCCATGACGCTCAAGAGCGTGGCGGTTGATGGGGCGCGCTTCAACGAAACCATCTACGAGTGGATGGTGGTTGGCGGCCTGAAGATGGAAATCGGCTTCATGGTGGACGGGCTCACCGCCATGATGATGGTGGTGGTGACCTTCGTTTCGCTCATGGTGCACCTCTACACCATTGGCTACATGGAAGAGGACGCTGGTTACAACCGCTTCTTTGCCTATATCTCGTTGTTTACCTTTTCCATGCTGATGCTGGTGATGAGCAACAACCTGCTGCAGCTGTTTTTTGGCTGGGAGGCTGTTGGTTTGGTGTCGTATTTGCTGATTGGCTTTTGGTACAACAAACCCACAGCCATCTTCGCCAACATGAAGGCGTTTCTGGTCAACCGCGTGGGCGACTTTGGTTTCATCCTGGGTATTGGCTTGATCGTTGCCCACACGGGCAGCCTGAATTACACCGAGATTTTTGCCAAGGCGCCTGAGCTAGGTTCGTTGGGCTTCCCCGGCACCGACTGGATGCTGGTGACGGTGATTTGCATCTGCCTGTTCATTGGTGCCATGGGCAAGTCGGCTCAGTTTCCCTTGCACGTGTGGCTGCCCGATTCGATGGAAGGCCCAACGCCCATTTCGGCGCTGATCCACGCAGCCACGATGGTGACCGCTGGCATTTTCATGGTCTCGCGCATGTCGCCGCTGTTCGAGATGTCGGACACAGCTCTCAACTTCATCATGATCATCGGCGCCATCACCGCGCTGTTCATGGGCTTCCTGGGCATCATCCAGAACGACATCAAACGTGTGGTGGCCTATTCCACGTTGTCGCAGCTGGGCTACATGACGGTTGCGTTGGGTGCCTCGGCGTATTCGGCGGCGGTGTTCCACCTCATGACGCACGCATTCTTCAAGGCGTTGCTGTTCCTGGCAGCCGGGTCGGTCATCATGGGCCTGCACCACAATCAGGACATCCGCTGGATGGGAGCGGTGCGCAAGTACATGCCCATCACCTGGATCACCTTCTTGCTGGGCACGCTGGCCCTGATCGGTACGCCGTTGTTCTCTGGTTTTTACTCCAAAGACAGCATCATTGAAGCGGTTCACTTCAGCAATCTTCCCGCCTCGGGTTTTGCCTACCTCGCCGTGCTGGCCGGTGTGTTTGTCACGTCGTTCTATTCGTTCCGCTTGTATTTTCTGGTGTTCCATGGCAAGGAGCGTTACGACCAGAATCCGGATGCTCACCATGGGCACGGCGATGACCACGGCCACGACGACGACCATGGTCACCACGGTGACGGCAAACCGCACGAATCACCCTGGGTGGTGACGGTACCGCTGATTTTGCTGGCCATCCCCTCGGTGGTGATCGGCTACATGACGATTGAGCCAATGTTGTTCGGTGACTTCCTCAAGGATGCCATCACCATCAACAGCGAAGGCCACCCGGCAATGGCCAAATTTGCCGAAATCTTCCAGGGGCCCTTGGCCATGGTGAGCCACGCGCTTTACACCCCACCGCTGTACCTGGCGCTGGGCGGGGCCGTCACGGCTTGGTACATGTACCTGATCAACCCGGCTGTGCCAACCGCCATCCGCCGTGCGCTCAAGCCCGTTGTCACCATCCTGGAAAACAAATACTACCTGGACTGGTTCAACGAAAACGTGCTGGCCAAGGGTGCGCGTGGGCTGGGCATCGGCCTGTGGAAGGGCGGCGATCGTACATTGATTGAGGGGGGCGTGGTCAACGCGAGTTGGAAGCTGATCGGCTGGGTCTCGTCGCTGGTGCGCCAGGCACAAACTGGCTACCTGTACCACTACGCGCTGGTGATGATCGTGGGCGTGTTGCTGTTCACGACGTATTTCGTGTGGCTCGCCAAATAAGAGGAAGAACAAGATGGGTTTGCTGAGCCTTGCGATCTGGACGCCGATTTTCTTTGGCGCTGTGCTGCTGGCCTTTGGCCGTGACGACCAGGCACATGTGGTCCGTTGGATAGCGCTGGTGGGTGCGCTGGTCTCGTTGGCCGTGACCGTACCGCTGTACAGCGGGTTCGAGATCGGCACCGCAGCCATGCAGTTTGTTGAAAAGAGCGTCTGGATTGATCGCTTCAATGTGCATTACCACTTGGGTGTGGATGGCATTTCGCTCTGGTTGGTTCTGTTGACTGCGTTCATCACCGTGGTGGTGGTGGTGGCGAGCTGGGAGGCGATCACCCGCCGCGTGAACCAGTACATGGGTGCGTTCCTGATTTTGTCGGGCTTGATGATCGGCGTGTTCAGTGCGCAGGACGCGATGCTCTTTTATGTGTTCTTTGAGGCCACCCTGATCCCGATGTACCTGATCATTGGGATCTGGGGTGGTCCCAACAAGATTTACGCAGCGTTCAAGTTTTTCCTGTACACGCTCATGGGCTCGTTGCTCATGCTGGTGGCCCTGATTTACCTGTACACCCAGTCCGGCGGAAGCTTTGCGCTGAGCGACTGGTATCAGTTGCCCTTGGGCAGCACAGCGCAGACGCTGCTGTTCTTCGCTTTCTTTGCTGCGTTTGCCGTGAAGGTGCCCATGTGGCCGGTGCACACCTGGCTTCCCGACGTTCACGTGGAGGCGCCCACCGGTGGTTCCGCCGTGTTGGCCGCCATCATGCTCAAGTTGGGTGCGTACGGTTTCTTGCGTTTTTCATTGCCCATCCTGCCCGACGCGTCCCAAGAGTGGGCGTGGCTGATGATTTCACTATCGCTCGTGGCTGTGGTGTACGTGGGTCTGGTGGCTATGGTGCAGCAAGACATGAAGAAACTGGTGGCGTACTCGTCCGTTGCGCACATGGGTTTTGTGACGCTGGGCTTCTTCGTTTTCAGCGACCTCGGCGTGTCTGGTGCCATCGTGCAGATGATTGCGCACGGTTTTGTGTCGGCCGCCATGTTCCTTTGCATTGGCGTGCTTTACGACCGGGTGCACTCGCGTGAAATTGCCGACTACGGTGGCGTGGTGAACACCATGCCCAATTTCTCGGCATTTGCCTTGTTGTTTGTCATGGCCAACTGCGGTTTGCCCGGCACGGCGGGTTTCGTGGGAGAGTGGATGGTTATTCTGGCCGCGGTCAAAGCCAATTTCTGGGTGGGGGCGGCTGCGGCCTCTGCGCTCATCTTTGGTGCGGCGTATTCGCTTTGGATGTTCAAACGGGTCTATCTCGGACCGGTAGGCAACGACAACGTGAAAGGGTTGACGGATCTCAACCCCCGCGAATTCCTGGTGATGGGTTCGCTGGCGGTCGCTGTACTTTTCATGGGCGTGTACCCCAAGCCATTTACCGATGTGATGGACGCTTCGGTCGCGGATCTGCTGCGCCATGTTGCCATTTCCAAACTGAACTGACCCCGTGACCGGCCAAAAACACAAGAGAGCGCATACATGATTGACAACCTCAGCTGGGTCACGGCTTACCCTGAAATCCTGTTGCTGGTGATGGCCTGCGTGATCGCGCTGCTGGACCTCGGCGTCAAGACGCCGCTCCGGGGTGCCACCTATGTGCTGACCCTGCTGACCTTGGCCGTGGTGGCTTTGCTGCAGGGTTACTACGCGAGCGCGGGGGAAACCATCATGGGCTGGGGTGGCATGGTGGTCAGTGACCCCATGGGCAACTGGCTCAAGTGCTTTGCCGCACTGGCCATGATGGTCACGCTGGTGTACGGGCGCGCCTATGCTGGTGCCCGCGACATGCTGCGCGGCGGCGAGCTGTTCACGCTGAGTCTGTTTGCGCTGCTGGGCATGTTTGTCATGATCTCCGGCCACAACTTTCTGGTGATCTACCTCGGGCTTGAGTTGCTGACGCTTTCCAGTTACGCCCTGGTGGCCCTGCGCCGCGATGACTTGCAGGCCACGGAAGCGGCCATGAAGTATTTCGTGCTCGGCGCGCTGGCCAGCGGTTTTCTGCTGTACGGCATGTCCATGATCTATGGTGCCACGGGTTCGCTGGATCTGGCCGAGGTGATGAAGGCCATTGCCGGCGGTGAAGCCACCCTCAAGGGTTCTGCGCAAGTACTGACGCTTGGCCTGGTGTTTCTGGTTGCCGGTCTGGCTTTCAAACTGGGCGTGGTTCCCTTTCACATGTGGGTGCCTGACGTGTACCACGGCGCACCGACAGCCGTCACTCTGATCATTGGTGGCGCACCCAAGTTGGCTGCGTTTGCCATTCTGGTGCGCTTGCTGGCGGAGGGCATGCTGCCCCTGGCGTTTGACTGGCAGCAAATGCTGGCCGTGCTGGCCGTCATGTCGTTACTGATTGGGAACCTGGCCGCCATTGCCCAAACCAACCTCAAGCGCATGCTGGCGTTTTCGACCATCGCGCAAATGGGTTTCATGCTCCTGGGCTTGCTGGCGGGCGTGGTGCAGGGCGATATGAGCAACATGGCCAACGCTTACAGCTCCAGCATGTTTTACGTGGTCACCTATGTGCTGACCACCCTGGGTGCCTTTGGCGTCATCATGTTGCTGTCGCGCAATGGGTTCGAGTCTGAAAACATCAGCGACCTGGCTGGCCTGAACCAACGCAGCCCACTGTACGCCGGTGTCATGGCTGTGTGCATGTTCTCGCTCGCGGGTGTGCCCCCATTGGTGGGTTTTTACGCCAAGCTTTCGGTGCTGCAGGCCCTGCTGGCTTCGAGTGGAGCCTTCTACATTGGCTTGGCAGTGTTCGCAGTGCTGATGTCGTTGCTGGGTGCGTTTTACTACCTGCGCCTGGTCAAGGTGATGTACTTTGACCCGCCAACGCAAACCGCTGAGATCGTGGCGGGTGCTGATGTGCGTTCTGTGCTCACGCTCAACGGTGCCTTGGTCCTTGTGCTGGGCATTGTGCCCGGCGGCCTCATGGCACTTTGTGCCCAGGCCGTCGCTTCCCTGTTCGTTTAGAGCGAAAAGGCATGCGGTTGGCCCGGGTGGCAGCCGCCTGCCTGGAACTCGCGGCACTTTACTGGCTCACATTGTCCCTATGACCCACACCCTCTCTGTCTGGCTGGTGCTGACCGCTGCGTTGTTGGCTGCCAACATACCTTTTGTCAACAACCGCTGGTTGGCCGTAATCCCCCGCAAGGAACCCAAGACGCTCGGAATGCGTGCGGGTGAGTTGTTTGTCTGCTACCTGTTGGTCGGAGCGTTTGGTTTGGCTCTCGAGCAATCAGCAGGGCAGATTTACCCCCAAGGTTGGGAATTTTATGCCACCACGGGCGCACTCTTTTTGACCCTGGCCTTCCCGGGCTTTGTATACCGCTACCTGTTCAAACGCCGCGGTTGAGCATGTCCATCCCCGCGCTGCGCTTTCAGCGCTCCACCCCCTCGTATGGGGCAACACCAGCCGCCCGGCCGGTTCTGCGGTGTTCCCGGGTTCGTGTCTGTTCGCGCCGGCTCTCTCCAGGTTGATCGATGGAAGACCTGCACCTGCGTGAAACGCCATTGGCCCGCACTGAGCTGCTGAAGGGCCACTTTCTGCATGTGGTGCGCGACACCGTTCGCCTGCCTTCCGGGCGCGAAGCAACCCGCGAGTTTGTCGTGCATCCTGGCGCTGTGATGGTGATCGCGTTTCTCGATGATGGACGGGTGGTGCTGGAGCGCCAGTACCGCCATCCCATGCGGCAGGTCATGATCGAATTTCCGGCGGGCAAGCTCGATGCTGCCGAATCCAGCTTGGCGTGTGCCCAGCGGGAGTTGCTGGAGGAAACGGGCTACAGCGCGCGCGAATGGGCTTTCGCGGGCCAGTTGGCACCCACCATCGCCTATTCGAACGAGATCATCGACATCTGGTTTGCCCGAAATCTGAGCTTGGGTGATCGGCATCTGGATGAAGGGGAATTTCTCGATGTGTTCACCGCGTCCCCAGCCGAACTGCAGAACTGGTGCCGCAACGGTGAGGTGATCGATTGCAAAACCCTGGTGGGTGCCCTGTGGTTGCAGAATGTGTTGCGTGAGGACTGGGTGCTTGACTGGTGTCATGATCCCCCAGCGCACTCACTTGCCTCGCGCGCCGGATAATCCAGACCATGAAGGTCCTTAACCTGCAATGCGCTCATCGACACGATTTTGAAGGTTGGTTTGCGTCCGAACACGATTACCTCAGTCAGCTCGCCCGCGGGTTGGTGAGTTGTCCTGTGTGTGGCGACGCACAGATTCAAAAAATGTTGACCGCACCCCGATTGAACCTTCGTGACGGCCGGAAAAATGCGGTCCAGCCGTTGGCAGCCAGTCCCCCTGGCCGTGCAAGTGCGGAGGCGGGTCATACCGTGACGGACCCGGTCTTGCAGGCTCAGCTTCTCAGAGCGATGCGCCAGATGCTGGCCAACACAGAGGATGTGGGTGGCCGTTTTGCGGACCATGCCCGTGCAATGCACCACGGCGAGATGGAACCACGGAACATTCGCGGGCGCACCACCGTGAAGGTGGCTCTTGAATTAGTTGACGAGGGCATTGACGTCGTTCCATGGCCGGCACTTTCACCCCTGAAAGAGACGCTGCAGTGAAGGTTCTCCTGGCTCCAGGACCAACACTGAAAAAAACCTACCTGCTCAAGGTCGGGCAATCAAAAACTGGAATGACCAGATCAAACCCCAACCCAAGCAAAGACTTCCGCAAGTGGGTGTCAAACCTTTGTTGACCGCTGCGACGCTGATCTTTCGAGCTGCCGTCTGAGCTTGCTTTCGCGTTGGAACTTGATCCAGTCGAGCATCTTCACTCAGCCCAACTGCACCCCGGGTATGGGTTGTTGTTGCAGTGCTCTCGTGACCCGCCAACAGCACAGCGCCTCAAGTTGTATCCGGCGTGAGGCGCGCCTAGACAGGTTGCGGGAATGCCTCAGAGGCAAGGTGTTGGCGCCGATTGAACCTAGAAACGGCAGTTGACCGCGCTCTTTCCGCTGAAAAGGCACATGAACATGGATGATTTTGACCACGACGGCGCTCACCTTCCGGGTGACAGCCCACTCGGGCCTGTCCAACTGCCGTTTCCAGGATAAATCAGGGCCGACCGTTTGAACAGAGCTTTGGATGAGGCAATTTCATTCGCCCCATTCGTCAGGCGATGGTGCGCGGGCTCAAGAGGGTAAGACTACAGGTCACGCAGACCATGGCCGTCTGCAAAGTTGAGCGCATGCGGATCTTGAGACCAGTTCGTCCGCAGGGTGCGCAAGGGAGAGCCAAATGCGGTGTGAAGGCCCCTCAGCCACGGGAAACAACCCCTCGGATGGCGCATGGCGCCACCGCCACCGCCCAAATCGTCTGAAGCTGGCCATCGCTGATGGTGGCACCTTTGGCGAGAGGTATCTTGGCAGCCTGCCATAGGCTTTCTTCTTCGTCATTCCCCAGTCTTTTTTTATCGAACCCGTCAGCGATGGCTGCGTACTTCGAGGGTGAGGCCTGGGTTGCGCTGGGGGCTGCTTACCGTGTGGAGATGCTCACCTCAACACCAATACCGGGGTGTGGGAATGCGTGAGAACTTGTTGCGTTTCGCTGCCGAGTAGCAAGCGCTTGAGACCTCGACGACCGTGAGACGCCATCACAATCAGATCGCATTTGTTGCGCTTCGCAGCCGCAATGATCGCTTCGGCAATCAGATCTGACTTCACGGTGATGGGCTTGACCTTGACCTCGCGCAACTGCCCCGCGGACTTCACCGCCGTCACTGCCGCCATGGCTTCGTCCTGCCACTGCTTCTCGATGCGGGCCACCTCGGCAGCCGCCAAGGCTACACCACCTTCAAAGTAGGTTTGTGGATACCGCGGCACCACCTTCAGCGCCACCACCTCCGCGCCGGTCAGATCGGCCAGATTGATAGCATGCTCGACCGCTTGCTGCGAAAGTTTAGAACCATCCGTGGCCACGAGAATACGTTTGTACATGCAGGATCTCCTCAAATATTGGTGTAAAACCCGTAGCCTAGCAAACACCGCCGGTTTACGGTTGACCTAAATCAAGCACGTGCAGCCAGACTTCCCTTATTCTTCACAGATGAATGAAGCCGTTTCCGCGCCCCCGGCAGGGTTTCCGACCGCTGACCCGCGCTTTTCGGGCTCATCCCTTGCCCAGGAAAAACCAGGTGCGCCGCAACGCGTCACGTGGCTCGGTGAACATCGCGGACCGCTTCATGTGACCGACAATTTCGGGGTGCTTGATGACCCGGTGGAGCTGCGAGAGTTCACCGATTTCAGTGATGTTGATGGGACGCCTACGGCAGTGTCGGTGCTGATGGTGCAGGGCATGTACTGCACCGCCTGCGCCGATACGGTGGAGAGTGCGTTGCAGCACCTGCCAGGCGTGGAGCGCGCCCATGTGCATGCCGCCACCCGGCGCCTCACCTTGCACTGGAACCCGGCGCTAACCAGCATGTCCAGCCTGGCGCGGGTGGTGGGTGACACCGGCTACCGCCTGTTACCGATCCAGCAGGCGCTGTCCATCAGTGAGCGCTTGCGCGAAACCCGGCAGGCCCTTTGGCGCCTGTTCGTGGCAGGCTTTTGTAGCATGCAGGTCATGATGTATGCATGGCCTGCTTACGTCACCGAGCCGGGCGAAATACCGGCCGACATCGACCAACTGCTGCGCTGGGCCAGTTGGGTGCTGAGCCTGCCGGTGGTGTTTTTCGCCAGCGGACCATTTTTCAGCAGCGCGTGGCGCGATTTGAAGCACGGCCGCGTCGGTATGGATACCCCGGTTTCCATCGGTATCCTGGTCACCTTTATAGCCAGCTCGGGGTCCACCTTTGACCCCACGGGTCCTTGGGGCTACGAGGTCTGGTTCGACTCGCTCACCATGTTTGTGTTTTTCCTGCTCGGTGGACGCTACCTGGAACTGAAGGCGCGTGACCGCACGGCGGGTGCGCTGGACAGTCTGATGAACCGCCTGCCCGAGATATGCGACCTGCAGAAACCCGACGGCAGCTTTGAGGCCGTGTCCATTCGTCGCTTGGCGACGGGTGATGTGGTTCGCCTGCAGGCTGGCCAGGCTTTTCCGGGCGACGGCACGGTGCTCAGCGAAAGCGCCACCGTGGACGAAGCGCTGCTCACGGGCGAGTCGCGGCCGGTGATCCGTGAACGAGGTGGCGCCGTGGTGGCGGGCAGTTTCAACCTGGGTGGCCCGGTGCTGCTGCGGGTGGATAAGCTCGGGCGCGATACGCGCTTTGCCCAGATCGTGTCGCTGATGGAGAAGGCGTCTACCGAAAAACCGAGGCTGGCTATTTTGGTCGATCGCATTGCCGCACCGTTTCTGGTGGCGGTGCTTGTGGCGGCTGCTTTCGCAGCCTGGTACTGGTGGCAAATTGACCCCAACAAGGCACTGGCGGTGGCGGTGGCGGTGCTCATTGTCACCTGCCCGTGTGCTTTGTCGCTGGCCACGCCAGCGGCCATGCTCTCGTCTGCTGGTGCCTTGGCGCGGCGCGGTATTCTGGTCCGCCGCCTGCAGGCCTTTGAGTCCCTGGCCAACATCAACGCGGTGGTCTTTGACAAAACGGGCACGCTGACGCATGACCGCCTGGTGCTGGACGACGTGCGCACACGTGCCGGGGTGAGCCGTGAACAGGCGCTGGAGTTGGCCGGGCAGATGGCAGCGGGGTCTTTGCACCCGGTTTCGCGTGCCCTCACCTTGGCGGCGGCGGGTCTTGATGCCATCGGGCCTGAGGTCTTGACCGATCTGGCCGAGTTGGCGGGGCAGGGTATGCAGGCGTTGCGCGCCGATGGTGCGCGCCTGCGTTTGGGGTCTGCCGCGTTTTGCGAGGTGTCTGTTGCAGAGGCTGCTGCACCGGACGCTGGCGACTCACCCCGGGTGTTTTTGTCGGACGAGCAGGGTTGGCTCGCCACGTTTACTTTGCAGGAAGGTCTGCGTGATGATGCGCACGCCGCCGTGGCCGCACTGCGGGCCATGGGTGTGCGCACTTGGCTGCTCTCGGGGGACCGCGAGGCTGCCGCGCAGTTGGTCGGCCGGGCGGTGGGCGTTGACCACGTGATTTCGGGAGCATCACCCGAACAGAAACTTGCCGAGGTGTCGGCGTTGCAAGCTCAAGGCATCAAGCTGGCCATGGTGGGTGACGGCCTGAATGATGGCCCGGTGCTGGCGCGTGCCGATACCTCCTTCGCCCTGGGTCATGCAGCACCGCTGGCACAGGCACAGTCCGACTACGTGATTCAGGGTGGGGAGGTCATGGATGTGGTCCGGACGCTTCAGCAGGCGCGTTGCACTTTGCGCATCGTGCGGCAAAACCTCATGTGGGCCGCGACTTACAACCTCGTCTGCGTTCCTCTAGCCTTGTTTGGTTTCATGCCGCCCTGGCTCGCAGGTCTGGGCATGGCTGGCAGTTCGTTGCTGGTCATCGGCAATGCCTTGCGCCTGGCATCTAAAGTCCCATCGGGGTCCTCTGATACTGTCTCGGGTAAACCCTGAAGGCGTACCATGCAGCGGTCAGCCAACCGGTGTTTGAAGTTTGAATTTTCTGGGTGTGCGCCATGGATGTTTTGTATTTGTTGATCCCGATCTCCGTTCTGCTGGTCTTCGCCATCATCGGCGTGTTCTGGTGGGCGCTTCAAAAGGGGCAGTTTGACAACATCGAGCGGGAGGGCGATCGCATTCTCAGAGGCGATTGATATAAGTCAAGGCGGAAGGGGGGGGCCGTGAGGACACTCCTCAAAGTGACATTTACGAGGAGTTCTGTATGTCCGTAATAACAAAGGCCAGCCAGTCGGCGGTCTACGACGACGGTGTTGTCCGTGGTTTTGCCATCATGTCCGTGATCTACGGTGTGGTGGGTATGTTGGTGGGTGTGATCATTGCAGCCCAGTTAACCTGGCCCGAGCTCAATATGGGTATTGAGTGGCTGAGCTACGGTCGCTTGCGTCCATTGCACACCAATGCGGTGATTTTTGCGTTTGGTGGTTGCGTCCTGTTTGCGAGCAGCTACTACGTGGTGCAGCGAACCTGCCACACCAAGCTCTTTCTGAACAAGCTGGCCTGGTTCACGTTTTGGGGCTGGAACCTGGTCATCGTCTTGGCCGTTGTCACATTGCCGTTGGGCCTGACCCAAGGCAAGGAATACGCCGAACTGATCTGGCCGATCGATCTGTTGATCGCTGTCGTCTGGGTCTCTTACGCGGTGGTGTTCTTCGGCACCGTGGGCATCCGCAAGGTTCGCCACATTTACGTGGCCAACTGGTTCTTTGGTGCCTACATCATTGCTGTCGCGTTGCTGCACATCTTCAACAACATCCAGATCCCCACCAGCGCGACGCATTCCTACTCGGTCTATGCCGGTGTCCAGGACGCCATGATGCAGTGGTGGTACGGCCACAACGCCGTGGGCTTTTTCCTGACCGCGGCCTTCCTGGGCATGATGTACTACTTCATCCCCAAGCAGGCCGAGCGTCCGGTGTATTCCTACCGCTTGTCCATCGTCCACTTCTGGGCGCTGATCTTTACCTACATGTGGGCCGGCCCACACCACTTGCACTACACCGCGCTGCCTGACTGGACGCAATCGGTTGGCATGGTCTTTTCCCTGATTCTGCTGGCGCCCAGCTGGGGTGGCATGATCAACGGCATCATGACCCTGTCGGGTGCTTGGCACAAGCTGCGTGACGACCCCATCCTGCGCTTCCTGATCGTGTCCCTGTCGTTTTACGGCATGTCCACTTTCGAAGGTCCGATGATGTCGATCAAGACCGTCAACGCGCTGAGCCACTACACCGACTGGACCGTAGGCCACGTGCACTCAGGTGCCCTGGGTTGGGTGGGTCTTGTGTCCATGGGTTCGCTGTACTACCTTATTCCCCGTCTGTGGGGTCAGAAAAAGATGTACTCGGTGCCCGCCATTGAGTTGCACTTCTGGGTGGCCACCATCGGTATCGTGCTGTACATCGCCGCCATGTGGATCGCCGGTGTGATGCAGGGCCTGATGTGGCGCTCGGTCAACCCGGACGGCAGCCTGACCTACACCTTCGTGGAGTCGGTGAAAGCCACCTTCCCGTTCTATGTGATCCGTCTGGTGGGTGGTCTGCTGTACTTCGGCGGCATGGTCGTCATGCTGTGGAACGTCGTCATGACCGTGCGTCAGGGGCGCGTTGTGCCAGTCCCAGTGATGGCTGTTAACCCTGCACACGCCTGAGGAGAAACAACATGGCAAGTAACGAAAAACTCACGGGTCACGCTCGGATCGAGACCAACAACTTCCTTATGATCGTGTTGATCACGCTCGTGGTGGCGGTGGGCGGTCTGGTGGAAATTGTTCCTCTGTTCTTCCAGAAGTCCACCACCCAGCCGATTGAGGGTCTCAAGCCCTACAGCGCGCTGCAATTGGCTGGTCGGGATGTGTATGTCGCCGAGGGTTGCTACAACTGCCACTCGCAGATGATCCGCCCCTTCCAAGCTGAAACCCTGCGCTATGGTCCTTATTCTGTGGCTGGCGAATTCGTTTACGACCGTCCTTTCCAGTGGGGCTCCAAGCGCACCGGCCCTGACCTGCACCGTGTGGGTGGCCGTTACAGCGATGAGTGGCACCGAATCCACCTGATCAATCCGCGCGATCTGGTGCCTGAGTCCAACATGCCGGCCTACCCTTGGCTGGCTGAAAAAATGGTCAATGAGACCCAACTACCCAAGCGCATGGAAGTGTTGCGCACTCTGGGCGCGCCTTACACCGATGAAGAAATCGCCGCGTCGGTGGCTGATGTGAAAGGCAAGACAGAAATGGATGCGGTGATTGCCTACTTGCAGGTGCTCGGTACCGCTCGCAGTGAAATCCGTGCAGCACCAGCACCGGCGGCAGCAGCGCCAACCGACGTTGCATCACCTGTGTCAGCGGCCGCAATCAAGCCTGTTGAGGCAACAGGCTCTACCCAATAAGTCAGAGGCTCGCCATGGACATCAACGATCTGCGTAGCGCCTTCACCCTGGTCAGTTTTCTGATCTTCATGGGCATCTTGGTCTGGGCCTGGTCCAAACGCAACAAGGCCAACTTTGACGAGGCAGCCCGGCTACCCTTCAACGAAGACTAAACCGCGGCACCAACAAGAGAAATATCATGAGCGACTTTACAAGTGAATTCTGGCACTATTACGTGGCCGGGCTGACGCTGGTCAGCATCATCGCCTGTCTGATCCTGCTGTGGATCAGCGGCACGACCAAAGCGGCGACACATGCCGACAACACCACCGGTCATGTTTGGGATGGTGACTTGGCAGAGATGAACAACCCATTGCCACGCTGGTGGGTGTATCTCTTCATCATCACCGTGGTGTTTGCGCTGGTATATGGCGTGCTTTACCCCACGTTTGGGAAGTTCCAGGGGGTGTTGGGATGGTCGTCACAAGGACAGCACGCCGCTGAGGTGAAGAAGGTTCAGGAAGCCATTGCACCCATCTACGCCAAGTTCAATGAAATGAAGCCCGAGCAACTGGCTGGTGACACACAGGCGATGGCTGTGGGTGAGCGCCTGTTCATGAACTACTGCGCCCAGTGCCACGGCTCCGATGCCCGTGGCGCCAGGAGCTTCCCCAACCTCACCGATGGCGATTGGCTGTGGGGTGGTGACCCAGAAGCGATCAAGGTCTCAATTGCCCAAGGTCGCAACGGTGTGATGCCCCCCCTGGGCGCTGCGGTGGGCGGTCCTGAAGACGTCCGCAATCTGGCTCACTATGTGCTCAGCCTGTCGGGCAGCCCGCACGACAGCGTGCGCGCCTCCCAGGGCAGGAACAATTTTGGTTCGTGCGCTGCGTGCCACGGCATGGACGCCAAGGGCAACAGCGCCCTGGGTGCACCCAATCTGACCGACGGTATTTGGCTGCACGGCTGGGGCGAAGAAGCCATCATTCGCGCTGTCAACAACGGTATCAATAACCAGATGCCCGGACAGTCGGTGTTGCTCAACGAGGCGCAGATTCACGTGCTCAGCGGCTACGTCTGGGGCATGTCCAACAAGGCGGCCAACTGAGCGCTTTTTTCCTGAGACAGCGGCGGTTGTGATGACCGCCGCTTGTGGTTTTTTGCTTTCACTTCCGGGTTCCTCGTGAGTTCCGACATGCCAGACAGCAACGTCAACAAGTCCGTCATTCCTATCACGGCGGTGCCTGCCCGTGGCGGCAAAGACGATGACGAGGTGATGGTTTCCCTGTACGCCGCGCGACAGAAGATTTATCCACGCTCGGTGTCGGGGCTGTTTTCAAACTGGCGCTGGATCACGGTCTGGATTACGCAGATTGTGTTTTACGGGTTGCCCTGGCTGGAGTGGAACGCACGTCAAGCGGTTCTGTTTGACCTGGAAGCGCGCCGCTTCTATATTTTCAACTTGGTGCTGTACCCGCAGGACTTTATTTACCTGACGGGTCTGCTGGTCATTTCTGCGCTGGCACTGTTCCTGTTCACGGCCGTGGCTGGTCGTCTCTGGTGCGGCTACGCCTGCCCACAAACGGTCTATACCGAGATTTTTCTCTGGATCGAGAAGAAGGTTGAGGGCGATCGTTCGGCCCGCATGCGCTTGGACCAAGCTGCTTTTTCAGCGCAGAAACTTGGCAAAAAATGGCTGAAGCATGGACTGTGGATTGCTTTTTCACTCTGGACAGGCTTCACCTTTGTGGGCTATTTCACGCCCATCCGGGAGTTGACCGCGTTGTCGCTGGCCGCTTCGTTGGGCCCATGGCAGACCTTCTGGGTGTTTTTCTACGGTTTTGCCACCTACGGCAATGCTGGCTTCATGCGTGAGCAGGTCTGCAAATACATGTGCCCCTATGCGCGCTTCCAGAGCGCCATGTTCGACAAAGACACCATGATCGTCACCTACGACGAAAAGCGTGGTGAGCCCCGCGGCCCCCGGTCAAAGAAGGCCGATCCATTGGCGCTGGGACTGGGCTCGTGCATCGACTGCACACTCTGTGTCCAGGTCTGCCCGACCGGCATCGATATTCGCAAAGGGTTGCAGTACGAATGCATTGGCTGCGGTGCCTGCATTGACGTGTGCGACGAAGTGATGGACAAGGTGGGTTACCCGCGCGGCCTTGTGAAGTACTCTACCCAGAATGGGATTGCACAGGGGTGGAACACGGCGCAAATGATCAAGCGCGCGTTTCGGCCGCGGGTGCTGGTGTACACCGGTATTTTGGTGGCCATCACACTGGCCGTCATGGTGAGCCTGTTTTTGCGCAAGCCGCTCAAGGTAGACGTATTGCGTGACCGCGGTGTTTTGGCTCGCATGGTGGAGCAGGGGCGGATTGAAAACGTTTTCCGACTGCAAATCATGAATGCGACAGAATCCACCCAGCGCTACGTCATCACGGTGACCGGTCTGCCGGGCGTCACCATCGCCTCGGACAACGAAGTCGAAGTGTTGGCGACGGAAGTGCGCTCGGCTGCGATCCGGGTTCAGATCCCGCCGGATGCCGCGACCCCGGGCTCGCATCCCATCCAGTTCGCGATCCGTTCGGTCGGCGACGAGTCGGTTGAAGTGTCCGAGAAAGCCGCCTTCCTGGTACCGCGCTGACGACGTTCAGCATCTATTGACATTCCCCTTTCGGAGCCATCACATGAGTAACGCGCCCTTGACCCAGCCCCCTAGTTCGGAAGATATCCCCTGGTGGCGAATTCCGCAGGTGGTGTTCGTTCCGGCCCTTCTGTTGTGTGGCGTACTGGCCACCAGCACCATGGTGGTGATTTCCTCCATGGACCAGGATCCGGTGCTCGACAAGGAGGTATACGAGCGCGAGCGCAGGGCAGCATTGGCGCTGGAGGGACAGGCACGAATTGATGCTTTGATGGCTGTGCAGCCAGCCAACCAGGGGCGCAACCATGCGGCTTCACCCGTGGTGCCCTCTGAAAAATAAGAGTCCGCCTTTTGAACGACCGCTCCAGGGTGGCTTGCGCTTTCTAGCAAAAATGAAGATTAAAGAGGAGGCACAACCATGTGGGCGCAGCGTTTGATGTGGATAGCATGGCCAGCCTTTTTGGTCGCCGCTGTGCTGGAGATGGTGGTTTTTGCTTTCGTGGATCCCGGCGATCTGTACTGGTTTGGCTCACCCTTGGCGTTGTCGCGCGAGGCGGTTTACACGTTGGCGTTCTTTGTGTTTTGGGGGGCTACCATGGCTTCCAGTGCGTTGACGACCTTGCTCGCCATGTCGCCGTTTGAGGTCAACCGTTGCCCGGTTGCCGAAAACGAACGGCCAGACAACTGTGCGAAGAACGGCCGATGCAACTGACTTTCCAACGCTGTTTTCGTAAACCAGGCAAAAGCCCTTGGGTGGCATGCCTGCTACCCAAGGGGCTTTTTGGAAAGGGATTTCTTTTTGAGCTTGGAATGGGTGGGGTCAGCGTCCGGTCTGCGGATTCACGATCTGCCGAAGGCCATCGGTGCTTTTGATGTGCACATAACGCTGTTTGACTTCGATGATGCCATCGTCCGCAAACTTTGAAAATGTTCGGCTTACAGTTTCCAGCTTCATGCCCAGATAGCTACCGATCTCTTCGCGGGTCATTCGCAAAACAAGCTCAGACTGTGAGAATCCCCGGGCATGCAAGCGCTGCACCAGATTGAGCAAAAATGCAGCCAGCCGCTCTTCAGCGCGCATGCTGCCGAGAAGCAGCATCACCGAGTGGTCACGCACGATCTCGCGGCTCATGATCTTGTGCACATGGTGCTGTAGCGTGGTGAATTCGCGGGACAACTCTTCCACTTGATCAAATGGCATCACGCAGACCTCAGCATCCTCCAGGGCAATCGCGTCGCACGAGTGGTGGTCGCTGACGATCCCGTCCAGTCCAATGATCTCGCCCGTCATCTGGAAGCCGGTCACTTGGTCGCGGCCGTCGGCGGTGGTGACGCAGGTTTTGAAAAAGCCGGAACGCACCGCAAAAAGAGAGGTGAACTTGTCGCCCGTGTTGAATAAGGCAGAACCGCGCTTGATGCGACGACGGTTGGAAATGACAGAGTCCAGTTTGTCGATTTCTTCACTGTTCAGACCCATGGGCAGGCACAACTCACGCAGGTTGCAGCTTGAACAGGCGACTTTGATGCTTTGAACGTCCATATGTATCTCTTGGAATTGCGGGTTGAGCTTAACGCATAGTCTTGACGCTGATGACAAGAGGCCTCGTCGTGAACCTGCTGACAGGCCCAGCCCTGCGATCGGACGGAGGTTTTGATCAAGATCAAAGGTGCTGAGGGGCAGATGCGGCACATTGAGTCCTCAAAATCGGAGAACTGTTTGTGAGTCATGCTATTTCCAACGAGTTGCTCAAGCAATTCGATATTCCCGGACCCCGGTATACCTCGTATCCGACGGCTGACCGATTCATTGAAGCTTTCACGGAGCAAGACTACATCCAAGCGCTTGAGCACCGCCGTGCGGGTTCAATGGCATTGCCATTGTCGCTTTATGTGCACATTCCGTTTTGTGAATCGGTTTGCTACTACTGCGCATGCAACAAGGTCATCACGAAACACCACGACCGCGCCGCTGAGTATCTGCGTTACCTCTCGCGTGAGGTGGAGTTGCAGGTGCAGCACTTCGGTCAAGGGCACAGTGTCTCACAGCTGCACTTCGGTGGGGGGACGCCCACCTTTCTGTCAGATGCCGAGTTGCATGATCTGATGTCGATGATTCGGCGCAACTTCACCTTGGTACCTGGGGGGGAGTACTCGATTGAAGTCGATCCCCGTACAGTGACCGAACAGCGGCTGCAGACCCTGGCTCGATTGGGTTTCAACCGTCTGAGCTTTGGTGTGCAGGATTTCGACCCGGCCGTGCAAAAGGCGGTCCACCGGGTGCAGCCTGCGGAGCAGGTTTTTGCCTTGGTCCAAGCCGCTCGCAAAATCGGGTTTGAATCGGTCAACGTGGATCTGATCTATGGTTTGCCGTTGCAAACACCGGAGTCTTTTGCACGTACCCTGGCTCAGGTCAACGAACTGCGCCCAGACCGCATTGCGCTCTACGCCTACGCCCATCTGCCCTCGCGTTTCAAGCCGCAGCGCCGCATCGTCTCGGCCGAGTTGCCCAGCGGCGGCGACAAGCTGGCCATGCTGTCAGCGTCGCTGGACGCGTTCATGGACGCAGGCTATGTTTACGTGGGCATGGATCACTTTGCCTTGCCCTCAGACGCGTTGGCTGTGGCCAAGCGCCAGGGCCGTCTGCACCGCAATTTCCAGGGCTACAGCACCCAACCCGATTGCGATCTGATCGCTCTTGGCACCTCTGCGATTGGGCGAATTGGTGCCACCTACAGCCAGAACGCTAAAACGCTGGACGAGTACTACGACGCTCTTGACCAAGGGCGTCTGCCCATCGTGCGTGGTTTGGCGCTGACCCGTGACGATCTGCTGCGCCGTTCCGTCATCATGTCCCTCATGTGCCAGGGGCGGCTGCAGTACGAGTCGATTGAGCTCGGCCACCTCGTTGAATTCAAGTCGTACTTCGCGCGTGAGTTGGAGCTGCTCGCGGGCCTGGCAGAAAGTGGCCTTGTCACGATCGACGAAACAGGTGTGGAGGTCACGGCCACAGGCTGGTTCCTGGTACGCGCCATTGCCATGGTGTTTGACAAGAACCTGCAGGTTGATCTGGACCGGGCAAGGTTCTCGAAAATCATCTAAGCGTTCAGTGGGGTACCGCAGGCGATGGCGCCACCCGTTCCCGGCCTGCGCTAAAGTGGCTTATGCAGACTTCAATGGCGATTACGGCCCTGTTAATGGGCGTCGCGGGCGGGCCCCACTGTGTGGTCATGTGTGGTGCCGCGTGTGCGGGCATCAGCCGTTCGGCGGGTGAGCGCAGCACCCGCGCGTTGTGGACCTTCCAGTTCAGCCGCATGTTAGGTTACGCGCTGTTCGGGGCCTTTGCCGCCGGCTCGGTGCAAGGCTTGGCATGGTTGGGCACCAACACCGCGATGCTGCGTCCTGTGTGGACCATGTTCCACGTGGCTGTCCTTTTGTTGGGTGCCGTGCTGATCTGGCAGGCCCGACAGCCCGCTTGGATTGAAAACCTCGGTCAATCGATCTGGCGAAAAGCCCGCCCGATGATGGCGTCATTGGGGTCGCGCGCCCCTGTGGCGCTCGGTGTCGCGTGGGCGCTGATGCCCTGCGGCCTGTTGTATTCGGCCCTGCTAGTGGCGTCGCTGTCTGCCAATGCGATGGAAGGCGCTGTCATCATGGCGCTTTTTTCTATCGGAACATCCATATCTTTGACCGCCGGGCCATGGCTGTTGTTGCGCCTGAGGGGGGGGCGCTCTGGTGCCTTGGGTATTCGGCTCGGCGGGGTGGCACTTGCGGTCACGTCAGGCTGGGCGCTCTGGATGGGCATAACCAACCCCACTGGTCTTTGGTGCGCCTAGGAGGCTGTCGGACTTTCCCGCCTTCTCCCAGCGGGGTTCAGATCAGATAGTCACGGAATCCCACCGCCAGTCGATCACCAGCCATGAGCCGTTTCATCTCCGTTGACCGAGACACCGCCTACCTGCTGCCACCCTTGGTCAACGAGTGGTTGCCGGCCAATCACCTGGCGCGCTTCGTGGTGGAAGTCATTGAGCAGTTGGACCTGAGCGCACTGACGCGCCAGTACGGCGGACGCGGCTCGGCCGCGCATCACCCGGCGCGGACACTTCACGACCGCCGAAAGGCCTCGGCAGCTGTTCATGAGAATTGAAAACCTCGCAGCCTCGACTTTGCCGTGGAATTTCGGTTCAAGTCCGACAGGCTCCTATAGATAAGGCCCAATAAAGTCTGAACTTTTTCTGATTCTCGTGATCAGAGAGTCATGGAGAAAGAAAGCGCAAGAAGTCAAACACTGGCGCAACTTCACGAGCGCCGCAAGCAAGTCGTGAGGCTGTACAGACAAGGCACCAAGATCATGCAGATCGTCACGATGACGGGGCTGAGCTACGTTGTAATGACGCCGCTCCAGCAGTCGGTTGATCCAACTGGACTTCTCTGATCGTGCAATGACGGCTCTGGCCCCCGCGATCAAGAGAGTACGCAGGTAGGTGTCGCCGCGTTTGGATATACCCAACTGTTGCGTCTTGCCACCGGTGCCCACTTGCCGAGGCACGAGTCCGACCCAGGAGGCAAACTGTCGCCCGGATTTGAACGCCGAGAAATCCCCGACGGCCGCCACCAGAGCCGATGCCGTAAGGTCTCCAACACCTGGGATTTGCTGTATGGCTTGCATCTGCCGGTCCTCCCGGATCATGGCACGCAACCGCTGGCTGAGTTGGTCGATGTCTCCTTGCAGGGCATCAATGCGTCTGAGCTGCTCCTGCAGACTGATCACCAGATCAGCGGATAGTTGGTCGGCCTGCTGCGCTCGAGCGATTTCTCCCTGAATCGTCTTGAGCAGCTTGGTGTGTCCTACTGGCAGTGCGATGCCGAATTCGGCCAGGATGCCACGCAGCGCGTTGGTCTGCATGATGCGCATCTTCATGAGTTGGCGTCGCATGCCATGCAAGGCCAGGCAGGTTTGCTGGCGTTCGGACTTGACCGGCACAGGCTTGATGTGCGGCTGCTGCGCAGCGACCCAGATTGCCTGCGCATCCATCGCGTCGGTCTTGTCGCGCAACAAGAAGGCCTTGACGTGCTGCGCTGGCAGCAGCTTGACGGCATGTGGCTCACCCGAGCCCAGTGATGGGCGGTGCCGCAAGCTTCCATCGCCACCAGGCTGCGCGGGCACTTGGCGAAGAATTCGGTGAGCCGGGCGCGCTTGATCTGGCGGCGCTCAATCTCTCCGGTCTGCGGATCGACGATGTGCAGCTGGAATACGGACTTGGCCAGGTCCAAGCCAATGACGGGCAGATTTGCGGTAGATTGCATGAGGGGCCTCCAAATGCATGGTTGTAGCAACCTCACTTTGGCACTTTGATGCCGTTTTTGCGAGGCCCCACCTCGTCACCTGAGTGGGGCCGCGCGCCAGCAGTGCTGTAGGTGGGCGGACCATGCCATCTCCACCCCGGCCAGGGTGACACGACACATTGAACATGCAGGGTCGGTCACCTGAAGACCGACGGGCAGGACGTAACTTTCACCCCCTCACCAACGAGGGGACCACTGGAGTGAACGTCTTGAAACCACACTTGCAAACAACCATACGGGACCCCACCCGCCCGGATGAATCCGGCATCTGACGCATAGCCTTTGACATCTCCTTGTCCTCGGTCACTCACTCTCGTTCGGTCCTTCGCTCTTGCCTTGTGGCCTCAGCGGCCCCGGCTCCTGCTACGACGGCTTCTGCTGACTTCTCGCTCCGGCAGTACCGTCGCCCTTTCAGGCGCAAGGCGAGATCTCCCCAGGTAAGAACGCACTCCTTCATCACACAACCGCCCCATTTACGCCGCCTGATCTTTGACCAAAAGAGCTTTGCGGTTTCATGCCCGCTCGCCCTGATCGGCAACGCCTTCTATGTGGTTCTTGTCCATCGGCTCATGATTTACGCCCCACGCTTCCTTCCCACACCCGGTCGCCCTCGTGCAGTTGCGCTTCGCTTCGCTCGTCTTGGTCAACTTGCGGCGGGACTTGCACCCGCAGGTGTGCGCCCATGCTGGGCGCACAAAAAAAAGCCACCCCGAAGGGTGGCGATTTCTCGTCTCATCGGCCTCGTCGGGCCAGGCGATCAGTGGAACTGTTCTTCTTCGGTCGAGCCGGTGAGGGCTTTCACGCTGGAAGAACCACCCTGGATCACGGTGGTCACGTCGTCGAAGTAGCCTGCGCCCACTTCTTGCTGGTGCGACACAAAGGTGTAGCCCTTGTCACGTGCAGCAAATTCCTGCTCCTGCACCATTTCGGTGTAGTGCTTCATGCCTTCGCCACGGGCATAAGCGTGTGCGAACTGGAAGGTGTTGAACCAGTTGATGTGGATGCCGGCCAGCGTGATGAACTGGTACTTGTAGCCCAGCGCGGCCAGATCATCCTGGAACGATGCGATTTGGCTGTCGTTCAGGTTTTTCTTCCAGTTGAACGAAGGTGAGCAGTTGTACGACAGCAGCTTGCCTGGGCAAGAAGCATGCACGGCCTGCGCAAATTCGCGGGCAAAGCCAATGTCGGGCACGCCGGTTTCGCACCACACCAGATCGGCGTAAGGGGCATAAGCCACACCACGGCTGATGGACTGCTCCAAGCCATTCTTGACGCGGTAGAAACCCTCTTGCGTGCGCTCGCCGGTCAGGAAAGGCTTGTCGTTGGCGTCGTGGTCACTCGTGATCAGGTTGGCAGCTTCGGCATCGGTACGGGCCAGCACGATGGTGGACACACCCATCACGTCAGCGGCGAAGCGGGCAGCAATCAACTTTTCGCAAGCCTCTTGCGTGGGCACCAGCACCTTGCCGCCCATGTGACCGCACTTCTTCACGGCGGCCAACTGGTCTTCAAAGTGAACGCCGGCAGCACCGGAAGCAATCATGTTCTTCATCAACTCAAACGCGTTGAGCACGCCGCCAAAACCGGCTTCTGCATCGGCCACGATGGGCAGGAAGTAGTCGACAAACTCGGGGGAACCTGGTTCGATACCACGACCCCACTGAATCTCGTCAGCACGTTTGAAAGTGTTGTTGATACGGCGAACCATGGTTGGGACCGAGTCGTAGGCGTAGAGCGACTGGTCGGGATACATGGTCTCGGAAGTGTTGCCGTCGGCAGCCACTTGCCAGCCTGAGAGGTACACAGCCTCCAGTCCGGCCTTAGCTTGCTGCATGGCCTGACCGGCGGTGATGGCACCGAAAGCGTTCACGTAGCCTTTCTTGGCCCCGCCGTTGACCTTGGCCCACAGTTTTTCAGCACCGTTTTTGGCCAGCGTGTATTCAGGCTGCATGCTGCCGCGCAGACGCACCACGTCGGCGGCGGTGTAACCTCGCTTGACGCCCTTCCAGCGAGGGTTGGTGGCCCAGTCTTTTTCGAGGGCTTCGATCTGTTGCTGGCGGGTCGGTGTTTGAGACATGAAACTACTCCGTGAGGTTGAGAAAACAGGTTGGGCAGCTGGAGATGCAAGGACAGTGCCGGTGAACAAACTTTAAGTCTTGTAGAAGAGTTTGAAAAGCTCTTATGTCTTATACAAGACAAATATTTTTTTGTTTAAATTCAATATCTTTCATAGTATATTTCTCAATATGAAATATTATTTTCTATAATGAGAAATATTTTTGCATTGCAGCAATTTTATTTTCCACATCATGAATTTTGATATGCTCATTGTGGGAAATCAAAACCAGGCGGCCGCGGCTTGACTGGCTCACTGCCGAATGGCATGGAACTTGACACTCAGCACCAATGCGTGGTGAGGCCAGCGAAGCGTGGCGCTGCGGGCTCGAACGGG
>JAGXSV010000058.1 GCA_018333605.1 Hydrogenophaga sp. | reverse complement strand
CCCGCCACTTCAACGCCCGTGCTCTCCGTCCCCACCGACGACAACGGGTTGGCCCAGGTCTCGCCGCGGTGGTAGAACAGCTCCCATTGGTCGATGCCCAACAGGGCAATGGCGCTGTCGTTGCCACCACCGGCGCTGTCGGCGGCGGCCGCCTGGGCGCCGCTGCCCCAGTCGGCTGCGCGCTGCCAGGCCCGCGCCAGTTCGTCGCGCCGCACCAGCGGGGGCGACTGCCAGCGCATCCAGTGGCTGCTACCGGCGCTGGACGGCGTGGCGGGGTTGGGTGCCCCGGGCCCGGACCGCTGGACGCCCGTGTGCCGCGCCCAGGCCACCACCCGCACGCCGGGGCTTTGCAGGCCGGCTTCGGCACTGTCACGGCGGGTCATGCGCAGCACCTGGCCATTGAATTCGAGCGCGTTCACCTCGCCGGTTTCCACGATCGCATCCAGGTCGGCACCCCACTGGCCCAGCGCCGCCTGCAGGCGCAGCAGCTCGTCGGCCCGTTGCTGGGTCAGGGTCTGGGTTCGCGTCATGCCATCGAGCGAACGCCAGCTCAGCAGCGCCAGCATCGACATGATCGTGATCGCGACCAGCAGCTCAATCAGCGTGAAGCCGCGTTGTCGTGAAGGAGGCCCCCAACAGTTTTTTGGCCGGCGCGAAATGTCCGAGCCCAGAACGCCGCGGGACTGGCTTTGCCAGACCGCAGGCGTTGCCCCCTTGAGTGCGTCGCAAGAAGCGGCAGGAGGCTGCAGCCTGTCTGTCAACCGGTGCGAAATGTCCGAGCCCAGAACGCCGCGGGACTGGCTTTGCCAGACCGCAGGCGTTGCCCCCTTGAGGGGGTAGCGCGAAGCGCTGCGGGGGGGGGCCATCAATACCGCCCCAATACGGTGGACAGCGTCAGCAGCTGTACCGCCACGCCGTCCACCGGTGCCGTCACCACCGCGTCGATGCGCCGGAAGTTCGGGTTGGGCGTGGGCAGCACCGACAAGCGCACCTGCAGCGTGTGCCCGGCTTGTTCGCAGGTCACCGTGCTGTCGCCCACACCCGGCAGCTGGCGCGTGAGCCGCAGCCGTGTGAGCTCGTTCTCAGCGCACAGTTGGGCCAGCCACTGGTCGCTCTGGCGGGTGGCCGCGCGGGTGAGTGCGCCCGTGGCCTGCAGCCCGGCCGACAGCGTGATGGCCACCACCGCCAGCGCCACCAGAATTTCCACCAGGGTAAAGCCGCGCTGTTTCATGGCGTGCTCACCACCGCAAACGGCGACAGGCCATCGGTCGCCAGCGTCAGCTGCCGTTCCCCCTGCAGCAGCACCAGCCGTTGCGCCGCAATCAGCGGCTCGGGGCCGAGCACCAGCACCTGGGCCCCGCTGGGCTGGGTCACTTCGGCGCGGGTTGCCGGGTCGAGCCAGGTGCGGGGTTCGGCCAGTGAGCTGTGCGCGTCGCGCCGAGGTTTCACGCCCACAAACTCAAAGCCGTCCGGCCGCTGGCGCCACAGCACCGGCACACCGCTGGTGCGCGACTGGGCGCGGGCCGATTCCAGCAAGGCCGACAGGCGCAAGCCCTCGCGCTCCAGCCGCGTGGCGCTGCTGTCGCGCAGGGCCAGGGTAGCCCCCGCCGTGGCCAGCGCCACAAGGGCCACCACCACCATCAGTTCCAGCAGGGTGAAGCCGCGCGCTTGCTTGGGCATGTCAAAAAGTTGAGTGTCCACCCGCACCCGTGCCGCATCCCGCAGGGTTGGCCGTGCTGACGCATCCCGTCAGGTCGCGCAGGTTCACTGCCAGCTGCCCACATCGGCATCGCGGCCTTCGCCGCCGGGCTGGCCATCGGCGCCCAGCGAAAGCACGTCCACTTCACCATGGACACCGGGGTTCAGGTACTGGTAGGGGCGGCTCCACGGATCCGCCGGGAGCTTGTCCAGGTAGGGCCGCCAGTTGGGCGGCACCGGGCTGGCCGAGGGCTTGGCCACCAGTGCGTTCAGGCCTTGTTCGCTGGTGGGGTAGCGCTGGTTGTCGAGCCGGTACAGCTTGAGCGCCTGCATCAGGTTGTTGACGTCGGTCTTGGCCGCGGTCACCCGGGCGTCGTCGGCGCGGTCGAGCACGTTGGGCACGATCAAGGCCGCCAGCACGCCGATGATGACCAGCACCACCATGAGCTCGATGAGGGTGAAACCCCGGTGCCGTGTGCGCCCCACACGGGACGGGATGCCGGCCGGGCCGGGTGCGGTGGTGTCGAAAGGGTTCATGTCGGTCAGTCTCCCGGGAGCAAGGCGCTGTCAGTGGTCAACAAGCTCCAGGCGCCCTTCGAGCATTGAACACGTCGGTTTTGTGGCTGACGTGCCCGAAGCCCGATGGGCGCCTGGCAGGGCGTCCTGTCGGAGACCCCGTCGTCCATCATAATGCCGCTGTATGAACAAGGCGGCCTCTTACAGCCATTCCATTTACCCCGGTGACGGCCATGCCAGCCCGTCGGCTTCTCGCCGTCCCTGGCCGGCCGTGGCGGCCGGCGTGCTCTGGCTCGCGGCCGGCCTGAGCGCGGGTTATTGGGTGCTGCTGGCCTGGGGCCGCACGCCGGTCACGCCGGTGGCCGCGGCCCCCATGGCCGTGCCCGTGGTCGAGCCGGCGCTGGTGGCTCGCGCGCTCGGCATGGTTCCCCAGGCGGTGACCACCGATGGTGCGCAGGCGCCCGGGGCCGCACCGAGCCGTTTCGTCCTGTTGGGTGTGGTGGCGCTCGGTGCCGACCAGGGCGCGGCCTTGATCGGCATGGACGGTCAGCCGCCCCGTCCCTACCGCGTGGGTGCCGTGATCGACGGTGGCCTGGTGTTGCAGGCGGTGAACCGGCGCAGCGTCCGGCTGGGCCCGACCCTGCAAGGGCCTGCCAGCGTGGAACTGTCCCTGCCCGAGACGCCCGCCACCGCACCGTGAGGCGCTGCGGCACCGCTGCAGCACGGTCTTTTTTCCGGTGTTCAGTGGGTCAGCAGGCGCTGAGCGGCCTGCAGCAGCGGCCAGGCCAGCAGCGCGCCGGCGCCTTGCCCCACGCGCAGCTCGAGGTCCAGCAGCGGCTGCGTCTGCAGGTGGATCAGCAACAGGCGGTGTCCGGGTTCGGTCGAGCGGTGGCCAAACACCAGGTAGTCCGCCACCGCGGGGCACAGCCCCCGAGCCACCAGGGCGGCGGCACTGGCCACGAAACCATCCACCAGCACCACCCGGCGCTCGCTGGCCGCCTGGAGCATGGCCCCCACCATCATGGCAATCTCGAAGCCACCCATGGCGGCGAGTGCGTCCAGGGGGGCAACCGCCCGGTGGTGGCGGGCTGCCGCGACCAGCAGCGTGTCCAGCTTGGTGGGGCGCTGGCAGAGGTCCATGTCGCTGTCCTGCGGGTGGTCGTGCCCGCAGGCGTCGGCCAGGGGCACGCCACACAGGCGCGACAGCAACAGCGCCGCACACGAGGTGCTGCCCACCCCCACGTCGCCCACGGCCAGCACATTGCCGGGCAGGGCGCGCACCACATCCATGCCCGCGTGCAGCGCGGCCACGGCCTGCGTCATGGACATGGCGGGGCTCAGCACCATGTTGCGGGTACCGTGCCCAATCTTGCGCACCACCAGCGGCACCGGGGCCGGCGTGTCGCCCGGCAGGCCGACGGGCGAGGCCACCCCCGCATCCACCACCGTCAGGTCAAAGCCGTGCAAAGCGGCCAGTGCATTCACCGGCGCACGGCCCTGCAGCATCTGCAGCACGCGCTGGAGCGTCATTTCCAGGGGGAAGGCCGACACGCCTTCGCCGGCAATGCCGTGGTCGGCAGCAAACACCACCACCTGGGGCGCATCGAAGGCCAGCCGGTCGAAGCGCGGCGGGCCCGCGTTTTGAACCCGTGCCAGTTGCGACGCCAGGGCTTCCAGGCGACCCAGGGCGTGTGCGGGGAAACCCGCCAGAGACAAGCGCCGGGCCACGGCAGCGTCCAGCAGCAGGTCTGCCGTGGGCGACACCGTGGGCAGCTTCAGGGTGGCGGGCAGCACCGCCCGGCGTAGTCCATTGAGGGGTTCAAAAACGGGGTCGACGGGCATGCCAGCAACCCCCGGGCTCAGCTTTTGAGAAACAGGCGGTACACCGGGTTTTGCGTTTCTTCCACATAGGGGTAGCCCAGCGTGTCCAGAAATTTCGCAAAAGCCTTGTCGTCTTTGGGGGGCACCTGCAAGCCCACCAGAATGCGGCCGTAGTCAGCGCCCTGGTTGCGGTAGTGAAACAGGCTGATGTTCCAGCCCGGGCGCATCAGGCTCAGAAACTTCAGCAGCGCGCCCGGCCGCTCGGGAAACACAAAGCGCAGCAGGCGTTCGTCGTGCGCCAGCGGCGAATGCCCGCCCACCATGTGCCGAATGTGCTCCTGCGCCAGGTCGTCGTGCGTCAGGTCCAGGGTGTCAAACCCCTGCTTGCCCAAGAGGCCCGCAATTTTGCGCGACTCGCCCTTGCCCTGCGTCGTCAGCCCCACAAACACATGCGCCTTGGCCGCGTCGTGCACGCGGTAGTTGAACTCGGTCACGTTGCGCGGGGTGCCCGGCAGGGTGCCAATCGCCTCGCAAAAACGCCGGAAACTGCCGCGCTCTTCCGGAATCGTCACCGCAAACAGCGCCTCGCGCTCCTCGCCCACCTCGGCGCGCTCGGCCACAAAGCGCAGCCGGTCAAAGTTCATGTTGGCGCCACACAAAATGGCGGCGTAGGTTTCGCCCTTGGTTTTGTGCCTGGCCACATACTGCTTGATGGCCGCCACCGCCAGCGCCCCCGACGGCTCCACAATGCTGCGCGTGTCCACAAACACGTCCTTGATGGCCGCGCACACCGCATCGGTGTCCACCACCACATACTCGTCCACCAGGCCGCGGGCAATGCGGAAGGTTTCTTCGCCCACCAGCTTCACCGCCGTGCCGTCGGCAAACAGCCCCACGTCGGGCAGCGTCACGCGCTCGCCCGCCTTCACCGACCGCAGCATCGCATCCGAATCCGTGGTCTGCACCCCGATCACCTTGATCTCCGGGCGCACCGCCTTGATGTAGTTGGCCACGCCCGAAATCAGCCCGCCGCCGCCAATGGCCACAAACACCGCGTCCAGATGGTCCGAGCCCAGGCTTTGCAGCTGGCGCAAGATCTCCATCGCAATCGTGCCCTGGCCCGCAATCACGTCGGGGTCGTCAAACGGGTGCACAAACGTGAGACCCTGCTTTTTCTGCAGCGTCACCGCGTGGGTGTAGGCGTCCGAATAGCTGTCGCCGTGCAGCACCACGTCACCGCCCAGCGCCAGCACCGCGTCCACCTTCACCTGCGGGGTGGTGGTCGGCATCACGATCACCGCCCGCGTGCCCAGTTTGTGGGCGCCCAGCGCCACGCCTTGCGCATGGTTGCCGGCCGAGGCGCAGATCACGCCCTTTTTCAGTTGTGCCGGCGTCAGGTGCGCCATCTTGTTGTAGGCCCCGCGCAGCTTGAAGCTGAACACCGGCTGCTGGTCTTCCCGCTTGAGCAGCACCGTGTTGTTCAGCCGGCGGCTCAGGTTTTTGGCTGGCTCCAGCGCCGACTCCACCGCCACGTCGTAGACCCGGGCGGTCAAAATTTTCTTCAGGTAGTCGGCCGGGCTGAGCGCCGTGACGGGCGACGAAGCGGGCACATCGGTGTGGGGGGCAGGTTTTTGCGATCGAGCGGGCATGGTATTTCCTCAACCCTGATCATATCGAGGCCCCAAAAGGGCCCAAAAAGGCAAAAAAAACCCGGACTGGCAGAACCGGTCCGGGCTTAAATCCACCCGTGAGGGTAGAGGAGACAACCTTCAATACAATGCCGCCAGTATACCGCCCACATGCTGCAATGCAACATGCGGGGTCGCGAAACTGCTCCTTTTTAGAGAGCTGATTCAAAAAACCGTCATTTAAAACCGTCATCTATTTCAGATCAGGAGCTTTCATGGAGTGCACCGTCACCTGGACCGGCGCCGCCGGCACCCGTTCCCACATGGGCTTTGTGGCCGAAACCGGCAGCGGCCATGTGCTCACCATGGACGGCGCCCCCGACGCCGCCAAACCCGACAACGGCGGTGCCAACCTGGCCCCCCGCCCCATGGAAACCGTGCTCGCCGGCACCGGTGGCTGCACCGCCTACGACGTGGTGCTGATCCTCAAGCGCGGCCGACACGACGTGCGAGGCTGCAGCGTCAAGCTCACCACCGAGCGCGCCGAGGTCGACCCCAAAGTCTTCACCAAAATCCACATGCATTTCACCGTCACCGGCAAAGGCATACCCGCCGCCGCCGTGGAGCGCGCCATTGCCATGAGCCACGAAAAGTATTGTTCAGCCAGCATCATGCTGGGCAAAACCGCTGAAATCACCACGGGTTTTGATCTGGTCGAAGCCTGATCGCGAGGGCCCGTCTGGGCTCAATCTGGCTTAGCCGGGCGGCACGCCCAAGCGCTGCAACTCGCTGGAAACCTTGTCGATCACATCAAAAAACAGCTCGCACGCCTCACGTGCTGCCAGCAGACTTTCCAGAAAAATCTCCGCGTCCTGCATGTACTCGTGCACCAGCGCCTTGCGCAACCGTCGAGCGGCAATGAACGTATCTGCGTTGCTCAACAGCTCCGCTTTTTCGGCAAAAGCCAAGGTGTCCAGAAAAGTTTTGGGCGACTCACCCACCAAAGCCGCGTAGCGAGGCAGCAGTTTTTCGCCCAATTGGTCTTGCAATCGAGAGAAGCGGCTGGCAAACGCTTCAACCTTTTCGGCCAGAGCAGGCTGCTGGGCCAGGTCCCGAACCCATGTGAGACTGATCGGCAGCGCGAAAAGTGTGTCCAGGCTGTAACGCAAATGCTCAGCTTCCTTGTGGGCCAGAGCCTCACTGATGCGCACCTGGTGCGCGTGTTCAGGTAAATAGGCCAAAGTCACAGCTGCACCCCGGTTTCTCGCGCCACCCGCAACACGGGGGCGTCGGGCGTGGCAGGGTCTTTGAGCAAAATGTCCAGCTTGCGGTCGCCCAGCCGCCGAATCAGTGCCACATACAGTGCATTTAAAGTTTGCGTGCGATGGGCTACGTGCTGGCTGGTTTCAAACAACAAGTCAATGTCACCCCCACGGCGGTTGTCGTCAGCGCGGGAGCCAAACAGCGTCACGCGTGCATCCTCACCCAACACCTGCTGGGCAGTCTGCTTGATCGAATCAATTTGTTCTCGCGTCAGGCGCATGGCAGCATTCTCCCGGATTCATCACACCCGGTGCGCCACCGTCGTCATCACCTTGGCGGCCGCCCGCATCAGGCCCCGCACCGGCGCCGGCAGCTCCACCGCGCCGGCGTGCTGCGCTTCCCGGGCGTGGCGGGCCTCGTCGTCCTTCATCTGCGCCACGATCGCGCGTGAGGCGTGGTCGCCCGGGGGCAGGCGGTCCATGTGGCTGGCCAGGTGCGCTTCCACCTGGCGCTCTGTTTCCACCACAAAACCCAGGCTCACCCCCGGCCCGAAGCGCCCGGCCAGCAGGCCCAGCCCAAACGCCCCGGCGTACCACAGCGGGTTCAGCAGCGAGGGCCGCGCACCCAGCTCGTCCAGCCGCGCCTTCGTCCAGGCCAGGTGGTCGGTTTCTTCCTTGCCCGCGGCTTCCAGTTGCGCGGCCAGCGCCCGGTTGGGCGCCTTGCCGCCGCTGGGGCTGCGCGCCGCCAGCGCCTGCGCCGTGTACAGCGCCTGCGCGCACACCTCGCCCACATGGTTCACCCGCATCAGCGCGCCCGACAGCTGGCGCTCGGCATCGCTCAAGTCAGCGTTGGGCCGCTCGGGCACGGTGGGGCAGTCGCGCGACGCGCGGGCCGGCACAAACAGGGTTCGCAGCGCGGCATCGGCCGCGCTCAGCAAAGGGTCCAGGCGCATGGTGGGGCTCCGTTGGTGTGTCCGTTCAACCTAGAAACGGCAGTTGGACAGGCCCGAGTGGGCTGTCAGGGGGTGTGCTGGCAAGGCGCGACGACGCCGCTGGCTGCTGCCCGCAAGAAGGAGCAACGCGGCCAGCGCACTGCCTGGCGGCTCAAACGGGTCTGTAGCGCCGTCACCCGGAAGGTGAGCGCCGCCGTGGTCAAAATCGTCCATGTTCATAGGCCTTTTCAGCGGAAAGAGAGCGGTCAACTGCCGTTTCTAGGTTCAAGGGTCGGGTCTGGCACGCTGCAGCAGCCCAGCAAGCGACCGCTTTCACCGTGGCGCTCATCTTGCCATGCCTCGCGAGCCTTCATCGCAGCCAACGGATCACCCGCTGTGTCGCGCTGTTCTTGTCGCCGTGCGTTGTGGCGACCAAACGGCAGCGTGTGTAGCACGAATGCAACAAAAAACATAGGGTTAACCCTTATATCCAGCACAATGAGGGCGCTGCGCGTGGCGTGGCGGTTCGGGTTCTGGTGCAATGTGTCCAGCTTCCTAAACGGAGCTTGGTTCAAAGGCTACAGACCTGCGGCCTCTCGTTTATCAACCTTGGAGAAATTCTCAATGAAAAAGACCCTGATTGCTCTGGCCGCCGTGGTTGCCACCAGCGCCGCCTTCGCCCAATCTTCCGTGACCCTGTACGGCGTGGCTGACATTGCCGTGGGTGACACCAATGCCAAGACCCCGGCCGGTGCGAACGCTGACAGCATTCGCGCACTGGCCAGCTCCTCGCTGAATAACGGCAACAGCCGCATTGGCTTCCGTGGTGTGGAAGACCTGGGCGGTGGCCTGAAGGCTGGCTTCAATTTCGAGCAAAACGTCAGCCTGGCTGATGGTTCCACGGGTAACGGCCCCACGACCGCCTCCAGCAGCGATGTCGATACTTTCCAGCGCGCCGCCAACATGTTCGTGAGCGGTGGCTTCGGTGAAGTTCGCCTCGGCCGCCAGCTCACCACCTCGTTCCACAGCGTGAATGCGTGGGAACTGACCGGCGCCGCCAACTACTCCGTCGTGGCCAGCCAGTTCGGCTTCGCCGGTCAAGGTTCGCGCGACGACGCGCTGATTCGCTACATTTCCCCTGCCTTCGGCGGCTTCACGGTTTCTGCAGCCACCGTGCTGAAGGGCAATGACGCCAATTCGGCTGTTGCTGGCGAGCAGAACAAGTACGACCTGGCAGCCACCTACACCGCAGGCCCCATCGCTGCTTCGATCGCTTACAACAAGGTTCAGCGCGGCAACGAGGGCATGGCGCTGGGCGGCCGGTATGACTTCGGTATGTTCAAGGTTGCAGCCAGCTACCACAACAACGAGAACACCACTGGTCAAATCCGTTCGGAAGGCTTCACCGTGGGTGCTGGTGCCACGCTCGGCCCCGTGGCTCTGACCCTCGACGTCGCACGCGATACCGAATTCAAGGACACCAACTGGGTGCTGGAAGCCAAGTACCCGCTGAGCAAGCGTACCTTTGTCTACGGTGTGGTCACGGAAGACGGCAAGCGCGCGGCCAAGGCCGCCACCGCCAGCAATGTGGCCGCCACTGCGGCACCTTCGGTGCGTGGCTTTGCTCTGGGCGTTCGCCACAACTTCTGATCTTTCTGCTGGCGCCAAGCCAGCTGAAAAGATAGAAGCCTAAAAAGCAAAAACAAAAACCCCGTTGTGGCAACACAGCGGGGTTTTTTCATGGTGCGCCCAGCAGGGGCGCACACCTGCGGGTGCAAGTCCGCTGCGAACGGGTCACAGGGAGCACAGTGAAGCGCGGTTGCATGAGGGTGGTGGCGCAACAGTGACAGAGCCATCAAGCGGGTGCAGACCATTGCGAACGTTGACGGGCTGGGAGTACCAAGGCTGTCCTGACCTCAAGCTCTCGAACCGCCCGGTGCAGACCCGCTTGCCGGGTGGTGTGGCAGGGGGGTGCCTCCGATAATGGAGGCCCCCTATGCCGATGCGGGTGCATTGATGCCGGCTCTGCCGCCATGCACCACTGGGGTGCAGCAGGCCCGCGCCGCATCTCAAGCGGTGTGTTGTTTTGGTGCAAATCTGGTGCCCTGTGCCATGGTCTGCTGGCCCGATAATTGCTGCTGTCTGCTTGCGTTTCATTCCACCGTCATACAAGGAGTATTACTGATGCATCTGAGCAAAACCCGTCTGGCCCTTGCCGCCGCCCTCGTCAGCGCCGCGCTGGCCCCCGCCTTGGCCCAGGCCGAGGGCGGACTTTCCTACAACATCGGTGCCGTGTCGCTGTACAAATTCAACGGCATCGACCAGGACAACCGCGCGCCCAAGAATTTCATTCCCGCGCTTCAAGGCGGCGTCGATTACGACTTTGGCAACGGCCTTTACGTCGGCAACTGGAACTCCACCGGCAAGTTTGGCGATGCCCGGGTCGAGATCGACCTGTACGCGGGCTACAAGGGCGAGCTGGGCAACGGCCTGTCTTACGACGTCGGCTTTGCCAGCTACCTCTACCCCAACAGCGGTGGCGGCTGGAACGGCAACGAGTTCTATGGCAGTGTGGGCTACGGCATCTTCACCGCCCGCTACACCCACGGCGTGAGCGGCTGGAGCGACAAGCGGGCCCGCCTGAGCCTGGCCTTGGCGCAGCCGCTCACCGACGCCCTGACGCTGAATGCGGGTATTGCCGTGCGCAACAACAGGAACTACGACGGCGCCTACGATTACAACCTGGGCGTGGCCTACGACCTGGGTAACGACCTGAGCACCACGGCGGCGGTCTCGGGCGCCCAGACCAGCAAGGTGGGCGATGTGGGCAAGGCCCGCTTGGTCGTGGGCATCAAGAAGTCGTTCTGATCGTCGGCTGACCGGTCACCCGACACCCGGCCGCCCGGCCTTGCCTGGCGGCTTTTTTCATGGACCATCGGGGCCAGGCAATCGGGGTCAGATTCCCATTTTCGTCACTTGGCAATGCCCAAGAACACCGCCAGGCAACGTTCGATTTCCACCAGCGTATCCGCGTCGATCCGTCCGAAGGCTGGCCCTGCTTTGTCGCGTTTCACCGTCATGGCCTTGTCTACCATCACCTGCGACGGCTTCTGCAAGCCGTTCTCTGCGTTCGGTTGAACAGTGACGCGCAGCAATGGCGCGGCAACAAGCGTGCTGGTGATGGGCAGAACCGTTGCGCTGGTGTGCTCGCTGAACTGGTTGGCCTGAATCACCAAAGCGGGCCTTGGCTTGCCAAAGTCGCCCTGCGTGGCGATGGTCACAAGGTCGCCGCGCATCATCCTAGAAACGGCAGTTGACCGCGCCATTTCCGCTGGAGATGCCCGTGGATATTGATGTTTTTGGCCACGAACACACTCACCCAAAAGATGCGGGCGCTACAGACCCGATGGAGCTGCCAGGGCGCGCGCTGGCCGCGTTGCTCCTCCTTGCTGGCAGCAGCCAGCAGCAGCGTCGTCGCGCCTTGCCAGCCCACCCCCTGACAGCCCACTCGGGCCTGTCCAACTGCCGTTTCTAGGATCATTCCGTCCAGCCGTCCACATCGGACAAGGCTTCATCCATGAACCGCTGCATGGCCGTGTCCGCGCTGTCTGCCTGGGCCACGAGAAGGCATTGACGGCGGCATTCCTCCGCGAAGTCGGGGCGGCGCGTATCCGGCACCCAGATTTGCACCGGGCGCAGTCCCGCCATGCGCAGCGCGTCGCGGTGCTTTTGAACGCGTGCATTGACGTGCGTGGTTCCCATGGCTGAACTTTCTGTTAGGTTACATGCAACACTGTACACAGCAATGTCGTTGCATGCAAGTGGCTGTGGCTGTGGCGTTGGGACCGGATCCGTAGCGAGAATGGTTTTCGAGAACACCGCTGCGGTTTGCACTGGGTGGCGTTCCGGCATAAGATGCGTCATGCGTACAACGTATTTTGGAGCACATCATGCACAAGCGAATGACCATCACGCTGGATGAGGCGGTGTACGACGGGTTGTACCGCACCATCGGCAAACGCCGTATGAGCCAGTTCATAGAGGACTTGCTGCGTCCGCACGTGATGGACACGTCATTGGATGACGGCTACCGCGCCATGGCGGCGGATGGGGTTCGGGAGTCTCAGGCGCAAGCGTGGTGCAACGCTTTGGCCAAGGATATGCACAGTGAAACGCGGTGAAGTGTGGTGGGTCGGGTTTGACCCATCGGTGGGCTCCGAAATTCAAAAAACACGGCCCGCCGTGATTGTGAGCAACGACGCCGCCAACAGAAACCTCACCCGTGTGGTCGTCGTGCCCTTGAGCAGCAACACAGGTCGTCAATACCCGGGTGAAGCGGTGGTGTCGGTCGATGGCCAAAGCAGCAAGGCCATGGCGGACCAAATCATGGCGGCAGACAAAGTCCGCCTGAAAAGCCAGCTCGGTGCGCTGGATAAGGCCGATATGCAGGCGGTCGAAGATGCCATTCGTGTGCACTTGGGCATGAGCAGGTGAGTGGTGTCGCCATTGCTCCGGCCCGATGACGTCTTGATTTCCGTTCGGGCTGGGCCGAGCAGCCCGTCCTTCGACAGGCTGCTAGTCCTGAGCCTGTCGAAGGACGGGCTCAGGACGAACCGACCTCAGCCTCTCAGCGCACCGTGAAGCGCACGGTGATGGCTTTGGCGGCGGGCGTGACCAGGGCGGCCACCACCTTGGCGCCCTTGGGCAGCTGGATGTCCTTGGCCTGGAGCTTGTTGTCGACCACGACGAGCGCGGCCTCGGACTTGTTGGCGCCGCTGAGGACCGTGAGCTTGCCCTTGAAGCCGGTGGGCACCAGGGGTTTGCCATGGTCTTCGATGTAGATCAGCGCGCCGCCGGGGGTGCCGACCAGTTCGAAGGACAGGTCGCTGGCGGTCTGCACCACGCCGCCATGTTTGGGTTCGCTGCCGCCATGGGCAAAGGCGGGGTTGAACGCGAGGGCCGACAGGCCCAGCACGACGGTGGTCAACAGTGTTTTCATCATTTCGAAATTCTCCGGTGAAGGTGCGGCGCACTCATGCAGGCGGCGCCGCAGGGCCTGAAGCTGTGGGTGGTTGGGGTCAATAGGCGTCTTGGGCGGCGGGGGCGCCCTGGGGTTCGTCTTCCTGGGGTTGCACCAGCCGCTGGGTGGGCTTTTCGCCGAACAGCCAGTACAGCACCGGCGTGAGCAGGGTGTCGAGCAGGGTGGAGCTGACCAGGCCGCCGAAGATGACCACCGCCACCGGGTGCAGGATTTCCTTGCCCGGCGCGTCGGCCGCCAGCAGCAGCGGCGTGAGGGCGAAGGCCGCCACCAGGGCCGTCATGAGCACCGGGGTGAGCCGCTCCAGCGAGCCGCGCACGATCATGGGTTTGCCAAAGGTTTCGCCCTCGAACTTGCACAGGTTGATGTAGTGGCTGATTTTCAGGATGCCGTTGCGCGTGGCGATGCCGGCCAGCGTGATGAAGCCGACCATCGAGGCCACCGACAGGCTCACGCCGGCGATCCACATCGCCACCACCGCACCGATCAGCGCCAGCGGGATGTTGGCCATGATGATGGCCGCCAGCACCACCGACTGGTAGCGCGAGTACAGCACCAGGAAGATCATCACCAGCGAGACCAGCGACAGACCGGCGATCAGGCGGGTGGCCTGCTCTTGGGCCTGGAACTGGCCTTCGAGGCTGATGAAGTTGCCGGCCGGCAAGGGCGTGGCCGCGATCACGCCGCGGATGTCGGCGATGACGCGGCTCATGTCGCTGCCGTCGGTGTTGGCGTAGACGACGATGCGCCGCTGGCCGTTCTCGCGCCCGATCTGGTTCGGGCCGTCGGTCTCTTTCACGGTGGCGATGCTGGACAAGGGCACGCGGCCCGCCGGGGTGTCGATCAGCGTGCGCGCCAGATCGGCTGGGCCGCGCTGGTTGTCGGGCAGGCGCAGCACCAGTTCGTAGCGGCGCGGGCCGTCAACGATGTCGGCACCATGCGCGCCGTCGGTCAGCGCCTGCAGCATGCGGATCGCCTCGCCCGGCGTCAGGCCCATCTGTGCGGCCTTGCGCTGGTCCAGTTGCACGGTGATCTGCGGGATCAGGACCTGCTTCTCCACCGTCAGGTCCACCAGCCCGGGCACGCTCCCCAGTTGCCCGCGCAGGCCTTCGGCGAGGCCGCGCAGGGTGTCGATGTCGTCGCCAAAGATCTTGATCGCGATCTGTGCGCGCACGCCCGAGAGCAGGTGGTCGAGCCGGTGGCTGATGGGCTGGCCGATGGCGACCTGGGCCGGCAGGGTGGACAGCCGTTCGCGGATGTCGGCCATGATGTCCTCGCGGCTGCGTTCGGACCGCTTGAGGTCGACGTCGATCTCGGCCGAGTGCACGCCTTCGGCGTGTTCGTCGAGCTCGGCGCGGCCGGTGCGGCGGCCCACCTGCAGCACCTCGGGCACCTCGAGGATGAGCTGCTCGGCCACCGCGCCGACGCGGTTGGCTTCGGCCAGCGAGGTGCCGGGCTGCATCACCATGCCCAGCACCAGCGAGCCTTCGTTGAAGGCGGGCAGGAAAGCGCGCGGGAAGTGCGGAACCGTGGCGGCAGCGGCGGCCACGGCCAGTGCGGCGATCGTGATGAGCATGCGTGCGCGATCGAACGACCAGTGCAGCAGCCGGGTGTCCTGGCGCTTGAGCCAGGACACCAGCGGGCTGTCGCCATGGTCCATGTTCTTCATCTTCGGCAGCAGGTAGTAGCACATCACCGGCGTGACCGTCATGGCGACCAGCAGCGAGGCGCCGATGGAGACGATGTAGGCAATGCCCAGCGGCGTGAACAGCCTGCCTTCGATGCCCGGCAAGGCGAACAGCGGCACGAACACCAGCACCACGATGATGGTGGCGTAGACGATGCCCGAGCGCACCTCGACGCTGGCGCTGCGCACCACTTCGAGGACCGACCGTGGGTTGCCCGCGGCCCGGTTCTGCTTGAGCCGGCGCAGGATGTTTTCCAGATCGACCACCGCGTCGTCCACCAGCTCGCCAATGGCAATGGCCAGGCCGCCCAGGGTCATCACGTTGATCGACTGCCCCAGCCACTGGAACACCAGGGCCGTGACCGCCAGCGACAGGGGGATGGCGGTGAGGGTGATGAGCGTGGAGCGCACCGACAGCAAGAAGGCGAACAGCACGATGGCGACCATGATGGCGCCGTCGCGCAAGGCCCCGGAGACGTTGCCGATCGAGGCCTTGATGAAGTCGGCCTGGCGAAACAGCACCTGCGGTTCGGCCAGGCCGGGCGGCATGCCTTGCTTGAGTTCGGCCAGCGCGGACTCGATCTGCGCCGTGAGTTCCACCGTGTCGGCATCGGGCTGCTTCTGCACGCTGATCACCACCGCAGGCAAGCCGTTGTGGCCGGCGTCACCGCGCTTGAGTCCGGCGGCAAAGGAGACGGTGGCCACCTGGTCGAGCAGGATGGCGCGGCCATCTTTCCAGGCCACGGCGACGCCGCCCAGGTCTTCGGCCCGGTTGCTGCGGCCGATGTGGCGGATCAGGTACTCGCGGCTGTTGAGGTCGATGAAGCCGCCACCGGCGTTGCTGGCGAAACCCTTGAGGGCCTGCTCCACCTGGGACAGCGAGACGCCGAACTGCGCCATGCGCGCGGTGTCGGGCGCCACGCGCAGGGTGCGCACTTCGCCGCCGATGGGGATGACCTGCGACACGCCGGGGATCGACAGCAGCCGCGGGCGCAACACGAAGTTGGCGTACTCGCGGGCCTGCATCGGGGTGGCTACCGGCGACTGGCCATCGCCGGGCACCAGGGGGAGTGCCACCAGCATGACCTCGCCCATGATGGATGAGACCGGCCCCATCACGGGCGTGAGCTCGCCCGGCATCTGCTCGCGCACCAGCGCCAGCCGTTCGGCCACCAGCTGGCGGTTGCGGTAGATGTCGGTGCCCCAGTCGAATTCGGCGTAAACCAGCGACAGGCCCACGCCCGAGGTCGAGCGCACGCGGGTCACGCCGGGCATGCCGTTGAGCGCGGTCTCCAGCGGAATCGTGACGAGTTGTTCCACCTCTTCCGGCGCCATGCCGCCGGCTTCGGTGAGCACCGTGATCAGGGGTTTGTTGAGGTCGGGAAAGACGTCTACGGGCGTGCGCCAGGCGGTGATCGCACCATAGATCATCAGGAGGGCCGCCACCACCAGGACGAACAGGCGGTTGTGCAGGCTGGTGCGAACGATCCAGTTGAACATGCTGTTTCCCCTGTTCAACGGATCTGCGCGATCAGCGGTGCACCTTGCACCACCACGCGGTTGTCGGCGCCCAGGCCGCGGGTCACGACGACGGTGGTCGCGTCCAGCGGCTGGAACTGCACCGGCTGGGGGATGAAGCGCTCGGCGCCCGACTTGATCCACACGACGGGCTCGTTGGCCGGGTTGCGCACCACGGCCTGCGCGGGCAGCACGACGCCCTGGACGCGCTGCGTCGATTGCGCCACCACGGTGACCGGCTGGCCGAGGGCCACTGGCAGCGCCATGCCCGGCTGGCTCGCGCTCATGGCAAAGGTCAGCGGCAACACGCCGTCGCGCAGCGAGCGCGAGGCGCCCACGAGGCGCAGCGTCACATTGGGCACACCCAGCAGCGACGCGCCCGCCACGCGGCTGGCCAGGGTGGCGTCGGCCGTGGTGGCTTCGACCAGCATGCGGCCCGGGTCCACCACTTCGAAGAGCAGCTCACGGGACTCGACCACCTGGCCGACGGCGAGGTCGGCGCGGGCAATCACCCCGTTGACGGGCGCCACCAGGGGCTCGCGCGCCTGCAGGCTGTTGGCGATGCTGCGCTCGCGCTCGGCCAGGCTGCGGGCTTCGGTGCGGGCGGCCTCGATTTCCTTGTGCGGCACCGTGCCCTCCAGGCCTTCGAGGCGCTTGGCACGTTGCTGCGCCAGTTGCTGCTGCGCACGCAGTTCGGCCAGCTGGGCTTGCTGTGCGCCCAGGGCAAAGGGGTCGGCATGGTGGCGCACGTAGGCCAGCACCTCGCCGCGCCTGACCGCCTGACCGGCGAGCGGAAGGCCCTTGGGGCCGGGTTCGATGCGCCCACCGTGCAGGGCCTGCACCCGGCCGCTGGCGTTGGGGTCCATGATCACCCGTCCGGGCAATTCGATCGTGACGGCGGCCTCGGACAGCGGCGCCAGCACGGTGCGGATGGCCATGCGCCGCTGAGCGGTTTTGGGCACGTTGACGCTGCCGTCGGGCAGGCGCGCCAGGCCCGAGGGGCTGGAGGCCGCACCGGGTGCGGCCAGATGTTCGCCGTCGGGTCCATGTGCGCCGGGCGCGGCGTGGACCAGCGACACCAGGAGCATCGATGTCATGAGGGTGGCGAGGGTGCGCGAACCCCAGCCAGCAGCCAGGTGGCAGAAAGTGTGTGTCATCAAAGGGCTCCCGAAAATGGCTCAGCTGCGCGGCGGCGCTGGCGCCACCAGAGAAGACCGCCGACCAGACCCAGGGCGGCGACGGCGCCGCCGATCCATGCGGCGCGCTCCAGCGTGTGGTCGTGTCCGTGGTCGTTGCCGGCGGTGGCGGCCCTTGCCGTCACCAGGGTGGCGTCGAGCAGGTCGCTTTGTTGACCAGCCACCAGCGTGAACACCAGGCCGTGCTCGCCGGCCGTGGTCAGCGTCTGGAGCATGGCCGCGTCGGTCACCACGTAGTCGCCCTGTTCGGCGCGGAAGGCGGCGACGGCTTTGCGTTCGCCGCTTTCGACCTCAAGCTGGGCGCCCAGCACGGGTTCGTTGGTCTCGAAGCGGTCCACCAGGATGACCAGTTCGTTGGCACGCAGTTCGGCCACCAGCTCGAAGGATTCCGACTGGGCTTCGATGCGTGGCAGGGCAGAGGCGGCGCGCACCGCGGCGGGGCCGTCCAGGTGTTCGCCGTCGGGGCCGTGGGCACCAGGGGCGGCGGGGGCCAGCGGGTGGATGAGCAGCAGCAGGGCTCCGAAGGTGGCGGCCAGCAGCTGCTGCGGGGTGCAGCGGGTGGGTAAGAAGTTCATGGCAGAAGTCCCAGGGTTTGTTGGAGACGGGCATGGGCCAGGCCCAGTGCGGCGGTCTGGCGGGCGGCTGCACTGTCGGCCTGTGCCGCCGCGGCGAGTGCGCGCAGCAGGTCGGGCAGCGGTGTTTCGCCGGCACGGAAGGATTTTTCGATCAAGGTGGCACGCTCGCGCAGCAGGCGCGCGCGCGCGGCCTCGGCGTCGAGTTGCGACTGGGCCGAGCGCAGCGCCTCGCGTGCGGTGGCGCTGTCGCTGTCGAGCCGCTCGCGCAGCCGCAGCTCCTGGCTCTGCGCCAGCTCCAGCTCGCTGAGGGCCGCCGCTTGCAGCGGGCGGTTGCGGGCGGCGCTGCCCAAGGGGATTTGCAGGCCGACGACCAGGCTGCTTTGCGTCGCTTCGGCGCGGCCCGGGACGTCCTGGCTCAGGCCCACGGTCAGCACGGGCGCGTCGCGTCGCGAACGATGCACCAGGCCCACGCGCTGGTTCGCCAGTTCGGTCGCCTGGCTGGCCAGCAGCAGTTCCGGGTGCGGTGCCGCAGCGGCGGGCGCCGCGTCAACGGTGGTCGCTGCCGCCAGGTCGGGCGCGGCCGTCAGACCGGTCAGCAGTGTCCAGTGCGCGCGCGCTGTGTGCAGGCGTTGACGGACATCGGATTGCAGCGCTCGGGCCGTGAGCTGCTCGGCCTGGGCGGCCAGCGCGTCGGCACGCGCCAGGTCGCCAGCGCGAACGCGGCGCTCGACATCGCCAACGAGTTGCTGGAGTGCCTGGGTCTGGGCGTCGGCCTGGGCGGCCTCGGCCTGCAAGGCAGCGATCTGCCACGCGGCTTCGCGCAGTTCGCCGGCCAGACGCAGGCGCGCCACCCGCTCGGCCGCCTGCGCTTGCGCTGCGGCAGCGTCGGCGGTGCCCGCGTGTGCCGCCTTTTGACCCGGCAGCCACAAGGCCAGGGCGATGCCGATCTCGGTCTCGCGGCGGCCCGCATTGCTGTGCAGGCGGTCGTCTCGGTGGCTCAGTGACAGCGACGGCGGTGCGGCCCAGAGGCTGTCTGCGGCGACACGGTCTGCCTCGGCGCGGCGACGTTGGCCGTCGCTTTCGCGTGCGGCGACGGCGCGTTGCCACGCGGCGTCCAGGGCTTCGCGAAGGGTGACGCTGCCAGCAGCCGGGCCGGACGGGGATGGGAGGGATGCCGGGGGGACCGGCGGCGATGTTGTGGGCTGAGCCCGGACGGGCATGCCGACCAGGCTGCCTGCAAGGGCGCAAGCAGCCAACCAAGGGAGATGTTTCACAGTGATCCTGACGATTCGAAAACCGGGGCCAGAGCGGACGCCAGCACAAGCCCTGCCCAAAAGGCGGGCCAAAGGCTTGAGTGGGTGCCGCAGCGGTCGGCGGGCACGCCCAGGGAGGAACGCGCCGCCGTGAGGCGGGTCAGGTGCCGGACCGCGGGGGCCTGAGCAGGCCGTCGGGCGTGGGGTTGGGCACGGGTGCCTTGTACAGGCTGTCGGGAGCAATCGACCCCAGGGGCTGGAAGTCTTGCGATGAGGCCGCCATGAGCTCTGCCGTGGTGCTCACGTGGTCGGTGAGCAGGTGTTGCACCGATTCGCTGGAGTCGTCCAGATGGTAGTGCCCATCCGCATGGTGATGGTGGCCTTCTTCCTGCCAATGCAGGCTGGCATGCACCCGGTCGGCCAGCGGGGACACCACCGGGCCCATGCGCGCGAGTGCCACCGACTGCCAGAGCATGGCAAACAGCGTGACGAAAATGACGGTGTACCGGCGCATGGGGCAGCAGTGTATCAGCAAGCAAGCCCGCTGGTCTCGGCCAACCCTTGTCCAACGTGACATGAGCCTGAACGAGGCCCGTATTTCCAACCAGGAATGGGCCTGAACCAACCGAGCCAACCGAGCCAACCGGGACAGCTGAGGTGCTGAAAAGCAAAAACCCGCTGCGGCAACGCAGCGGGTTTTGGGGGGGCATGTGCCGCGCGGGCTTATGGCTTCGCTGCGGCAGCGGGTGCTGCGGGTTTGACCGGTACGCTCGCCGAGGCGGGTTTGGCAAGGGCTTTCACAACGGCACCCGCCTTGAAAGCCGCTCCGTTGACCGTCAGCCCTTCGGCCGACAGCTTGGCGGCGCGCTTGTCGCCAATGCCCGAGACGCGCTGAACCAGGTCGTCCCAGTCTTTAAACTTGGCGGCCTTGCGTTGCTCCATAATTTTTGCGGATGTGCCGGGCCCGATGCCCTTGATGCTGTCGAGGTCGGCCACCGAGGCGTCGTTGACATCGACCGCGGCAAAGGCGGCGGCGGCGAAGAGGGCGAGCAGGGTCGCCAGGGTTTTTTTGATCATGGGTAAAGGCCTCCTTGAGTACAGACTGGGTGTGACAGCCCCGGCGTGACAACCGTGGGTGGGCTGCTGGCAGCGAGGTGCTGCCAGGCACCAATTTAGGGGGCGTGGGGTGTTTGCCCATTCCTCCGTTTGAGGGATGGGCGGGTTAAAGCCCCGTTTTGGTGGTGTTTGAGGCGGTTTCAGGCTTGAAAGCGGGGTGGCAGGTGCTTTTTGACAACAAACGGGGCGGTGTCGTGGTGACGGTACATGGCTGTGTCGCCTGGCGGGGGTGCCGATGAGGTGGGGGTGGTTGTGGGCGCTTGGGTGTGTGGGCGCGCTGACGGCGTGCTCGGTGCTGCCGTTGCCGCCGGTGATGCCGGTGCCATCAGGCGCGGCCGCCGAGACGCACGACGACGGCCCGGCTGACGCGGGGCCGAGCGCGCAGCCGATGCACAGCGCCGCAGCGCGGCGGGCGGTGCACCGTTTGTTCAAGACGCCCGAAACCGTGCGCGAGTGGGCACCCTGGGTGCTGCCGGGCAAGGCGTTTGCACCGTTTGAGGCGGTCGACGTGCAAGGCCGTGCGGCGCTGGTGGTGGCGGCCGAGCGCTCGGTCAGCATCTTGCGCCAGCAAACCGACACGGCGCCGGTGCAGGTGGGGCGCCTGGCGTTTTCCTGGAAGATTGACGGCCTGGCGCCCGGGGCTGACTTGACGGACGCGCAACACGAAGACTCGCCGGTGCGCATTGTGCTGGCGTTTGACGGCGACCGGGCCAGGCTCGCGCCCCGGGTGCACCGGCTGTCGGAACTCACGCGGCTGCTCACGGGGGAGCCGCTGCCGTATGCCAGCCTGGTGTATGTGTGGAGCAACACCGAGCCGGTGGGCACCGTGTTGATGAATCCGCGGACCGACCGCATTCGCAAGCTGGTGGTGGAGTCGGGCGCCGGCCCGCTGGGGCGCTGGCGCGACCACGAGCGCGACGTGCACGCCGATTTTTTGCAGGTCTTTGGCGAGCCCCCCGGGCCTTTGGTGGCGGTGGCCTTGATGACCGATACCGACAACACGCAAAGCCGTTTGAAGGCCTGGTATGGCGCGTTGACCCTCTCGCCCCGGGTGGCGGACGCGCCCCGCTGAGCGACCGGGATGCCGGGGCGGAGCGCCGGAGCGCTGCCTTGACGACCTTCACCGCTGTATCCGTTTGGCTAATGCCCCCTGAAGGGTGCTGAACCAAGACGCGGTGCGGTGTGTTTGACCGGGGCTGGGTCGCGCACGTGGCCGGGGTGCGGGTTAGCCCCGAGCGCAATCTGGAACGGATGTTGCATAGTTGGAGCTTCCTCCATTCATTCAGGTGTCAAGCAATGCAGTACCGACTGACCATTCTCTGTGCCGCCCTGGCGCTGACCACTGGCGCGATCCAGGCCAAAACCTTCAAATGGACCAGCGCCAGCGACATTCCCACCTGGGACATTCATTCGCAGAACAACGCCTTGGCCAACGGCGTGCATGCGGCGGTGTACGAGTCGCTGGTGTACTACAACAGCCGCACGTTCAAGCCCGAGCCGGTGTTGGCCACGGGCTGGAGGCAGGTGACTCCCACGCAGCTGCGCCTGACGCTGCGCCCGGGTGTGAAGTTTCACGATGGCGCCACCTTTTCGGCCGACGACGCGGTGTTTTCCATCGAGCGCGCCATGAGCAAGACGTCGAACTTTGCGGTGTACACCCAGGGTATTGACCGCGTGGTGAAGGTGGATGCGAACACCATTGACATCTTCACCAAAGACCCGAACCCGGTGCTGCTGAACCAGCTGACCGAGCTGCGCATGATGAGCAAGGCCTGGGCGGAGAAAAACAATTCGGTGGCGCCAAAAGACATTCGCACCAAGGACGAAAACTTTGCCCACCGCAACGCCAACGGCACCGGCCCGTTCATGCTCAAGGAATGGCAGCCCGACCAGAAAATTGTGTTGACCCGCAACACCGGCTGGTGGGGCAAGATGGAAGGCAATGCGACCGAGATTGTGTACACCCCGGTGAAGGCCGTGGCCACGCGCATGGCCGCGCTGCTGTCGGGCGAGGTGGACTTTGTGCTGGACCCCAGCCCGCAGGATTTGCCCCGGGTGCGGTCCGAGGGCAGCCTGAAGGTGGTGGACGGCATTGAAAACCGCACCATTTTCTTTGGCATGGACCAGCACCGCGACGAGCTGCCGGGCAGCAACATCAAGGGCAAAAACCCGCTGAAAGACCAGCGTGTGCGCAAGGCGCTGTACCAGGCGATCGACATCAACACCATTGCCCGGGTGACGCTGCGCGGCCTGGGCCAGCCCACCGGTGCGCTGGTGGCGCCGCAGGTGACCGGCTGGAGCGAGGCGGTGCACAAGCGCTACCCGTTTGACGTGGCCGCCGCCCAGAAGCTGCTGGCCGACGCGGGCTACAAGGACGGCTTTGAGGTGGACTTTGCCTGCCCCAACAACCGCTACATCAACGACGAGCAGATTTGCCAGGCCGTCACGTCCATGTGGGCGCGCATTGGCGTGAAAGCCAAGCTGCGCACGCTGCCGCTGGTGACCTATTTCCCCATGATCCAGCGCTACGAAGCCAGCATTTACATGCTGGGCTGGGGCGTGCCGACCTTTGACGCGCTGTACAGCCTGCAGTCGCTCACGCGTTCGGTGGGTGCCGGTGGTGACGGCAACTACAACGTGGGCCGCTACAGCAACCCCCTGATGGATGCGCTGGTGGAGCGCACCAAAAAGGAAACCGACCTGAAGCTGCGCACCGAACTGCTGACCAAGGCGCTGATGCTGCAAAACGAGGATGTGGCCCACATCCCGCTGCACAACCAGATCATTCCCTGGGCCATGAAGAAAAACATCGACGTGGTGCACCGCGCCGACAACCGGCTGGACTGGCGCCTGATCAAGGTCAACTGATTTCAGCGGGGTGGCAGAGGGTTGTGTTCGGGAGAATGCGACCCTCTTTTATGGTCAAGAAACGATGTTTGCATTCATTCTCAGGCGACTCGCGCAAGCGGTGATCGTCATGGTCAGCGTGGCCTTGATCGCGTTCATGCTGTTCCAGTACGTGGGCGACCCGGTGGTGTTTTTGCTGGGGCAAGACGCTACCGCCGACCAGATTCGCGAATTGCGCGCCGACCTGGGGCTGGACCAGCCTTTTGTGATCCAGTTTTGGCACTTTCTGGCCAATGCTTCTCAAGGGGAGTTTGGCCTGAGTTTGCGCCAGGGCGCCAAGGTGTCGCGGCTGATTGCCGAGCGCTTTCCCGCCACGCTGGAACTCGCCCTGGTGGCTGCGGTCATGGCGTTGGCGCTGGGCATTCCCATGGGCGTTTACGCGGCGCTCAAGCGGGGCACCTTCATCAGCCAGCTGTTCATGACGGTGTCGCTGCTGGGCGTGTCGTTGCCCACCTTCCTGATCGGCATTTTGCTGATTCTGGTGTTTGCCGTGAACCTGGGCTGGTTCCCGAGCTTTGGCCGCGGCGAGGTGACCCAGCTGGGCTGGTGGAGCACCGGCTTGCTCACGGCCAAGGGCTGGCACCACATCACGCTGCCCGCCATCACCCTGGCCATTTTCCAGCTCACGCTGATCATGCGGCTGGTGCGCGCCGAAATGCTGGAGGTGCTGCGCACCGATTACATCAAGTTTGCCCGCGCCCGTGGCCTGACCAACCGGGCGGTGCACTTTGGCCACGCGCTGAAAAACACCCTGGTGCCGGTGATGACCATCACGGGTCTGCAGCTGGGCGGGTTGATCGCATTTGCCATCATCACCGAGACCGTGTTTCAGTGGCCGGGCATGGGACTGCTGTTCATTCAGGCGGTGACGTTTGCCGACATTCCGGTGATGGCCGCCTACCTGTGCCTGATTGCGCTCATTTTCGTGGTGATCAACCTGGTGGTTGATCTGCTGTATTTCGCCGTGGACCCGCGCCTTCGCGTGGAGAAGTCGGGCGGACACTGATTTGATTGAAGACGATTGAAAAAGACCGATATGCTGGCGCCCCGCATCAAAGCCCACGGCCGCGCGTTTGCGCACATTGCCGCGTTTCACCCCGAGCTGACGGCGCTGCGGCGCGACCTGCACGCCCACCCGGAGATCGGGTTCGAGGAGCACTACACTGCCCAGCGGGTGGTGGAATCGCTCAAGGTGTGCGGTGTGGACGAGATCCACACCGGTCTTGGCAAGACCGGTGTGGTGGCGGTGATTCATGGCCGGGAGCGCGGCAGCGGCCGCATGATGGGCCTGCGCGCCGACATGGACGCGCTGCCCATGACCGAGCACAACGACTTTGCCTGGCGGTCCACCAAGCCCGGCATGATGCACGGCTGCGGCCACGACGGCCACACCGCCATGCTGGTGGGCGCGGCGCGCTACCTGGCCGAAACGCGGCACTTTGACGGCACGGCGGTGTTGATTTTTCAGCCGGGTGAAGAAGGCTTTGCCGGCGCCAAAGCCATGATGGAAGACGGGCTGTTTGACCGCTTCCCGGTGCAGTCGGTTTACGCCATGCACAACTGGCCGCAGATGAAACCCGGCACCGTGGGGGTGAACCCGGGGCCGATGATGGCGTCGGCCGACCGCATCACGATTGAAATCAGCGGCAAAGGTGGCCACGGCGCCCACCCCTACCAGACGGTGGACCCGGTGCTGGTGTCGGCCCACATCATCACGGCGTTGCAAAGCATTGTGTCGCGCAACGTGCGAGCGATCGACAGCGCAGTGATCAGCGTGTGTGCCATGCAGGCGGGCGACATGGGTGCTTTCAGCGTGATGCCCGGCAAGGCCACGCTGGTGGGCACCGTGCGCACCTTCAGCTCCGAGGTGCAACACCTGGTGGAGCGCCGCATACAAGAGGTGTGCACGGGTGTGGCCATGGGCCTGGGCGCCACGGCCCATGTGAACTACGAGCGCATTTACCCGGCCACCCTCAACAGCCCCAACGAGGCCCGCTTTGCGGCCGATGTGGCACAGAAGTTGGTGGGACACGACCATGTGGACCGCGCCATGGACCCGAGCATGGGCGCCGAAGATTTTTCGTTCATGCTGCAGGTCAAGCCCGGCGCCTACCTGCGCCTGGGCCAGGGCCTGGAGAGCGGCATGGGCGGGTGCTATCTGCACAACAGCCGCTACGATTTCAATGACGACGTGCTGCCGCTGGGTGCTGCCCTGCATGCCAGCCTGATTGAACACGGCATGCCGCTGAGCAATGTGGCCTGACCCAGGCCCGATTTTTTTTGTGACCCCAACCCACCGCAAGGAACAACGCATGAAACTGAAGAAAACGCTGGCCGTCAGTCTGGTGATGGTGGCCATGACCGCCATGAGCGCGGCCTCCGCACAAACGGTGCGCATTGGCAACCAGGGCGATGCCTTGTCGATGGACCCGCATTCGCTGAACGAATCGCTGCAGCTCAGCGTGACCAACAACATTTACGAGCCTTTGGTGGGGCGCGACAGAAACCTGAACCTGGTGCCCGCGCTGGCCACGTCCTGGAAGCAGACGGCGCCCACGGTGTGGCGCTTTGAATTGCGCAAGGGTGTGAAATTCCATGACGGCGCACCGTTCACGGCCGACGACGTGTTGTTCAGCTTTGGCCGTGCGGCGGGTGACGGCTCGGACATGAAGAGCTACACCAACGATTTCAAGGCGGTGCGCAAAATTGACGACTTCACGGTCGAGATCGAGACCAAGGCGCCTTTCCCCATCCTGCCCGACGTGCTGTCGCTCGTGTTCATCATGAACAAGCAGTGGGCCGAGGCCAACCAGGCCACGCGCCCCGTGGACCGCCGCAAGGGTGTTGAAAACGCAGCCTCGTTCCGTGCCAACGGCACGGGGCCGTTTCGCTTGCGCGAGCGCCAGCCCAACGTGAAAACCTCGTTTGTGCGCAACGGCAACTACTGGGGAAAGATTGAAGGCAATGTGGTCAATGTCGAGTACACCCCGATTGGCAACGACGCCACCCGGGTGGCGGCCCTGTTGTCCGGCCAGGTGGATGTGATTGAGCCGGTGCCGTTGCAAGACGTGGCGCGCATCAACGCCAGCGGCAAAAGCAAAGTGATGCAAGGCCCCGAGCTGCGCACCATTTTCCTGGGCATGGACCAGGCGCGTGACGAGCTGCTGTATTCGAACGTGAAGGGCAAAAACCCGTTCAAAGACAAGCGGGTGCGCCAGGCGTTTTACCAAGCCATCGACATCAACGGCATTCAGCGCACGGTGATGCGCGGCGCCTCCAAGCCCACTGCGCTGATGGTGGGCCCGGGCATCAATGGCTTTGACCCGGCCATGAACACCCGCTTGCCCTACGACCCGGAAGCTGCCAAAAAACTGCTGGCCGATGCCGGTTACCCCAATGGCTTTGAGGTGGGCATGAACTGCCCGAACGACCGCTACGTGAACGATGGCAACATTTGCCAGGCCGTGGCGGCCAACCTGGCGCGCGTGGGCGTGAAAGTGAACCTGCAGGCCGAAACCAAGGGCACTTACTTCCCCAAAATTCTCAAGCGCGACACCAGCTTCTACCTGCTGGGCTGGACGCCGGGCACCTACGATTCGCACAATGCCCTGAACGCTTTGATGCGTTGCGTGGACAGCTCGGGTGCGGGCCAGTTCAACCTCGGCTCTTATTGCAACCCCAAGCTGGATGAGCTCACGGCCAAGATCCAGTCGGAGACCGACAAGCCCAGGCGCGACGCCATGATCAGAGAGGCGTTCAAGATCCACAGCGACGACATCGGGCACCTGCCGCTGCACCAGCAAGCGCTGGCCTGGGGCGTGGCCAACAACGTGCAGCTGGCGCAAATTGCGGACAACTTCATGCCGTTCCGCTACATGTCGGTGAGGTAAACACCCCCGCGCCGCCTGCGGCGTCAGCCCCTGGGGGTGCCAGCAGCGGCCCGTCCTGCGCTTGTCGAAGGGCGGTTCCGCGCTGGCTCCGGGAGGGCTCCCCTGCAGACGGGACGCCTGGTTGATTGATAACGAAAGTCCCTACTTTGATTTCCACTCTGCGCCGCTGGTTTGACGGCGATGTCGGCCACAGTTTTCTGAACTCACCCACCGCCATCGTGGCGGCGGTGATCGCTTTCGTTTGCGTGTTCAGTGCTTTGTTTGCGCTCTGGGTGGCGCCGCACAACCCGTTTGATCTGGCCACGCTGGAATTGTCCAACGCACGGCTGCCGCCGGCCTGGAGCGAGGGTGGTTCAACCAAATTCCTGCTCGGCACCGACGACCAGGGGCGCGACATCTTGTCGGCCATCATGTACGGCGCCCGCATTTCTCTGGCGGTGGGCCTCGCGTCGGTGGTGTTGTCGGTGGTGATTGGCGTGTCGTTTGGCTTGCTGGCTGGTTTTCTGGGTGGCTGGGTGGACGGCGTGCTCATGCGCCTGTGCGACGTGATGCTGTCTTTCCCGTCCATCCTGGTGGCGTTGCTCATTGCGGGTGTGGGGCGGGCCCTGTTTCCCAATGCACACGAAGGGCTTGCGTTTGGCGTGTTGATCGTGTCGATCACCCTCACCGGCTGGGTGCAATACGCGCGAACGGTGCGCGGCTCGACACTGGTGGAGCGCAACAAGGAATACGTGCAGGCAGCCCGAGTGACGGGTGTGGCACCCCTGCGCATCATGCGCAGCCATGTGCTGCCCAACGTGATGGGCCCGGTGCTGGTGCTGGCCACCATCCAGGTGGCCACGGCCATCATCACCGAAGCCACGCTGTCGTTTCTGGGGGTGGGCGCACCGCCCACTTCACCGTCGCTGGGCACGTTGATTCGTGTGGGCAACGACTATTTGTTTTCTGGCGAGTGGTGGATCACCATCTTCCCCGGTGCCATGCTGGTGTTGATTGCCCTTTCGGTGAACCTGCTGGGCGACTGGCTGCGGGATGCCCTGAATCCCCGACTCCGGTGATGACCCCCACGCTCCGCACGTCGTGTCGTCGCTGCCCCCCGAGGGGGCTGATCGGCCTTGGGGCGGCTCGGCGGTGGATCGTTCCTTTTTTCTGAGAACGTATGAGCCTGTTAGAAGTAAAAAATCTTGTGGTCGAATTTCCGCATCGCCGTGGCACGCTGCGCGCGCTGGACGACATTTCCTTCGACATCGCGCCGGGCGAGATCCTGGGTGTGGTGGGTGAGTCGGGTGCGGGCAAGTCGCTCACCGGGGCATCCATCATTGGGTTGCTCGAGCCACCGGGGCGGATCGCCTCGGGCGAGATCCTGCTGCACGGCCAGCGCATCGACAACCTGCCTTACGAGCAGATGCGCAAGGTGCGCGGGCGCAAGATTGGCGCCATCTTTCAAGACCCGCTGACCTCGCTGAATCCGTTGTATTCGGTGGGGCGCCAGCTCATTGAAACCATCACCACCCACCTGCCGGTGAGCCAGGCCGAAGCGCGCCAGCGCGCCATCAAGCTGCTGCAAGACACCGGTATTCCGGCGGCCGAGCAGCGCATTGACCACTTTCCCCACCAGTTTTCGGGTGGCATGCGCCAGCGGGTGGTGATTGCCCTGGCGCTGGCCGCCGAGCCACAGCTGATCGTGGCCGACGAGCCCACCACCGCACTGGATGTATCGATCCAGGCGCAGATCATCACGCTGTTGAAAACCATCTGCAAAGACCGTGGCGCCGCGGTGATGCTGATCACCCACGACATGGGTGTGATTGCCGAAACCTGCGACCGCGTGGCCGTGATGTACGCCGGGCGCATTGCTGAAATTGGGCCGGTGCACGAGGTCATCAACCACCCGGCCCACCCTTACACTGCGGGTCTCATGGCCTGCATCCCCGACATGAGCCAGGATCGCGAGCGCCTGCACCAGATTGACGGTGCCATGCCGCGCCTGAACGCGATCCCGACCGGCTGTGCCTACAACCCGCGCTGCGACCGGGTGGTGGACCGCTGCCACGTGGAACGGCCCAACCTGATGACCGCTGGCGCCACCCGCGCCGCTTGCTGGTTGCACGATGCCTCCACTGTTCTGATCCCGGGGGTGGCCGCATGAGCTCGAATCGGATTGAAACAGCGGTGCAAGCGCGGGCAGACCGCCAGGCTGCGGCCCACGCTGGTGCCGCTGCGCCACAGGCTGTGACGGTAGCAGCAGACGAGGCGCCCTTGGTGCGGGCCACCGACCTGGCCAAGACCTTTGATGTGTCGGCCCCCTGGCTCAATCGCGTGATTGAACGCCAGCCCCGCCAGCTCTTGCGCGCCGTGGACGGCGTGTCGTTTGATATCCCGCGGGGCCAGACGCTGGCGCTGGTGGGCGAGTCGGGTTGTGGCAAAAGCACCGTGGCACGCTTGCTGGTGGGTTTGTACGAACCCACGCGCGGTGGCTTTGAGTTTGACGGGCTGGACGCCCACGCGGCGTTCAAAACGCCACAGGGCCGGCAACTGCGCCGGCGCATTCAGATGATATTTCAGGATCCCTATGCGAGCCTGAACCCGCGCTGGATTGTGGAAGACATCATTGCCGAGCCGCTGCGCGAACATGGCATCGAAACCGAGCCGGTGGCGCTGCGCGCGCGGGTGGACGACCTGCTGAAGTCGGTGGGCTTGTCGCCGCTGGACCGGGTGAAGTACCCGCACCAGTTTTCGGGCGGGCAGCGCCAGCGCATTTCCATTGCGCGGGCGCTGGCCACGCAGCCCGAGTTTCTGGTGTGTGACGAGCCCACCAGCGCGCTGGACGTGAGCGTGCAGGCGCAGGTGCTCAACATCATGAAAGACCTGCAGCGCGAGCGCGGTCTGACCTACCTCTTCATCAGCCACAACCTGGCGGTGGTGCGTCACGTGAGCGATCAGGTGGGCGTGATGTACCTGGGCCGACTGGTGGAACTGGCGCCCAAGCACACCTTGTTTGACAGCCCGCGCCACCCCTACACGCGCATGCTGCTCGACGCGATTCCCAAGATGCACGACACGGGCAGGGCGCGCACACCCGTGTCTGGCGAAGTGCCCAACCCGCTGAACCCACCCGATGGTTGCGCGTTCAATCCACGCTGCCCGCATGTGAATGAGCGCTGCCGTGTGGAGCGCCCGAACCTGCAGACGCTGGGCGGCATCCGGATCGCCTGCCATGCGGTGGAAGAGGGTCGGATTTGATCCAGTGAGCTTGCTGACGAGGGTGTGCAGAATTTTGTGTAAACGGACAATCCACCGCAGGCGAGAGTCTGCTTGTCCGCAAACACAATGACAACCAAAAAGCACGAAGTACCGCAAGAACTGCTGGCCAGCAGGCTGGCCGACTACAAGAAGCCTGAAGACCTGATTGGTGAGAACGACCTGCTCAAGCAGCTGACCAAGCTGCTGGTGGAGAAGGCGCTGGACGCCGAACTGACCGAGCACCTGGGCCACGAACGCCACGAGGCCGTGGCCACGCCAGCGGCGACACCCGCAACGGCAAGAGCATGAAGACCCTCAAGGGCGAGTTCGGCGAGTTGCCCATCGAAGTGCCGCGCGACCGCCACGGCAGCTTCGAGCCCCAGCTCATCCCCAAGCACCAGACCTGCTGGAACGGCTTCGACGACAAAATCATCTCCCTGTACGCCCGGGGCATGACGGTCGCGAGATTCAGAGCCACCTGCAGGAGATGTGCGGCGCCGAGGTCTCGCCCAGCCTGATTTCATCGGTGACGGACGCCGTCAGCGAAGAGGTCAAGGTCTGGCGGGCCCGCCCGCTGGACGCCATCTACCCCATCGTCTACCTGGACTGCATCCACGTGAATGTGCGCGTGGGCGCGTTGCGGGCCAAGGCGGTGTACCTGGCCAGCGGCATCAACATGAATGGCGAGAAGGAGGTGCTGGGCCTGTGGCTGGCGCAGACCGAGGGCGCCAAGTTCTGGCTGCAGGTGGTCACGGAGCTGCGCAACTGGGGCGGGCAGGACATCTTCATCGCCTGCGTTGACGGGCTCAAGGGCTTCCCCGATGCCATCGAGGCGGTGTTCCCCAAGGCGGTGGTGCAGTTGTGCATCGTGCACATGGTGCGCCACAGCCTGAACTACGTCTCGTGGAAGCGCAGGAAAGATGTGGCGGCGGACCTGCGCCACATCTACCAGGCCGCCACCGCCGAAGAGGTCCAGCTGCGCCTGGGCGAGGTCGAGGCCAAGTGGGATGCCGACTATTTGCTCATTGGCCAGTCCTGGCGCAGGAACTGGAGCCGGCTGACGCCGTTCTTTGACTACCCGGCGGAAATCCGAAAGGTCATCTACACGACCAACGCCATCGAGTCGGTGAACATGGGTCTGAGGAAACTGAGCAAGAACCAGGGCTCGTTCCCCAGCGACGAGGCGCTGACCAAGTTGTTCTATCTCGCCCTGCGCAACATCAGCCAGAAGTGGACCATGCCCATCCGCGATTGGAAGGCTGCGCTGACCCGCTTTACCATTCAGTCCGGAGACTGCATCTCCGTCAACTGAAGTCCGAACCGTTTACCCAAAAATTCGGACACGCCCTTGCCGACAGGTTTCGTGAGGGCTACCATATCTCCGGATCTTTTGTTCGGTTCCACAGGATGAGAGGCGTCTATGCTGAGATATTCAATGGGGTTGTTCCTCGCGTCAGTTGCCATAGGGATTTCTGCACAAACCTCAGATCATGGCAAGCCTGTCGTCAAGGTAGGGGAGGTTGCAACCTACGCTGTGAACTTGCGTGCCGACAACCGGCTAGCCGAAGAAACAGTGACCATTACCAGTGTCGACGACAAACTAATCAAGTACATCACTGCGCGGTCGGATCGAACGCCCGCGGACATGGAGGGGGTATCCACCGCTGAATGGAGCACGATCCAATCAGGTTCCAGTGGTAGTCGCTTTGACCCTTCGTATCCAAGGCTGAAATTCCCACTCGTGGTGGGCGAGACCTGGAAGGGGAAGTATGAGGTGACTGGATTGAGCGGTGCCAGATCAAAAGCTGACATCGATTTCAAAGTCGTCGCCAAAGAGCAGGTCACCACACCTGCCGGGACTTACGAAGCCTTCAAAGTCGAGTCCAGTGGTTGGGTGACTGGTGTCAGCTGGCAAGGGTCGTTTCGTACGACCAACACCACTTGGTACGCGCCTGCCATTCATCGGATAGTCAAGAGTGAGCTCAAGGATTACCGCAACAACCGGCTTTGGAACGACACGGTCACCGAATTGAAGTCGTTCAAGCCTGCTCCGTAGACCGCTCTATCAAAGAGCTACGCGTACCGCTTGCTCCGCAAGTTGTTCTTCATCTCTTTCAGCAGCGGCTGCAGCTTCGTCCCCCCAATGCGCAGCGCGAGACAGGTGGCCACCACGTCAATCACCATCAGGTGCATCAGGCGTGAGGTCATGGGGCTGTAGCGGTCGTAGCCTTCCGGGTGGTCGGCCGACAGGTGGATGTGGCCGGCGGTGGCCAGCGGTGAGCCGCTGGTGGTGATCACGATCACCGTGGCGCCGTGCTTGCGCGCGATGTCGGCGGCGTCCATCAGGTCGCGCGTGCGGCCCGAGTTGGAGACGATCACCAGGCAGTCGCCCGGGCCGAGCAGCGAGGCGCTCATCACCTGCATGTGGCCGTCGCTGTAGGCGATGGCGTTGATGCCCAGGCGGAAGAATTTGTGTTGCGCGTCCTGCGCCACGATGCCGGAATTGCCGGCGCCGTAGAACTCGATGCGCCCGCGGTTTTTGTAGGTCGCCAGCAGCGCATCGACCGCTTTCTCGATGGAGTGGGTGGAGGCGTCGTTGCGGTACTTCAGGAACGCGGCCACCGTGTTGTCGATCACCTTGACCAGCACGTCGCCCACCTTGTCGTCCACGTCCACGCTGCGGTGGATGAAGGGCACGCCTTCGCTCACCGTGCCGGCCAGCTTGAGCTTGAAGTCGGACAGACCGTCGTAGCCCATGCTGCGGCAAAACCGGATCACGGTCGGCTTGCTCACATGGGCGCGCTCGGCCAGTTCGGACACCGGCAGGCTGGCGAAACTGCGCGGGTCCAACAGCACGAGTTTGCCCACCCGCTGTTCGGCGGGCGCGAGCGATGGGAGCGAGGCTTTGATGCGGTCGAGCATGGGGGCAGTCTGGTTTCGAAACGGGTTACAAGGAGAATATGAAACCTTATTACACCCGATAATGGCGAAATGAACCAGCTAGACGCCCTCAAACAACTCACCACCGTGGTCGCTGACACCGGAGACTTCAACCAGCTCGCGGCGTTTTCGCCACAGGATGCGACCACCAACCCATCGCTGATCTTGAAGGCGGTGCAGAAGCCTGCATACGCCCATTTGCTGCACGACGCGGTGGCGAAATACGGGGCACAGGGTCAGGACGAGGTGATGAACCGCCTGCTGGTGACCTTTGGTTGTGAGATCCTGAAACACATTCCGGGCCGGGTCTCCACCGAAGTGGACGCGCGCCTGAGCTTTGACACCGAAGCCACCGTGACGCGCGCACGCCGCCTCATCGACCTGTACCAGGGCGAGGGCGTGCACGTGGACCGCGTGCTGATCAAGATTGCGTCCACCTGGGAAGGCATCCAGGCTGCGGCGCGGCTGGAACGCGACGGCATCCACACCAACCTGACCTTGTTGTTCGCGTTTGCCCAAGCCGTGGCCTGCGGGCAAGCCAAGGTGCAACTGATTTCCCCGTTCGTGGGCCGCATCTACGACTGGTACAAGAAGAGCGCAGGCGCGAGCTGGGACGAGGCCGCGATGGCGGGCGCCAATGACCCCGGCGTGAAGTCGGTGCGTGCCATCTACAACTTCTACAAAAAGCACGGCATTGCCACCGAGGTGATGGGCGCGAGCTTTCGCAACGTGGGCCAGATCACGGCGCTGGCGGGCTGCGACCTGTTGACCATCAGCCCCGACCTCTTGGCCCAGCTGGCGGCCAGCGAGGAACCGTTGGCCCAGGCGCTGGACGCCGAAGCCGCGAAGGCGATGGACATTCCCTTCGTGCGGTTCGACGAAGCCGGTTTTCGCTTTGCGATGAACGAGGACGCGATGGCGACCGAAAAGCTGGCCGAAGGCATTCGGGCCTTTGTGGCGGACACGATCAAGCTCGAAAGCATGATGACGTAAGCGGCGTCAGTCCAAAACGAAAAAACCCCGCGAGGCAACTCGCGGGGTTTTTTCTTGGGGTTTTCGTCAGTCTGCAGTGATGCAATCCGACGCAGCATGAGGCGCCAGGCCAAGGCGCAAGGGAGTAGACAGTGGCAGCGCCACGGCAAGCCCTTGCAACGCCGGCATGCCGTCTCAGGCAAGGAGCAATTACATGCCCATGCCGCCCATGTCGCCCATGCCCATGCCGCCACCACCCATGGCCGGTGCGTCGTCCTTCGGGGACTCGGCCACCATGGCTTCGGTGGTCAGCATCAGGCTGGACACGGAAGCGGCGTTCTGCAGCGCGGTGCGGGTCACTTTCGTCGGGTCCAGAATACCCATTTCGATCATGTCACCGTAGGTGTCGTTGGCGGCGTTGAAGCCGAAGTTGCCCTTGCCAGCCAGGATGGCGTTGACCACCACCGATGGCTCGCCACCGGCGTTGGCCACGATCTCGCGCAGGGGCGCTTCGACCGCCTTCATCACCAGCTTGATGCCGGCGTCCTGGTCGGCGTTGTCACCTTTAATGGTGCCAGCGGCCTGACGGGCGCGCAGCAGGGCCACGCCACCACCGGCCACAATGCCTTCTTCCACCGCAGCGCGCGTGGCGTGCAGGGCGTCTTCCACGCGGGCTTTCTTTTCCTTCATTTCGACTTCGGTGGCAGCGCCAACCTTGATCACGGCCACACCGCCGGCCAGCTTGGCCACGCGCTCTTGCAGCTTCTCGCGGTCGTAGTCGCTGGTGGCTTCTTCGATCTGCACGCGCACTTGTTTCACGCGGGCTTCGATGTCAGCGGCAGCGCCGGCGCCGTCGATGATGATGGTGTTTTCCTTGCTGACTTCGATGCGCTTGGCCGAGCCCAGATCGGCCAGGGTCACTTTTTCCAGCGTCATGCCGACTTCTTCGGCGATCACTTTGCCGCCGGTCAGGATGGCGATGTCTTCCAGCATGGCCTTGCGGCGGTCGCCGAAGCCAGGGGCCTTGACAGCCACGACCTTCAGGATGCCGCGGATGGTGTTCACCACCAGCGTCGCCAGGGCTTCGCCTTCGACGTCCTCGGCAATGATCAGCAGCGGACGGCCGGCCTTGGCGACTTGCTCCAGCGTGGGCAGCAGGTCGCGGATGTTGGAGACCTTCTTGTCGTACAGCAGCACGAAGGGGTTGTCCAGCAGCGCGGCTTGCTTCTCGGGGTTGTTGATGAAGTAGGGCGACAGGTAGCCGCGGTCGAACTGCATGCCTTCAACCACTTCCAGCTCGGAATCCAGCGATTTGCCGTCTTCCACGGTGATCACGCCTTCTTTGCCCACTTTGTCCATGGCATCGGCAATGATCTTGCCGATGGTTTCGTCTGCGTTGGCAGAAATGGAGCCGACCTGGGCGATCTCTTTGGACGTGGTGGTGGCCTTGGAGGCCTTCTTCAGCTCCACGATCAGGGCCGTCACAGCCTTGTCGATGCCGCGCTTCAGATCCATCGGGTTCATGCCGGCGGCCACGTACTTCATGCCTTCGCGCACGATGGCCTGGGCCAGCACAGTGGCGGTGGTGGTGCCGTCGCCAGCGTTGTCCGAGGTCTTGGAAGCGACTTCCTTAACCATCTGGGCACCCATGTTCTGCAGCTTGTCTTTCAGTTCGATCTCTTTAGCGACCGAAACACCGTCTTTCGTGACGGTAGGGGCACCGAACGAGCGCTCCAGCACCACGTTACGGCCTTTTGGACCCAGGGTGACTTTGACGGCGTTGGCCAGAATGTTCACACCCTCGACCATGCGTGCGCGGGCTTCGCCGCCGAAAATGACGTCTTTTGCTGCCATGTTGATAACTCCTAAATAGATTGAACAGTTGGAGAGAGGGCGAACAAGCGCTTTGGGCGTTGTTCGCTCAGTCCCGCAAAATTACTTGGACTCGACGACTGCGAACAGGTCGTCTTCTTTCATCACCAGCAGTTCGTTGCCGTCGACCTTGACGGTCTGGCCGCTGTACTTGCCAAACAGAACGCGGTCACCGACCTTGACGTTCATGGCGGACAGTTCGCCTTTGTCGTTTTTCTTGCCGGGACCAACGGCCAGGATTTCGCCCTGGTCGGGCTTTTCAGCGGCGGCGTCGGGGATGACGATGCCCGAAGCGGTCTTGGTTTCGCTGTCAATACGCTTGACGATCACGCGATCGGCGAGAGGACGAAGGTTCATTGCATCTCCTGAGATAGAACGGTAAAAGGGGGATTCAGACCGGCAGCGCCCGCTTTGAGGGCCGGCGACACCGTTGATCGACTCGGTGTTGGGTGTTAGCACTCAACACCAGCGAGTGCTAATGATAAGGGCGAGCCTGCAGCTTTTCAAGACCACGGGCTGGTTATTTGCGTGATTGTCGAAACAGACTCATCAGGTTGTATGCCAGCATGACCGTGTTCAGTGCCGCCTCGGTGGCCCAGAAATCCTTCATGTTGAAGTTGTCAGCGGCAAAGTCGTACTTGAGCTCCTTGATTCTGTTCTCACAATTGGCCCGTCCCCGGTACGTGCGCCACACGGCCTCAGCGGGCAAGTCCATGTCGCTGACCAGTGCGCTAAAGCGGTAGCGTCCAATCACCGGGTCATCGGCAAACAGATTCAAGGTCTTGCCCTTGGGACTGTTTCGCTGGTCTATGTGCTGGCGAATACCCGTGACCCACCGTGGCTTGGACCAGCTGTGGGCTTGGTAGAGGAATCGGGTGAGCTCAATGCCCGGCACCACTTTGCCGTTGTCATCCACAAGACCCCATCAGCCTTTGCCCTCCAGGCTGGCATCGACCAATGCCCTTTGCAGTGGCGGTGTCTGGCGCAGGGCAATAACGTAGTGCAGTTTCTGTTCTTCCAAGTGGGTCAGGAAGGCGTTGTCACTAAAGCCACTGTCACCGCGCAAAAGGGCAATAGGTTTGTTGCCCAGGCGCTGCCGGGTATTGGCCAAGAAGCCTTGGATGTTGTTGGCCGAGCTGGTGTTGCCTGGGCGCAGCCACAGATTGGCCACCATGCGGGTCTCCGATACAAAGGCCATGAGCGGGTGGTGGCTTGCGCGTCCCCGTTTGGCCGGGTTGTAGCCCCTTGCTGCGCCCTCTTGCTGGCCGTAGCGGGTCATGACAGTGGAGTCCACATCCAGGGTGAGGCCGTCTATGTCGATTTGCGCAAACATCCAGCCGTAGAGCTTGTCCATGACGGCCTCGTTGGCGTGCTGGGTGAAGCGGCAAAACAGCCGCATGATGGCCTTGAAGTTGGCCATGCACTTGATGCCGAAGATGCGTTTGAGAACGGGGTCGTGGCGGGTGACTTCCCCGTGCTCGAAGCGATTGGCTCCGCACCATACCGAGAGCATGAATTGGGTGATGAGTTGCTCGGGTGCGTAGCCGCGATTAGAGCCGGGCTGGGGCAAACCCGAAGAACACAAGGCAGCATCAAACCCCAGGTGATCGAGCATGCGTTTCATGAGGCCCATGCCACCCCAGGCGGTGATTTCTTTGTCCGTAAACCGCAGTTCAAAGTTCATGGCCACTCCGCACTGAAATCGCGATCCACCACTTTAACCAGAAATCGGCGAATTACTCAACAAAATCAATCACTTGCGCTAATGGCTTCCATTAGACATTTGGGCTAACGGAAAATTTGGGTTCAAGACTTTCAGACCTGCCGGTTGGCGCCCGCCAGGGCGTCGTCGGCAAAAGCCGTTCCGGCTTCGTCGTAGATATGGAACACCTCGTCGGCACCCAGTTCGCGCAGCGTGGCGACTTCGTCCGGGTAGCTGACGATGGCGGCAATGTGCCCGGCAAAGGCCCGTTTTCGCAGCTGCTGCAACGCGTACACATTGCCCGCGTGTCCGGGCATGGCCAGCAACACCAGCTTGTCCCAGAAGTCGGAGTCGACTGCGTCGCCCTCCATGACGTTCCGGTTGGCCGCCCGGTGCGCGGCCAGTTTTTTGACGTTGTTGTCCACGCCCAGCACGCGCAGGCCGTGGCTGTCGATCAGGCGCAGGTAGGCGCCGCTGCCGATCTGCCCCAGGCCCAGTACCACGGCGTCGACCTGCTCAATGGCCATCGGCCGGTCGTCGGCCATCAGGGTGCTGGCTTCCAGCCCGGCCAGCGGCTGTTTGAGCCGGGCGTAAACGCGTTCGCCCGCCGCATTCAGCGGCGCGGCCAGCACGAAGCTGCCAGCCAACGCCAGCGAGATCACCACCAGCCATTCGGGCGACAGCCAGCCCGCCGTTGAAGCGATGGCCGCGACGATGAGGCCGAACTCCGAGTAGTTGGTCAGGGCCAGGGTAGACAACACACCCGTGCGCGTGCGCAGCTTGAAGCGCATCAGCACCAGGTAATAAAGGGCGCTCTTGATCGGCAACAGCAGCAGCAAAAGCAAGGCCATCACAACCATGGCCAGGTCGGGCAGCGCGCCCAGCCCGACGCTGAGGAAAAAGCCCACCAGGAACAGCTCTTTCAAGTGAAACAGCGACTTGGCCAAGCCCACTGTGGAGGCGTGCGATGCAAGCATCATGCCCACGACCAATGCACCCAGGTCGCCCTTGACGCCCACCGCCTCAAACAGGCCGTACCCCACCACCAACGCCAGAAAAGCGGCGTACAGAACCTGCAGGTCGCCATGGCCCACCTTGTCCAGCAGCGCCTTCATCAGCTTCGCAGCCGGCCACAACAGCACCAGGCTTAGAGCCCAGATGCTGGGCAGGCTGCCGCTGGTGGCGCTCATAAACAGCACCGCAAACACATCTTGCATGACCAGGATGCCGACCGCGATGCGGCCGTACAGCGAGCCCATTTCGCTCCGCTCTTCCAGTACCTTGACGGCAAATACCGTGCTGGAAAAGCTGAGCGCAAAGCCCAGCAGCACCAGTGCGGTCCAGCCCAGGTTGGCGGTCATCGCCAGGCCCAGGGTCTTCAGGATGAACAGCGCCCCAGCCATGAACAGCGTGGAACCCACGATATGCAGCGTGGCCGAGCCCCACACCTCGCCGCGCATCAGGGTGCGAATGTCCAGCTTCAGCCCGATCGTGAACAGCAGCAGCGTCACACCCAGGTTGGCAATGGCGTCCAGCGTCGGCGTGCGCTCGAAACCCAGCGCGTTGAGGGCGAAGCCCGCGGCCAGAAAACCCAGCAACGGTGGCAGTCGAAGCAGGTGTGCAGCCATGCCGGCAGCAAACGCCAGCGCGATCATCAAGGGGTCAATCACAGCAGTGTCCTCAGAGCCGGCTATGCCAACGGATGAATGGATGAAATCAGGGGCTTGGACCACGGCGGCCGGGCGCGCATGGCCTTACCGGTGCAGTCTGAAACAATTCGAAACAAAATCCTCTGATGATGTGTTCCAGCACGCAGAGGGGGTCGATTGGCTAAAGGACGGCGCGGCACCGGCACCCTGTGGATTGCGGACCGAAACTTTTGCTGCAGTGCACGGTGAGGCAGCGTAATCCCCAACACCACGCCATGCCGGCCACGCGATACGCCCCGCTAGGGATTCCCCCAATATTGAAGTGCCCGTTGAGCCTGCGCGCCGATCAACGCAACGCCGCCGCTGCTGCCGGGGCAGCCGCTATTCGTGTGACCGCGCCAGCAGGCTCTCTAGTGCTTTTTGCAGCTCAGCGGTGTTAGCAGGCAGGTGTACCGTGTTCACGGCGGTGCCCTTGGCAGAAAACAGCACCACTGAACCATTGGTCGCACCAAAGCGGTTGCCAAAGGCTTGTCCATGCGGGGCACCCAAAGGCGCCACCAAAAAGGCGATGCGTTCGGCGTACTCACCGCGCAAGTCATCCATCATCCCCATCACCGCCATACCCCCCATGGACTGGATGTCATAGGCCAGCACCAGCGCGGGTTGCCCTTGACCAATGCGGGCCAGATCGGTCGAATACGGACTGCGCGGCAACTGGCTCCAGACCAGCGCGAGGACGCCGCCGATGATGGCCATGTAAATCAGCCATTTGCGCATGCGCGAGATTCCCTGGTGTTGAACGTTTGTCATGGGGATCGGTCTGAATCAGAAGACAGGCAAGCAGCGCTCAGCCAGCGCTGGCCCGATGGGGTGAATGGTCAGTGGGGTGCATCGAAAACAGGATGCAACCTACAATTGAGTATAAATATTGGTAACAACTTTGGCTGGTTTCCTCGTTTCGCACAGGACCGAGGGCGTTGGTTCATGGCTCACCGCTTCCAAGTCACTTTCGATGACGGACCCCCTGCTGGCCCCCTATCTTTCTGCTCACGACCTTTCCTGTGAACGCAGCGAACGCCTGCTGTTCAAGCGCCTGAACTTTACCCTGACAAGGGAGCAGTTGCTGCTGGTGCAGGGAGGTAACGGTCAGGGCAAAACCAGCCTGTTGCGTTTGCTGACCGGTCTCGGCCGACCGGACGCCGGCGAGGTGCGCTGGCGCGGCGAGCCCATCGCGCGCTGCCGTGACAGCTACCACCGGGAAATGGCTTATCTTGGGCACGCCAACGGCATCAAGGACGAACTCAATCCTGTCGAGAACCTGCGCTTTCACGGCGCCTTGCACAGCCGGGCATTCGAGCAAGGGCAAGCGGTGGCGACGCTGAAGCGCCTGGGTCTGACCCGCTGCCTCGATCTGCCTTGCCGCGCGCTGTCTTTCGGCCAGCGCCGCCGCGTAGCTTTGTCCGCCCTGTTGCTTGCTGGTGCCAGCCTCTGGATACTGGACGAACCCCTCACCGGGCTGGACGTGCACGCGGTCGCGTTGGTGGAGGGTCTGATTCGTGACCACCTTCGCGCCGGCGGCATGGTGGTGGCCACCACCCACCAGGTGATGAATCTGGAGGGCGTCAACGTTCAGCGCCTGGTGGTCGGCCAGGTGGCCGCGCCTCAGGGCATCAGCTCAGAAGGCCACTGAGATGGGGCTTTTCTTCTGGAGCGTGCTGCTTCGCGATCTCACGCTCGCCGCTCGGCGGCGCAGCGACTGGCTCACCGCGCTGTTTTTCTTCGTCATGGTGACCAGTCTGTTTCCGCTGGGCGTCGGGCCTGAACCCGAGTTGCTGCAGCGCATCGGCCCAGGTGTGTTGTGGGTGGCGGCCACCCTGGCTTCTTTGCTGTCCTTGTCGAGGCTGTTCGAAGATGACCACCGCGACGGCAGTCTCGAGCAAATGGTGCTGTCGCCAGCGTCCACCGTGCTGCTGGTGCTGGGCAAGGCCATGGCGCACTGGCTGGTCTACGGCATCCCCCTGTTGCTGATCGCGCCGGTGCTGGGTATCCAGTTCAACCTGTCTTGGGATGCCATCGGGGTGCTGGTGTTTTCGCTGCTCCTGGGCACCCCCATTCTTTCCCTGCTGGGTGCCGCGGGTGCGGCGCTGACACTGGGTTTGCGCGGTGGCGGCGTGCTGCTGACGCTGCTGATCCTTCCGCTGTACACACCGGCCCTGATTTTTGGGGCGGGCGCGGTCGATGGCGTGATGGCGGGCACCGGTGCCGAGGCGCACCTGTCGCTTTTGGGCGCCTTCCTGCTGGTGTCGTTTCTGGTTGCGCCCTGGATCGCAGCCGCTTCATTAAAGGTTTCTCTGGAATGAAATTCTTTCACTACGCATCCCCGTCCACCTTCTACCACCTGGCAGGCAAAGCCATCCCGTGGACCGCTTGGACGGCGGGCATTCTCGCTGTGCTGGGCCTGTACGTCGGTTTTTTTGTGGCGCCCACCGATTTTCAGCAGGGCGAGGCCTATCGGATCATCTTCATCCATGTGCCTGCGGCCTGGATGGGCATGCTGATCTATCTGGTGATGGCGTTCTGGGGTGCCGTGGGCCTGGCTTTTAACGCACGACTGCCTTTCATGATGATGCGGGCGCTGGCGCCCACCGGCGCCATCCTGACCTTCGTCTCCCTGTGGACCGGCGCGGTGTGGGGCAAGCCCATGTGGGGCACCTGGTGGGTCTGGGACGCGCGCCTGACCTCGACTTTGATCCTGCTGTTCCTCTACATCGGCACGCTGGCGCTGTGGTCCGCGATCGACGATGTCAAACGCAGCGACCGCGCGGGCGCCCTGTTGACCCTGATTGGCGTGGTCAATGTGCCGATCATTTTGTTTTCGGTGGTCTGGTGGAACACTTTGCACCAGGGTTCTACCGTTGGCGTGTCTCACGCCCCCAAAATGGCCGCAACCATGCTTCAGGGGTTGCTGCTCATGACCGCGGCCGCTTGGGCTTACGCCATCGCCGCGACTTTGGTGCGCGTGCGCCGCATCATTCTGGAGCGTGAGCGAAAAACCGAATGGGTGAACGAAATACTGCGGAAGGGGTCTTGATATGGAATGGGCCAGCTGGTCGGATTTTTGGAGCATGGGTGGCCGGGGCTTTTTCGTCTGGAGCGCCTATGGCGTCACAGCGATTTGCGTCCTGACCGAAATCGTTTGGCTGAGGCGCTCGGCTGACCAATCGCGCCGCCGCCTGCTGCGCATGCAGCAATGGGACTCGTCACAAGAGGAATCGGAGCAATGAAGTCTCGGTACAAGAAACTTTCCATCATCGCGGTCGCGCTGGTGGGTTTGGGCGGCGCCACCGCGTTGGTGCTCAACGCTTTTCAGTCCAACCTGGTCTTTTTCTTTTCGCCCACCGATGTCTACCAGGGCAAGGCGCCGGTGGACCGAGTGTTCCGTATCGGCGGTCTGGTTGAAGAAGGCAGCGTCCAGCGACAGCCCGACGGGCTGACCACGCGTTTTGTGGTCACCGACACCGCACAAGTCATCCCAGCCGTTTACACCGGCATACTTCCCGATCTGTTCGGCGAGGGCAAGGGTGTGGTGGCCGACGGCAAGCTTGGTAGCGACGGCCTGTTTGTCGCCAATCGGGTACTGGCCAAGCACGATGAAAACTACATGCCGCCGGAAGCTGCCCATGCCTTGGAGCAGGCCAAAGAAGCAGGGAAAACCCTGAAATCGTATTGACCAGCCTGGCATGCACGCGGACCGAAAAGGAACCTTTTTGGGGCGTGCACGATCCGCTTAGATGTGCTCAATATCAGCACCTGGCCCACAAGGACGCTTTTTCATGATCCCCGAAATCGGCACTCTCGCTCTCATTTTGGCCCTGCTGCTGGCCGCTACCCAGGCGGTGTTGCCGCTGGTGGGTGCCCAGCGTGGCAACCTCACCTGGATGGCGGTGGCGCGTCCAGCGGCATTTGGTCAGTTCACCTTCATCCTGATCGCCTACTTGTGCCTGGTCTATTCGTTTTTGACCAACGATTTCACCGTCATCAATGTGGCCAGCAACTCGTATTCGAATCTGCCGGCCTTCTACCGGGTGACCGCCACCTGGGGTTCTCATGAGGGGTCGCTGCTGTTCTGGTCGCTCATCCTGGCCGTCTGGACCATCGCGGTTGCCACCTTTTCGCGCACGCTGCCTGAAGAAATGGTGTCGCGCGTGCTCGGTGTCTTGGGCCTGATTTCGGTCGGTTTTTTGTCCATGATGCTGATCACTTCCAGCCCATTTTTGCGCCAGTTCCCAGGCCCTGCCGAGGGCAGCGACCTGAACCCGCTGCTGCAAGACTGGGGCATGATCATCCACCCCCCCATGCTCTACATGGGCTATGTGGGCTTTGCGGTGGCTTTTGCTTTCGCGGTGGCGGCCCTGCTGTCGGGGCGGCTGGACGCTGCATGGGCGCGCTGGTCGCGGCCATGGGCCACGGTGGCGTGGGCCTTTCTCACCTTGGGCGTGGCGCTGGGCAGCTGGTGGGCCTACCGCGAATTGGGCTGGGGCGGCTGGTGGTTTTGGGACCCGGTCGAAAACGCTTCCCTGATGCCTTGGCTGGCCGGTACCGCCTTGATCCATTCGCTGGCGGTGGCAGAAAAGCGCGGCGCCTTCAAGGCTTGGACTGTGCTGCTGGCGCTCATGACTTTTTCGATCTCGCTGCTGGGGACTTTCCTGGTGCGCTCGGGTGTGTTGTCTTCGGTGCATGCGTTTGCGGTCGATCCGCAGCGCGGCGCCTACATCCTGGGCTTCATGCTGGTGGTGGTGGGTGGCTCGCTCGCCCTGTTTGCCTGGCGTTCGCCCCGCATGGTGGCCGGCGGCGCCTTTACTTGGTTCTCGCGCGAATCAATGCTGCTGGCCAACAACGTCGTGATGGTGGCCTCGGTCGCTGCGGTGCTGCTTGGGACGTTGTACCCGCTGTTCATTGACGCGCTGGGTATGGGCAAGCTGTCGGTGGGCCCGCCTTACTTCAATGCGGTGTTTGTGCCGCTGATCACCCCGGCCCTGTTCTTGATGGGGGTCGGTCCGCTGATGCGTTGGAAGGGCGACAGTGTGCCCGATGTTTTGCAGCGGCTCAAGTGGGCACTGGCGATCGCTGTGGCCACAGGCTTGCTGCTGCCCCTGACCCTGGAAGGCTACAAACCGTGGGCGGTTTTGGGGCTTGGGCTGTCGACCTGGATTGTGTTGACGGTGCTGATCGCCTTTCGTGAGCGGGTCAAAAACGCCAGCCAGCTGTTCAACCTGCCCCGCGCTTTCTGGGGCATGCACCTGGCGCACCTCGGGTTGGCCGTCGGCGTGGCGGGCATCACCATGGTCGTCAACTACGAACGAGAGCTGGACGTGCGTATGAACGTCGGCGACCAAGCCCAAATGGCGGGTTACACCCTGACCTTCAAAGGCATCGAAAACTACTCGGGGCCCAATTACGAGGCCACCCGTGGCACCGTCATCGTGTCAAAAAATGAGGTGGAACAGTTCAGGCTTTACCCGGCCAAGCGCGTTTACAACCGCTCAGGCTCGGTGATGACCGAGGCCTCCGTGCGCCCCAGCCTGTTCAGCGACTTGTATGTCTCGCTGGGCGAACCCCTGAACAACGAGCTCACCACCTGGGCCGTGCGGCTGTACTACAAGCCGTTCATCAACTGGCTGTGGTTGGGTTCTTTGCTCATGGTGGTGGGTGGCTTTCTAGCGGCGTCCGACCGGCGCTACCGGATTGGTGCCAAGGCGCGTGCGCCGGTTGCACCGACCGCGCCGACCGCACGAGGAGCCTGAGCCATGAAAAGGTGGCTTCCACTGGTTTTTTTCTTCGTGTTGGTGGGCTTCTTCGCCAAGGGCTTGTTCCTCAACCCGCGCGAAGTTCCTTCGCCCTTCATTGGCAAGGCAGCGCCCGTGTTCACCTTGCCTGTGGTCGGTGATGCCGAAAAGGCCTTCAGCACGGCCGATATGAAGGGCCAGATCTGGATGCTCAATGTCTGGGCGCCTTGGTGCGTGTCTTGCCGGGTCGAGCACCAATTGTTGATGGCGCTGGCCGAGAGCCGAACGGCGCCGCCGATCGTGGGGCTCAACTGGAAGGACAAGAACCGCGAAGCCGAGAAGTTGCTGGTACAAACCGGCAACCCCTATGTCGCTGTGCCTGATGATCTGTCCGGCCGGGTCGGGATCGACTGGGGTGTGACCGGAACTCCGGAAACTTACCTCATCGACCGGGCCGGCACTGTCCGGCTCAAACACGTGGGCCCCATCGACCTGGATGTGTGGCTCAACAAGTTCGTTCCGAAAATCAAGGAGTTGGGCGCATGACGTCCTGCCTCATGAAGCAGTGTTTGCTGATTCTGTTCTTGGCGTTGTCTTTGCCCGTGCTGGCCAACGACCCGGCCAACCCACCGGCCGCAGCCGCGCCGACTGCGCAACCGCTGTTTGCCGATGTGGCGATCGAAGCCCGGCTGACCCATCTGTCGCGCGAACTGCGTTGCGTGGTCTGCCAGAACGAAGCCTTGTCAGATTCTCCGGCTGAACTGGCTGGCGATATGCGCCAAGAGATTCGCGAACTGATGAAGGCCGGCAAGACAGATCAGGAGGTGCTCAGCTTCCTGACCTCGCGCTACGGCGACTTCGTGCTGTTTCGCCCACCCTTCAAACCCGTGACCTATCTTTTGTGGATCGGTCCGTTTGTATTTTTGAGCTTTGGTGTGTTGGTCTGGTTCATGGCGCTGCGCGCGCGTCGCACCTTTAAAAGTGCACCGGTTTCCAATGAACAAATCGCCGCTGCGGCCCGCCTGCTAGAAGACAAGCCATGAATTCGTTTTGGTCCATCACTCTTTTTTGGGCCGCTGCGGCGGCCGCTGTGGCCCTCGCCCTGGCTTTTGTGTTGCCATTTCTGATGCGCAACAGCAACACAGAGCGCACCAAAGCCGCTCGCCGCGACATCAACCTGGCGGTGTACCGCGACCAGATGAAGGATCTCAACGCCGAGCTTTCCAACACCCAGCTGTCACAGGAGCAATTCCTGGCCAGCAAGCTCGAACTGGAGACCCGCGCCGCAGAAGATGCGTTGGCCCATGAAGAGCGTGCAGCTGCGCCTGTGGCCAGCCGTCGACTCGGGTTCACCCTGGCCGCGGTGCTGCCTGCAGCGGCCATCGGCTTGTACGTCTGGCTCGGCAATCCCGGAGCGCTGATCGCCACGGGTGGCGGGCAAGACAATCCCGCGGTCGCCACTCAGCCTACCGAAGCGGACATTTTGCAAATGATTCAGCGCATCGAGGCGCGAGCCCAGGCCAACCCGACCGACAGCGAGGCCTGGGAAGCGCTTGCCACCGCCAATGCCATGATGGCACGCTGGCCTGAGGCACTGCAGGCGTATCAAAAGACGCTGGAGCTGTTGCCCACCAAGCCGGCCGTCTTGAGTGGCTATGCCGAGGCGCTGGCGATGACCAGCAACATGTTGCTGGCGGGCAGACCCATCGAGCTGGTCAACATGGCCCTTCAGACCGATCCGAACGATAGAAAAGGGCTGGAACTGGCAGGCATTCATGCCTACCAAAACAAGGACTTTGCCCGAGCGGTAGAGTTTCTTGATCGGCTGCAGCGGCTGATGACACCAGAGTCACCCTACGCTCAAGAAATTTTGAATATGCGCAACGAGGCCCAGCGCCTGGCACAGCTGAGTGGCGGCTCGCAGGCGTCGGGCGGTCAGTCACCATCCACCCCGGATGGCCAAGTCGCAGCCACACAGCTTGCCAGCGTCGCTGGCAGTGTGGATGTAGCCACTGCGCTCCAATCTCGGGTCGGCGCGCAGAGCACGATTTACCTGATTGCACGCGCTGGCGAAAGTGGCCCGCCACTTGCAGCGGCTCGCGTCGCGATGGGTCCGTTTCCACTGCAGTTCAGCCTGGACGACAGCATGGCCATGAACCCCGCGAACACGCTCTCGAACCACCGGGAAGTGGTGGTGGTGGCGCGAATTTCAGCCTCTGGCAACCCCATCGCACAGCCGGGCGATCTGGAAGGGCGGGTCATCGGCGTGGCGGTCGGGGCAAAAGATGTGAAGCTGGTGATCGACCGCGTGCTGCCTTAGCAGGCAGCTGAAATACCGCCCAACTTCGTGCACTAACCGCCACCCACTGAGGGTCTTACGCACGATGGGCCACCCAGCGCAAAGGTGCGAAGGTGCCACCACGGTGTCCACCAGCCGCCGCAGCTCCCCGAATCGCTTGGGCACAAACGCCCCGTGCATCTGGCCGTGCACTGAAATTTTTGCTGCATTGCACAATCAAGTATTTTCCAGTCCACCACCGTGCTTGTCCAACCAGCCGGTACACCCTCTAGTGCAGTGTTCCATTCTGTTTGGAACTTAAGTGACGATTGGCGCGAATGACCTTCTGCAGGATATCGCGAGCGCTCTTGGTCCAGATGAACGGCTTGGGGTTGGTGTTGTGATGAGCAACGTACTCATCGATGGCAGCGACGAGTTCGGGTACGCTGGTGAACACACCGCGGCGCAGACGG
>JAGXSV010000057.1 GCA_018333605.1 Hydrogenophaga sp. | reverse complement strand
ATGCCTACGCGGCCGTGGACGTGCAGACCGGCGAGATCGACTCGCTGATCCTGCCCCACGTCAACACGCACTGCATGCAACTTTTCCTCGACGAGGTGGGCCAACGCCACACCGATGTGCGCATCGTGATGGTGCTCGACGGCGCGGGCTGGCACACCAGCGGCGAACTCGTCGCGCCGGCCAACATGCGGCTGCTCAGCCTGCCGCCCTATGCCCCGGAACTCAACCCGGTCGAGCATGTCTGGGACGAATTGCGCGAGAAGCACTTCCACAACCGCGTCTTCGACAGCCTCGACGCACTCGAGGATCACCTCGAAGTCGCTCTGAGAGACTATGAAAACGACGCGCCATGCATCAAGTCCATCGTCGCATGGCCATGGATTATTGATGCACTATTGAAATAGAAATGGAATTACAGACTTCAATGAAATGACCCGTGCCGACCATGCAGTTCGTGCAACGAGTCCGATGTGCGATTCGAGCGCCGTTCCGCCTGTGTCAAATGCCAGCGCCTGGATGTCCATGCTGCTGTCTCCTGAAACGGGTAATCGGCTTTAGCCACCACCCCGATGTGTCTGCAGGTCAAAGCGTTTCTGGATGCGATAGCGCTCCGCATCGCCCAGATCGGTGTAGGTGAAACGCACCGCCAGCTGCGGGACCTCCAGCAGCGCCATGCGACGCGGCGGCAATGGCTGCCAGCTCAGCTCCATGCGCCCCTGCGGCCAGGTGGCCACATTGCGCTGTCCGGCCCCATCGGTCTGCAGCTGGGCATCGGGCAGTGCGCGGGGCAGCCAGGCCAACAATTCAGCGGCGGTGCAACCCATGACTCGCTCGAAGGTTTCTGGAACAAAAGTTGGGGTCATGGACTACCGGCTTTCAATCGACCTTGTAGGCCGAGAAACGCTCGTCCACCGTGGTGCCAAACGCGTGGTTGGAGTAGTTGCTGAGCACCTTCACCGACACCGCCAGCACGATGTAGAGCAGGTCGCGCTCCTGGTAGCCCGCTTCGAGAAACGCCTTGACGGCGGCTGGGCTGGGCTGGCCCAGGCTCTTGACCATCTCGGTGGCGACATCGAAGAGCGCCGCCAGCTTTGCATCGGGAATGGGCTGGTGACCGCGGATGGCCTGCAGCACAGGCGCCGGCACGCCCGACATCTTGTCCGCGATCATGCTGTGCGCCGCCGTGCAGTAGGTGCAGCCGTTGGTTCTGCTGACAGCGAGAAACACCACCTCCTGCTCGGCGGATGTGAGGCCAGATTCCTTGCGGAACAGCCCATAGCCGTGGAGGTAGGTGCTCAGCACGGCCGGTGCGTTGACCATGTTGGCGTACATGTTGGGAATGAACCCCACCTGCTTGAGCGCGGTGTCGAGGATCTCTTTCTGCGCGCCCTGGGCCTCTGCGTGGACCACGGGCTGAAGTTGCTGGATGTAGGGTGCTGACATGGTGGGAATGAGGTGAGTTTTTTCATCCAAATCTGACCCCTTGAGTAAGGTCTCCTGCTTGTTTTTTGAGCAAGAGGAATCAAGGAGTGATCAACGTGGGAACACTGGCAAAGATCCGCAGGAAGTACCTGCGCGATGGCCTTCCAATCAAAGAGATCGAGCGGCGCACGGGCCTGGCGAGGAACACCATCAAGGCCTGGCTGCGCAAGGGCGAGATGGTCGAGCCCAAGTACCCTCAACGGGTCAACAAGACCAAGCTCGACGGCTACACTGAAACGCTGGCGACCTGGCTCAAGGCCGACCAGCACCGCGGCAAACGCGATCGCCGCACGGTCAAGACCCTGTACGAGGCCCTGGCCGAGCAGGGGTACACCGGTGGCTACGGCCGGGTCGCCTCCTTTGCCCGACGCTGGCGAGAAGATCAGTCGGGCAAGGCCGGCAAGGCCGCCTTCGTTCCGCTGAAGTTTGCGTTGGGCGACGCGTTCCAGTTCGACTGGAGCACCGAGTACGCCTGGGTGGGCGGACTTCATCAGGCCTCAACCTGACGGCGCACCGCTGCGCTGCGAATCACTCGAGAAACACCGCCTCGATGGAGTCGGGGAAGCACTTGAGCCCGCGCAGAGTTCAAGCGCACCTGTAGTGGGTTAAATGGCCTTGATCAGCTCAGGCACTGCGGTGAACAGATCGGCCTCCAGGCCGTAGTCGGCCACCGAGAAGATCGGCGCCTCGGGATCCTTGTTGATCGCCACGATCACCTTGCTGTCCTTCATGCCGGCCAGGTGCTGAATGGCACCCGAAATGCCCGCGGCAATGTAGAGCTGCGGCGCCACGATCTTGCCGGTCTGGCCCACTTGCCAGTCGTTCGGGGCGTAGCCCGCGTCCACCGCGGCGCGGCTGGCGCCCAGTGCAGCGCCGAGCTTGTCGGCCAGCGGGGTCATGACTTCGTTGAACTTCTCGGCGCTGCCCAGCGCCCGGCCACCGCTGACGATGATCTTGGCGGCGGTGAGTTCGGGGCGGTCGCTTTTGGCAATTTCGCTGCCCAGGAAGGTGCTCTTGCCGCTGTCGGCTTGTGCCGCTGCGGTTTCCACGGCGGCGCTGCCACCGGTGGCGGCGGCCGGGTCAAAGCCCGTGGTGCGCACGGTGATCACTTTGGTGGCGTCGCTGCTTTGCACGGTGGCGATGGCGTTGCCGGCGTAAATCGGGCGTTCAAACGTGTCGGCAGCCATTACCTTGGTGATGTCGCTGATCTGGCCCACGTCGAGCTTGGCGGCCACGCGCGGGGCGATGTTCTTGCCGCTGGCCGTGGCCGGAAACAGGATGTGGCTGTAATTTGAAGCGATGGCCAGCACCTGCGCGGCCATGTTTTCGGCCAGGCCGTGGGCGAGGTACTCGGCGTCGGCGTGGATCACCTTGGACACGCCGGCGATCTGGGCGGCGGCGGCGGCGGCGCCGGCGGCGTTGTGCCCGGCGATGAGCACGTGCACCTCACCCCCGCACTGGGCGGCGGCGGTCACGGTGTTGAGCGTGGCGCCTTTGACGGCGGCGTTGTCGTGTTCGGCAATAACGAGTGCGGTCATGTTGTTGGTCCTCAGATCACTTTGGCTTCGTTCTTGAGCTTGTACACCAGGGCGGCCACGTCGGCCACCTTGATGCCAGCACCGCGCTTGGGCGGCTCGCTGACCGTCAGGGTCTTGAGCCGTGGGCTCACGTCCACGCCCAGGTCTTCGGGCTTGACGATGTCCATCTGCTTCTTCTTGGCCTTCATGATGTTGGGCAGCGTCACGTAACGCGGCTCGTTCAGGCGCAGGTCGGTGGTGACGATGGCGGGCAGGCTCAGCGCCAGCGTTTCCAGGCCGCCGTCGACTTCGCGGGTCACATGGACTTTGCCGTCCACCACTTCAACTTTGGACGCAAAAGTACCTTGCGGCAAATCAGCCAGCGCGGCCAGCATCTGGCCGGTCTGGTTGCAGTCGTCGTCAATGGCTTGCTTGCCCAGGATCACCAGGCCGGGCTGTTCCTTGTCCATCAGCGCCTTGAGCAGCTTGGCCACGGCCAGCGGCTGCAGTTCTTCGGCGGTTTCCACCAGGATGGCGCGGTCCGCGCCGATGGCCATGGCCGTGCGCAGGGTTTCCTGGCACTGGGTCACGCCGCAAGACACGGCGATCACCTCGGTGGCCACGCCCTTTTCTTTCAGGCGCACCGCTTCTTCGACCGCGATCTCGTCAAACGGGTTCATGCTCATCTTGACGTTGGCCAGGTCCATGCCGGACTGGTCGGCCTTCACGCGCACCTTGACGTTGTAGTCCACCACGCGTTTGACGGGGACGAGGATCTTCATGGGTATCTCCTGTGTATGGGATCGCAACGGGGTTCTGAACGACTTCAAGCTTGTGGAAGGCCGGTTTTCGCTTTCCAGCGTGTCATGAGTTCGGGCAGTTTCTTCAGCATCGCCTGGTGCTCGCGAGCCTTCACATGGCCGTAGCCCCGCACCTGCTGAGGCAGGCGAGCGAGCGCCAGCGCCTCTTGAAGGTTGTCGCGACCCAGGCCTTGAAGCAGACCATTCACCAGCGCTTCAAAGTCTTGAACGGCCGCGCGCTCTTCGCGCCGCTCCTTGGTCCAGCCAAACGGATCGAAAGCGGTACCGCGCAGGAATCGCATGCGGGCCAGCAGGCCAAAAGCCGTTTGCACCCACGCGCCATAGCGCTGTTTCACCGGGCGACCTTGGGCATCGCGGCGCGCGAACAGCGGCGGCGCCAGGTAGTAGCTAAGCTTGAAATTTCCTTCGAAGCGCTCTTGCAACCGAGCATGGAAATCGCTGTCGGCATGCAAGCGGGCCACCTCGTATTCATCTTTGTAGGCCATCAGCTTATAAAGGCTCACCGCGACCTCGCGCGCCAGCCGATCTCCGCCCACGCTGGCTTTTTCGGCCTCGGCAACCCGTTGAACAAACGTCTCGTAATGCCGGGCATAGCGGGCATTCTGGTAGCCGGTGAGCCGCTCGGTTCGGTCTGACATGAGCTTGGCCAGCGTGTCCGCCTTCGGCGGCATGAGCATGACCTTTTCATCGGAGGGCAGCCCCGCTGCGCGGCGCACCACCGCCAGATCCACCGCCGCCTGGCGCCCCCAGGCAAACGCGGCCCGGTTCATGCCCACAGCGGCGCCGTTGAGTTCAATGGCGCGCAACAACGAAGCCTCCTTCAGCGGAACCCAGCCCTTTTGCCAGGCAAAGCCCAACAGGAAGACATTGGTGGCCACCGCGTCGCCCATCAGGGCGACCGCCAGGCGCGAAGCTTCGAAGGCATCGACCTCCCCCGCCGCCGAACGGACACGCTCCAGCATCGCCTCGGGCGGGGCCTGCCAGTCGGGATCGCGGGTGAAGCTGCCCGTGGGGGCCACATCGGTGTTCATCACTGCATGGGTGCGCCCTGCGGCCATGGACGCGAGGGCATCCCCCGCAGCGGCCACCATCAGGTCGCAGCCGAGCACCACATCCGCCTGACCACGGGCCACCCTTGCTGCGTGCAGTTGGGCCGGATCGGCCGCAAGCCGCACATGGGACATCACCGCCCCGCCCTTCTGCGCCAGGCCCGCCATGTCCAGCACCAGCACGCCCTTTCCTTCCAGGTGCGCCGCCATGCCCATGAGCGCCCCGATGGTCACCACCCCGGTGCCACCGACCCCCGCCACCAGGATGTTCCAGGGGCGTTCGAGCTCAAGCGAGGCCGGCTCTGGAAGATCGGTGGGCGGCACCACGCGCTCACGCTGGGGCTTTCGCAACTCCGCCCCTTCAAGCACCACAAAGCTGGGACAAAACCCGCGCACACAGGAGAAGTCTTTGTTGCAGCCGCTCTGGTCGATCTGCCGTTTCCGGCCCAGCGGTGTTTCCAGCGGAAGGATGGAGACACAGTTGGACTGCACACCGCAGTCGCCACAGCCTTCGCACACGGCTTCGTTGATGACCACCCGGCGTGCCGGATCGGCCATGGTCTTCTTCTTGCGCCGACGCCGCTTCTCGGCCGCACAGGTCTGGGCGTACACGATCACCGACACCCCTTTGACTTCGCGCAACTGCCGCTGCAGCGCATCCATGGTGTCCCGGTGCGACACCTTGACGCCTTGGGGGAAGTCGTCCAGTGACTGAAAAAGCTCGGGTTCATCGCTCACCAGATGCAGTTCCTTCACACCCTCGGCGGCGATCTGGCGCAACAACTGGGGCACCGAAGGTGCGCCTTCGACCGGCTGCCCACCCGTCATGGCCACAGCGTCGTTGACCAGCAATTTGTAGGTGATGTTCACTCCGGCGGCCACCGAGGCCCGGATGGCCAGAGACCCCGAATGCATGTAGGTGCCGTCGCCCAGGTTGGCGAACACATGCGGCGTGTCGGTGTAGGGCGCCTGCCCGATCCACGGCACCCCTTCGCCCCCCATCTGGCTGAACGTCTCCGTGCGTCGGTCCATCCACATGGACATGTAGTGGCAGCCGATGCCCGCGAGCGCACGCGAGCCCTCGGGCACCTGGGTGCTGGTGTTGTGCGGACAGCCGGAGCAGAAATACGGAAGCCGCTGTTGCATAGAGGCATCTGCCTTGGTCAGGGTCGTGGCCACCGCATGGCGCTCGATCCACCCTTGCACCGATGCCGGAAGCGCGTCATGCCCGAACACCTTGGCCATGCGTGCGGCCATCACATCGGCGATACCAGCGGGTGTTAGCTCACCGTTGGGCGACAGCAAAATGCCGCTGCTGGGCACCTGAACCCACTCGCCCGATTCATCGTATTTGCCGACCACGCGAGGGCGGTGAGGTTCGTTGTAGAGGTGCTCCTTGATCTGGTATTCCAGCACCTGGCGCTTTTCCTCCACCACCAGGATCTCGTCGAGACCCTGCGCGAACTCGACCACGCAGGTCGGCTCCAGCGGCCAGACCACGCCGATCTTGAGCAGCCGCAGACCCAGCGCCTGCGCCGCCGCTTCATCCAGGCCAAGCAGCGACAAGGCCTCGCGCACATCCAGGTAGCTCTTGCCGGTGGTGCAGATGCCCAGACGGGCCTCGGGGGCCACCCAGTCTTGGCGGTTGAGCTTGTTCAGCCGCACGTATTCGAGCAGGGCATACAGGCGCTCGCGCTGCAGCCGGTTCTCCTGCTCCAGCGGAGGGTCTGGCCAGCGTATCGAAAAACCGTCAGCGGGGATCGGATAGGACTGCGGGATCTGGATCTCGACCGACATCGGGTCGATGTCGAAAGACGACGAAGACTCGACCGTGTCGCTGATCACTTTGAAGCCCACCCAGCACCCCGAATAGCGCGACATGGCGTACCCGTGAAGTCCGAATTCGATGAACTCATTCACACCCGACGGGTGCAACACCGGGATCATGGCGGCGATGAATGCGTGCTCGCTCTGGTGCGGCAGGCTGGATGACTTGCACGCATGGTCGTCTCCCGCCACCAGCAAGACGCCCCCGTGTTGGGCACCGCCCGCGATGTTGCCGTGTTTGAAAACGTCACCGCTGCGGTCCACGCCCGGTCCCTTGCCATACCAGAGGGCAAACACACCATCGACCCGCGCCTTCGGATCCAGGCTCACCATCTGCGTGCCCCAGACCGATGTGGCCGCCAGCTCTTCGTTCAGCCCGGGTTGAAAGCGCACCTTGTGCTGTTCCAGCAGCGTCCGGTTCTTCCAGAGTTCTTGATCGACCGCGCCCAGTGGGGAGCCGCGGTAGCCGGAGACAAAGCCTTCTGTGTTGAGACCGGCGGCCTCGTCTCGGGCCTTCTGCGCCAGCAGCAAGCGAACCAGCGCTTGCGTGCCGTTCATGTAGACCCGGCCGGCGGGCAGCTCGTATTTGTCGGAGAGGGCAACGGAATGGGTCATGCGTGGGTGTCTGCCGCTCGCGCAGCACATTTGGTTGTACAGTTATTTATATTTTGTTCATAATAAATGGCATAGTCGAATTCAATTTTTGAACTTCACATATTGGCTTTCCCAATGTCTGCCGGCCTTCCCGCCCTGCCCCGCTTCACGCTGCGCCAGCTGCACTACTTTGTGGCCGTGGCCCGCTGCGGGCAAATCTCGGCGGCCGCCAACGAAATTGGCCTGTCGCAGTCGGCCATGACACTGGCGATCGCCGACCTGGAACATGCCATGGGCACGGCATTGTTGGCGCGAGGGCGGCAGGGCGTCACGCTCACCCTGCAGGGGCAAAGCTTCCTGCAGCACGCCGAATCCGTCTTGAGCATGGCCAACGAGGCCGCTCAATTTCCCTTTCGCGGACGCGACCTCGAAGGAAGGCTGGAACTGGCTGCCACCTACACCGTCCTGGGCTACTTCCTGTTGCCCGCCCTCGCGCGCTTTCGAGAGCTTTACCCGCGCATCGAACTCTCACTGGTGGAGCTGCCGCGCAAGGACATCGAAGCCAGGCTGGTGAGTGGACAGCTGGACATGGGCGCGGTTCTGCTGTCCAACCTGGAAGCGCCCGAGCGCTTGGAAACCCGGGTACTGGGGCGGTCCCGACGCCAGCTCTGGATGGCCGCGAACCATGATTTGGCGGGCCGTGGCAGCGTGAGTTTTGAGGAATTGGCGACGCTCCCCTACATCCTGCCCACGGTGGATGAAGGTGACCGAAATGCGCTCCGCTACTGGGCCGACGCCGGGCACACGCCCCGCAAGGTCGTACGGACCTCTTCCATGGAAGCGTTGCGGGAGATGGTCGCACTCAATCTGGGGGTTACCATCCTGTCAGACATGGTGTTCCGACCCTGGTCCCTGGACGGGCGGCGCATCCACGCCGTCCCCATGGACGCGCGGCTACCCGTCATGGAAGTCGGACTGGCTTGGTCTTCGAGCACCCCACTCAGCCCTTGCGCAGCGGCGCTGGAGCAGTTCCTGGGTCGTTCGTTCGCCAGCGGAATGTTGACGGCGGGAAAACATTAATGTGAACAGTTTTATGTTTTCTGCCTACAATAATTAAAGCATCCAGCACAACCAGGAGACAACATGCACATCGATCTGAGCAACAAGCGCGTCATCGTGACGGGCGCTTCCCGCGGCATTGGCCGCGCCATCGCCAAGGCCTTCGCGCAGGAAGGCGCCCGCGTTGCGGTCTGCGCCCGCACACAGGCCGACATCGAGGCGGTGGGCGCCGAACTGGCGGCGACCGCACAGGCCGTCATTGCGCGCGCCGTGGACGTCACCGACACCGCTGGCGTGAAAGCTTTTGTGGATGAGGTTGCAGCCGCCTGGGGCGGCGTGGACGTGTTGATCAACAACGCCGGCCAGGGCCGTGGCGGCAACCTGGACACACTCACGCCCGAGCAGATCCTGGAACACGCGAACGTGCTGCAGATGGGCCACTTCCGCTTCATCCAGGCGGTGGTTCCCCACATGCGCAAACAGCGCTGGGGGCGCATTGTCGAAATCAACGCGCTGGCCGGCACGCAGATCACCCCCGATGGCATTCCGTCCGTGGTGAACCGTGCGGGCTGCATCGCGATGTCGAAGTCCTTGGGCATGTCACTGCCGAAAGACAATATTCTGGTCAACACCCTCAACATGGGCTGGATCGACACCGGGCAGTGGGACCGCCACTACCGCGAAATGCCGGTCGGCACGCCGCGTGAAGAGTTCGATGCCATGGTCCTGAAGGTGGTGCCCCTGGGGCGCTTCGGGAAACCGGAAGATGTGGCCGGCATGGCCTTGTTCCTGTCGAGCGACTACGCCAGTTTCATCAGCGCGGCATCGATCGACATCGCAGGCGGCATGGGTGGGCAGATCGCTTACTACCCCACCCTCAAAAGGGACTTTGGCGCCGCCATGGCGCAGCGCTACCCCACGCAAGACACCCAAGCCTGAGGGGTCTTCACATGAGTGAAAAAACACGCCCCCTGGCAGGCAAGGTGGCCGTGATCACGGGCGCATCGTCCGGCATCGGCGAAGCCATTGCCCACGAACTCAGTGCGGCTGGCTGCCGTTTGGTGGTGACCGCGCGGCGCGCCCAACGCTTGCATGCGCTGTGCGCCAGGCTGTCCGGCCCTGCCGTGCCACTGAGCGCAAAGATTGACGATCCAGCCACGGCCCAGGCGTTGCTGGAGACCGCCCATGAAAACTACGGCCGTGCCGACATTCTGATCAACAACGCAGGCATGCTGGTGAGTGGCCCGCTGGAGACCATCGACCTCGATGGACTGATGCAGATGACACGGACCAACTACGACGCCGTCGTGCGGACCTCCTATGTGTTCGCGCGTGCGTTCAAACAGCAGGCCGCTGGCTCCATCATCAATGTGTCCAGCGTGGGTGCCTACCTGAGCCATTCGTCCATGGGGGTGTACGCCGGCTTGAAGCAGGCTGTGGAGATATTCAGCACAGCCCTTCGCGTTGAGCTCAAGGGCAGCGGTGTTCGCGTGGGCACCATCGCGCCCGGTACCACAGACACCGAAATCTTTGATCGGTTGCGGGCCTCAGGTCAACCGGTGCGGGCCGACCAGACCCCTGCATTGCAACCGCTGGATGTGGCGTCTTCCGTTCGCTACATGCTGGAACAGCCGGCGCACGCAAACGTGGCTCGCCTGCTGTTGGTGTCGTCTGCAGAATCGGTCTGAAGACACCGCAACAGCCCTTGAGGAACCGACCGCCAAAGAGGCAGAACCTCTTGAACTGGCGCCCAAGGCGCCAGTTGCAGTTCAATTCCGCTGCTTGTACTGGGCCAGCTGCTCTGGCTCCATGAGCTCTTCGGGTGTGCGTACGCTCGGGCCAAGAATCGGACCCACCACCTCGTGTCCCCAAGTGCTCAGTTTCTCGGGATTGAGCTCAAAACCATCGTCGTGCCAGGGCTCCAGTTCGGTGATGGTTTCAAACGCAAAACCACCCGGAGAGAAATGGTAGAAGGAGGCATGCGGGTCCTGCGAATGCTGGCCGAGCGTCATCATCATCGGGATTGCGCGCTGCTTGACGATGTCGTAGGTTTCACCGACATCGCGCAGGCTGCTCACAAACAGTCCCACGTGCTGGACGCCCATTTTTCCGGGCCCATAACCATACGCAATGTCGTGGCTGGTGTAGCTGTTCAGCTTGGCGCGGTAAAAAGCCGTCTGGCCTTTGCCAGCGCCAGGACCGTAGTAGTGAAAGCCCATGAGCTTGATGAAGAAGTCCTGCAGCTCGGGCGGCCATTCCGGTGTGATCACCACCAGATGACCAAGCCCCCGGACCCCGGCGACGAAACCCCCGTGAGGACGGCCTGGTATGAAAGAACGGGGCATCCATTTCTGGCCATGAAACATCTCGTGCTGGTAGCCGACCGGATCACGAAAACGACACACACCCTTCACGCCACGCTGTTCACACAGTGCGGCATCACCCATGGTGACCTCCACGCCATGCTCCCGAAACCGGGCGATAGCGGCCTCGAACTCGATCTTCCCCTTCGCCTCCCAACCAATGTAGGCCAAACGGTCGATCTTGCCGGGATGGAAGGCAAACCTGTGGCGCCGATCATCCGTCCGGAAGTACAGCGAATCCGGATCTGAAGCGGGGGATTGCCCGATCTGGAAGCCCATGACCTGGGGTCCGTACTCTCGCCACTCATCGACCTTGGTGGTCTCGAAGCCCAGGTAGCCGATGCCTATGATGTCCATGATGATGTTTTCAAATGAATGACAAAAGCCGATGCACCCGCACACGGGCCATCAGCGACAGCCAGACATGTCGCGAGAGGTCCATGAGATCCCGTCCATGAACATGATCTGGTCCAAGATGGTTTTTTGTTAAACCTGAGCCTCAACGGTGCTGAAGTCCTGTGGAGGTCAAGGCTGAATTTCTTCGAGGACCAGTGCCTCTGCAGGGCAAGCGGCAGCCCCTTCCTTCGCCTCCTCTTCCATCCCCCCAGGGATGATCTCGGAGTCGACAAACACCAAACCGTTCTCGTCCAGCTTGTACACCTCAGGGCAGAGCTGTGCGCACAGCCCGTAGCCACAACAACGGCTGCGATCAACAATCACCCGAAACACTGGGGATTTTTCGTTCGAACTCATGATTTTTTCCTTTCAATGCGGCAAGTCCACCCCGGACTGCACAGACAACATATGCACATTATTCAGCAATGTGTCACTTTTTATCCTAGGGTTCTCCCTAGAAGACACCCCCACGCTTATCTCAGGGTGCTGCACAAGATCTGATCCAGAGACGGCTACACATCAAAAACAGGCAGCGCTCCCTACCGCGGGATGATTCATGACTCCATTCAGAATCCATTTCGCCACTTAGAATGGTCGTCGCAGCAATCCTGATCAGAGATTCTGTGACGTGGCGTTTATCTGACGCCTTTCAAGCTGTCACCCCTTCAACACGCCCCTGTTCAACATGGAATCCGTAGTGACCGAGGACAAAGCAAAGCCGGGCAGAGACCGAACTTTGGTCGATATCCCCAAAAAAGCAAGCCCTGGCCAGGGCGTGATCGTGAAGCCGGTGGTCAACGCCATCGGCATACTCCGATACCTCGCGCACAAAGGGGCACCAGAACGAGCAGCAGACATTGCCAGGCACCTGGAAATCAACCCCAGTACCTGCTTCAACATCCTTCGGACCCTGGTCTCGGAAGACGTGGTCGATTTCAACCCGCTGTCGAAAACGTATTCGGCCGGACTGGGCTTGGCGCGACTGGCCGAGCAACTGGTGACGCAGGGGCAACGCGTGCAGTTGGCGCTGCCATTCATGCGCGAACTCGCCATCGAACGCGGCATCACCGTCACGCTCTGGCGTCGCTTGGGCAATGACAGGATCGTGCTGGTCAGTTCCGAATCCAGTCCCACGGATCTGCACATCTACATGCCGATCGGTCAACGACTCCCCATCCTGATGGGTGCCAGCGGCCGGCTTTTCATTGGACAGATGAACCTGTCGGAAGATGATCTGCGTGCAGAGTTTGCCGGCATTCGATGGGCACGCCCACTTTCGTTCGAAGAGTACCTCGACCAGGTTCATCTAGCCCAACACTGCGGATGGGCTGTAGACGATGGGTATTTTTCCGAAGGCGTGTTGGCCATCGCAGCGCCAGTCTGCGACTCCGCTCAGAACATCGCCTACACGGTTTCGGCGGTCATGATCCGCAGCCAGCACGGCGACACCGAGGCACGGATCAGGGTACTTGGAGAATCACTGAGGGAATTGGGCAAAAGGCTGGAATCCGTCCTGTTCTGAGAACAGGCTTCCGAAGCGCACACATTGACCTCGATGGTCGATGTTTGGCAGCTTCACGGTTTCAGGATGCGACAGGCTCAACCACGCGACCCATCACGACGGTGAAACGCGAGAGGCGAGTGCCACCCCGCAATCACTCTCGGACTTAACGGAATCCTGAAGAGATCACCACCCACAAATCACCCGAGTGCGAAGGAACGTGTGCGTGCGTGTGGTCGACCTGAATGTTCTGAGGGGTCTCGGTCTCTGAGAAATGCCACAGACCAGCGGCCAACAAGGACAGACCCAGAACCATCGTGAAAGTCAAGGATGCAGCGTGCATTTTTGTCTCCATGGCACAGTCCTCAAGAGGCAGGACGATGACGATCTCGGAAAATACCGAGTCACTTTTTTTAAAAGTGTACTAATTTGACCCTCGTTCGTCAAAGCAAAATCGATCCTTTCCGACGCCGTTCGCCCAACTCAAGGGTAAACACCGAGGCTCTGGGGTTCACCGGATCTGATGGCCGAACACGGGGGCACAAGCTGACATGGCCCTCAACTGGTCCGCGGCAACGACGCGGTCCACAGAAGGGCCAGTAGTTTCCTGAAATGCCTTGTGGCACTGGTCTGGAGCCAGGCTTGTTTGCAGCGCCCACCAACGCGAGGGGGAGATCGGGGGTGCCTGAAATTCTGCGTGCGCTTATTCAGCTGCTGAACCGCTGCTCCATCGCTCAGGCCTTGTCAAAGCTCACCCCGTTTGTTGAGCACGTCGTGCACGGAGATGAATTTTCACGGGCTGCAACATGTGCGCCAGCCACCCCCGTCGGACACTCGGGTACTCCCTGCCCGACACGCCCCCTGCAGATGGCCACGAGCCACCCGGAACTCGGGAACTGGCTCCTCAAACCGTTTCTGTTCAGAAATGACGGCAAACAAGGGTCAACCCTAGGGAAGGTCTGCACAACACCCGTTCTCGCGCGCGTTGATGCGCGTGATTTCAGATGACGGCATTTTTCGGCTCACTCGGCTTGTTTCAGGGTCGAATTCACCCCCGCACTGGGCCCTTGGGCCTTTTGCGGGCGCACTCATGCCCGCATCGCTCTCAAAAGCGTTCGACGCGCCGTCCACAGATTGGAGAGGGCAAACAGGGTGTGCAACTGCGCCGTGTTTTTCTTCAGCCCGCGGTAGCGGACCTTGATGTGCCCGAACTGGCGCTTGACCACCCGGAACGGGTGTTCGCCAATGGCCCGGATGCGGGCCTTGGTCTGCTCCAGCTTGTCCATGATCGCGCCCATGGGCGTGCTCTTGT
>JAGXSV010000056.1 GCA_018333605.1 Hydrogenophaga sp. | reverse complement strand
GAGCGGGGGCGGGGAGCCCTCACCCCTGCCCTCTCCCGCAAGCGGGAGAGGGGGCAAGACACCCCGGGGGAGAGGGGGTAATACCTTGGCGGGGGCACTCAGACACCGAAACTCTGCTGGCGGGGTTTGAGGCTTGGGGCATTGAGGCCACCTTGCAGAAATCCGTGGGCATGTTTGCCATTGCCCTGTGGGACCGGCAAGACCGGGTGCTGACGCTGGCGCGCGACCGTTTTGGCGAGAAGCCGCTGTATTACGGCTGGGCCGGGCCGGGCGGGGCGCGTGCCTTCGTGTTTGGCTCGGAGCTGAAGGCGCTGCGGGCCTACCCCGGCTTTGCCAACCCGGTGTGCCGCGAGGCGCTGGCGCAGTACATGCGCTTCATGGTGGTGCCGGCGCCGCGCAGCATATACCAGGGCATTTACAAGCTGGAGCCGGGTTGCCTGCTCACGGTGCGCGGAGCGCCGCCAGCCGTCGCGCCCACCGGGCCTTTGCGGCCGGGCGCCGTGTACCAAAGCCTGTCGGTGCACCGCTGGTGGTCGCTGGCCAGCGTGGTGGAGGCGGGGGCGCGCCACCCGATCACCGACGAGGCCGAGGCCCTGGGCGCGCTGGAAGCGCAGTTGCAAGAGGCGGTGCGCCTGCAGTCGCTGGCCGATGTGCCGCTGGGGGCCTTTCTCTCGGGCGGGGTGGACTCGTCGGCCATCGTGGCGCTGATGCAGCAACAGGCCACGCAGGCGGTGAAGACCTTCACCGTGGGCTTTGAAGAGGCGGGGTTTGACGAGTCGCCCCACGCGCGCGCTGTGGCGCAGCACCTGGGCACCCACCACACCGAGCTGTTCGTCACGGCGGCCGAGGCGCAGGCGGTCATTCCGCAGTTGCCCGCCATGTACGACGAGCCGTTTGCCGATTCGTCGCAAATTCCCACCCACCTGGTGTGCAAGGCGGCGCGCCAGCAGGTCACGGTGGCGCTCTCGGGCGACGCGGGCGACGAACTGTTTGGCGGCTACAACCGCTATTTCTGGGGCCCGCGCATCTGGAACCGGCTGGCCTGGCTGCCTTACCCGGTGCGGCAGGCGCTGGGCGCGGCCATTGCGGCGCTGCCCGTGGCCGGATGGGATGGCCTGGGCCGGCCCTTGAATGCGCTGATGCCGGGCACGCAGGGCATTGCCCGCGTGGGCGACAAGGCACACAAGCTGGCGGCGCGGCTGCGCGGTGTGCGCAACCTGGACGACCTCTACCTGAGCCTGGTGTCCGAGTGGCAAGACCCGGCCGCCGTGGTGAAAGGGGCGGGCGGGCCGGTGCAGGAGCCGCCCAGCGCGCTGGCCGACCCGCTGCCGGCGCTGGGCGCTGACGCGGGGCCGCTGCGCATGATGTTCCGCGACAGCCTGACCTACCTGCCCGACGACATTTTGTGCAAGGTGGACCGCGCCGCCATGGCCACCAGCCTGGAAACGCGCGTGCCGTTCCTGGACCACCGCGTGGCCGAACTCGCCTGGCGCCTGCCGCTGCACATGAAGATTCGTGGCAACGAAGGCAAGTGGGCGCTGCGCCAGGTGCTCTACCAGCATGTGCCGCGCGAGCTGATCGAGCGGCCCAAGGCGGGCTTTGGCATTCCGGTGGGGCAGTGGCTGCGCGGGCCGCTGCGCGACTGGGCCGAGAGCCTGCTGGGCGAGCAGCGCCTGCAGGCCGAGGGTTACTTTCACCCCGCGCCGATTCGCGCCCGCTGGGCCGAGCACCTGAGCGGCCAGCGCGACCACACCACCAGCCTGTGGGCGGTGCTGATGTTCCAGGCCTGGCTGCAAAAACAAACGCCCCAGGGGGCCGCATGCTGACGTATTGGATTTTGTTTTTGCTGCCGGCCTGGGCCAGCGTGATGGCACCCACCCGGCCGCGCCCGGCAGGCCCGCGGCTGGAGTTGTCGTGGCTGCTGGTGGGGGTGGTGCTGGCGCTGCTGATCGGGCTGCGGCACGAGGTGGGGGGTGATTGGTCAAACTATGAACGGCACTATCTATACATGGTGGGCGCTCCGCTGGCCGAGGTGCTGGAGCAATCCGATCCCGGCTACTACCTGCTCAACTGGCTGGCAGCCCAGGTGGATGGCGGCGTGTACCTGGTCAACACGGTGTTTGGTGCGCTGTTCAGCTGGGGGCTGGTCGCGTTTTGCCGCCAGCAGCCGCGCCCCTGGCTGGCGCTGGCCGTGGCCGTGCCCTACATGGTGATCGTGGTGGCCATGGGTTACAGCCGCCAGGGCGTGGCGCTCGGCCTGGCCATGCTGGGCATGGTGGGCCTGGCCCGGCACAACAACCTGCAGTTTGTGCTGTGCGTGGCGCTGGCCGCCACCTTTCACAAGTCGGCCGTGCTGCTGGTGCCGCTGGCCGTGCTGGCCACACCGCGCGGCCGGCTCTGGACGGGGCTGTGGGTGGGCGTTACCGCGGCGGTGCTCTACTGGGTGCTGCTGGCCGACAGCGTGGAGGCGCTCATGACCAACTACGTGGAGGCGCAGTACCAGTCGGAAGGGGCGGCGGTGCGCATCGCCATGAACGCGCTGCCCGCGGCGCTGCTGCTGGTGCTGCGCAAGCGCGTGCAGTGGCAGCAGGCCGCCGAGCGCAACCTGTGGATGATGATGGCGCTGGCCGCGCTGGCGGCGGTGGCCGTGCTGCTGGTGTCGCCCTCGTCCACCGCGGTGGACCGCGTGGCGCTGTACCTGATTCCTCTGCAGCTGTTTGTGTTCGCCCGCCTGCCCGACCTGCTGGGCCACGGCCGCGACCGGCGCACCTGGGTGGTGCTGGTGGTGGTGTATTACGCCACGGTGCTGTTCGTCTGGCTCACCTTCGCCACCCACTCGCAGTACTGGCTGCCGTACCAGTTTTACCCGCTGGTGGGGGGGTAGGGCAGGCCCTACAGACTCCTACAGGAGCCCGGCATCGTTGGCGATGACGGCAGCGTCATTCTGGTAGGCGTGCCAGTGTGCCATCCAGTCTTCATAAATCCCGACCATGCCCATGCGCCTGGCCAGTCGGTCCAGGCGCGCTTTTTTGAGCTCTTTGACATCCATGTCCAGCGGAGGCAGCGCCAGGCGAGAACGGTGGGAATGGCCGAGGTAGATCCAGTCGAGCAGGGCCTTTTCAGGCGTCGATCGACGGTAATTGAAGCGCTGGTCAAAGACATCTTCGGTCTTGCCCGCAGCCTCGTCCACCAGGTCGGCTTTCATCGCATGGAAGCGGAAGGTTCCAATGCCAGGAATTTCCTTGCGGGTGGTCTGGGGCTGCGACAGGCTCGGCTCCAGAGGGATGATGCAGGTGTAGGTGCTGCCGATGTTGTTGAGCACACCGGCCCTCTCAAGCACCCACGACAGGCTCAGCACGCTGCCGCGGCGAATCCATTGCGCCGCTTCGGCGGCATCCTGGTTCCGATGCCCCAGGCGATTCAGGTACAAGCCCTTGGACACCTGAACCAGCTTGCGCCCGGCCACAAGATCCTTGACCCATCGATGCAGAGTGGCGTCGGAGGGTTCTTCGCCTTGTGCGCGGGCCAGGCCCATGAGCGCAGCCGTTGAAAGAACGTACTGGCTGTCAGGCTCCAGCAGAGCTTCTTCGGCCTTGAGTTTCCAGGCCTTGCTCATGTTGGCTCCCCAGGCCTTTTGCTTCGGGGGGCTGCATCCGGGGGGGCGGACGCGCTGTGGGCGAACGCGCCATGGGGCGCGCTGGCCTGTGAAAGCCATCCATCGATGGTCTCCGACACGGTGAGAATGTAGGCATCCCATGCGGATGCCGTCACCACGTCTCGCTCATTCTTTGGGATGTAAGGCAGCAAATGGGTGTCTGCCATCGGCCAGGTGATCTGGGACAGCTGGGCCAGGATGTCCTTTTTCAGGCCATCCAGCTTGGCTTGGGGCAACGAGCGCAGGAGACCGACGGGGTTGGCGCCAAGCGCGATCAGGTCCTTGAGGTCGTAGATGTCGCGCGGAACATTTCTCATGTCCGCCAGCACGGCGGCGACCTTCTGCACCGTGACGGCGTCGAGCGTGTAGGTGTGCACCATGAATGGCGCGATGGCATAGGACGACGGCGGCACGACTTGCACCAACTGGCGGACCGCACCCAGAGGCTGGTCCCGACCCGATATCTCCGTCTCGAACCGAACATCTTCCCCGGTGTGCGTGAGCCCGGTCATGCGCAATCGGGTGGTTGTACCCGTGTCTTTTGTCACAGCGATCTCTACGGAACGAAGGCCGGCCGTGCTTGCGGCTGTTTTCATGGCCGATCTGACGGTGCTCTTCACCGAGGCTGAGCTCATGCTGTCGACCCGGTCGAAGTGGATGTCCTTGGTCAGCCGCATGCTTCCAAAAGCCACGCGCATGGCCATGCCGCCCTTGACCAGGAGACGGTCGCCAGCCTCATTGCTGACGGCGCGCAAGAGCGCGACCTGGCATCGGTCAATAACGTGCATCCGCCGGTCAAAGCCGACATCAAGAGGAGAATTGATAGTGCTCATGTGTCGAGTTATGCTATTTAAGCACTATTAAAAATAGACCGGGGAGTCAGCGGCCATGGGGCTCACATTGGCCACGCACTCAAAGAATGGGTTGCCGTACTTTTTACCCGCGGGTGGTGGGGGTAGGGCAGGGTTTCCCGGGTCTATCGGTTGGACCCTTGCGGACGAAGGCGGACCAGGGCGTCAGGACGGTTCCACCAAACGACCGCTGACAAATTTGTGCAGCAAACTGGCCGCCAAGGTTTGGTACGGCACCCCTTCTTCCAGGGCGCGTGCCTGCAAATTTCTGAGGTCTCTGCTGGAGATGCGGATGTTGAGCCGTTGGTCTTTTTTGAAAGTGGCCTCGGCCGCGGCCTGATGGGCCTTCATGTGCTTGGCCACGCCGCTGATGGGCTTGAGCGTGCCAGCCTCCCACGCCTTCAGGATTTCCAACTCTTCATCGTCGTACTGGACGGTTTTTTTCATGGTGTGCTCCTGTACTTCCGGGTTGCCTTGCGGCTTGGGATTCAGTGTCCTGCACTGTCGTCGTCCGTTTCGTCTTGCAGGATGGTTTCGTAGTCTTGGCCGCCGTAGAAGACACCGATGATGGAAACCGTCTCGGCGTCCACATAGAAGGCGATCACTGAACGCTTCTTGTAGTGGGTGATGCGCAGTCCGGGCCTTATGTCATCGCGCATGGTGCCGCGATGGGGAAACGTGCGAAGGCTCTCGCAGTAGCTCACGATGGCTTCGGTGTAACGCGCGGCAATGTCGGACGATGCCGCATCGGCAATGTAGCGGTACAACTCTGCAAGCTGTTCCTGTGCCTCCGGGCTGAAGACAACGCGATAGATCATCGAGTTTTCGCGTGTTCGGCAGCCAGGCGGGCACGCACCTGGTCAGCGGTGACGGCGCTGGATGGATCGGCCTTCAGGGCGTCATAGGCCGGACCGACCTGGTGGTGCAACCAACTTTCCACGGCGCGATCCCGCGCCATCAGCGCCCGCAGGCCATCCCGGATCACTTCGCTTTCGCTGGCGTACTCGCCAGACCGCACCTTGGTCTTCACCGCGTCCGCCATGTCGTTGGGCAGGGTGATGCTCATTTGCTGGGTGGTTCGCATGGTCGGCTCCTTGGTTCGAATAGGATTAAATCCTACCTCGCTGACTGCCTGCGGTCCAGCCTCCGATGCTGGTTAATTGGGGTCAGATTCCAATTCACTCACCCTGCGGATTGAACCACGCCCCGCAAGGGACAATGGCGGCAAGAAACCCGCCCTGCTCATGAAAATCATCCTGTTCGCCAACACCGAGTGGTACCTCTACAACTTTCGCCGCTCGCTGGCCCTGGCCCTGCGCGACGCCGGGCACGAGGTGCTGCTGGTGTCGCCCCCGGGCCCGTATGGCGAGCGCCTGCGCGCGCTGGGTTTTCGCTGGGTGCCGGCGCCCATGGAGCGGCGCAGCCTGAACCCGCTGCGCGAACTGGTGCTGCTGCAGTGGCTGCGCCGGCTGCTGGTGCAGGAGCAGGTGGACCTGGTGCACGGCTTCACCATCAAGTGCGCGGTGTATGGCTCGCTGGCGGCGCGCCTGGCCGCGCGCTCGCCCGGCTTGCCGGCGCGGGTGAACGCGGTGGCCGGCATGGGCTATGTGTTCACCAGCGACGACCTGAAGGCGCGCCTGCTGCGCCCGGTGGTGCGCGGCCTGATGCGCCTGGCGCTGGGCGGCCGGGGCGCGCGGCTGATTCTGCAGAACCCGGACGACGTGGCGCTGTTCGAGCGCGCCCGGCTGGTGGACGGGCCCCAAGTGCGGCTGATTCCCGGCTCGGGGGTGGACTGCCGGCGCTTCACGCCGCCGTCACCTTTGTTGCCCGGTGCCCGGCCCGAGGCGGGCGGGCGTTTTCGGGTGCTGCTGCCGGCGCGCCTGCTGTGGGACAAGGGCCTGGCCGAGTACGTGGCCGCCGCCCGCGAGCTGCGCACACAGGGGCTGGCGATCGACTTTTTGCTCGCCGGCGACCCGGACCCGGGCAACCCCGCTGCGGTGCCCGAAGCCACGGTGCGCGGCTGGGTGGCCGAGGGGTTGCTGCAGTGGCTGGGCCATGTGGACGACATGGCGGCGCTGTTCGCCACGGTGCATGCCGTGGTGCTGCCGAGCTACCGCGAGGGCCTGCCCAAGGGGTTGATTGAGGCGGGCGCCTGCGCCCTGCCGCTGGTGACCACCGATGTGCCGGGCTGCCGCGAGGTGGTGAGCGATGGCGTGGACGGCCTCTTGGTGCCGGTGAAAGACGCGCCGGCCCTGGCCCGGGCCATCGCCCGGTTGCACGACGACCCGGCCTTGTGCGCCCGCCTGGGCGCGGCGGCGCGCGCCCGCGCGCTGGCCGAGTTTGACGAGCGCATCGTGATCGCGCGCACGCTGGGCGTGTACCGCGAGCTGCTGGGCGGGGCGGTGGATGGGGCGGGCTTGCCGGTGCCATCGGATGCCGGTGCAGGTGCAGGTGCAGGTGCAGGTGCAGGTGCAGGTGCAGGTGCAGGTGAGGTACCCGCGACCGTAGCCGCGACCATCACCGCGACTGTGAAGGCGGGCTGAGCGGTGCGCTGGGTGGCACGGCTGGCGCTGGCGGTGGGCGTGCTGCTGATCGTGGCCGCGGTGCTGCTGCCCAACACTGTGCTGGCGGCCTGGCGCAGCGAAATCCGCTGGCTGGGCCAGGCGGCCAACCAGGTGGAAGGCTGGTGGCCCGGCGTGAACGTGGTGCATGTGCTCATGTTTGGCGTGCTGGGCCTGCTGGCCCGCGCGGCCTGGCCGGCCCTGGGCACCGCACGCCTGCTGGCCGTGCTGCTCGCATTTGCGGCGCTGACCGAGCTGCTGCAGTTCTGGGCCCCCGGCCGCGAGCCCCGACTGGTGGACGTGGGCTACGACCTGCTGGGCGCCTGCGCCGGCGTGTGGCTGGCGGCGGGGGTGCAGGCGGGGTGGCGGCGGCTGCGGGCGGTCAGTGTTGCCGATGAAGGTGCCCTGTGATCTCGCGCCTGCCCCCATCCCAACCTTTCCCCAGCGGGGGAAGGGGCCAGACATCGCTGCGGTGTTGCGCCCGGCCGGCCTGGGGTGGTGCATCGCCGGCTGGCTTGCACGGCTTGGCAGCAACGAACAGACAGGACAGACATGCGCGAGATGACAGACATGAACGAGATGAAGGCAGCAGCATGAAGGGCACCGCATGATCGCCAAACTGGTGGCGGCGCTGGTGTCGCCGCTGGGCACCGCCTGGCTGCTGGGGCTGCTGGCGCTGGGCCTGGCTGCGGGCGTGCGCCGGTGGGGCCGACGGCGATGGAGCAAAGCGGCCGGCTGGGCGGGCCTGGCCGCTGTGGGCTGGCTCTGGCTGTGGGCCACGCCGTTGGCCAGCGACGCGCTTCGCGGCGCGCTGGAAAACCAGGCCGGCCCGCGCACCGTGGACGCGGTGGCGCCGGCCCCGGTGCTGGTGGTGCTGGGCGGTGGCGTGCAAGGCCCGAGCCCGCCGCAGCGCCCCCACCCCAACCTGGGCGCTGCGGCCGATCGCGTGTGGCACGCGGCCCGCCTGTATCACGCGGGCAAGGCGCCGAAGGTGTTGCTGTCGGGCGGGGTGCTGGGCGCGGGCGACGGCAGCGAGGCCGAGGCCATGCGAACCCTGCTGCTCGACCTGGGCGTGCCCGCCAGCGCCCTGCTGCTCGAAGGCGGCAGCCACAACACCGGCACCAACGCGGCGCTCAGCGCGCGGCTGCTGGCGGCACAAAACGCCGACACGGTGATTCTGGTCACATCGGCCCTGCACATGCCCCGCGCCCGCCAGGCGTTTGAGCGCGCCGGCCTGACCGTGATCCCGGCGCCGACCGATTTCGAGGTGATTCCCCGCCCGTTCAGCGCGCTGCAGCTGCTACCCGACAGCGAAGCCCTGGACGGCAGCGCCCGCGCCTTCAAGGAAATCGTGGGTAGGTTGGCGGGGCGCTGAATGCCAAACGGCATGAAGCTTCGGGGCGTTGCCGAGCTTTGACGTTCCGTTCGGGTTGTTTTCAGGGGCTGGCGTGCAGGTCTTTCACAGGGGGCCGGTTGATCTGCAGCTCTCGCGCGTGGCGACTGTTCGGCCAGGTCGGTCACGCATCCCAAGGATTGATGAGGCGGACCTCCAGGCCTGCAAAGTCCTTGGTGTTGCGCGTCACCAGCGTCAGATCGTGCTGCAGGGCGGTGGCAGTCAGCAGTCCGTCGATCGCTGGCAGCGGTCTGCCAGCCTGGGCCATCAAACGGCCCCAACGGTCGGCGGTGTGGGCATCGATGCCGTACACCCGGCCCACGAAGTAGTTGGGCAACTCCACCTCCAGCCAGTCCAGCAGGGAGTGCCTTCGGTCGGGTTCCGCCACCCGTTCCAGCCGTGATCACCGCTTTGCTCGGTCGTGCGCGTGACAGCACGGACTGCGTCTTCCAGGCGGTTCTCACGTTGGATGCCCAGCGGTGTCAGCGCCGCAAATGGGCCAGCGGCAGCGCGCTGGCGGACTTCACTTCGCCGAGCGAAAAGCTGGTGTGCAGGTCTTTCACGTTGGGCAGGTTGATCAGCACTTCGCGCGCGAAGCGGCTGAATTCGGCCAGATCGGGGCAGACCACCTGCAGCTCGAAGGTGCCCGAGCCGCTGATGTAGTGGCAGGAGACGATTTCAGGAATGGTCTGGATCGCCGCTTCCATCTGGCGCAGCACGTTGCCACTGTTGCGCTCGGCGTCCAGCCGCACAAAGGCCAGCACGCCCAGACCGATCTTGTCGCGGTTGAGTTCGGCCCGGTAGCCGATGATGAAACCCGCTTCTTCCAGCGCCCGCACGCGCCGCCAGCACGGCGCTGCCGACAGGCCCACCCGGCTGGCCAGTTCCGCGTTGGTGAGGCGGCCATTGGTTTGCAGTTCGTTCAGGATGGCGAGGTCAAACTTGTCGAGTGTTTCCATGATCGGCATTTTGAAGCAAGAATTTTTCTTTTACCGCCCAGTTCTGGGCGTGGAAAGCAAACACCTGTCAGCGTCTGGGCGCTGCGCCGGGCAACACATGCAAGCCCGAAACACCCAAAAATGTGCAAAAAAACAACAGATTGACGCTTTTCATCTGTGACTTTCTACCGGTCACGCAGGGTTCATCCAGGGGGCCCAGGCAAGAGGGGCTGCGACCAAAGGTTTCTGCTTTAACA
>JAGXSV010000055.1 GCA_018333605.1 Hydrogenophaga sp. | reverse complement strand
GCCCGCCGCTCGGTCCCCGTCATGCGGGTGGCTGCGACATCGGTCGTGGCGGGGTTTGCAGGCGAAGGGGCGGCAGGCGAGAGCGACACAGTGTGGAAACCAGCAACACGCAGGCGGTCAGCCTGCGCCATACCGGGGAATGTTGGGCACAAATACATATTGTGCGCCAAGGCGTCTGCGGCCCCGCAGGGCCAAGCGCTCAAGACATGGCTCCCGCGCGTGCATCCCGGCCAGGGCTTGCCCCGAACCACCCGGCCCCGTACACTCCCGCCATGCATTCCCAGCCAAACACATGTGATGGCTTCCTGACCGCTCTGGCTGATGCCAGAGCAAACCACGTCGGGAAGGGCGCAGCCATGCGCCCGCACTGGTTGCACAAGCCGGTCGCACATTCCTAAGCCCGGCGATACACCTCTCACCCTTCTGCGCAAACCTCCATCGCCGGGCCTCAGTCCAGCGCCTTTGCGGCCGTTCCTTTGGTGCACGGCTGCGTTTGATGGAGTGCTTTATGCCGACAGTCAAGAGTGGGGGGCGCACGCTCACCCAATTGGATTTCACACGTCTGTGCAGGCTCAACGGCGGTCTGCTGCCCGATGTCCTGGACGACCACCTGCCGGTCGCTGACCTGGTGAACTCGCGCGAGGTACCCGGTGATGTGATCACCATGTACTCGCAAGTGGAGATTTGCATGCAGGAAACCGGCCTGCGCCTCCGGCTCACGCCGGTATACCCCACCGACGCCGAACCGGTGTCGGGTTTTGTTTCGGTGCTGTCGCCGGTAGGGGCCAGCCTGCTGGGGCTTAGCGTGGGCGACACCGCAACCTGGTGCACACCGAACGGTGACGCCTGCGCGGCAGAGGTGGTCAGCATCCTGTTTCAGCCGGAGGCCAGCGGTGACTTCACAACCTGAACGACCGCCACCCAAGACCCCGACGGGAGGCACCGGCACGCAGCCGGGTTCGGCGTGCGAACCCGATCCGGCTGCGCTGGGCTTGATCGTGGCGGTCACGGACCTGTCCGTTGAATCCGAGCAGGCGCTGTCGCGGGCGGCGCTGCTGGCCGTCCAGCACCGTGCACAACTGCGTTTCGTTTACCTGGCGGGCGGCGCCAGCAGCCGCTACCCCAATCCTCAGGAACGCCTGATGCAGCGCTGCCGGGCGCTGGGTCGCCAGCACAACATCCTGATTGAGCCCGCGGACAACGGGGGCTCTACGCTGAAAAGCGTGAAGGTGGCGGCCAAGGGCGCGAGTCTGCTGGTGATGCACCACCATTTGTCTGGCAAGTTGGGCAGTTTTGTCAAACGCTCGGTCGTCGATCAACTGCTGCGCGAGAGCGACTGTCCTGTGCTGGTGGTCAAGGGCCCGGTCGCAGCTCCCTACCGCAACACCCTGGTTGCGCTGGACCTGAAAGCCGGCTCAGAGCAACTGCTGAAATGGGGGCTTATCGCAGGGCCGAGAACCAAGATGTCGGTCTTTCACGCCTTGGACAACCAGGTGATGCGGTCTGGCCGGGCGACGGTAATCGACAAAACACGTCCGTTACCGTCTGTGGATGAGCGGCGCGCCACAGAGCGCCAGTTGGCACAGACCTACCTGCGAGCTGTGGTCGATCTGCACGTTCCAGCCGGCCAGGCTGCTGAAATTTTCGTGGCTTACGGAGAGCCGGCCCGGGAACTGGCTTCCCTTCAGTGCGCGAGGCAGAGCAACCTGATCGTCATCGGCAAGCGTCACGCCACGTTCATGGATGACGTCCTGCAGCGTTCGCCGGGCCAGCGGGTATTGAACCAATCGTCGGGTGACGTGTTGATCTCGCCGCTGAACGACGCTGCGTTAAGCCCTTCCACCGCCGGAGGACCGGGGGCGACATGGATCTGACACAAACTTTTTTGCGCAAAAAGAGCCCTTGTGCCGAGGGGTTTCGGTGGTTTGCGAGGAACCACCCACTCGGTGACAACTACCAACACGTGCTCGACTCGCTGGTTCAGGCCGGTCGCGTCAAGGATGCCTGCTGGCTGCTCTCCCAGTTCGGCCCAACCAACACGGTGTTGCGGCTGGATGAAATCAGCGCAGACGCCATCGTGTTCGCGGGCACCCTGGAGGTGCGGGGAAACATCGATGTCCATACCGTGGTTCAGGCGGGCAAGTCCATTCGGGCTGGCGGGGGTCTTCGCGCCGGAGACGCGGTCATTGCGGGTGAAGACCTGTGGGCGGGAGCAAACGTGCGAACCGAGGGCACGATTCACTCCGGGGGAAACATTCGAGTCGCCTGGGGCATCGAAACGGGTGCCGACATCGTTTGCGGGGGCGACTTGAAAGCGGCGTGGGATGTGCTGTGCGGCGGCGCGCTCTCCGTGGGTGCAAACGCCGTGGTGGGGCAAGACCTGCACGCTCGAGGCAGCGTGACCTGCGCGAAGGGACTGCGGGTCGGTGGCGCGATGAACAACGCGGACAACATCCATGCAGGTCAGGGCATTCTGGTGGGCGGCGACATTCGCTGCGGACGGCATCTTGAAGCGGAGTGGGGCATCAAGGCGAACGGCCACATCATGGCATCAGGCGCCATCAAGGCCGGCGAGAGCCTCAGCGCGAGCGGCGACATACGGGCGGGCGCCGGTTACGGCGTCTATGCCGGACTCAATGTTCAGGTCGAGGCCTGGGAATCCAGCGGGCAGGTTCACGCAGTGGCCAAACCAGAAGCGCTCCTCAGTGGGCTCTGGTCCGGGCCACTGGCGTTCTGAGCGAAGTGCGCGGCAAAAAACCCGATGGTGAGGGCGTGGAAAGATGGCGCGGCAAGAGCCGAAAGGCTTTCGCATCTGCGAAAAACCGCATGGCGCCTTATCATGCCGGGTTGCCTTTTTGACGCCAGAACCCGCGCTGGTGCACCGCTTTGAACCAGATTTTGCCCCCCTCGCTCTTGAACACGCCGTCAGCGGCACCGCCGGCGCCCTCGCCCGCCCACACAGCGGCCATGCGCACGGCCGCGCTGCTGTCGGTGCGCGGTGCGCGCACGCACAACCTGAAAAACATCGACCTCGACATCCCCAAGCACGCGCTGGTGGTGATCACCGGGCTCTCCGGGTCGGGGAAGTCCAGTCTGGCGTTTGACACGCTGTACGCCGAGGGCCAGCGCCGCTACGTGGAAAGCCTGAGCGCTTACGCGCGGCAGTTTTTGCAGCTGATGGACAAGCCCGATGTGGACCTGATCGAAGGCCTGTCGCCTGCCATTGCCATCGAGCAAAAGGCCACCAGCCACAACCCGCGCTCCACCGTGGGCACCGTCACCGAGATCCACGACTACCTGCGCCTGCTGTACGCCCGCGCCGGCACCCCGCACTGCCCCGAGCACGGGCTGCCGCTGGCCGCGCAAAGCGTGGCGCAAATGGTGGACACGGTGCTGGCCCTGCCCGAGGGCACGCGGCTGATGATTCTGGCGCCGGTGGCGCGCGAGAAAAAAGGCGAATTCACCGAACTCTTTGCCGACATGCAGGCCCAGGGCTATGTGCGTTTTCGCCTCAACGGCGCCGTGGTGGAGGCCGAAGCCCTGCCCGCGCTCAAAAAAACAGAGAAGCACAACATCGACGTGGTGATCGACCGCATCAAGGTGCGTTCGGCTGAAGAGGAAGGCACCAACCCGCAACGCCAGCGCCTGGCCGAAAGCTTTGAAGCGGCGCTGCGCCTGGCCGACGGCAAGGCCATTGCGCTGGAAATGGACGGCGGCGCGGAGCACGGTTTTTCTGCCCGGTTCGCCTGCCCGGTATGCAGCTACACCGTGGGCGAGCTGGAGCCGCGCCTGTTTTCCTTCAACTCGCCCATGGGCGCCTGCCCCACCTGCGACGGCCTGGGCCACACCGAGGTGTTTGACCCGAACCGCGTGGTGGCCTTTCCCACGCTGAGCCTGGCCAGCGGCGCCATCAAGGGCTGGGACCGGCGCAACGGCTACTATTTCGCCATGATCGAAAGCCTGGCGGCGCACTATGGTTTTGACGCCGAAGCGGCTTGGGACAGCCTGCCCGAAGCGGTGCATCAGGTGCTGCTGTACGGCTCGGGTCTGGACGACATCAAGTTCAGCTACGCGCTGGAATCGGGCGAAAAGGCCGGCAAGAAAATCAGCAAAAAGCACCCGTTCGAAGGCATCATCCGCAACTTTGAGCGGCGTTACCGCGAAACCGACAGCCCCGCCGTGCGCGAAGAACTGTCGCGCTACCGCGCCACCCAGCCCTGCCCCGACTGCGGTGGCTCGCGCCTGCGCAAGGAAGCGCGCCACGTGTTCGTGGGCGAAGGCGAGCTCAAGCAGCCCATCTACAAAATCAGCCACATCACGCTGGGCGAGTCGCTGGCGTACTTTCAAAAGCTGCATCTGCCCGGCGCCAAGGGCGACATTGCGGCGCGGGTGATCAACGAGATTCGCCAGCGGCTGAAATTTTTGAACGACGTGGGCCTGAACTACCTGAGCCTGGACCGCAGCGCCGACACGCTGAGCGGCGGCGAGGCCCAGCGCATCCGGCTGGCGAGCCAGATTGGCAGCGGCCTGACCGGGGTGATGTATGTGCTGGACGAGCCCAGCATTGGCCTGCACCAGCGCGACAACGACCGCCTGATTGCCACCCTGCAACACCTGCGCGACCTGGGCAACACGGTGCTGGTGGTGGAGCACGACGAAGACATGATGCACGCCGCCGACCATGTGATCGACATGGGACCGGGCGCCGGTGTGCACGGCGGGCGCGTGATGGCGCAAGGCACGTGCGCCGAGGTGATGGCCACGCCGGGCTCGCTCACCGGCCAGTACCTCAGCGGCGCGCGGGCCATTGCCGTGCCGGCGACTCGCACCCCCTGGCTGCCGGTGGTGAAAACCAAAGCGGCAGCGCCCATCAAGTCGCGCTTTCCCATGAGCCCCGCCGCCGAACGCCGCAGCGCGCGCGAGGCCGCGCACGTGGCGACGCTGGGCGAGCTGCAAGAAATTCGCGTGGTCAACGCCACCGGGCACAACCTCAAGGGCGTCAGCGTGGCCTTTCCAGTGGGCCTGCTCACCTGCGTCACCGGCGTGTCCGGGTCGGGCAAATCCACGCTGGTGAACGACACGCTCTACGCCGCCGTCTCGCGCACGCTCTACCGCTCGCACGAAGAGCCTGCCGCACACGAAGCCATAGAAGGCATTGAACATTTCGACAAGGTCATCAACGTCGACCAAAGTCCGATTGGCCGCACACCGCGCAGCAACCCGGCCACCTACACCGGTTTGTTCACCGGCATCCGCGAACTCATGGCCGAAGTGCCCACCGCCCGCGAACGCGGCTACGGCCCGGGGCGCTTCAGCTTCAACGTGGCCGGTGGCCGCTGCGAAGCCTGCCAGGGCGATGGTGTGGTGAAAGTGGAAATGCACTTTTTGCCCGACGTCTATGTGCCCTGCGAGGTCTGCCACGGCAAGCGCTACAACCGCGAAACGCTGGACGTGCAGTACAAGGGAAAAAACATCGCCCAGATTCTGGACATGACGGTGGAGCAGGCCCACGCCTTCTTTGGCGCCGTGCCCACGCTGCACCGCAAGCTGCAAACCCTGATGGACGTGGGCCTGACCTACATCCAGCTCGGCCAGAGTGCCACCACGCTCAGCGGCGGCGAGGCACAGCGCGTGAAGCTGGCGCTGGAGCTGAGCAAACGCGACACCGGGCGCACGCTCTACATCCTGGACGAGCCCACCACCGGTCTTCACTTTGCCGACATTGAACTGCTGCTGAAGGTGCTGCACCAGCTGCGCGACGCGGGCAACACCATCGTGGTGATCGAGCACAACCTGGATGTGATCAAAACCGCCGACTGGCTGATCGACATGGGGCCCGAGGGCGGTTCGGGCGGTGGCATGGTGCTGGCGCAGGGCACACCGGAAGACATTGCCGCGCACGAGGGCAGCTACACCGGGCGGTATTTGGCGCGCTTGCTAAGGGGTTGAAGGCTGTGCACAAGCGATTTGGATTCGCTTAAATATCGGTCTCCCGGTACCGAGAATACAATTTAAACCGTTGATTAATATTGATTTTTTTCTATCAATTGTCTAGATATTGTCTGAATCCTCCGCCGACTCAGATGATTTAGACAATGGCAGACTCCGCGTCCAGACGGCTCCCACGCACGGCGGTTGGCCACAATGGTCTTGTCTTGGTCAGACATTTCGCTCAACAGATTCTTCACCCGATTGGCTTTTTGCTGAGGCGTCAAACCAGAGGGCATGGCTTCGAGCAGCGTCTGATCAATCTCTTCACGGGTGGCCCTGCCAAACCTGTCGAGCAGGCTGAGCACCAGTTGCTTGAGCGCTGGCTTCTGCAAACCGGCATGGCGGGTGTACTGCCCTCGCTGGTTAATGGCATCGGCCACAGACGCAGCAATAGGTACAGCAGGCGCGCGCCCTTCCACCAACTTCCGGCGCCGAAGATCGGCCAGTATCTTCGTATCAATGGGGCGGCGCTTCTGCAAATGATCCAGTGCAATCACCTCGGACAGCGTGAGACTGGAGGCAGAAAGCAGCGCCCGCGTGAAGGCAGGATCAATTTCGCGACCGTGGATACGCACGGTGACGGTGGGGGGCGTCAACGCAATCTCAAAATCCGGCATCGGAAAGTGCCGCTCCCGCTGGGTGCGGTACATCCGCTTGATGCCACTGCCAAGCGCAGTTCGTGCAGCAGGGCGCCATCCACAGCGATGTTGGTTTTGGTGGCGGTCTTGACGGGGTATTCGGCCAAAAACACCAGATCGTGTTGCCGGCCCCAGGCCTTGAGCAGGTCTTTGAACGCTTCGCGGACGATGGTCTCGCGCTGGCTGCCGCTGACCTTTCGAATAACGTCGAGCTGCTTGAGGTAGTCGTTGATGAGGAGCTGGCTCATGGGTTCCCTGGATTGGCCTTGCGCGGCGGTGGCGCAGGCTTGCCCGGATTATGCGGGGCGGGCACGGGGGCTTTCGAGTCCGCCCCGCAGCGCGCTCGCGCCGGTCGCTCAGTTGTTGCGGTAAGCCAGGCCCAGCGTGGCGCCGTGCACCGTTTTTCGGCCGACCAGCGGGCTGTGCGCTGCGGCGCCCTGCAACTGCGAGAGGCTCAGGCCGCCAAAGGCGACCCAGCGCCGGCTCAGCGCGGTGGTTATGCTCCAGCCGAGCGACACACGCTCCCAACCACCGCCCAGGCTGTACGGCGCACGCCCGGTGACCAGGGCCGCTTCGGGCGTTATGCCGTAGTGGGTTTGCCGGTACACGTCGGTGCCCCACACGGCACCGACGCCCAGGTCCCAGTAGGTCTGGTCAGACACGGGGTAGCGGTAGTTCAGTCCGGTGTTGAGGTAGAAGCCCCCATCACGCCCCAGCAGGTCTTGTGAGCCGCTCACGGACCAACTCCAGCGCGGCCCCAGAGCCAGCCTGGCCGAAGCACGGCCGCGCAGGGTGTCGCGCACATCGGGCAGGCCGGTCAGCAGCGGGTCGGTTCCGGACTTGCGGCCCTCGTCCCATTGCAACGAGGTGCTGAGACGCCAGTCGTTGGTGGTGGCCAGCACGGTGCTGAGACCGGGGTCAACGGTTTCGCGGCCCACGCTGAGCAAGCTGCTGGCGCGTCCCGTTGCCAACCGGAAGCGACCGAACTGAAACGCCCACAAGGGACGAAGGCTCAGCCGCTGGTCGGTCTCACCGAGGTGACCAGCCGAGGAAGCGAGCGAGGCGCCGACCAGGTAGTCGCGGCTGGCTTCGAGCGCCACGGGCTCAGCGGCCTGCGCCGAGGCGCCGGCCCACAGGGCCACCAACAGGCAGGGGGTCAAGCGGGGGTGGGGCATGGCCACATGATGCGGGCCGGGCAAACCGAAAGGCACCCGGTGCTCGCAGCCGCTTTACAAACCGTTCAGGTTTTCAATGGCGTCGATCACCATGCCGGTGCCAATGGCGATCAGCAAAATGTCGGCGGCCACGCGCACGTAGCGATGTCCCGCGGGTGGCAAACCGATCTGAATCGACACGCTGTTGGGCACGGGGTGGAAAATCACGTCGGACGGCAAGACGTAGCCGCGTCGCCACTTCTTGGCCTGGCCCGGTGGCATGCAGCCATTGCCTTTCTTGGCCAGCCCGGGCGGGCATTTGCCCGCACGGAACTGGGGCTCGTAGTAAGCGAGCGCAGCACGGCGCTGCGGCTCACCGAAGTAGCCGCCGATCTGGATGTTCACCGACGTGCGCGGAGAAGACGAAGAAGATGACCGCTCGCGCTCACCATGTTGCACGGGGTGCGCGCCGGCGTTGCGGTCGCTCTTGCCTGGGCCTTTCTCGGATTTCTCCCATTTGTCGGGCTTGCCGCCGCCCGCGTGATCGGGTTTTTCGGCCAGCGCGCTGCCCGTGGTCAGTGCCAGGGCGATGCCCAGGGACAGCAGTTTCAGGGAGGGACTTTTCATCAAGCTCATTGGTTGGTGTCAGGGAAAGGTGAAGGTGGGCACCGTCTGGTCACCCGCCGGGGTCAGGGTCAGTTCGGACGATGTCCGGGTGACGCCACCAGACACGGCGCTGACCCGGAGTTTGCCAGCAACCGTGCCTTCGGCGGTGAAGGCCGGGGTGCCGTTCGCAACGAAGCTCGCCACTTCCGGTGCGCCAACCGCCAGGTCACCCAGGACGTAGGCGCCGGTGTCCATGTCCACCGGCCGCGACACCAGCTGGATCGTGGTGCCCTCGGGCAGTCGCTGCCAGACGTTCACCGTGGCGTCGATCGGGGTGACCACCGGGTTGTAGGCCACCAGGCCGCGCAACGTGCCCGTGGCCGAGACGGCCGGTGCGATGTCCGTGCCGTCCGGCGTGACCCGCACGATCTGGTTTTGCGACACCACCACGTTCTTGACCACAGCAGTCGCCCGACCGGGAGCCGTCACCACCAGGGTGTAGGTACCCGACTCCACGGGCGAGAGCCGGAATTTGCCCTCCGCATCGGCCACGGTCGAGCGCACAGGCAGGCCATCAAGCTGCAGCGAAACGGCTGCGCCGGCCATGGCCGGGAGCACCTCGCCAATGACACCCGTTTCGGTGCGCAGAATCGCCCGCACCACCGGCTTGAGGTTGTAGTTGCCGGATTTGCCCGCCACCACCACCGATTTGCAGGCGTCGAAGTCCAGCACGAAGTCAGCCCGCTGATCGGCCTCCACGGTCATGTTCACGTTGATCTTCAGGCCCGATTGCTGACCACTGGGGGTTTTCAGGGGAATTTCTTGCCCGGATCCCTCGGGGATGGCGCTCAGGCGGATGGAGTTGGCCAAGGGCACATTCGGATTGCCCGGGTTGGCTGCCAGCACCAGCCGCAGTTGGGTGTAGGTGCCCGCCGGCAGTCGGGTCTCGCCCAGCTCGATCAACGCGCCGTTGGTCAGATCCAGCAGGTTGATCTTGCTGGGCGTGGCCAGCACGATTTCCGACCAGCCACGCTCGTTTTCACCGGCGCTGCTGCTCTGGTGCACACGAATTTTCTCCACGGTCACATTGACCTCGTCATAGCCGCAAGCCGGTGCATCGGTCAGGGCCAGGCGCAGCGTGCCGCTGTCTGCGGTACCGCCACCGCCGCCGCAGGCGGCCACCGCCGCCAGCATCACCGCACCGCCCAGGAATCGGAGTTTGTTCATCATGTTGTTCACCTGCATGAGTTGAGAGGAAGGCCGCATGGTGTGGCTCCAAGCGGGTTCGCACCATTGTGGCGCGGTGAATTCGCGCCAGGGTTTCCAGATGTAATGCGCTCGACCGACAAACGCCATGATGAAGCCGCTCATCCGACTGGCGCTGGTGGGCGCGAGCTGGCAGACTGATCGGCCACGCCACCTCGGCCACCCGGCCTGCACCCATGTCGAACGAAACCGAACTCAAACTCGCCCTGCACGCACACGACCTGCCGCGTCTGCTGGCCCATCCGCTGCTGGCGGCGCCAGCGCCTCGCCGCGAGCACCTGCGCAACACCTATTTCGACACCGCCTCGCTGGCGCTGATGCAGCAGCGCCTGGCCGTGCGCGAACGGCAGGTGGGTCGGCGCACCCTGTTGACCGTGAAAACCGCCGGCCACAGCGTGGGCGGCCTGAGCCAGCGCGGCGAATGGGAAGGACCCACCCAGCCCGGGCGGTTTGACTTCGCTGCACTGGTGGATGACGCCACCCTGGCGCAACAGCTCACTCAGCTGGCCCCGCAACTGGTGCCGGTGTTTCGCACCGATTTCACGCGCCGCAGCTGGCTGCTGCAACATGGCGATGCACAGGTGGAAGTGGCGCTGGACCAGGGCTACATCGCCACCAGCGGGGTGCATGGCGCACGGCGTGAGCCACTGCTGGAGCTGGAACTGGAGCTCAAAAGCGGGCCGGTGGACGCCTTGCTGGCCCTCGCCCACACGCTGGCGCTGGGCCCACATGGCCACGCCGCGCAAGGCCTGTGGCTGCACCCCACCGACCGCAGCAAGGCCGAACGCGGGCTGGCTTTGTTTCTCGGCCAGCCGCCCACCCCGATGAAAGCGGCGGCTTTGGCAGGGACGCTCGAGGGGTCGCCCTTGGCGGCGTTTTGCACCGTGGCGCAAGGCAGCCTGGTGCACCTGCAGGCCAACGTGTCGGGCTGGCTGGAAGCCGGGTCGGGCGCCAGCACCGTGCCCGACCCCGAATTCATCCACCAGGCGCGGCTGGCGCTGCGCCGGCTGCGTACCGCGCTGCAGCTGTTTGGCGCCCTGTTGCCACACCCTTTTTTCAGCCACTGGCGCACGCAGTGGCGGGCCACGGCCCATGCTCTGGCCGGCGCACGCGACTGGGACGTGCTGGCCACCGAGTCGCTGCCCAGGCTGCTGACCGACACGCCCGACAGCGCGCCGGTCCAGGCGCTGACCGCCTGGGTGCATGCGCACCGCCTGGCCGCCCACCAGCGTGCGCGGGAGGCACTCAGCGCCCCAGCCCACGCCCTGAACCTGCTCGACTTCACCCGCGCCCTGCTGGCGTTGCAAGACCATTCGAACCACCCGCCTCAGCCACAGCTGAGCCACTGGGTCACGAGCACCGAGCGCCGGTGGCAACGGGCACTGCTGAACAAAGTCCAGCAGGCGCATGGGCAAGATGCCACCGGATGGCATGCGCTTCGCATCGCCTTGAAAAAGCACCATCAGGCTCAGGCGCTGCTGGCTGGCCTGAAGCCTGTTCCGCACCGACAATCCGGTGCCATCCAGCTGGTCCGGGCCCAGGCGGCGCTGGGTTCATTGAATGACCTGAGCGTGGCGCAGAGCCTGCTGGTGGCCTGCCCGCTGCCCGGCGCCGCCGAGCTGCTGCAGCGGCTGCACCAGGAACGGCAAACGGCGCTGCTTGCCCTGCCCCGCCTGCGGCGCCAACTGCTGCGCACGCTGTCCCGCTGAGCGGGTGAGGAGCGCCAGGCATCGGCACAGCGAAGCCTCAACGGTGTTGTCCGCGCACCGCTTGGCAAAACCTCAGCGGCCAGACCACAATGGCTGCCATGTACACCACTGAAGGGATCTTCCGTGTCAGCCATCACCTTGCGTTTTCTGGTCGAGCCTGGCGCGATGGGCCCGGGCGGTCATGTGCACAGCGGCACCGTGATGAAGTGGATCGACGAGGCCGGCTGCGCCTGCGCCACCACTTGGGCCCAGAGCCCTTGTCGTGCGGTCTACATGAGCAGCCTGCGTTTTTTGCGCGCGGTGAAACTGGGCGACCTGGTGGAGGTGCGGGCCCGACTCGCCTTCACCGGTGAGACGCACATGAACATCGTCGTGGCGGTGTACAGCGGTGACCTCGCCACCCACAAGCTGGAAAAAACAGCCGAGTGCCTGGCGGTCTATGTCTCGCTGGATGCCGATGGCCAACCCATGCGCGTGGACAGCTGGACGCCCGAGACCCCCGGTGAAATGGCGCTGGCCAGCAGCGCAAGGGCACAGTTCGACGGCACGCGCCCCGCCCCGCTGGAATAGCGCAGCCCAAGCGCTGCGCGTCGCTTGAAAGGCGTCTGCTGGCTATCTCAAACCAAGGCGCTGGGCCGTGCGGCCACCCGGTCACGCCACGCTTGCAACGCGGCAAAGCCTTCATCGGCGGGCTTGAAGCGCATCAGCCGCCCAAACTCGACGGCGCAAAACGCGGTGATGTCGGCAATGGTGAAACGCTCACCCGCCACCCAGGGCTGGCGCTGCAAGTCGGCGTCGAGCCAGGCGGCGGTTTCACGGGCTTTGACCGCCTGCGACTGGCCGAAGTCGGGAAACTGCGGCTGTTCCAGCGCCGCCAGACCGGGGTGGGTGTGGCGAATGGCGTTGGCCAGCGGCAGCATGAAAGACCACTCCACGCGCCGGTCGGCCATTTCAATAAAGGCGCGTTCTTCGGCGGTGCGCCCCATCAGGTTGGGCTCGGGCACGCGGCCTTCCATGAAGGTGCAAATGGCGCGGGTTTCGGTCAGCACGCGGCCGTCGTCCAGCTCCAGCGCTGGCACCCGGGCCAGGGGACTTTTGGCGCGGTAGTGCGCGGTTTTGTGCTCCTGGGCGTTCAGGTCGATGTTGACCAACTCCAGCCCGTTGATGTTCTTTTCAACCAGAAACATGAGCACGCGCCGGGGGTTGGGCGCACGGGGTGACACGTACAGCTTCATGGTGCGGCGCCCTGCGGGCGCTGCCCTGTTTCCACCCGGCTGCGGGTGGGTTTGCCGAGGCGCTCGGCGGCGGTGTAGCAATTGATCATGCGCGGCGGCACCTCCAGGGCCGTCGCGCATGGTAATGGGCGAGCGGGTTTCTGTCGCGCCCGGGCTGTCGCTTGCGCGAAGCCGGGCGGCTGAGCCCGTTGCCGCTCAGCCTTTGGCGGCTTCGAGCAGGTCGCGGGTGCGCAGCGCCTCGCGGCGGGCGGCGGCGGCAAAGTCGGCGCCGCTGGACGCATACAAAATGGCGCGCGACGAATTGACGATGACCGGGCCAGTGGTGGCACCGCCTTGGGTGCGGTAGCCCGCCCGGATGGTGGCCACCGCGTCGCCGCCCTGTGCGCCCACGCCGGGAATCAGCAGCGGCAGGGTGGGCGCGAGCTCGCGCACGCGCTGAATTTCAGCCGGGTAGGTGGCACCCACCACCAGGCCGAGCTGACCGTTCAGGTTCCACGGGCCTTGCGCCAGGCGGGCGATGTGCTCGTACAGCAAGGGCTGGCCGTCCACCGAGGCCAGGCGCTGGTTTTGCAGGTCGTCGCCGCCCGGGTTGGAGGTGCGGCAGAGCAAAAAAGCACCCTTGCCGTGGTACTTCAGGTAGGGCTGCACCGAGTCAAAACCCATGAAGGGCGAGAGCGTGACGGCGTCGGCGCCGTAGCGTTCAAACGCTTCCATGGCGTACTGCTCGGCGGTGCTGCCAATGTCGCCGCGTTTGGCGTCCAGAATCACCGGCACCAGTGGCGCCACGGCGCGCATGTGGGCCATCAGCTTTTCCAGCTGGTCTTCGGCGCGGTGCGCGGCGAAGTAGGCAATTTGCGGTTTGAAGGCGATGGCGGTGTCGGCCGTGGCGTCGACGATGGCGGCACAAAAGTCGTAAATGCGGCTGGCGTCGCCCTGGAGGTGGGCGGGGAATCGGGCCGGGTCCGGGTCCAGGCCCACGCACAGCAGGGAACGGTTCTGGCGCTCGGCGCCTTGCAGCATGTCGATGAAGGTCATGGGCTTGATTTTACGGTTCGGCCGCCCGCGCGACAGCGCAGCCGGCGCCGCCAGCACACCCGGCCACGAAGCCCCCTAAGATCGCGGCCATGCACGCCCTGTCTCGCCAGCAACTGACCCTGCTCGTTCTGCTCACCCTGGTGTGGGGCTTCAACTGGCCGATCATGAAATTCGGTGTGACCGGTTTCCCGCCGCTGACGTTTCGCACCATCTGCATGTGGCTCGGGCTGCCGGTGCTGGCGGCGGTGTTGCTGTGGCGGCGGGTGCCGTTTCAGGTGGACCGCGCGCACTGGCGCGAGCTGGCGCTGCTCACCGTGTTCAACATGTTCTTCTGGCACACGCTGGCCATTCTGGCCATTCAGACGCTGTCCAGCGGGCGCGCGGCCATTCTGGGCTACACCATGCCGGTGTTTTCCGCGCTGGTGGGCGCCTGGTGGTTTGGCCAGCGGCTACCCGGCAGGGCCTGGGGTGGCGTGGCGGCGGCGGCGCTGGGCGTGGTGCTGCTGCTGTGGCATGAAATCACCAGCCTGTCGGGCAAGCCGCTGGGCGTGGCCATGATGCTGGTGGCCGCCGCCACCTGGGCGGTGGGCACGCAGCTGATGCGGCGCACCCGCATTCCACACCCCACGCTGGCGCTGTCGTTCTGGATGACGCTGTTCACCGCCGTGTGGATGACGCTGCTGGCGGTGGTGTTTGAGCGCGACGTCTGGGTCTGGCCCACACCGGCCATTCAGGCGGCCATGGTGTACAACGCGGTGGGGGTGTTTGCGTTTGCGCAGGTGGTCTGGCTGATGATGGCGCGCGACCTGCCACCGATCGCGTCCACGCTGTCGGTCATGTTCATTCCGGTGCTGGGCGTGTTCAGCGGCGCCTGGTGGCTGGGCGAGGTGCTGCACTGGCAAGACTGGGCCGCCGTGGCGCTGGTGATGGTGGCGATTGCGTCGGTGTTGTGGCCGGCGCGGCGCTGACGCGGCTGCCTTTAAAGCTTGGGCGCGACGAGAGCTGCACCTCTTTCGCAGGCACCCACGGAACCGGCTTGGCCGGGCCGTAGGGTGCGTCCCTCCTCCCAGCACCGCAGGCGCGCCAGAGAGGGGGGAAGCCACGTCAGCGGCGCAGGGGGGTGTCCACTGTTTCCATGGCGAGGCACAGGTCGGCCCAGGCCTTGCCCTTGTCGCTGGGGGTGCGCAGCAAATAGGCCGGGTGGTAGGTGACGATGACCGGCACGCCCTGGTAGCGGTGCACCTGGCCGCGCAGCTTGCCGATGGGCTCATTGCTTTGCAGCAAAGCCTGCACCGCAAAGCGGCCCATGGCGATGATGACCTTGGGCTGCACCAGCGCCACCTGGCGCGCCAGATAGTGCGCGCACTGCGCCACCTCGGCGGACTGGGGGTTGCGGTTGGCAGGCGGGCGGCACTTGAGCACGTTGGTGATGTAGGCACCCTGCGCGCCTTCACCGGTGCGGCTGCTGCCCACGGCGCGCAGCATGTTGTCGAGCAGCTGACCCGCGGCGCCCACAAAAGGCTCGCCTTGCAGGTCTTCGTGCTCACCGGGGGCTTCGCCCACAATGAGCCAGTCGGCTGGCGTGCTGCCGGTGCCAAACACGGTGTGCTTGCGCCCTTCGCACAGGCCGCAGGCCCGGCAGCCGGCCACGGCTTCGCGCAGCGCAGGCCAGTCCATCTGCTCGATGCCCGCCGGGAGCGATGCCAGAGCAGCCGCAACCCGCGCGGGTGCAGGGGCCGGGTTGACCGGCCGGGCGCTGGCGGTGACCGGCGGGCGGGCTGCCGCGGGCGCGGCCACGGGCGCGGGCGCGGCGGGTGTCTGCGGGGCAAGCGGTGCTGCCGCAGGGTGGGCTGCGGGCCGCTCGGGCACAGGCTCGGGCGCTGCTGCGGACGCAGCCGGTTTGGGTGCCCACACGCGCACGCCCATTTCGGCCAGCATGGCGCGCTGGCGCGCATCGAGCTGTGGCACAAACGAGGTGTCTGGCGAGTCGGTGTCCGCCGCCGCAGCGGCTGGCGTGGGCAGATCTGTGCTCATGGCGTTTTCTCTTGGGCGGCCTGGGTTTGCGCCACCACCAGGTTCAGGCTCATCACCACGGCGTCTTCGCGCTCGTGCTGGCCCGCGGGGTAGTAGCCGCGGCGCAGGCCCACCTGGGCAAAACCGTAGCGTTCGTACAAGGCGCGCGCCGGCGTGTTGCTGTGGCGCACCTCCAGCCAGAGCCACTGCGCGCGCTGCCCGCGCGACCACAGCACCAGCGCGTCGAGCATGAAGCGCGCCCAGCCCTGGCGCTGCTGCGCCGGGGCCACGGTGATGTTGAGCAGGTGCACCTCGTCCACGCCGGGCATGGCCACCAGGTAGCCCAGCAGCACGCGGCCATCGGCCCGCCCGGGGTGCGCCACCTCACCCGGCAGTGGCTCGCCCAGCAACAGCACCGCCGGGTAGCCCGACTGCAGCGAATCGCTGAAATGCTTGCGCGACCAGGGGTGGGTGTAGGCGGTTTTCTCCACCTCGACCACGGCGTCCAGGTCGGCCTCGGTCATGGGCACAAACGCAATGCGGCGCTGGCTGTGGGTGATCGCTGGGCTGGCGCTCTCCGTGGCCAGCGCAGGCCAGCCGCGCTGGGGCCAGGCAGGGCCTGAAGCCGCAGCGCCAGAAGACAGGGCTTGAACGGAGGGGGCCATGAATCTCAGGCGGCGGGGGCCGTGGCCGCGGGAGACACGGCCCGGCGCAGGGCATCGCGCTCGACGGTGGTTTGCGCCACTTTGTCGCGCACATACAGCGGCAGCGCGTCGCGGGCCGCCGTGGCGGCCCCG
>JAGXSV010000054.1 GCA_018333605.1 Hydrogenophaga sp. | reverse complement strand
CCAGAATCCGCCGCCACAAATGACCACCGGATTCCGTCACCATATTCCGCCACCATTTGCCGCCGCCAGATTTACGCGGGTTTAGACCGCCGCTAACAGGTAGTCGCGCACGGTGTCAAAGCCGTCGGCGATCACGGTGCCTTGCGTGGCGTTGGTCATGCCGCAGATGACGCTGATCAGCGTGGTTTTGCCGGCACCGTTGGGGCCGAGCAGGGCAAAGATCTCGCCGCGGCGGATGTCAAGGTTGACGTTTTTCAAGGCCTGGAAGCCGCCGGCGTAGGTCTTGCTGACGCCGCGCACGCGGACGATGGCGTCGGGCGGATTGTCTTCGGCGGGGGAGAATGCGGGAGATGAAAGCACGCCCACATTGTCCGCCTGTGGGGCCCAACCCCGTGGCGGCACGGCCATCTGCGCTCGGGCGCAGCAGCCGCCAGGCTCAGGGTGCCCCGGTGTCGCTGTGGCCCGCGTGCTCGGCCTTGGCCTGCGCCAGCATGCGTCCAAGCATGCCGATGAGTTGGGTCTGTTCATCGGCTGACAGGCAGCGCATCAGCGTCTGGTTGCGTTGTTCCATCAGCGCCATCAGCTTGCGCCACACCGGTTTGCCTTTGGGTGCCAGCGCCAGAATGACGCTGCGGGCGTCCACCAGGTTGTGGGTCTTGATGACCAGCCCTTTGTCCACCAGCGACTGGGCCGCCCGGCTGGCCTGGCCTTTGTCCAGGTTGGCCTCAAAAGCCAGCTGGTTCACGGTGATCTGAGGAAAGGAGCCAATGGACGCCAGCGCCCGGGACTCCGACAGCGTCAGCCCGCCGTGGTGGAGGTAGAGGCTGTGGCTGGCCAGGTCGTTGAGCTTGCTCAACGTGTTCAGCCGGTAGGTGACATACCGCTCCAGCTTGGGCGGTGTGTCGGGCGGGGTGGGGCGCATGATCGGCCTTGCGTGTGGGGTAGGTGGGTAGCTTCCAGCCCCAGTTTAATTGATTGTTGTTGCAACTATAAATGGTTTTATGGTTGTTTTCTATCATATAAATATAGTTGTGTTCGCAACTAGGTGGGCCTAGAATCCAACGTCGAACACACGGTATGCCCCCTGTGCGATGTCCTCCAGGAGCCCCCTCATGCACCAGCCCACCACCGAGCCACGCCCATCCATCTACTACACCTACCAAGTATTTCAGCCCTGGTTGCCTTCGGCGCATCCGCCACAAAGCCGCCACCCGGTGGTCATTGCCGGCGCGGGGCCTGCGGGCATGGTGACCGCACTGGAGCTGGCGCGCCACGGTGTGCGCAGCGTGGTGCTGACACCCGAGCTGCAGTTTTCGCAAGGCAGCCGCGCCATTTGCTTCACCCGCCGGTCCATGGAAATCTTGCAGCAGGTGGGCGTGGCCGACCGCATGACCGAGGGCGGCTTGCCCTGGCGCTTTGGCAACTCGTATTACCGCGGCCAGCGCGTGTTTCGCATGGAAGCACCGCACGACGCCGACGACCGCTTCTTCCCCATCATCAACGTGCAGCAGCAGTTCATGGAGGAGTACCTGTTTGATGCCTGCGCGGCCCATCCGCTGATCGACTTTCGTTGGGGCAACAAGGTGACCCAGGTGACGCAGGGCGACGCCTGCGCCGAAGTGCGGGTGGACACGCCCGAGGGCGAATACACATTGGAGACCGACTGGCTGGTGGCTGCAGACGGTGGCCGCTCACCCATACGCACCGCCATGAACCTGCAGATGGAAGGCGCTTCGTACGAGGGTTCGTTTGTGATTGCCGACATCAAAGTGGACCTGCCCCTGCCCACCGAGCGCCTGGCGTTTTTTGACCCCGAGTGGAATCCCGGCAACACCATCCTCATGCACCGCGAGCCCCATGGCATCTGGCGGGTGGACTACCAGTTGCCCGCCGGCGAAACGCCGGAAGAGGCGCTCAAACCCGAGTCGCTCAGGGCCCGCATTGACGCGCAGCTGAAAATGATTGGCCACGAAGGCGTGCCGTGGGAAATGGACTGGTGTTCGGTGTATTCCGCCCGCACGCTCACGCTGCCCGACTATGTGCACGGCAGCGTCATCTTCACCGGCGACGCGGCCCACCTGCTGCCCATTTTTGGCGTGCGCGGTGCCAACACCGCGTTTCAGGACGCACAGTCGCTGGGCTGGCATCTGGCCTATGTGGTCAAGGGCCTGGCGGGCCCGCAGCTGCTGGCCAACCACAGCACCGAGCGCGTGGGCGCCGCCCGCGAAATCATTGAAGAAGCCGGCAAAAGCGTGCGCTTCATGACGCCGCCCGCCGGTGGCTTTGCGTTGCTGCGCAACGCCGTGCTGTCGCTCTCGCTGCAACACGCTTTTGTGCGCCCGCTCTACCACTGGCGCACCTCGCGCCCGCACGAGTACACCCACTCCCGGCTCAACAGCGCCGGCGACGACAACACCTTGTTCACCGAAGGCCCGGCCCACGGCGCACCGCCGCGCAACATCTGCCTGGCCGCCAACGACTACCTGCTGGACCACCTGGGCGGCGGTTTTGACCTGCTCTATTTCACCGACGGCGACGCGATACCCGCCGCACTGCAAGCCGTGGTGGCCCAGGCCCGCGCCCGCGGCGTGGTGCTGCGCGTGACCGCGGTGGGGGCCAGCGCGCCGGTGGCCGGGGCCGACCAGACCCTGGCCGACGCCAGCGGCCACTTTCGCCAGCGCTACGGTGTGCGCGCCCATGGCGCCGCTTACCTGCTGCGCCCCGACCAGCATGTGTGCGCCCGCTGGCTCACGCTGGACGCCACCCGCCTGCAAGCCGCCCTGCACAACGCCCTGCCCCAGTGAAAGGAATACACGCCATGAACACCCACACCGCAGCCGTACCCAGCCTGCCCATCGAGGGGCTGGAAGCCGTATACGACACCCTGGCCCAGGCCATCGACCAGGCTGGTGTCGAAAAAACCAGCCTTTTTCTCGTCAAATTGGCCTTGCTCAACGCCAATGCGCTGGCCGACGCGGCACTTTTCCAGCACCATGTGCAGTCTGCTTTGCAAGACCTTTGACCGAGGAGCCTCCCATGAAGATCGAACGCATTCACCACGTCGCCTACCGCTGCCGCGATGCCAAGCAAACCGTGGAGTGGTACGTCAAGCACCTGAACATGGACTTTGTGCTGGCGATTGCCGAAAACGAGGTGCCGTCCACCCAGGCGCCTGACCCTTACATGCACGTGTTTCTGGACGCTGGTCAGGGCAATGTGCTGGCGTTTTTCGAATTGCCCCAATCACCCGAGATGGGCCGCGACGAAAACACCCCGGCCTGGGTGCAGCACATTGCCTTCAAGGTCGACAGCATGGCCTCGCTCGAAGCCACCAAGACCCGCTTGCAAGAAGCGGGTATCGACGTGCTGGGCCCGACAGATCACACCATCTTCAAGTCGATCTACTTCTTTGACCCCAACGGCCACCGCCTGGAACTCTGCGCCGATGTGGGAACGCCCAAAATGCACAGCGCCCTGAGTGAGGTGAAGTGGGACATGCTCAACGAATGGGCCGCCACCAAGCGCGCGCCCCAGCACGCCGCCTGGATGCACGACAAGACCCTGCCCGCACCCAACTGATCTGACCCGCTTCACGCTCCTCTTGAAGCACCGCTCGTTGAAGAACACGACCTATGACGACCCTGAACGAAACCCACGATCCGGCACTGCGCAGCTGGGTGGCCTCGGCCAACGCCGCCGGCACCGACTTTCCGCTGCAGAACCTGCCTTTTGCCAGCTTTCGCCGCAGCGCTTCCAGCGAAGCCTTTCGCGGTGGTGTGGCCATTGGCGACCAGATTCTGGACCTGGCCGCGGCAGCGCAAACCGGCGTGTTCACCGGCGTGGCGGCCACCGCCGTGCAGGCCGGTGCGCAAGACAAGCTCAACGCCCTGATGGCGCTGGGCGCCCCGGCCTGGAGCGCGCTGCGCCTGGCGCTCTCGCGCGCATTGCGCGAAGGCGCGCCCGAGCAGGTCGCCCTGCAAGCCTGCCTGGTGCCGCAGGCAGAAGCCGAATACGGCGTGCCTGCCCGCATTGGCGACTACACCGACTTCTACACCTCGGTCCACCACGCCACCAACATCGGCAAGCAGTTCCGCCCCGACAACCCGCTGCTGCCCAACTACAAATGGGTGCCCATTGGTTACCACGGCCGCGCGTCCAGCATCGGCGTGTCGGGCCAGCAGTTCCGTCGTCCGCAAGGGCAGACGCTGGCGCCAGGCGCCACACAGCCGAGCTTCGGTCCCTGCAAACGGCTGGACATCGAGCTGGAGCTGGGCATCTTCGTCGGAGCGGGCAACGATCTGGGCGAACCTGTGGCCATCACCGAGGCCGAAGACCATGTGTTCGGCCTGTGCCTGCTCAACGACTGGTCGGCGCGCGACATCCAGGCCTGGGAATACCAGCCGCTGGGGCCGTTTTTGTCCAAAAACTTCGCCACCACCGTGTCGCACTGGGTGGTCACGCTTGAAGCCCTGGCACCGTACCGCGTGGCGTTTGGCCGCCCGGCCGACGACCCCCAGCCGCTGCCCTACCTGGACAGTGCCACCAACCGCAGCCAGGGCGCGTTTGACATCCAGCTGCAGGTGGGCCTGCAAACGCCGCAAATGCGCGAAGCCGGCCAGGCCGACGCCACCATTTGCCGCACCAGCTACCGCCACGCCTACTGGACCGTGGCGCAAATGGTGACGCACCACACCGTGAACGGCTGCAACTTGCAGCCCGGCGACCTGTTCGGCAGCGGCACGCTGTCTGGCCCCACGCTGGACCAGGCCGGTGCGCTCATCGAGCTGACCACCGGAGGCAAGCACCCGCTGACCCTGCCCAACGGCGAGGCACGCACCTGGCTGCAAGACGGCGATGCGGTGGTGATTCGCGGCTGGTGCGAGCAAGCCGGTGCGGCGCGCATCGGCTTTGGCGAGTGCGTGGGTACGGTGCTGCCGGTGCGCGGCTGAGAGGCCGCGCGGTCCTGGCTCAGCCGCAGGGTGGGCGGTTGGTTCAGAAAAGGTGGTGCCGAATGTCCGGCTCCCTCCCCCGCTGGGGGAGGGTTGGGGTGGGGGCTCCCTTGCGCGAATCTGTTTAGCCGGAAACCGGTTGGCTCGGGTGGGGCGCCTCGTCCAGCCAGGCCAGCGCGTCCACCCGCCAGTGGTGCAGCGCTTCATAAAACCCTTCCCACACGCAGCCGTTGCAGCCACGACCGCAGCAGGTGCTGGGCTCGGGCGGCGGGGGGCGCACCGCGGTGTCCAGGCAACCGCCCCGGCGCTCGGCCAGGTCGCGCAGATGGACGATAAGGGCGCGTGCGGTGGGCAAGTCGCCCAAGGTCAACAGACCCGGTTCGTACCGGGTGAAACGCGGCTGCTCTTTGCCTTCAAACACGCCGCGCTCGGCAAACATGGCCGCCGGGCGCACCCATAAACCAAAGTTGCCGTAGAGCGCGCGGTACAGGGTCATGCCCTGAAGCGTTTCGCTGCAGCGTACGGTGTCAATGACGGCATACCAGCCGCCCTTGTAATGGCGGTACAGCCCCGGGGGCGGGGCGCTGAGCGGGGGCAGGTCGTGGTCGGAGAGAGCCGTCATGGGCAGGGCTTTTGGGCGATCCCCGAGTGTGCCAAAAAGCGGGTCAGAGCGTGGGGTGGGGCAAGTCAGGCACTGGCACGGCGCTGGCGGCTTGTTGCCCTTCGCGCCATGCAGCCAGCCACGCGGGCAGCATGACCGACGGGTCTTCGCCCAGACCGCGCACCACGCAGCCGCCCGCTGCGCCGGCGGCGGCCACGGCCTGCAGTTGTGCGGGCTCCAGAATGCCGCCGATGCCCACCACCGGCGCGGGCGCCATGTGCGCCCACCAGGCCAGGTTGTCCAGACCCTGTGCCAGCCACGGCATGTCCTTCGTGGTGGTGGGCCACACGGGGCCGCAGGCGATCAGGTCCGGCGCCAGCGCGGCGGCGCGGCACAGTTCCCACAGGCTGTGCGAGCTCAGGCCGAGCACCACGCCCAGCGCGCGGGCGGCTTGAAGCTGCGTTCGATCTTCCGGGGTGAGCGCGAGCAGGTCTTCCTGTCCCAGGTGCAGGGCGCGGGCGCCGGCTCGCAGCGCCAGCTGCCAGTGGTCGTTGACGACCAGCAGCACACCGGCCGCCTGTGCAGCCTGCTGGCTACGGGCCACCGCGTCGTGGAGTTGGGTGTGCCAGGCGCCGTCGGGCAGGCCCGCCGGGCGCTTCATGCGCAGCTGAAGGGTGTCGACCGGGGGCTGCGCACGCAGCACCGCCTCGACCCGTTCGGCGCTGTCGACGATGGCGTACACACCGGGGTTGCGCCCGCGTGGTCGGGTCTGCCAGGCGACGGGCACGCCCTCGTCCAGCGAGAGCTGCGGCAGCAGGCTGGGCTCCAGGGCAAAGCCGCTGCGGGCGATGACCGGCCCCACCCCGCGCCCCACCGCGCGCGCGTGGCGCAGCGCAAAGGTGGCCGCCATCTTGGCCAGCACGGCCGCATCGGCCAGCACCCAGCCCAGCGCCAGCGCGGCGGCCAGGGCCGACGCAAAGGTGCAGCCGGTGCCGTGGTTGTGCGGCGTGGTCTCGCGCGGCAGGCTGAGCCAGCCTTGGGCTTGCGGTGTGTCCAGCCAATCGAGCGACAGGCTGGCGTGGTGGCTGAGCCGGGCCGCGTCGCCGCCAGTGATGACCACCGCCTCGCAGCCCAGCGCGCGCAGCGCCCGGGCCTGGGCGGGAATGCCCTCGGGCGCCGCGCTGCCCAGCAAGGCCACGGCCTCGCTCTGGTTGGGCGTGATCACGGTGGCGCGGGGCAGCAGCAGGTCGCGGTAGGCGGCGCGCAGCTCGGCATCGGCCAGCGCGGCGCCGGTGCTGGCGCGCAGCACCGGGTCCACCACCAGGGCCAGCGGGCCTTGCTGGCGCAGTCGGTCCACGAAGCAGGCGAGCACGCGCACGTTGTCAGCGCTGCCCAGCAGCCCGGTTTTGATGACGCGCGGCAGCATGTCGGCGGCCAGCGTGTCGAGCTGCGCCTGCAACACCGCTGGTGGCGTGGCCTCGATGTGGGTGACTTCGGTGGTGCTCTGCGCGGTGATGCCGGCCACCACCGTGCAGCAGTGCACCCCCAGCGCGTCGGCCGCGCGCTGGTCGGCCGCCAGACCGGCGCCGCCGCCGCTGTCGGTGCCGGCGATGCTCCAGATGATGGGGGGTTGGGTCGTTTGCATGGTGGGTGGGATGGCGCTGGAACGTCAGGAAATCAAAAAAGGATGGCCACTGACCGGCGTGCTCGCCACCGCCATGTCTTGCGGTGCCATCACGCCGGCCTCGTAGGCCAGGCGGCCCGCTTCGATGGCCAGGTTGAAGGCGCCAGCCATGCGGATCGGGTCCACCGCCTGGCTCACAGCGGAGTTCAGCAACACCGCGTCGAAGCCCAGCTCCATGGCCAGCGCCGCGTGGCTGGGTGCGCCGATGCCGGCGTCCACCACCAGTGGCACACCCGGCAGCCGCGCGCGCAGGGTGCGCAGCGCAAACGGGTTGATGAGTCCCTGGCCCGAGCCAATGGGTGCGCCCCAGGGCATGAGCACTTCGCAGCCCGCGTCCAGCAGGCGCTGGCAGGTGACGAGGTCGTCGGTGCAATAGGGGAACACGGCGAAGCCGTCTTTGACCAGTTGGGCCGCCGCCTCCACCGTGCCCCAGGGATCGGGCTGCAGGGTGTGCTCGTCGCCCACGACTTCGAGTTTGATCCAGTGCGTGGCGTACAGCTCGCGCGCCATGTGCGCCAGCGTGATCGCTTCGCGCGCGGTGCGGCAGCCGGCGGTGTTGGGCAGCAGGCGCACGCCGCTCTCCAGGATGCCGCGCACAAATCCGTTGTCGCCTGCGGCTGCCAGCGTTCGTTTGAGGCCGACCGTGACGACTTGCGTTCCCGAGGCGGTGATGGCTTCGCGCAGCACCTGGGGAGAAGGGTAGCCTGCGCTGCCCAGGAAGAAGCGGCTGTGCAACACGGTGCCGAAGACCTTCAGTGGCGTCATGAATCTGCTCCCGGTGAACGGTCGTGGCTTATCGCTGTTGCACCGGCACGTGGTCGCGAGCGTGCTGGGCCCGGTTGTTTTCGTCGACGAAGACCAGTTGCGGCTTGTGGGTGGCAACCTGATCCTCGTGCACCTGCGCGAAGGCGGCAATGATGATCAGGTCACCGACCGATGCGCGGCGTGCCGCGGAGCCGTTGACCGAGATCATGCCGGTGCCGCGCTCACCCTTGATGGCATAGGTGATGAAGCGTTCTCCATTGTTGATGTTCCAGATGTGGATCTGTTCGTTCTCGGTGAGGTTGGCTGCGTCCAGCAGGTTTTCGTCGATGGCGCATGAGCCTTCGTAGTGCAACTCGCACTGGGTCACCGCAACGCGGTGGATTTTGGACTTGAGCAGGGTGCGGAACATGGGTTGTGTCGAGAAGGGGTTGGGAAGATCAGCCGCCCACAATGGCCTGAAACGTCAGCACTGTGTCGTGGGGCTGCAAGGGCGTGGCTGCGCGAAGCTCGCGCGGCACGAACATGCCGTTGACGGCAGTGGCAATTTTGTCTGATTCCATGCCTTGTGCCGCCAGCAGGTCGGCCAGCGTCAGGCCGCGGGGGCAGGGCAGGGTGCGATCGTTCAGGCGCAGCGCAGGGGCGGTGGCCGTTGGTGGGGGCGTTTCAGGCAAGGATTGTCTCCGTGTGGGTGCGGTGCAGTCCGGACCGGGCGAGCGCGTCCTGCACCAGCGCGGGTGCCAGGAGCCAGCCGTGCCGGAACAGCCCATTGATGCGCAGCAAGCCCGGTTCGGCATGGGTGTGCGGTTCATTGTCTGGCAGGGCAGGCCGCAGGTTGGCCTCCATGTGCACGATGCGCGCCTCGGCCAGTTCGGGTAGCGCGCTCTGGGCGGCGGCCATCAGCTCCACGGCGCTGCGCAGGCTCACGGGCGAGCGGTCCTCGCTCTCCAACTCGCTGGCACCCACCACGAACAGGTTGCCCGGACGCGGCACGATGTAGACGCGGTGGCGAGGGTGCAGCAGGCGAACCGGCCGCTGCAACGCCACACCGGGCGCGTGCAGCCAGATGACTTCGCCGCGCACGCCACGCACGGCCATTTCTCCGCCGAATGCCAGCGCGGAACCGGCTTCGCCGGGCCGCTGCTGGCGCCCCCTTGAGGGGGTAACGCCGCAGGCGGCGCGGGGGTGAACCGAATTCACTCCGCGCACGTCAATGGCCAGGTCAAAGCGCACCGGCCCCTCACCCGCCACGTGCAACACACCCGGCTCCACCCGTTCCACGCGCTCGCCCCAGCACCAGTGCACGTTTGGTGCGTGCACGGCCAGCGCGTGGAGCATCTCGCGCGGCATCACCTGCGCCTCGCCCGGCAGCAGCCAGGCGTGCAGACCCGGCGCCAGCGCAGGCTCCAGCGTGGCCAGCGCTGCACGGTCCAGCGGCTGCGGCGCGGGCAGCTCGGCGGCCAGCGTGGGCGCGGTGCCCAGCCGGGCCAGCACGCGGCGTGCTGCGCCCAGGTCGGATCCGTGCGCCAGCAGCAGGCTGCCGTGTTGGGCGACCAGCGGTGTGCTGCAGCCGTCGGCGCGCAGCGCTTCGGCCACCTCGCACCACAGGGCCAGCGAACGCCAGCCCAGCTGCGCAATCTGTGGGCCGGCATTGTCCAGCTCGGCGATGGGGCTGAGCATGCCGGCGGCGGTGAAGCCGGCCGCATGCACCGAGCCACCCGCCAGCGAACCCACCGCAGGCGCTTGCGGCCCCGAAGCCGGGTCAAACACCGTGACCGCGTGCCCGGCCCGCGACAGCTGCCAGGCCAGCAGCCGCCCAAGTACGCCCGCGCCGGCAATGCCGATGCGTGAACGCTGGGTGTCCATGGCTCAGCCCTTCGTGGTCAGCGACGACACCGGTACGTAGAACGCGCCGCCCACGGCCTTGAACTCCGCGCTCTTCTGCGCCATGCCTTCGGCCAGCGCCGCGTCTTCGCTCACGCCCTTGGCGGCGGCGTAGTCGCGCACGTCCTGCGTGATCTTCATGCTGCAGAACTTCGGGCCGCACATGGAGCAGAAGTGCGCTTCCTTGCTGGAGTCCTTGGGCAGGGTCTCGTCGTGGTAGTCCTCGGCGGTCTGCGGGTCCAGGCCGAGGGCGAACTGGTCGCGCCAGCGGAACTCGAACCGCGCCTTGCTCATGGCGTCGTCGCGCGCGCGGGCACCCGGGTGGCCCTTGGCAATGTCGGCCGCGTGCGCAGCGATCTTGTAGGCAATGATTCCTTGCTTCACATCGTCGCGGTCGGGCAGGCCCAGGTGTTCCTTGGGCGTCACGTAGCAGAGCATGGAGGTGCCCATCCAGCCGATCATGGCCGCGCCGATGGCACTGGCAATGTGGTCGTAGCCCGGCGCGATGTCGATGGTCAGCGGGCCGAGTGTGTAGAACGGCGCCTCGTGGCAGTGCTTGAGCTGCTCGTCCATGTTGGCCTGGATCAGGTGCATGGGCACGTGGCCGGGGCCTTCGATCATGGTCTGCACGTCGTGCTTCCAGGCCACCTGGGTGAGCTCGCCCAGGGTCTTCAATTCGGCGAACTGAGCTTCGTCGTTCGCGTCGGCCGCGCTGCCGGGGCGCAGGCCGTCGCCGAGCGAGAAGCTCACGTCGTAGGCCTTCATGATGTCGCAGATCTCTTCGAAGTGCGTGTAGAGGAAGTTTTCCTGGTGGTGGGTGATGCACCACTTGGCCAGGATGCTGCCGCCGCGCGAGACGATGCCGGTGCGCCGCTGCGCGGTGAGGTGGATGTAGGCCAGGCGCACGCCGGCGTGGATGGTGAAGTAGTCCACGCCCTGTTCGGCCTGTTCGATCAGCGTGTCGCGGTAGATCGCCCAGGTGAGGTCTTCGGCCACGCCGCCCACTTTCTCCAGCGCCTGGTAGATCGGCACCGTGCCGATGGGCACCGGGCTGTTGCGCACGATCCAGTCGCGCGTGGTGTGGATGTTTTTGCCGGTGGACAGGTCCATCACGTTGTCGGCGCCCCAGCGGATCGCCCAGACCAGCTTGTCCACCTCTTCCTCGATGCTGGAGGTGACGGCCGAGTTGCCGATGTTGGCGTTGATCTTGACGCCGAAGTTGCGCCCGATGGCCATGGGCTCCACTTCAGGGTGGTTGATGTTGGCCGGGATGATGGCGCGGCCGCGCGCCACCTCGTCGCGCACGAACTCGGGTGTGAACACCTCGGGGATGTGCGCGCCCATCGGGTTGCCGCGCAGGCGCGCTTCGCGGGCCGGGTCGCCCAGGTACTCGCGCATCCACTCGCGCTTGCCGTTTTCGCGAAGCGCCACGTATTCCATTTCCGGTGTCACGATGCCTTGGCGGGCGTAGTGCATCTGCGTCACGTTCTGCCCGCTCTTGGCGCGGCGCGGCGTGCGCTGCAGGCCGGCGGCCTCGGCACGCAGGGCTTCGATACGTTCGATGGTGGTGCCGTTTTGCGCAGCCTCGTTCTTGATGCCGTCGTCCAGCGCGGCGCGCTGGCGGCCTTCGTAGCTTTCGGTGTCGCCACGCGCCGCGATCCAGGCGCCGCGCACATCGGCCAGGCCGGTGCGCACGTCGATGGCGGCGCTCGGGTCGCTGTAGGGGCCGGAGGTGTCGTACACCGTCACAAGCTCGCCGTTGCTCAGCGCGATCTCGCGCATGGGTACGCGGATGCTCTCGTTCGAGCCGGGCACGTGAATCTTGCGCGAAGCGGGGAAGGGCTCGCGGCTGAGCGCGAACTGGTCGGCGAAGGGAATCTTGTCGGGGGCGTTCATGGCGGTCTCCTGGGTGGGGCTGTGGATGCTCCGGAGACCGCCCGTCAAAACATGCACCCGGTCCACCGCTGGGGTGGACGGACCCGCCTGTCGAGGGACGGGTGGGGATGCAGGCCCTGGGGGCTGCGCTCTTCTTTCGCTGGTACTAGCCAGATCAAGTTCACGGGTTCGGTTCTTCAACCATCTCAGCGCTGGGCCTTTCGGCTCATGCACCCCGGAGCAGCGCGAAGTATAGCGGCCGGGCGGGCATCCACTCAAGTCCCTGTGCGTCGATGGGTTACGGCCTCTCCACCAGCTTCGTCACCACCCACAGCACCTGGTTGGCTGGTGTGGGCACGCCCAGCGCTGCGCCGCGTTGCACCACATAGCCGTTGAGGTGGTCGATCTCGCTGGGCTTGGCGCGCATCAGGTCTTGCGCAGTGGATGACAACTGGCTGGGCATGGTCTCGGCAATGCGGCGCACGGCGGCGTCCACGTCGCCGGGCAGGGTCACGCCGTCGGCGGCGGCCACGGCGCGGCATTCGGCCACCACGTCGCGCATGACGGCCAGCACGCCGGGGCGCTGCACCAGTTCACCGTAGGCGATGCGGCCCACGGCCGACAGCGCGTTGTAGGCGCAGTTGAGAATGAGTTTGGCCCACAGCGCGCCGCGCACGTTGTCGCTCACCTCGGTGGGGACGCCGGCGGCTGCCAGGGCTTGGGCCAGCTCGGCACTGCGCGCTGATGGTTCGATGACGAGTTCACCGCGGCCGTGGTGGCGCAGGTGGCCGGGGCCGGCCATTTCGGTGGCCACATACACCACGGCGGCGGCCACGCTCACGCCGGGCAGCACGGTGCGCAGACGCTCGGCGTTGTCCACGCCATTTTGTAGGCACAGCACCAGCGCGCCGGGCTTCAGGTGCGCGCGCATTTGCCGCCCCGCGTGTTCGGTGTCGGGCGACTTCACGGCGAACAGCACCAGGTCGGCACCGGCCAAGGCGCGGGCTTCGGTGCTGGCCGCCAGCGGCACGGTTTCATCGAAGTTCAGCGTTTGCAGGCGCAGGCCGTGGGCCTGGACGGCCTGCACATGCGCCGGGCGGCCAATGAGTGTGACGCGGTGTCCGGCGCGGGCGAGCATGCCGCCATAAAAGCAGCCCACGGCACCCGCGCCCATGACGGCGACTCGCAAAGCGTGGCTGGCGGGCATGGTCACAGGGTGTTCAGAGCGGATCGGCCAGCAGCTTGGACAGGGCGGCGATGTTGGCCGCGCTGGGCACCTGGGGCTTCACTTCGTCTTCTTCGGCGGTGGCGTTTTCATGGGCCTGGATGGCGTGCACCATGGCGTACTGGTTCTCCCACGACAGCGTTTTGCCTTCGGGACACATGTCGCGCACAGTGCCGAACCAGTAGTAGCCGTCTTTGCCGCCAAAGAGGGTGTCGATGGCGCCGGCGTCACCGGTTTTGATGCCTTGCGCCGAAAGAATGAGCTTGAGTTTGTGGAGGGAAGCGGAGTAGTGCATGGAGCGTGGGATGGGGGTGTTGGCTAACGCGGTGCGGCCGTTGCCGGGTGAAACGGCGGCCGTGGGGCGGGCGGTCGATTCTACTGAACGGCGGCGCTCGAACCGTCAGCCGCCCAGCGCGTGCAACACCTCTTCGGCCGTGGCCGGTGCGTTCATGGCGTCATGCCGGCCACCAGCCTGCGCCACCGCATCGCGCAGCGCTTCAAACACGCTGATGCCCAGCATGAACGGCGGCTCGCCCACGGCTTTGCTGCCGTGCACGTTGTCTTCCCGGTTGGGCTCGGGCCACAGGTCCACCTTGAAGTGCGCGGGCACGTCGCCGGTGGTGGGTATTTTGTAGGTGCTGGGGGCGTGGGTTTGCAAACGGCCGTCGCCTTTCCACACCAGTTGCTCGGTGGTGAGCCAGCCCATGCCCTGCACAAAGCCGCCCTCAATCTGGCCAATGTCGATCGCCGGGTTGATGCTGCGGCCCACGTCGTGCAGGATGTCCACCTTCAAGACGCGGCTCTCGCCGGTGAGCGTGTCGATGGCCACTTCGCTCACCGCCGCGCCGTAGGCAAAGTAATAAAACGGCCGGCCGGTGAGGGTGGTCTTGTCGTAGTGGATCTTGGGGGTACGGTAAAAGCCGTCGCTCCAGAGCTGGATGCGGTTGGCGTAGGCGGCGCCCACCACGTCTTCAAACCGGCGGGTGGACTGCTCGGTGATGACCAGGTCGCCTTCGAAACGCACCGCACCCGCGCCCACACCGTCGAGCCCGGCCACAAAGGCGGCCAGGTTGTCGCGCACATGGCGAGCGGCAAACTGGGCGGCGCGGCCGTTCAGGTCGGTGCCGCTGCTGGCGGCGGTGGCGCTGGCGTTGGGCACCTTGCTGGTGTCGGCTGCGGTGCACAGCACCCGCTCGAACGGTACGCCCAGTTCGTCGGCCACGATCTGCGCCACCTTGGTGTTCAGGCCCTGGCCCATTTCGGTGCCGCCGTGGTTCACCTGCACGCTGCCGTCGGTGTACACATGCACCAGCGCGCCGGCCTGGTTGAACAGGGTGGCGGTGAAGCTGATGCCGAACTTGACCGGCGTGAGCGCGATGCCTTTTTTGATGACGGGGCTCTGGGCGTTGAAGGCCGCGATTTTCACGCGGCGCTCGCGGTATTGGCTGGTGCGTGCCAGTTGTGTGATCAGCGGCTCCAGGATGTTGTCTTCCACCTTCATCTGGTAGTGGGTGGTATTGCGCTCCTTAATGCCGTAGAGGTTGCGCAGGCGCACATCCAGCGGGTCCAAGCCCAGCGCGCGCGCGATGTCGCTCAAAATGCGTTCGATCACGATCACACCCTGCGGGCCGCCAAAGCCGCGAAAGGCGGTGTGGCTCTGCGTGTTGGTCTTGCAGCGGTAGCTGGAAATGGCCACGTCTTCCAGGAAGTAGGCGTTGTCGGCGTGGAAGATGGCGCGGTCGGCCACCGGGCCGGAGAGGTCGGCGCTGAAGCCGCAGTTGGCCAGCATTTCCAGACCGAGGCCGCAGAGGCGGCCGCTGTCATCAAAACCCACGCGGTAGTGGTAGGCGAACGGGTGGCGCTTGCCGGTGATCATGAAGTCGTCGTCGCGGTCCAGTCGCAGCTTCACCGGGCACCGCAGCTTGTGGGCGGCGATGGCGGCCCACACGGCCAGATGGCCGGCTTGCGTTTCTTTGCCACCAAAGCCGCCGCCCATGCGCCGGCATTCCACCGTGACCGCGTGGTTGGCCAGGCCCAGCGCGTGCGACACCCAGTGCTGCACTTCGCCGGGGTGCTGGGTGCTGCTGTACACCCGCCACTGGCTTTGCTCCAGCGGCACCACATAGGCGATCTGGCCTTCCAGGTAAAAGTGTTCCTGGCCACCCACTTCAAAAGTGCCCTCAATCTGGTGCGGTGCGCGTGCCAGCGCCGCCTGGGCGTCGCCGCGCTTCACATGCACCGGCGGCAACACATAACTTTGTAGCGCGTGCGCTTCCCACACGCTGAGCACGGCGGGCAGGGCTTCCACCTGCCATTTCACCAGCCGGGCGGCGCGGCGGGCGGTCATCACGGTATCGGCCACGATCAGCCCGCCCACCTGCCCGACGAACTGCACGGTGTCGTGCGCAAACACCGGCTCGTCGTGGGCAAAAGCGGCCAGCGTGGTGTCGCCGGGAATGTCTGCCGCGCTGATGAAGGCGCGCACGCCGGGCAGCGCCAGCGCGGCGCTGGCGTCCAGCCCCAGCAGCTTGCCGTGTGCCATCGGGGCGCACACCGGTGCCGCGTGCAGCGTGCCGCGCAGTTCGGGCCTGTCGTCGATGTAGGTGGCGGCGCCGGCCACCTGGGCGCGGGCGCTTTCGTGGGGATGTGAGCCTCCACACTGCGCCGCTGACGCGGGACGTTGCCCCCCAAGGGGGCTGAGCTTGCTCGGGGCGGCCATTCGCGGCGGTCGCTCGCCCCCACCTTGGGGCTGCCCGGCGGCGGGTGTGTTGTCTGGAGTGCGCGTGAGATCGGGTGCGTTCATGCCAAGGCCTCCAGCGTCTGGCTGTTTTCCAGGTTGATGGCCGTCATGCCCTGGCTTTCCAGCCAGAAGCGTTGCAGCAGATTGCCCAGCACGGTCTGGCGGTAGCGGGCGCTGGCGCGCATGTCGCTGATGGGCTGGAACTCGGCGCGCAGGGCGGCGGTGGCGGCCATCACGGTGTTGGCGTTCCAGGGCTGGCCGAGCAGGGCGGCTTCGGTTTGCCTTGCGCGGGCGGGTGTGGCGGCCACGCCGCCAGCGCCGATGGAGACCTGTTGCACGGTGCCATCTTTCAGCGTCATCTGGATGGCGAGGCAGACGGCGGAAATGTCGTCGTCGAAGCGTTTGCTGATTTTGTAGACGCGCATGAACTGCTCAGCCCTCACGTGCTCCACTGCGTTGGGTTCGCTGCCTCCCGAGGGGGCGCTCGTTGGCCTGGGGCGGCCCGGCGCATGCCCGATCGGCCGCGGCACCTTGATCCAGCACAGCAGTTCGTCGGCCCGCATCACGTTGGTGCGGTAGCCGGTGTACAGGTCTTCCAGCCTCAGCTCGCGGTGGGCCACTGCGCCACCGGCGGCGGTTTTTTTCCAGCGCATCAGCACCACGCTGGCACCCAGCGCAATCAGCAGCGGCATGCTGTCGCCAATGGGCGAGCCATTGGCCACGTTGCCGCCCAGCGTGCCGGCGTTGCGCACCGGCAGGCCGGCAAAGCGCTGGCTGAAGATTTTCAGCTGCGGCCGCTCGTGCACCAGCGCGGCAAAAGCATCGGTCAGCGACACCGCGGCGCCAATGGCGATGTGGTGCGGGTAGCTTTCCACGCGCCGCAGCTCGCGGGCAGCGGTCACATCAAGCACACGGTCAAAGCGTTTGTGCAGCTTGGTGACCCACAGGCCCACGTCGGTGCAGCCGGCCACCACCTGTGCTTTGGGAAACTTGGCCCGTTGTTGCAACAGCGTGGCCAGGCTGGTGGGGCGCAGGTAAGCCCCATCGCCCTTGGGCTGTGGCTTCAAGGCCTTGAGCGCCGCCAGTGTGGCGGCTTCGTCCACCGCGCAGCCAGCGGGCAGCGGCAGGCTGCCCATGGTTTCAGCGGCGTCCAGAATGGGGCGGTAGCCGGTGCAGCGGCACAGGTTGCCCGAAAGGTCAGTCTGGGCCTGCTCGCGGCTGATGCCCTGTCCACCGCTGTTTTGGTAGGCACCAAACAGGCTCATCACGAAGCCCGGTGTGCAAAAGCCGCACTGGCTGGCGTGGCACCGTACCATGGCCGCTTGGGCGGGGTGCAGGTCGCCGGTGTGAGAGCCAATATCTTCGGCGGTAAACACCGCCATGCCCATCACCGAATGGGCCAGCCGGATGCAGCTGTTGACGGCCCGGTAGCGGAGCTGACCGTCCACCGTTTCACCCAGCACCACCGTGCAGGCGCCGCAGTCGCCCTCGCCGCAGCCTTCCTTGGTCGCGCTCAGGTGCAGGTCTTCGCGCAGCACCTCCAGCAGGGTTCGGTCGGGTGGTACATTGCGCAGCGTCACGGGCTGGCCGCGCCGCAAAAACGTCAGGGGCTGGGAGACAATTTCAGAGGTCATGCGCGCCAGCATAGCGCCACCCCCATGGCACAACATATGCTCCTGCGTATGGCCTGAATGTCCAAAACACCATCCACCTGCCCATGACAAGGGGTTGAAATACGTGTCCATGTTCGACAAGATAGATCTGCACCTGATCCGCGTGCTCCACACCGTGCTCACCGAGCGCAGCGTGTCGCGCGCGGCGCTGCGTCTGGGCATGTACCAGCCGGCGGTGAGTGCAGCCCTGAAGCGCCTGCGCGACCTGGCGGGTGACCCGCTTTTGGTGCGTTCGGGCGCCGGCATGGTGCCCACCGTGGCCGGCCTGCGCATGATCGAGCCCGCAGCCGACATCTTGCGCAGTGCGGCCGTGCTGTTCTCAGACGCCCGCAGCTTCGACCCCGCCACCGCCCAAGACAGCTTCAGCCTGGCCGCCAGCGACTACCTCGACCCGCTGTTTCTGCCCCAGCTGGTGACGCAAATCAAAAGCCTGGCGCCCCAATGTGCGATCGACATCCACCCGCTCTCGGCCGACGCCGACTACCGCCAGCAACTCGCGCAGGGCGCGGTGGACGTGGTGATTGGCAACTGGGCCAAGCCGCCCGACGACCTGCACCTGGGCCGCCTGTTTGGCGACGAGGTGGTGTGCCTGGTGTCCAGCCAGCACCCGGCGGTGCGCCGGGGCTGGGACGCCGAAGCCTGGTTGGCGGCCGAACACATTGCCCCCACGCCCACGCACCCCGGCGCGCGCGGTGTCATCGACGAACACCTGGCTTCCCAGGGGCTCACCCGCCACATCACCGTGCGCTGCCCGCATTTCGGGCTGATTCCCGCCATGGTGGCGGGCAGCCTGCTGGTGCTGACCACCGGGCGGCAATATTGCGAGCGCTTCACCACCGCGCTGCCGTTGCAGGTGCTGCCCTGCCCGGTGCCGTTTCCCCGCATGATGTATTACCAGCTCTGGCACGAGCGTACCCACGCGTCCAACGCCGGGCGCTGGCTGCGCGAGCAGGTCAAGAGCGTGGCGGCTTCGCTGCGCCGCCCCGAGGCGGACGCGGCGGCTGCCTGAACAACAAGAGATACCCCCATGACCACTGCCCGACTGCAACTCACCGGCATCACCAAGCGCTACCCCGGTGTGGTGGCCAACAACGGTGTCTCGCTCACGGTGGCCCCGGGCGAGATACACGCCGTGCTGGGCGAAAACGGCGCCGGCAAGTCCACGCTGATGAAAATCATCTACGGCTCGGTGAAGCCGGACGAAGGTGCGGTGATGTTCAACGGCCGGCCGGTGCACGTGCGCAACCCGCAGGAGGCGCGGGCGCTGGGCATCAGCATGGTGTTTCAGCACTTCAGCCTGTTTGACACGCTCACCGTGGCTGAAAACGTGTGGCTGGGGCTGGACCCGTCGTTGAGCCTGTCCGAGGTGAGCGCCAGCATCACCGCCAAGGCGGCCGAATACGGGCTCGACATCGATCCCGACCGCCCGGTGCACACCCTCAGCGTGGGCGAAATGCAGCGGGTGGAAATCATCCGGGCGCTGCTCACCAACCCGCAGCTGCTCATCTTGGACGAACCCACTTCGGTGCTCACGCCGCAGGCCGTGGACAAGCTGTTTGTGGTGCTGAAGAAACTGGCGGCTGAAGGCTGCAGCATTTTGTACATCAGCCACAAGCTGCACGAAATCAGGGCGTTGTGCAACGCCTGCACGGTGCTGCGTGGCGGGCATGTCACCGGCGTGTGCGACCCGCGGCAAGAAAGCAATGCCTCGCTGAGCCGCCTGATGATTGGCGCCGAGCCGCCCGCGCTGAAGGTGCGCGCACTCAACGCGGGCGCCGATGTGTTGCAGGTGGCCGGCCTCACGCTGGCCAGCGACGACCCGTTTGGCACCCACCTGGCCGACATGGCGCTGACCGTGCGCAGCGGTGAGGTGGTGGGCATCGCCGGCGTGTCGGGCAACGGCCAGAGCGAGCTGCTTTACTGCCTGTCGGGCGAAACCACGCGGGCGCCGGTGGGCAGCATCCGGGTGGGTGGGGTGGACGCCTCGCGCTTTGGGCCGGACAAGCGCCGCGCGCTGGGCCTGCATTTTGTGCCCGAAGAACGGCTGGGCCGCGGTGCCGTGCCCACGCTGTCGCTGGCCCACAACCTGCTGCTGTCGCGCCGCGACGCACTGGGCGCGGGCGGCTGGATACGCCTGAGCGCGCTCAAGCGCCAGGCGGCCGACATCATTGCGCGCTACAACGTGAAGGCCAACGGGCCGGACGCGGCGGCCAAGTCGCTCTCGGGGGGCAACTTGCAAAAGTTCATCGTTGGCCGCGAGATAGAAGCCAAGCCGAAACTGCTGATCGTGAGCCAGCCCACCTGGGGCGTGGACGTGGGCGCTGCGGCGCAGATTCGCGGCGAAATCCTGGCGCTGCGCGACGCCGGTTGCGCCGTGCTGGTGGTCAGCGAAGAGCTGGACGAGCTGTTTGAGATCAGCGACCGCCTGCACGTGATCGCCAAGGGCAGGCTCTCGCCCAGTCTGGACCGGGCCGATGCGACCATCGAGCGCATTGGCGCGTGGATGTCCGGCCTTTGGGACGTGCAGGCGGCAAACAACAACAAGAAGGAGATCGCCCATGCTGCGGCTTGAAGTTCGTCCCCAGTCTTCGGTGCGCTGGGGCTATGCCTCGCCGGTGCTGGCGCTGGCCATCACCGTGGTGATTGGGGTCTTTTTGTTTGCCTTGCTGGGCAAAGACCCGGTGCGTGGTCTGCAGGTGTTTTTCTGGGAACCCATCAAGAGCACCTACGCCCTGTCTGAACTGATGGTCAAAGCCACGCCCCTCTTGATCATTGCGCTGGGGCTGGCGGTGTGTTTTCGCTCCAACGTGTGGAACATCGGTGCCGAGGGCCAGTTTGTCATTGGGGCCATTTTTGCCGCCGGTGTGGCCCTCATGGCCGACAAAACCACCGGCCCCTGGATCATCCCGGCCATTTTGGCGGCGGGCGTGCTGGGCGGCATGGTGTGGGCGGGCATCACCGCGTTGCTGCGCGACCGTTTCAACGCCAACGAAATTCTGGTCAGCCTGATGCTGGTGTACGTGGCCATTCAGGTGCTGAACTACCTGGTTTATGGTCCCTGGAAGGACCCGCTGGGGTACAACTTTCCGCAGACCAAGACCTTCGAGTCGGTCACGCAAATCCCCAAGCTCATGCAAGGCTCGCGCGTCAACATCGGCCTGCTGATTGCGCTGGGTGGCGTGGCGGCGGTGTGGATCTTTTTGTTTCGCACCTATGCGGGCTACGCCCAGCTGGTGGGCGGGCTGGCCCCGGCGGCGGCGCGCTACGCCGGGTTTTCTTCGCGCCGGGCGCTGTGGGTGGCGCTGCTGACCTCAGGCGGCGCGGCCGGTCTGGCCGGTGCGCTGGAAGTGGCCGGGCCGATTGGACAGCTCACACCCCACGTGCCGGCGGGTTACGGTTTCGCCGCCATCATCGTGGCGTTTGTGGGCCGCTTGCACCCCGTGGGCATCGTGTTTTCGGCCATCCTCATGAGCATGTTTTACATCGGCGGTGAGTTGGCGCAGTCGCGCATGGGCCTGCCGAAATCCATCACCGGGGTGTTTCAGGGCCTGCTGCTGTTTGCACTGCTGGCTTGTGACACGCTCATTGCCTACCGGCTGGTCTGGAAGAAATGATGCCCACCCCCGTCGCTTGCTCGCTGCGCGTAGCCGCATCCCCCCTCAAGGGGGCAGCGCCTGTGGCCCGGCAAAGCCGGTTCCGCGGCGTTTCTGGGTTGTGCATCGCTTCCTGTTGCTTTTGCTGGAGTCATTGATATGGAATCCATCGCACTCCTCATCGCCGCGTCGCTCAACGCCGGCACCGTGCTGGCCATCGCCTCGCTGGGCCTGCTCATCAACGAAAAAGCTGGCATCGTCAACCTGGGTGCCGAGGGCATGATGCTGTGCGCCGCACTGGCCGGTTTCGCCACGGTGGTGCACACCGGCAGCACCGTGGCGGGCTTTGCCGCCGGCATGGCTGCAGGCGCTTTGCTGGCGGCCATTTTTGGTGGCCTGGTGATCTGGCTCAATACCAACCAGTACGCCACCGGGCTGGCGCTGGCGCTGTTTGGCGGTGGTTTTTCGGCTTTTGCCGGCACCCGTTATGTGCAGGAAAAACTGCCTGAGCAGGCCCAGTTCGCCATTCCGGTGCTGGCCGACATCCCGCTGCTGGGCCCTGCGCTGTTTCGCCACCACCCCATGGTGTACGTGTGCGTGGGCATCGTGTTTGGGCTGATCTGGTTTTTGTACCGCACGCGCGCCGGCCTGGTGCTGCGCAGCGTGGGCGAAAGCCCCGAGTCGGCCCATGCCCTGGGTTACCCGGTGCGGCGCATCCGGCTCATGGCCGTCGTGGCGGGTGGCGCACTGTGTGGCCTGGCGGGCGCCTATGTGTCCACCGTGTACACGCCGCTGTGGGTGGAAGGCATGATCTCCGGCAAGGGCTGGATCGCGTTGGCACTTACCACCTTTGCCACCTGGCGCCCGGCACGGGTCTTGCTGGGTGCTTATTTGTTCGGTGGCGTCACCATGCTGCAGTTTCATTTGCAGGGTATCGGCGTCAACGTGCCCAGCCAGTTCCTGACCATGATGCCCTACCTGGCCACCATCGTGGTGCTGGTGCTGATCTCGCGCAACCCCACCTGGATCCGTATCAACATGCCCACCTCGATCGGAAAACCGTTCTATCCGGGCGCGTGAATGTGGCCCCCACGCTCCACCGCTGCGCGGGTCGCTGCCCCCCGAGGGGGTGCGACTTCAGCTTGGGGCGGCCCGGCGCTGAATTCATGGCCCCCACGCTCCACCGCTGCGCGGGTCGCTGCCCCCCGAGGGGGTGCGACTTCAGCTTGGGGCGGCCCGGCGCTGAATTCATG
>JAGXSV010000053.1 GCA_018333605.1 Hydrogenophaga sp. | reverse complement strand
AGGCGCTGGGCGCGATGATGGGCAATGGCACAACGGTAGCCCCCAGCGACGGGAGGGCGCCCCGCAGCGGGGGCCGAGTCGGCCGCTGGAAGCCGACCATGGTTGCGCGCGAACTCGCGGGTGATGGTCGAAGGCGCGCGCCTGAGCTTGCAGGCTATGGCCCTCAAGCTCAGGTTGTGTTCAAGCCAGACTTGCATCAAGGCGCGATCTTCCAGACTCAGATGGGTGTAGGTTTTGGGCATGCAACAGATTCTCCAGGGAGGGTGTTGCACTTGGACTTTGAGCGCGGGCTGTTTCAAAAACATTGACTTGAAACAAATGAGTCAATATGATTTCTAGGATTCAAACGTTTCAATTTCAGCAGTGTGCCCTACCGCCAACTCATCCAGCTTCTGGACAGCCACTTTGATGCCCTGAGCCCCGAACTGCAGCGGGCGGCCCGCTGGGTGCGGGCACACCCAGCCGAGCTGGGTTTGCAGTCCATGCGGCAGTCGGCACGGGCCGCCGGTGTGGCGCCGGCCACCATGACGCGGCTGGCCCACGCGTTGGGCCTGGGCGGATTTGACGCCATGCGTCGCCCCGCCGTGGCGGCGTTTGCGCGCTCGGCGAGCGAATGGGCCGAAGCCGCAGCAGCCAGCGCCGGTGACGCGGTTGAAGACGCCGCTGCGCAGCCCGCGCTGGCTCGCGCACAGGCGGGCAACCTGGCTTCGGTGGCGGTGTACAACCCGACGCCCAGCCTGGCCGGCGCCGCGCAGCGCATCTTGCAGGCGCGCAGCGTGTTGTTTCTGGGGGTGCGGGCCAGCTTTGGCACGGCTTACCACCTGCACTACACCTGCGATTGGCTGCGCCCCGGCGCCGCGCTGGCCACCGACCCCGGCGGCGCCTGGGCCGACCGCCTGGCCGCGCTGGAACCCGCGGACCTGCTGGTGGCGGTGAGCCAGGCCCCCTACGCCGTGCACACGGTGGAAGCGGTGCAGCAAACCGCTGCCCGCGGTGTGCCGGTGCTGGCGCTGACCGACAGCGCACTCTCGCCCCTGGCCCGCGCGGCTACGCAAAGCCTGTTGTTTGACGCTGCATCACCCGCTTTTTTCCATTCCATGACCGGCGCCCAGGCTCTGGCCGAAACGCTGATGCAGGCCGTGGCCGAGCAGGGCGGTCGCGCCGTGGTGCAGCGGCTGGACCAGCGCCAAAAACAGTTGCAGGCAGCACGCGTGTACTGGGACAAGCCCGGCCCGCTCGGCCGCATCTGACCGGCTGAGCGCCTGCCGTTTCCCATCCACATATTTGCCCCACCATGAACGCACCCACCGATCCCGCTGCCGTCCAGCCCGCCACCCATGTGTTCCACCGCCAGTTGCACCACGGCCTGCCCGTGGCCGTCAGCGGGCAGGGCATTTCCATCACCGACGCCAGCGGCAAGGTCTACCTGGATGCCTCGGGTGGCGCTGCGGTGTCGTGTCTGGGCCACGGCCACCCCGACGTGGTCGCGGCCATGCACGCCCAGATCGACCAGCTGGCCTACGCCCACACCAGCTTCTTCACCACCACCGTGGCCGAAGAGCTGGCCGACTTGTTGATCGACACCGCGCCCGCCGGCATGAGCCACGTTTATTTCGTTAGCGGCGGCTCTGAAGCGGTGGAGGCGGCGCTGAAAATGGCGCGCCAGTATTTTGTGGAGATCGGCCAGCCCCAGCGGCGCCATTTCATCGCCCGGCGCCAGAGTTACCACGGCAACACCCTGGGTGCGTTGGCGGTGGGCGGCAATGCCTTGCGGCGCGAGCAGTTCAAGCCGATCCTGATCGACGTGACCCATGTGGCGCCATGTTACGAATTCCGCGACCGCCGCAGCGACGAAACCGCTGAGCAATACGGCCAGCGCCTGGTGGCCGAGCTGACTGCCGCCATTGACGAACTGGGCGGCGACAAGGTGATGGCCTTTGTGGCCGAAACGGTGGGCGGCGCCACGGCTGGCGTGCTCACACCGGTGCCGGGTTACTTCAAGGGCGTGCGCGAACTGTGCGACCGCCACGGCATTTTGCTGATCCTGGACGAGGTGATGTGCGGCATGGGCCGCACCGGCACGCTGCACGCGTGCGAGCAAGAGGGCGTGGTGCCGGACCTGCTCACCATTGCGAAGGGCCTGGGCGGCGGCTACCAACCCATTGGCGCGGTGCTGGCGCAGGGCCGCCTGGTGGACGCGTTTCGACAAGGCAGCGGGTTGTTTCAACATGGCCACACCTACCTGGGCCACGCCGTGGCCTGCGCGGCCGCGCTGGCGGTGCAACGCGTGATTCAACGCGACGGTTTGCTGGCCCAGGTGTGCGCACGGGGTCAGCAACTGCAGGGGTTGCTGCAGCAGGCGTTTGCCGACCACCCCCATGTGGGAGACCTCCGTGGGCGCGGTCTGTTTTGGGGCATCGAGCTGGTGGCCGATCGGGCCAGCAAACAGTGGATCGACCCGGCCCACAAGCTCCATGTGCGCATCAAGCGTGAAGCCATGGCCGAGGGCCTGATGATCTACCCCATGGGCGGCACGGTGGACGGGACGTGCGGCGACCACATCTTGCTGGCCCCGCCGTTCATCAGCACGCCCGACGACTTGGCGCAAATTGTGGAGCGGCTGAAACGTGCGCTCAACCGCTCGTTGGCGGCTGTGAGTGTGTATTCATGAAAATAATGCATGGAGTTTCAGGGTAAACCCGAGGGATTGTCGTTCAGGCTTACACGGGGCTTGCGATACCATCGGCCACCTTGGGTCACAAGCCCTTGTATTCCCGTAATCACGCAGTCCGCTGCAGGAGTTGTTCAAGATGAAGAAAATTACCGCTTATCTGAGTGCCGTTGCCGCAGCTGCGGCCATGCTGGCGCCCATGGGCCAGGCCCAGGCCCAGCAAAAATTCATGACCATCGGCACCGGTGGCGTGACCGGCGTGTACTACGCCGCTGGCGGCGCCATTTGCCGCCTGGTGAACAAAGACCGCGCCAAGCACGGTTTCCGCTGCTCGGTGGAGTCCACGGGCGGTTCTGTGGTGAACATCAACACCATCAGGGCCGGCGAGCTCGATTTCGGTGTCTCCCAATCGGATGTGCAGTTCAACGCCTTCCACGGCGCCAAGCAGTTCGAAAAAGACGGCAAGCACACCGACCTGCGTTCGGTGTTTTCCATCCACCCCGAGCCCTTCACCGTGCTGTCGCGCAAAGAAGCCAACATCACCAAGTTTGACGACCTGAAGGGCAAGCGCTTCAACGTTGGTAACCCGGGCTCCGGCACGCGCGCCGCCATGGACGAGTACCTGGCCAGCAGCGGTGGCAAGATCAGCGACTTCAGTCTGGCCGCCGAGCTCAAGGCCGACGAACACGGCGCCGCCCTGTGTGACAACAAGATCGACGGTTTCTTCTACGGTGTGGGCCACCCCAGCGCCAACATCCAGGACCCGATCACCACCTGTGGTGCCAGGCTGGTGCCTATGACAGGTCCGGCTGTGGACAAACTGGTGAAGGCCAACAGCTACTACGCCAAGGTCAATATTCCTGGCGGTCTGTACGCCGGTCACCCCAACCCCACGCCCACCTATGGCGTGCTGGCTTCCTTCGTGACGTCGGCCAAGGTGTCTGACGCAGCGGTGTACGAGTTGGTCAAGGCCGTGTTTGAGAACTTCGACGAGTTCAAGAAGCTGCACCCTGCGTTTGTTGGCCTCGATCCCAAGAACATGATCAAGGACGGCCTGTCGGCTCCGCTGCACCCGGGGGCCGTGAAGTACTACAAGGAAAAAGGCTGGATGTAATTTCCTGCCGATTGCTGAGGTCCGATCGGACTGACGCCGCAAAAAAGCTCTGACTCGTCAGGGCTTTTTTTGTTGGCTCCTCAAAAAAACACAACGCACAGGTCTGCATGAAAACCCACACCGCACCCGAGGTTGACGTCAACCAACTGGTTGCCGACAACGACACCGGCGGCCGCACACCCGGCCCCTGGATGAGTCGCATGCTGCTCGCCGTGGCCCTGGCATGGTCCGTGTTCCAGCTCTGGATCGCCTCACCGCTGCCTTTCAGCCTGGGTATTCTGGTGTTCAACGACACCGAAACCCGCGCCATTCATCTGGGCTTTGCGGTGTTCCTCGCTTACATGGCGTACCCGGCGTTCAAACGCTCGCCGCGCGCTTACGTGCCCATCACCGACTGGGTGTTTGCGCTGGTAGGCACTTTCTGTGCCACATACCTCTTCATCTTCTACAACGAGCTGGCCTCCCGCCCGGGCCAGCCCACGCCCATGGACGTTTACACCGGCGCGGTCGGTATTGTGTTGCTGCTCGAAGCCACGCGGCGCGTGCTGGGCTTGCCCATGGTGATAGTGGCCCTGGTGTTTCTGGGCTACACCTTTGGTGGCGCCTACATGCCCGACATGATTGCCCACCGCGGTTTCTCGCTCAACCGCGCCATGAGCCACCAGTGGCTCACCACCGAAGGTGTGTTTGGCGTGGCGCTGGGGGTGTCCAGTGGCTTCATCTTTCTGTTTGTGCTGTTCGGCTCGCTGCTGGACAAAGCCGGCGCCGGCAACTACTTCATCAAGTCGGCTTTTGCCTTGCTGGGCCACATGCGCGGCGGCCCGGCCAAGGCTGCGGTGCTGTCTTCGGCGGCCACCGGTCTCATTTCCGGCTCGTCGATTGCCAATGTCGTGACCACGGGCACTTTCACCATTCCCCTGATGAAGCGGGTCGGCTACCGACCCGACCAGGCTGGCGCCGTGGAAGTGTCAAGCTCGGTGAACGGCCAGATCATGCCGCCGGTCATGGGCGCTGCTGCCTTCCTGATGGTGGAATACGTGGGCATTCCCTACATCGAAGTGATGAAGCACGCGTTTTTGCCGGCCGTCATTTCCTACATCGCGCTCTTCTACATCGTGCACCTTGAGGCGCTCAAGGCCAACATGGTCGGCCTGCCACGCAGGGGCAACGCCACGGCCGGTTCGCGCCTCATGTCGTTTGCCATGACGGTGGCCGGTTTCATCGTGCTATCGGGCGCGGTGTACTGGGGCATCGGCTGGATCAAGACGGTGGCAGGCGATGCCGCCACCTGGATCGTTGGGACTGGCCTGCTGGCCAGTTATGTCGGACTGCTCTGGTTTGGCGCCAGGCAGCCCGCGCTGGAACTGGACGACCCGAACGCGCCGGTGTTTGAGCTGCCCGAAACCGGACCCACCGTGAAGTCCGGCTTGCACTACCTGTTGGCGGTGGTGGTGCTGATCTGGTGCCTGATGGTTGAGCGCATGTCCCCAGGCCTCTCGGCTTTCTGGGCCACCATGTTCATGATCTTTGTCATGGTCACACAAAAGCCGATCGTGGCCGCGTTTCGGGGGCAGGGCGGGCTGGGTGCTGCCACCCGGCAGGGCTTTGCCGACCTGATCGATGGCTTGGCCACGGGTGCGCGCAACATGATTGGCATAGGCGTGGCCACGGCCGCCGCCGGCATCATTGTGGGCACCGTCTCGCTTACGGGCGTGGGGCTGGTCATGACAGAACTGGTGGAGCTGCTCTCGGGCGGCAACCTCATGCTCATGCTCGTGCTGGTGGCGCTTATCAGCCTTATTCTGGGCATGGGTCTGCCCACCACCGCCAACTACATTGTGGTGTCCACCCTGATGGCGCCGGTGGTGGTCGAACTTGGCGCTCAGAGCGGCCTGATCGTGCCGTTGATTGCGGTGCACCTGTTCGTGTTCTATTTCGGCCTCATGGCCGACGTGACGCCGCCCGTGGGGCTGGCCTCGTTTGCCGCGGCAGCCATTGCGCGCGCCGACCCCATCAAAACCGGTGTCACCGCCTTCTACTACAGCATGCGCACGGCCATCCTGCCGTTTCTGTTCATCTTCAACACGCAGTTGCTGTTGATTGGGCTGACCGGTCCCTTGCACCTCATCCTCACCGTGGTCAGTGCCACGGTGGCCATGCTGGTGTTTGCGGCGGCCACGCAGGGCTATTTCCTGGTCAGGTCGCGCTGGTACGAAACCATGGCCCTGCTGCTGATCACATTCACCCTGTTTCGGCCGGGCTTCTGGTGGGACATGGTTTACCCGCCGTTTGACGCAGTGCCGGCGGCCCAGATGACATCGCTCATTGAACAAGCCCCTGCTGGTTCGGGCAAGCGTGTCTGGATCGAGGGCATGAACATGAATGGCGATGACATCCGCAAAGGCGTGTTGCTGCCCTTGGGTGAGCCTGGAACGGCGCGCGAGCGCCTGGCCAGTTCGGGCCTGACCGTGATGGCGCAAGGCGACGAAATGCTGATTGCTGCGGTGAAGTTTGGCAGCCCTGCAGCCAAACTGGGTATCGAGCAGGGCTACCGCATCGTGTCGGTAGAAATGCCGTCCGATCGACCCGCCAAGGAGTGGCTGTATTTGCCTGCGCTGGCCTTGTTGCTGCTGGTGATGGGTTTGCAGCGCAGCCGTCAGAAGCGGCAGGGCGTCCCGGCATGACGCGCATCGCGCTCATTCACGCGCTGGCGCACTCGGTGGCGCCCATCAACGACGAGATGGCGCGCGCCTGGCCGCAGGCGCAGCGCATGAATTTGCTGGACGACAGTTTGTCCGCCGACCTGGCGCGCACGGGGCAAGGACTGGACGCAGCCATGCACCAGCGATTTGAAGCCTTGGCTGCCTACGCCGAGGGCACCGGCGCACAGGCCATCCTGTTCACCTGCTCGGCTTTCGGACCTTGCATTGAAGCGGTGGCTGCGCGCCGGCCCCACATGCCCGTGCTCAAGCCCAACGAGGCCATGGTGACTGAGGCGGTTGCGCACGGTGGACGCATCGGTTTGATCGCGTCCTTTGCGCCCACGTTGGCCTCCATGCCACCCGAGTTTCCACCCGGCACGGCAGTGATCACCGCCCTGGCCGAGGGTGCCCTGCAATGCCTGAACGAAGGCAACCCCGCGCGACACGATGCCTTGGTGGTGGAGGCGGCCCAGGCGCTCGCGCGCCAGGGTTGTCAGGTGATCGTTTTGGCACAGTTCAGCATGGCGCGCGCCCAGGCGGCCGCTCTGCAGGCGGTGGGTCTGCCGGTGCTCACCACGCCGGGCAGCGCTGTGCGGGCCTTGCGCCAGCGGCTGGCCTTGTGACCCAGGCGGTGGCGGCCACAGCGGCTACAATCTAAGGTTGCCGCAAAGCGGGCACACTGCAGACCGCGCGTTCGGGGCGCCATGCAAGAAATACCGCTCACAGGACGCGCGGGTGGCGAAATTGGTAGACGCACCAGGTTTAGGTCCTGACGTCCGCAAGGATGTGGGGGTTCGAGTCCCCCCCCGCGCACCACCTCACAGACGAACAGACATCCCGGGTCGGCCAGGCAGGCTGGTTGACCGACACCCTTTTGGAGAAAACCATGACCGTGAACGTTGAAACCCTTGAGAAGCTCGAGCGCAGGATCACGCTGACGCTGCCGGCCGAAGTGATCCAGAGCGAAGTATCCAAGCGCCTCAAGCGCCTGGCACGCGACGTCAAGATGGACGGTTTCCGTCCCGGCAAAGTGCCGATGAACGTGGTGGCCCAGCGCTACGGCTATTCCGTGCATTACGAAGTCATGAACGACAAGGTGGGCGAGGCCTTCGCCACCGCCGCCAACGAAGCGCAGCTGCGCGTGGCCGGCCAGCCCAAAATCACCGAAAAAGAAGAGTCGCCGGAAGGCCAGCTGGCTTTTGACGCAGTTTTCGAGGTGTACCCAGAAGTCAAAATTGACGATCTGACCACCGCCGAAGTGGAAAAAGTCAGCGCCGACGTCAATGACGCCGCCATCGACCGCACCCTGGACATCCTGCGCAAGCAGCGCCGCACCTTTGCTCAGCGTGCACAAGACCAGGCCGCCCAGGATGGCGACCGCGTCACCATCGACTTCGCGGGCAAGATCGACGGCGAGCCGTTTGAAGGCGGCAAGGCCGAAGCTTTCCAGTTCATCGTTGGCGACGGCCAGATGCTCAAGGAATTTGAAGATGCCGTGCGCGGCATGAAGTCAGGCGAGTCCAAGACCTTCCCTCTGGCTTTCCCTGAGGACTACCACGGCAAGGACGTTGCCGGCAAAACGGCCGACTTCCTGGTCACCGTCAACAAGATCGAAGCCGCTCACCTGCCCGAGGTGGACGATGCTCTGGCCGCTTCGCTGGGCATTGCCGACGGTACGGTGGATGGCCTGCGCGCCGACATCAAGAAAAATCTGGAACGCGAAGTCAAGTTCCGCCTGCAGGCGCGCAACAAACAAGCTGCCATGGACGCCCTGGCCGCCAAAGCCGAGCTGGACCTGCCCAAGTCGGTTGTTCAGGCCGAGCTGGATCGTCTGGTGGAAGGTGCCCGCGCCGACCTGAAGCAGCGTGGTGTGAAAGACGCAGACAAGGCGCCGATCCCTGACGACCTGTTCCGTCCTCAAGCCGAGCGCCGCGTGCGCCTGGGCCTGGTGGTGGCCGAGTTGGTGCGCGCCAACGAACTGCACGCCAAGCCCGAGCAGATCAAAGCCCACATCGAAGAGCTGGCCGCGTCGTACGAAAAGCCTGCCGACGTGGTGCGCTGGTACACCGGCGACAATCGCCGCATGGCCGAGGTGGAGGCCATCGTGATCGAAAACAACGTGACCGAGTTTGTTCTGTCCAAGGCCAAGATCACCGAGAAGTCGGTCAGCTTTGAAGAGCTGATGGGCCAGGCCTGATTGTTCCGAGCGCCTACATGGTCGGTGCACGGGCACTGGCCCGATGGACGGCCTGGTTTGGCTGGGGTGGCATCAATGCCCAGGGCGGATTTTTCCGCCCTTTTTTTCGACTTTGGCTTGCCTTTTGCGGTCTGCACGCCATATGCGAACCCTGGTCAAGCCCGTGACCGGGAAATGGCCTTACGAGGTTCGTTACAGTAGTGGCATCGCGACCAATCAATACACGGAGAAACGCATGAGCGCAATGGATATTCAAGGCTTGGGCATGGTGCCCATGGTGATCGAGCAGTCGGGCCGCGGTGAGCGCGCGTACGACATCTATTCGCGCCTGCTCAAGGAGCGCGTGATCTTTTTGGTGGGTCCGGTCAACGACCAGTCGGCCAATCTGGTGGTGGCGCAACTGCTGTTTCTGGAAAGCGAAAACCCGGACAAAGACATTTCGTTTTACATCAATTCGCCCGGCGGCTCGGTGAGCGCTGGCATGGCGATTTTTGACACCATGAATTTCATCAAGTCCGATGTGTCCACGCTATGCATCGGCATGGCGGCCAGCATGGGCGCTTTCTTGCTGTCGGCTGGCGCCAAGGGCAAGCGTTTCGCGCTGCCGAACTCCAAGATCATGATTCACCAGCCGCTGGGTGGAACCCAGGGCCAGGCCACCGAAATCGAAATTCACGCCCGTGAAATTTTGAAAACACGCGACCAACTCAACAAGATACTCGCGGAGCGCACCGGTCAGCCGCTGGAAAAAATTGAACGTGATACCGAGCGTGATTACTACCTCTCTGCGGCCGAATCGGCCGAATACGGCTTGATCGACAAGGTTATCGACAAGCGCCCGGGCGCGGTCTGATTTGCTGCGGCGCCGGGCCACTGTGAGCATGAGCCGCCCGCAGGGAAGAGCGCTAGAAACAGCCCTTACCCCCCCTGTTTTCTCCCGGCAGCCTTGAAATATCATCGTCGTTGACTGCACCTACCGATCCTACGAATTTAAAGACATATGGCCGACAAAAAAGCCACCTCCAGTGAAAAAGCGCTCTACTGCTCGTTTTGTGGCAAGAGCCAACACGAGGTCAAGAAGCTGATCGCTGGCCCTTCGGTTTTCATCTGCGACGAGTGCATTGATCTTTGCAACGACATCATCCGCGACGAATTGCCCGGTCTGGAGTCGGTAAAAGCGGCTGGCGATGACGTGCCCACGCCCGCCGAACTCAAGTCCAATCTAGACAACTACGTGATTGGTCAAGACCCGGCCAAGCGCGCCCTGGCGGTGGCGGTGTACAACCACTACAAACGCCTGCGCCACAAGCTCACGGCCCGCAAGGACGACGTCGAGCTGGCCAAGAGCAATATCTTGTTGATTGGTCCCACAGGTTCTGGCAAGACGCTGCTGGCTCAGACCATGGCGCGCATGCTCAACGTTCCCTTCGTCATGGCCGACGCGACCACCCTGACCGAAGCCGGTTATGTGGGCGAAGACGTTGAGAACATCGTGGCCAAGCTGCTGCAGAGCTGCAACTACGATGTGGAGCGAGCGCAGCAGGGCATCGTCTACATCGACGAAATCGACAAGATCACCCGAAAGTCAGACAACCCGTCCATCACCCGCGACGTGTCGGGCGAAGGCGTGCAGCAGGCTTTGCTCAAGTTGATTGAGGGGACGATGGCTTCGGTGCCACCCCAGGGTGGGCGCAAGCACCCCAACCAGGATTTCCTGCAGGTCGACACCACCAATATTCTGTTTATTTGTGGTGGCGCTTTTGCCGGTCTTGAAAAGATCATTGAAAACCGCACCGAGGCTTCGGGCATCGGCTTTGGTGCACTCGTCAAGAGCAAGCAGCAGCGCAGCTTGACCGAAGCCTTCAAGGAAATCGAGCCCGAGGACCTGATCAAGTTTGGCCTGATACCCGAGTTGGTCGGTCGTGTGCCGGTCATTGCTGCGCTGGCTGAACTCAGCGAAGACGCGCTGGTCGAAATCTTGACCGAGCCGAAGAATGCCGTGGTGAAGCAGTTTTCTCGCCTGTTGTCTATGGAGGGTGCTGAATTGGAGGTGCGTCCCGCTGCCCTCAAGGCAATTGCCCGCAAGGCGCTGGCTCGCAAGACAGGGGCGCGCGGTCTTCGTTCCATTCTGGAAAATGCGCTGATCGACACCATGTTCGAGTTGCCCGGTATGAGTAACGTTGAAAAAGTGGTGGTCGATGAGTCCACCATTGATGAGAACAAACCACCATTGTTGGTGTACCGCGAAGCGGCCAAGCAGGCCTGACCGCCGCCTCCCTTGGTAGGGGCCTGCTCTCTGAAATTACCGATGCGTTCGGTTGACATCGTCCGCATGAACCCCACCTGCTTCTTTTGTTGAGGTTGAAATGTCCGGACATAACCCACTGCCCAGTTCGCCGGTTGAATTGCCACTGCTGCCTTTACGCGACGTGGTGGTCTTCCCGCACATGGTGATTCCGCTGTTTGTGGGTCGCCCGAAAAGTATCAAAGCGCTGGAGGCCGCGATGGAGGCCGAGCGCCGCATCATGCTGGTCGCGCAAAAAGCGGCAGCCAAAGACGAGCCTTCCACCGACGATATGTTCGAAATGGGCTGCGTTGCCACTATTTTGCAAATGCTCAAATTGCCTGACGGGACGGTCAAGGTGTTGGTCGAAGGTCTGCAGCGCGCCAAGGTGCTCGATATCCGAGAAGGCGATACGCATTTTGTGGCCACTGTGACCCCGGTTGACCCGGTGGTGGAGCGTGCTGACGTGCAGTCGGCCGAGCTTGAGGCACTGCGCCGTGCGGTGATGCAGCAGTTCGACCAATACGTCAAACTGAACAAAAAAATCCCGTCTGAGATCTTGACATCGATCTCCAGCATCGACGATCCGGGTCGTCTGGCCGACACCATCGCCGCCCACTTGCCACTCAAGCTGGAGTCCAAGCAGGTGGTGCTGGACCTCGACCCGGTGAACAAGCGGCTGGAAAATCTGTTTGAACAGCTCGAGCGCGAAGTCGACATCCTGAACGTCGACAAGAAAATCCGTGGCCGAGTCAAGCGGCAGATGGAGAAGAACCAGCGCGATTTCTACCTGAACGAACAGGTCAAGGCGATTCAGAAAGAACTGGGCGAAGGCGAAGAGGGCGCCGATATTGAGGAAATCGAGAAGAAGATCAAGGCTGCCAAAATGCCCGCTGAAGCGCGCAAGAAGGCCGATGCCGAGTTTAAGAAGCTCAAGTTGATGTCGCCCATGTCGGCCGAAGCCACGGTGGTGCGCAATTACATCGACGCGCTGGTGGCCTTGCCATGGAGCAAGAAGACCAAGATCAAGCACGACCTTGCCCACGCCGAGGCCGTGCTCAACGAAGATCATTACGGTTTGGACAAGGTCAAGGACCGCATCCTTGAGTACCTCGCGGTGCAGCAGCGCGTCGACAAAGTGAAGGCGCCCATCCTGTGTCTGGTTGGCCCGCCCGGCGTGGGAAAGACGTCACTGGGTCAGTCGGTGGCCAAGGCGACTGGTCGCAAGTACGTGCGTATGGCCTTGGGCGGCATGCGCGACGAGGCCGAGATTCGCGGCCACCGCCGCACCTACATTGGTGCGATGCCCGGCAAGGTGCTGCAAAGCCTTGGCAAGGTGGGCACGCGAAACCCACTGTTCTTGCTGGACGAGATCGACAAGCTGGGTACCGATTTCCGTGGTGATCCCTCCAGTGCTTTGCTGGAGGTGCTTGATCCCGAGCAAAACCACACCTTTGGGGATCACTATGTCGAAGTGGACTTTGACCTGTCCGACGTGATGTTTGTCGCAACGTCGAACTCGATGAACATCCCGCCCGCATTGCTGGACCGAATGGAGGTGATCCGCCTGTCGGGTTACACCGAAGACGAAAAGACCAACATCGCCATGCGCTACCTGCTGCCAAAGCAGTTGAAGAACAACGGTATTCGCGATGGTGAAATGGATCTGCAGGAATCGGCTGTGCGCGATATCGTGCGCTACTACACCCGTGAAGCCGGTGTGCGTTCGCTGGAGCGCGAACTTGGCAAGATTTGCCGCAAGGTGGTCAAGGGACTTTTGCTCAAGAAATACACCCCTACCGTTATTGTGGACTCGGAAAATCTCAATGACTTCCTGGGCGTGCGCAAGTACAGCTACGGCCGGGCTGAAGCCCAGAACCAGGTGGGCCAAGTGGTGGGGCTGGCTTGGACCGAGGTCGGGGGTGACTTGCTCACCATTGAGGTGGCGATCATGCCCGGCAAGGGTGTCATCACCCGCACCGGATCGCTGGGCGATGTGATGAAAGAGTCGGTTGAGGCTGCGCGCACTGTGGTTCGCAGTCGCTCTCGTTCGCTGGGCATCAAGGATGAACAGTTTGACAAGCGCGACATCCACATCCACGTGCCAGATGGCGCGACGCCCAAAGACGGCCCCAGCGCGGGCGCAGCCATGACGACAGCCCTGGTTTCATCACTTACGGGTATTCCGGTGCGTGCCGATGTGGCGATGACCGGAGAGATTACCCTGCGGGGCGAAGTCACGGCTATTGGCGGGTTGAAAGAGAAGCTGTTGGCAGCCCTGCGTGGGGGGATCAAGACCGTGATCATTCCGGAAGATAACGTCAAGGACCTCGCTGAAATCCCCGACAATGTGAAACAGGGTTTGGAAATTGTGCCGGTGAAGTGGATCGACAAAGTGTTGGCTATTGCACTGGAGCGGTTGCCCGTGCCGCTGACCGACGAGGAGGTGGCTGCCCAAGTGGCAGCTGCGTCTGCGCGGCCAGCCACGCCTGCACCAGACGCTGTCAAGCACTGAAGGTGAGCAAAGATTTGCTTGGGTTTGAAAGTAAGTGGTTTTTGCGCTAGAATATTAGCTTCCGATAAGTGTTGGAAACTCGCGGGATTAGCTCAGTTGGTAGAGCGATACCTTGCCAAGGTATAGGTCGAGAGTTCGAGTCTCTTATCCCGCTCCAAATAAAAAAGGGAAGCCCAGCTTCCCTTTTACGTCAGTAAAAAGGGTATTGGGCTCCCATTTCAAGGGTAGTCGGCGCGATAGCAAATCGGTTATGCAACGGATTGCAAATCCGTCTAGCCCGGTTCGACTCCGGGTCGCGCCTCCAGTCACTGGCAAAAGACGCTGTGACGCGGGAATAGCTCAGTTGGTAGAGCGCAACCTTGCCAAGGTTGAGGTCGCGAGTTCGAGTCTCGTTTCCCGCTCCAAAACAAAAAAAGGCTGCTTTTTTGGCCCAAAGTGAGCCTGCAGCGAAATCCTGAAGAGGAGTTCAGTGCCTGCACAGGGCCTTGGCCTGCTCCGACGCAGACGTCAAGAGATGATCCACCTTGCGGCGGTATGTTGATGGGTTCATGGCTTGGGCCATGCGGGAGTGCGTCTCGTCACGCGTGCCAGTGGTCGGTCATCGAAGGTCATTTTCCCCTGGTGCTGGCTTAGGCCGCCGCAGCCACCTGGCTGAAGTGGTTGCGGTGTTGTTTGTACCTGTGCAACTGGTGTTTCGTGATTCTCGCGTCGGGCATGCCGCTCCCCCTCGGTCGGGTTCGAAGGTTCAGCCGTAGCCACGCCTTCCGGGTTTGCCCGAAACAGGTCACTGACCGGCCAACCCGGGTTGTCGTCAGTCGGCCAGGCTAATTGTCGTTAACCAGAGGAGTGCATTAGCCTTGGCGCAGGCATGCAAGCGTGATCGGCGATGGCGCCCGATAATCACATCATGAACACACACGTCAACGCCGATCCGGCCGAACTGGCCAAATTTTCCGACTTGGCCCACCGCTGGTGGGATCCAGAGAGTGAATTTCGTCCCTTGCATCAGATCAATCCCTTGCGGCTGAACTGGATTGATGGACTCGTGAGCCTGAGTGGCAAAAATGTGCTGGATGTGGGATGCGGTGGCGGCATCTTGTCTGACTCCATGGCACGCAAGGGTGCGGTAGTTACGGGGATTGATCTTTCTGTCAAAGCCTTGCGCGTGGCCCAACTCCACGCGCTGGAAGCTGAAACCAGCAACGTGACCTACCGCGAAGCCAGTGCGGAGGCCATTGCGCTTGAGCTGCCTGGCAGTTTTGACGTCGTGACCTGCATGGAAATGTTGGAGCACGTGCCCGATCCGGCCTCGGTGGTCAAAGCCTGTTCCGATTTGGTGAAGCCTGGTGGTTGGGTGTTCTTCTCCACCATCAACCGCAACCCCAAGTCGTTTCTGTTTGCCATCATTGGCGCGGAGTATGTGTTGCAGTTGCTCCCCAAAGGCACCCACGAATACGCAAAGATGATCCGTCCCAGTGAGCTGGCCGGGTTTTGCCGTTCGAGCGGCCTGGAGCTGAGCGAAGCCCGCGGCATGGAGTACAACCCCTTGACCCGCCGGTATTGGTTGAGCCAGGAAACGAGCGTGAACTACATGTTTGCAACCCGAAAGCCATGACCGAGCGTGTATTTCGGGGTATCCATGCAGTCTTGTTCGATCTGGATGGAACCCTGATCGACAGTGCTCCTGACCTGGGTGCTGCGGCCAACCTGATGCGTACCAACCGTGGACTGCCATCTCTGCCAATGGAGCGTTACCGCCCCATGGCGGGTGCTGGTGCGCGTGGCATGTTGCGCGTGGCATTAGAGATGTCACCCGAGCACAAAGACTACGAAGTGCACAAAGAGGAGTTCTTTGTGCATTACGAGGCCTGCTTGACGCAGCGCACCCAGGCATTTTCAGGGGTTGGCGAGTTGCTGGACGTGCTGCAAGGCTATGGACTGCTCTGGGGCGTTGTCACCAATAAGGTGCAGCGTTTCACGCTGCCGCTCACGCAAGCTATGCCACTGTTCGGCACGGCCAGGACAATCATCAGCGGAGACACCACACCCCACGCCAAACCCCATCCTGAGCCTCTGCTGGAGGCTGCCCGTCGTCTCAATCTGTCGCCGGCCATGTGCCTGTATGTGGGCGATGACGAGCGCGACATCGCGGCCGGCCGAGCCGCAGGCATGCCCACTGTGGCCGCGCGTTACGGCTACCTGGGTATGGGCGCCGATGTTACGAGCTGGGGCGCTGATGCAGAGGTAACTTCTCCGATGGGGGTCTTGAAATTGCTGGAATTGCCTTAAACTTGGAGCCTCAGGGGCTGCACTGGTTTCGACGTGGGTTCGGACGCGCAGCAGGGCATGTCGAGGTTCTGTCACCTCGTTAAACCGCAGAAAAAAAACTAACTGCAAACGACGAACGTTTCGCACTCGCCGCTTAATTGCCGGTGAGCTTTGCAACAGCAGGCC
>JAGXSV010000052.1 GCA_018333605.1 Hydrogenophaga sp. | reverse complement strand
TCTGGGTTTTCATGGCTTGGTTCCTTCGTTCGCATCCAGCTCGCGGCTCCAGGACAGGCCGTTGACGTAGATGCCCAGGGGGTTCTTGCGCAGGCGCTGCTCGGTGCGCGGTGTCTGCAACACGGAGGAGATCACGGCCGTCCACCGCTCGGTGCCTGCGGGTGCGCCGTTGACGTAGCGCTGTTCGGTCCAGCGCACGTTGAACGAGGCGTCGCTGGCGCGGACCACGCTGATGATCTGCACCGTCACCGACTCCTTGCCCACCCGCACGAACGGGTCGTTGGTGCGGGCGTACTCGTTGAGCACGGCGGCCCCACGGTCGGTCGTGTAGTCGTAGGCGTCCAGCCAGTTCTGACGCACCACGATCGGGTCAATGGACAGCGAACGCACCAGCGTCACGAAGCGCGCGAGGTGGTGTGCGATCTGCGCATCGCCGGGGCGGTAGGGCGAGGTGGCCTCGCCCACTGTGCGCACCTGGCCGGCCTGGTCCACCTCCACGACGTAGGGTGTCACGATGGACTGCGCCGAGCGCCAGACCAAGCCGCCGGCCATCAGCAGCGCCAGTGACAGGCAGCCAAAGGCCATGAGTCGCCAGTTGCGCGCCTGCACGCGGGCCGAGCCGATGCGCTCATCCCAGGCCTGTGCGGCCGATTGGTAGGGGGTGGCAGGCTGCGGCGTGTCGGCGTAGCGCACCTGCGGTCGTTTGAATCGCATGCGGGGTTCTCCTCAGGAATCCGAATCTCGAAGGCTGGGACCGCTGCCCGAGCCACCGCCATCGCCACCGCGCAAGGTGTGCGCGGCCGTCGAGGCTGCGTGGCCGATCTGCTGACGCCGGCGCATTCGCTGCGCCCAGGCGGGCTCGTTGGCGGGTGCCGAGGTGGTGGTGCTCGACGTGGCCGATTCCGTGCCCGATGCCGCAGAAGGTGCAGCGGCCTCCGACACGAACCCCGACACCTTGTCTTTCACGGCCTGGGCGCCATCGGCCAGCTTCTGCCCCATGGCGTTGGCCCCCGTGCGAGCCACGTTGGCCACGCCCGCGCCAGCGGCGCGCAGCGGCCCGCCCGAGGATGCGGCAGCGCCTGCTTCGTAGGCTGACCTCGCGCCTGCGGCAAGACCACTGGCCGATCGCGCCGCCGATGCACCACCGCCAATGGCAGCGCGTGCCGCGCCCGGCGCCATGCGTGCACCGGCGGCCACGGCCGCACCAGCACCGGCCACGGCGGCGCCTCCGGCAACCGCAAGGCCTGTGGCGCCAAGCGCGGTGCCGGCCGCCGCACCCGCACCCAGTTGCGGTGCGCCGGACACCAGGCCGGTCGCGATGCCGGGTCCGAAGATGCCCAGCCCGAGCAGGGACAGCGAGGCCAGCATCACCACCAAAGCATGGTCGATGGAGGGCTCGGCCGGTGCAGTCTGGAACTGCGAGAACAGACCCGTGCCGATGCCCACGATCACCGCGAGCACCAGCACCTTGATGCCCGAGGACACCACATTGCCAAGCACCTTCTCGGCAAGGAATGTGGTCTTGTTCCACAACGCAAAGGGCACCAGAACGAAGCCCGCCAGCGTGGTGAGCTTGAACTCGATCAGTGTCACGAAGAGCTGCACGGACAACACGAAGAAGCTCAAGATCACCGTGAGCCAGGCCAGGAACAGCACCACGATGGGCGCGATGTTGATGAACACCTCCGGGAAGCCCGAGAGGTCGCTGATCTGTTGCAGGATGGGCGCCGCCGCATCAATGCCGGCCTTGGCCAGGTGGCCGGGCTGCAGGAAGGTGGCTAGGCTCATGCCCGATCCACTGGCCTGCAGGCCCAGCCCGGCGAAAGAACGGAACACAATGCTCGATAGGCTGTTGAAGTTGCCGATGATGTAGGCGAAGGCACCCACGTAGAGCACCTTGCGCAGCAACCGGGCCAGCACATCCTCTCCCTGGCCGGTGGCGTGGCCCATGGCCCAGAACAGGCCGGCCAGGGTCATGTCGATGGCCACCAGCGTGGCGGTGAGGAAGGCGACCTCGCCGCTCAGCAACCCGAAGCCCGAGTCGATGTAGGTGGAAAAGGTGTTCAGGAAGCGGTCAATGACCGCGACGTCGTCCATGGCAAGGCCTCCGGTGCTTCAGTGGCCGTAGAAGCTCACGCCCTGCGGCGTGTAGCCTGTGCCGCTGCCGATGAAGCGGCGCGTCACCTCACGGCCACGCTCGATGGCCGCAGCCTGCCGGGCCAGTTCCAGCGAGGCGGCGCGGTCCTGCGTCAGCATCAGCTGCTGCGACTGGATGGACTGTTTGGCCTGCAGGGCCAGCAGCTGGTTGGTCGCCTGCATGGCCTGCAGCGCGCCAGTCGCCGACTGGCTCTGGCTCACCAGGTCGGCCAGCACGCCTTCGTCCAGGCTCAGGTTCTGCGACACCTGGGCCTGCATCTGCATGGCGGTCTGCAGGCCGTTGAGCGTGTTCTTCCAGCGCTGGTGTGCGTCCTGGAACATCTGGTTGCCGCTCACGGTGGCGGCGTACTGCTCAGGGTAGAGGCGGGCGAATTCGGTGTTGAGGTGCGACACCTGGTAGGCCAAGCCCTGGGCCTGAGCGATCAGTTGCCGGGTCGTGTCCAGCGTCGAACGCAGGCGGTTGACCACGTTGAATGGCAGGCTGGCCAGGTTGCGTGCCTGGTTGATCAGCATCTGCGCCTCGTTCTGCAACTGGCGGATCTGGTTGTTGATCTGCTCCAGCGTGCGCGCGGCCGTCATGGTGTTCTGCACCAGATTGACCGGGTCCAGCACGATGTCACCCACGCCGAACAGCGCGTGCGCGGGTTGCGTGGCGCCCAGGGTCAGCGCGGCAGCGGTGGCCAGCGCGACGAGGCGGGGTTTGAAAGAGCGAAGCGGTGCACGAAGGCTCATGGCGTTTCTCCTGAAGGTCGGGCATGCCCGGGGTGGTGATGGGGGTAGCGGTGAAAGAGATCGGCGGCCCAGTCCAGGCCACGGTGGCGCAGCCAGGCCGGAGCGAAACCCTCGGGCGGGCAGGTGGCCAGCACCTCGTCGATCAGCCGCTGGTCCTGCGGCGAGGAGGCTCCGGCAAAGGCCAGGGCCACGGCGCGCAGGTCCAGGTCGAACAGGCGATTGCCCAGCCGCGACTGGTAGTAGTAGTCGCGCTTGGGCACAGCGGTGGCCACGATCTCGATTTGTCGCCGGTTCAGGCCGAAGGCCTCGTAGATTGAGCGCACCTGCGGCTCTGTGGCCTGCGGGTTGGGCAGGAAGATGCGGCTGGCACAGCTCTCCACAATGGCCGGCGCGATGCTCGAACCCTGGATGTCGGCCAGGCTCTGCGTGGCGAACAGCACCGACACGTTCTTCTTGCGCAGTGTCTTGAGCCACTGGCGGATGCGTGCGGCGAACACCGGGTCGTCTAGAAACAGCCAGGATTCGTCCAGCATCAGCAGGGTGGGTGCACCGTCGAAACGGGCATCAAAGCGTGCGAACAGGTAGCCCAGCACGGCCATCACCGCCGCGCGGCTGCCCATCAGCTCTTCCATCTCAAAGCACTGCACGTTGGCCGCGCCGAGACGGTCGTGGTCGGCGTCCAGCAGCTTGCCGTGAGCGCCGCCCAGCACGTAGGGCGCGAGCGCCTGGCGCAGTGCGTTGGACTGCAGCAGCACCGACAGACCGGTGAGCGTGCGCTGCTCGCGCGGCGCGCCGGCGAGGCTGCCCAGCGCGGACCAGATCGCTGCCTTCTCGTCCGGCCCCACGGCCACGCCTTCGTGCACCAGCCGGCCTTCGACCCACTCGGCGGCCCAACTGCGGTAGCCCTCCTGGTCGATACCCGCCAGCGGCTGGAAGGCGATGTCGCCGTCGTGGCCCAGGTCGTAGTGCTCGCCGCCCAGGCCCAGTACCGTGGCGCGCATCGAGCGGCCCATGTCGAACGCGAAGATGCGCGAGCCGGGGTAGCGCCGGAACTGCAGCGCCAGTAAGGCCAGCAGCACCGACTTGCCCATGCCCGTCGGCCCCACCACCAGTGTGTGGCCGACGTCGCCCACGTGGGTCACCAGCCGGAAGGGCGTCGAACCCTCGGTGCGGGTCACGACCAATGGCGGACCGTCCAGGTGCCGGTTGCGCTCCGGCCCGGCCCACACGGCAGAGACCGGCATCAGGTGTGCCAGGTTCAGGGTGGAGACGATGGGCTGGCGCACGTTGGCATACGCATTGCCGGGGATCGACGACAGCCAGGCTTCCACGGCGTTCAGCGTCTCGGGAGTGGTGACGAAGCCGCGGCCCTGGATCACGCGCTCGGCCATGCGCAGCTTTTCATCGGCGGCGGTGGCGTCGTCATCGAGCACCGTGAGCGTCGCGGTCACGTAGCCAAAAGCCACCTGGTCACTACCCAGCTCCTGCAGGGCCGCGTCGGCATCGGCGGCCTTGTTGCCTGCGTCGGTGTCCACCAGCGGCGACTCTTGCTGGAACAGCGTCTCGCGCAGCAGGGCGATCACGTTCTTGCGCTTGGCGAACCACTGGCGGCGCAGGCGGCCCAGCTCCTTCTCAGCCTCGGCCTTGTCCATGCACAGAAAGCGGGTGGACCAGCGGTAGGCAAAGCCAAGGCGGTTCAGGTCGTCCAGCACGCCGGGCCAGGTGGATGTGGGAAACCCGCGCACCGTGGTCACGCGCAGGTGCGCATCCCCCAGCATCGGCGCCAGGCCACCCAGCAGCGGGGCATCGGCCAGCAGCGCATCGAGGTGGAAAGGCACCTCGGGCACGGCCACCGGGTAGGCGCGCGGCGACACCGTGGCGTGAAGGTAGCTCAACGTGTCGGCGTCCTGCAGCCAGGCAATCTCGGGCATTACGCCATCGAGCAGGTCGAACACCCGGTCGGTCTCGGCGATGAAAGCCCCCAACCGCTCGCGCCAGTCCACACCGGTGGAGGAACGGTTTTCGTAGAGCAGGTTGGCGGCCCGAGCGCGCGACTCCTCGGGCGGCAGGTACTGCAGCGTGAAGTGGTAACGGCTCTCGAAGTGGCTCGCCGATTCCTCGAAGGCAGCGCGCCGCTCTTCGTCCACCAGCCACGACAGGGCTTCAGGGAAGTCCGAGTGCGGGTAGTCGGCCGCCGGTCGGCGCTCGGCGTCCACGTACAGCGCCCAGCCTGAACCCATGCGGCGCAATGCGTTGTTCAGGCGCGCGGTGGTGGCCACCAGCTCGCCCTGCGTGGCACTGTCCAGGTCCGGCCCTCGAAAGCGCGCGGTGCGCAGGAACGAGCCGTCCTTGTTTAGCACCACGCCGGGCGCCACCAACCCGGCCCAGGGCAGCCAGTCGGCCAGCAGGGCAGGGCGTTGCCGGTACTCGCTGAGGTTGAGCATGGTGTCTTCCTCACACGTCCAGCAGCGGCTTGTGCTTGATGTGTCGGGCAAACACCGCCATGAACTGCGGATCGAGCCTTGCACCCCAGACCGCCAGCGAATGGCCCACGATCCACAGCACGATGCCCGGAATCCACAGCTGCAGGCCCAGACCCACGGCGGCGGCCAGCGTTCCATTGGCAATGGCCACGGTGCGCGGCGCGCCACCCATCAGGATGGGCTCGGTCAGCGACCGGTGCAGCGGGATCTCGAAGCCGCTGGCGAGGCTGGCCTGCTCTGCAGCGCCGCTCATACCAGGGCCCCGCCCGAGAAGCTGAAGAAGCTCAGGAAGAAGGACGAGGCCGCGAAGGCGATCGACAGACCGAAGACGATCTGGATCAACTTGCGAAAGCCGCCCGAGGTGTCGCCAAAGGCCAGTGCCAGGCCAGTGGCAATGATGATGATTACCGCCACGATGCGGGCCACCGGGCCCTGGATCGAGTCCAGGATGGATTGCAGCGGCCCCTCCCAGGGCATGCTGGAACCGGCCGCCTTGGCAGTGCCCGCCACGCTCAACATCACAGCGGCGGTAAGCAGTCCGTGACGGGCGGGCTGGACCAACCGGTGGATGCGCTGCAGGCCGGCCCCGCCAGCGGAGGAGATCCGTCGAGAGATGGATTGGGTCAGCAGACAGGCAAAAGCGCGCAGGGAAAGCGAAGGGTTCATGGAAGTTCTCCAGGCAGGGTTGAGGAAGGGGAATCCACTACGGGAGGCGGGGTGGAAGAGGGCGCAAGTGGCGGTGGCGCTGGCAGCTCCGGGAAGGGCGTATCCAGCGCCCCGCTCATCGCCACCAGGTGGTAGCCCGTGCTGTGGTGTCCAGTGACGCGGGCAATCGTTTCGATGTGGCGTTTGCGGCCGCGACCGGCGATGTAGATCACCACGTTGACCGCTTCGGCGATCAGCGCACGCGGCGGGTTCACCGCCACCTCCAGGATCAACTGCTCCAGCCGCAGCAGCGCACCGAGCGCCGACCCGGCATGGATGGTGGCGATGCCGCCGGGGTGGCCGGTGCCCCAGACCTTGACCAGGTCCAGCGCTTCGCCGCCACGCACTTCACCCACTACCACGCGGTCAGGCCGCAGCCGCATCGTGGCGCGCACCAGCTCGGCCATGGACACGGCGCCTGCGCGCGTGCGCAGCGGCACGTGGTCCCGCGCGGAGCACTGCAGTTCGATGGTGTCTTCGAGCACGAGTACGCGGTCGCCCGTCGTGGCGATCTCGGCCAGCAGCGCGTTGGCCAGCGTGGTCTTGCCGGTGCTGGTGCCCCCTGCGATCAAGATGTTCTGACGCTCGTGTACGGCCTGGCGCAGGAACCCGGCTTGCTCCGCCGTCATCATTCCGTCGGCCACGTAGCGGTCGAGCGGGATCACGCCCACGGCGCGCTTGCGCAGCGCAAAGGCCGGGCCCGGCGCAGCCGGGGGCAGAACCCCTTCGAAGCGCTCGCCCGTCTCGGGCAGCTCGGCCGTCAGCAGTGGCTGGCCCCTGTGTACCTCGGCACCGACATGAGCCGCCACCAGACGGATGATGCGTTCCCCATCAGCGGCCGACAGCGTGACGCCCGTCGGTGCCCGCCCGGTGGAGAGCCGGTCCAGCCACAGCGATCCATCGGGGTTGAGCAGCACCTCCACCACGTCCAGGTCTTCCAGTGCGGCCGCGATCAACGGCCCCATGGCCGTGCGCAGCATGCGGACACGGCGGTCGAGCGTGGTCCTTTCGGGGCTGGGTGGTGAGGCCGTCATGCCGTCGGCCCTTCGTCGGAGTGCCCGGCCCCCTTCAGGTCCGCCGCCATGCCTGCCGCTTCATCCAGTTGCCGGTTCAGGCCCTGTTCCTGCGGGTGAAGCTCCTCGATCACATTGCGCACCAGGCTGCGGCCGCGCAGCAGGTGGCGGCCCAGTTGTTCGACGAACTGTTCGAAGCGGGCCTTGCCCTGCGCACGGGCCGCCTCCTGGTGTCCCTCGGGCACCGGCGTACTGACGGTCAGGTAGTAGCGGATGAACAGCGCCAGGGTCTCGATTTCGATGTTCTGGTCGCGCTCCAGCCGCTCGAACTGGCGCGAGAGTCGGTCAAGCCGCTTGGCGAGAGCTGCCTCGCGCTGGTCACCCGAATCCGGCGACAGCCAAGAGGCCAGTGCCGCCGCGACGATGGACGATTTGGACACCCCCTTCTTGGCCGCCACCTCTTCCAGGCGTCGTGCGTGCTCAGGCGGAATGAACAGGTTCAGGCGGTACTGACTCATAGCGTGATTCCATCGTCGGGGTCGAGTGCGGCCAGGCGCGCTGCGCGTTGCATGGCCGGATCGAGCTGGCGGGGAAGGGGCAGGAGCGCGTCGTCGTCATCGAGCAGCGCCAGGTCATTGGTCAGTGCCTCGAGCGTTGGGCTGTGCGTCGCAATCTCCGTCAGCTCCGGCTGCAGGCGTGGACCACCTTCGTCGGCCTCCATGTCAGGCATGAAGGCTGGGTTGGATGCAGTGGGCGCCAACGGCACGGCCAGCTCGCTCCAGTCGTCCGCCTGCACAGGTGGCACATCGGGGTAGGGGCCAGCAATCAGGACGGGCGGCGGTAACACGCGTCGCTTGAAGTTCGCGTCGGCGTAGTAGCGCAGCTTGCGAGCCTTGACTGGGGGCACGCTGGAGACCATCACCACCGCTTCGTCGGGTGGCAACTGCATCACCTCTCCAGGGGTCAGCAGCGGGCGCGCCGTCTCCTGGCGCGAGACCATCAGATGTCCGAGCCACGGCGCCAGCCTGTGGCCGGCGTAGTTCCGCTGGGCGCGCAGTTCGGTGGCCGTGCCCAGCGTTTCGGAAATGCGCTTGGCCGTGCGTTCGTCGTTGGTGGCGAAGGTCACGCGCACGTGGCAGTTGTCTAGAATCGAATGGTTCTGGCCGTAGGCCTTGTCGATCTGGTTGAGGCTTTGCGCGATCAGGAAGCTGCGGATGCCGTAGCCCGCCATGAAAGCCAGTGCGGTCTCGAAGAAGTCCAGCCGGCCCAGTGCAGGGAACTCGTCCAACATCAGCAACAGCTTGTGCCGCCGTGCGATGCCGTCCGAGCCATCCAGCGACTCGGTCAGGCGCCGCCCCACCTGATTCAGAATCAGACGGATCAGTGGCTTGGTGCGACTGATGTCCGACGGTGGCACCACCAGGTACAGCGACACCGGGTGCTCGGTCGAAATCAGGTCGGCGATGCGCCAGTCGCAACGTGAGGTCACCTCGGCCACCGTCGGGTCGCGGTACAAGCCCAGGAAGCTCATGGCTGTGGACAGCACGCCCGAGCGCTCGTTTTCGCTCTTGTTGAGTACCTCACGGGCGGCCGAGGCGACGACGGGATGCGGACTGCCGCCTTGCTCGCTGGCCAGATGAGGCGTGCTCATCATCCGGTGCAGCGTCACCTCGTTAGGACAGGTCGGATCGGACAGGAAGTTGGCTACGCCGCGCAGCGTCTTGTCCTCGCCGGCATAGAGCACGTGCAGGATGGCGCCGACCAGCAGCGCGTGCGAGGTCTTCTCCCAGTGGTTGCGCCGCTCCAGTGCGCCTTCGGGGTCCACCAGGATGTCGGCGATGTTCTGAACGTCGCGCACCTCGTGCACGCCGCGCCGCACCTCCAGCAGCGGGTTGTAGGCGGCTGAACGCGCATCGGTGGGGTTGAACAGCATGCAGTGCGAGAAGCGCGCGCGCCAGCCGGCCGTTAACTGCCAGTTTTCTCCCTTGATGTCGTGGATGACGGCTGAGCCGGGCCACGACAACAGCGTGGGCACGACCAAGCCCACGCCCTTGCCCGAGCGGGTGGGCGCAAACGCAAGTACGTGCTCTGGGCCGTCGTGGCGCAGGTACCGCTCACCATGCCGGCCGAGGACGACGCCGGATGGCCGATTCAGGCCCGCTTGGCGAACATCGTCAGCCGTGGCCCAGCGTGCCGTGCCGTAGGTGGTGACCAGCCGCGACTGCCGAGAACGCCATACTGACATTCCCACCGCCACGCCCACCGAGGCGATGCCACTGCCACCCGCAATCGCACCACCCACGTCGAAGACATCCGGTGCGTAGGCATCGAAGACGAACCACCACTCGAACAGGCGCCAGGGGTGGTACACCGGCGAGCCGAGGGCTTCGAACCATGGCGCCCCAAGGCGTGCCTGGTGACCCAGCGCAGCGGCTGTCCACTGGGTCGCGCCCCACACGCCGACCACGACGACGCCGAGCACCGCCGCGATCTGCCCGTAGAGAATCCCCTGGTGGCTTGCGCCCTGAGCCTGCACCTTGACCTCCGATCCAGTGGCCCGTCACGCGGGGGCCGTGCGTGCGGCACGAAGGTGTGTCGCACGCATGAGGATCAAGGCTGGCTATCGGTGGGTCAAAGTCCGAAATCGGCAGGCTCGCAGCTCGGCCTGCAAGAATGCAAGTGGCAGCGTGCTAGTGCGTGTCATGGCTCCTTGCAGCGCTGTAAGTAGTACAGCGCCCAGGCAGAAAATAGGCGTCACCTAGTGTGGCGACGAGCGCACGTTCAGAACTTGGGTGATTCTTTGGGTGGGTTGTACGGTACCTTGCCGTCCCCGAAAAATCGCCGCTTTGTGGCCTCGGCCATGCGGTCACAAAGTTCGTCGCCCAGCTTGGCGCGGTCGATCTTGCACTGTTCTCGCAAGTTTTTCAACCGTTCAGGATCGGCCATCAGCGATTCCACAGTTTCAGTTGACTGTGGTTTGCCGCAAGACGACAGCAGCAAGGCTGCGGAGGTGACCGCCAACGCCGCAGCCAAGTTTTGAAGCTTTCTCATGTGCTACTCCCTGGTGATGTGTCCAACGCTTCGTCAGTTGCTCGATTTGGCGCAGCGACAAGCGCTCTCTTCATGAATCGTTGCAAGGTTTCCGACGGGTCACCGATGCGGCGGATCAGGTAGGTGGTCAGCACCGGCGTGCGGCCAGCCAGCGGCCTTGTGACGATATCGGGATGGCTGCAGGTCGAAACGTGCGCCTCTGTTGAGAAGCCCAGACCGTAGCCCGCTGCAACCAATGTCACCATCAGATCTTGGCTGGCCACCTGTTCGGCCACGATAGGTTCGCGATCCGTTGAGCGCAGTACGCGCGCCACCTGGCGGCTGCATCCCTCGCACATCTCGGGGTCGGAAAGCACCAAGGGATAGCGCAGCACTTCATTCAGTGGCAGCTTTTTGTGGGCCAACAACGGGTGGCGCGATGGCACGGCAACGACCATCGGGTCGTTCCACGCTGATACGGCTAGCAGCGTTTCACCAACTTCCGATGAGTGGGAGAACCCGGCGTCGTACAAATCGGCTTCGAGGCCTCTGATCTGCTGTGACAGTGGAACCTCGTAAAGCCGGATTTCCGTATCTGGTTCTTCCACACGGCAACACGATAGCAATGCAGTGAGCCGGGCCTGCGAGATACCTTCGGACAATGCGATCCGCAACTGCCCCTGAAACCCGGCCGACACGGCCCGAACACTGTCGCGCGCCTTGGTCAGAGCGGCGAACACGCGTGGCACGTGATCCATGAAGACCTGACCCGCACGGGTCAGACGCGTGCTGCGCGTGTTGCGGTCGAAGAGGCGGACCCCCAGCTCTCCTTCCAGTTCCTTTATCGCCCTCGAAAGTGGCGACTGCTCAATGTGAAGCTTCTCAGCGGCTCTAGCGAAGTGCAGTTCCTGAGCGACCGCCAAGAAGCACCGAAGGTGCCTCAATTCCATGGTTTTCCCTGATTGTTTTCATTTTTTCAAATTTCAGTTGTACCGACAGTGATGTGGCCCACCAAAGCACTACACCAAACACCTCAGGTTTGAGTACGCAGTAGCTTCGCGGAAGACCGCGATCTTGGAGTCCTTTGGCCAAGCTGAGCGCACTACAACGGCACTGAACGCGCAGTCATCGCAGTTGCCGGCTGTACCTTCTGATGGTGACTGCGTCTGAATTTGGCAGTGTTCAGATGATGTCCGAGTCCTATCAGATGTCACCTGTTTTCGTAGCCACGGTCTTTGATACGAGATAGAGGACAAGCGGACGTACCAAGATGACGCATGCGAAGGCCACTGGCATTGCTATCACATAGGTACCCAGTACCCGTTGAATGAACCGAGCGTCGATTCCGGTGTTGATGGCCGTTAGGAGCAGACACATCATGAAGGCGATGATGGTTGCCATGTAGAACGCAAATGCGAGAGAACTAAATTTGTATGGAAGCTTTCTCATGCTGTAGAGGGCCTTCACCCTAGGTGGTTGCTGAGACGAAGAGACAGTGCAGAGGAGGTGGCAAGGGATAACCCTTAAAAAAAATACTTAGATATCGAAGTATACTGCGGCTCAGTGCCTTCTTGCACTTACCCATCCTTACAGGAGAGTTCCATGATTACGCATGAAGAAAACGATCTGCTGTGCCGCGTTGAAAACGGTGCCCCGATGGGGCATCTGATGCGTCGACACTGGGTTCCGATCTGTCTGATCGAAGAGGTGTCGGAGCCTGACGGAACCCCTGTCAAGGCACGGATCCTCGGCGAAGACCTGGTGGTGTTCAGAAACACCGATGGGCAAGTCGGCGTGATGGACGAGTACTGTCCCCATCGCAGGGCATCCCTGGTGTTCGGCCGGAACGAGGAGGGTGGCTTGCGCTGCCTCTATCACGGATGGAAGATGGACGTGGCGGGCAATGTCACCGAGATGTCCTCCGAGCCGGAAGCCAGTGGCATGCTGGAAAAAGTCAAACACAAGGCATACCCCACCAAGGAATGGGGTGGCTTTGTCTGGGCCTACATGGGTGCGGCTGAAACCATGCCGGAGTTTGTGCCACCCCGCTGGGCGCCCACTGCGGAAACACGGGTGAGCGTCGCCAAGGTGATCATCCCCGTGAACTGGGCACAGATTCTGGAAGGTGCGATCGATTCGGCGCACAGCTCGAGCCTGCACAGTTCGGACATGGTTCCTGCACGTGTCGATGGTGCGAAAGCCACCGACAAGAACTGGCTGCGTCCGTCCACCGACAAGGCGCCGCGGATGCAGGTGCAGCGCGCGAAGTTCGGCTTCCGGTATGCCGCGGTGCGGCGCCCCATCTTCAATGCCCAGACGCACGACTACGTGCGCACGACGGTGTTCGTTGCGCCTTGGACGGTGCTGATTCCACCGAACAACCTGTACAACGTGGCGAACGTGAATGTGCCGGTGGACGACACCAACACCTGCTTCTACTTCATCGGCTGGGGCCATCCTTCGCAGACCCCTGAGACGGCCACTTGGCGCAAATTCCTGGGCCAGACGGTCGGCGTCGATCTGGATGAGCAGTACCGTCCGCTGCGCAACTACGAGAACAGGTACTGGCAGGACCGCCAAGCGATGAAGAGTGGCAACTTCACCGGCATTTCCGGCATTCCGAATCAAGACATGGCCATGTGGATCACCATGGGCAAGATCGCCGACAGAAGTCACGACCGCCTTGGCGCCAGCGACATGGCTATTGTCGAGTTCCGCAAGCAGATGGTTGAGGCGGTTCAGGCGTTCCAGAAGACCGGCGAAGTCATCGGTGGTGGTGAGAACCGCATTCCGAATGAAGTGTGCTCGTTCCAAGGTGTCATTCCAAAGACCGTGGACTGGCGCGCTTACGAGACGAGCTATGTCTGGCTTGAGGGTCAGGACAATCCAGAGATGGACCGTTCTTATGTTGTCACTGCCTGAGTTGACTTGATGACCAAGCTACGACTATCAGTCGCCATGGGCGACTACGACCGCAATCGGGCCTTGTACGACGGGCGAGTCCAAATTGATGGATGCGACCCGGTGTACATGCTGTTGAACCCTGAGGAGATGTTCTTTCGGGCCATGCGGAGCCGAGACTTCGATATCACCGAGCTGTCTTTCTCCAGCTATCTGGTGAAGCACGCCAAGGGCGAGAGCCCTTACATCGGGGTTCCGGTGTTCCTGTCACGTGCCTTTCGCCACACATCCATCTACGTGCGCAAGGACCGCATCCGCAAGCCGGAAGACCTCAAGGGGTGCCGAATCGGGGTGCCGGAGTACCAGCTGACGGCGATCGTGTGGGCGCGCTCGATCCTGCAGGAGGACTACGGGATACGACCGGAGGATGTGACCTGGGTCAGGGGCGGGATTGACACGCCCGGGCGCCCGGAGAAGATCAAGCTGGAGTTGCCTGCGGGCGTGAAGGTTGAAGCGGCCCCGGAGATGCGGACCATCTCGGACATGCTGAACACGGGCGAAATTGACGCATTCATTGCGCCAAGGCCACCCAGTGGTGCCGCGCTGACCAACCCGGATGTGGCCTGGCTTTTCGACGACCCGACGGCGGTGGCCAAGGACTACTACAAGCGGACGGGCATCTTTCCGATCATGCACGTGGTGGGCATCCGCAAGGAACTGGCAGAACAGAACCGGTGGCTGCCGGGCGCCGTGTTCAAGGCATTCAGCGAATCCAAGGCGAAAGCCCTGGAGCTGCTAGCGGACACCTCGGCCACCAAGGTGACCCTGCCGTTTGTAGAGGAACAGCTCAAGGCGGCGCGTGAAACGCTGGGACAGGACTTCTGGTCTTATGGCGTGGGGCCGAATCGAAAGACTCTCGAGGCGTTCCTGCATCACCATCATGCGCAGGGGCTGTCATGCAGGAGGGTGGGGTTAGAAGAGCTCTTCGACCCGTCGACCTACGAAAGCTACAGTATTTGAGGTTGCTGATCTCCGGCAGAAACTACCGGAGATCGGTTTGGAAGGCGCCACTAACAGCCCGCGTTGATGCTCGCATCGACGCGGGCTTCTTCTTGGGCAAGATTCTCGATCATCTGGACGAGTGCATTTCTAACAACTGAAATCGTGCGGTCCGGAAGCCCCTTCGCGCTGATGTGGTTGACTTCCTCGGCCAAAGGAACAAGTACCCTTTCCAATGAGCGGCCCGACTCCGTCAGGTACACATGCATGTTCTTCTTGTTGCCAGGCAAATGCCTGCGCTCGATGAAGCCCATCTTCTCCATGGCCTTGACCGCAGTGAACGTCGTGGGTTCCATCACGCCAGCCAGATCACTCAGTTCCTTTTGGGTCAGTCCGTCACGACTCCACAAAATTCGGAGAAACGACCAGTGACCAAACGACACGCCAAACGGCGTCAGCCGGTACTGGAGCGCACGCATCTGCGCACGTGCGACGTCTCGCACCAAATGGGCAAGGCGATCATTGGGGACGGATTCTCGCCAGTGGCTAAGCAGGTTCCGGGTGTCTATGGATTTTTCGCTCATTGGAGGCGTCAAAGCCGAAGCGGCGGGACTGGGACTTGATGCTCCAGAATGATAGCTTCTCTTTTCTTGCCCGATTCGAGAATCGCCAGACAGACCTCCATCGTCGCTGCGGACCACGCCCCTGAGTGGACTGGAGGGGTCCCATCTCGGGCCACCGACCACAACTCGTCCACAACCTCAAAGCGAGGCACGGGTCCGCGCTGCGGGGCCTCCAGGCACACGCCATGGGTGTCGTGAATCTCCACGCCGTAAGGAGTCAAACGCAGATCGGCATGCTCGCAGCTGACGATGACCGGGCCGAAGTGTTGAAAGGCGGCGGGCGATGGCCGAACGTCCGGCACATAGTCCTGACCACCAAAATTCCGATTCGCCTTCCGGCGGGCCTCGGCCGCCTCGTCCTTCGTCGCCAGGTGCTTTTCCCTGGTTAGCCGATGGGTGTTGACGTCTTTGGGCCCGCCCATTTCCCCGATGCCCGCCATCCACGGGTCACTGTCAAAGAAGCCGTAGCCGTTGTAGGTCACGTTGGCAAACGCGCCTGAGCGGAAGTTCAGTATCGCGGTGTACGCACCTTCGGTGGGCCGTGTTGGGTCCCATGATCCGGTTCTCGCATAAACGGAACTGACGTCACCGCCCGCCAGCAGCCGGACAATATCGACTTGGTGCGCGGCCTGACTGAAGACGACGCCTCCGCCCTTCGCTGTATCCAATTCTTCCGGACGCCTGGGACGGTAGAGAAAATCCGTGAAGTTCATGGCGTGAATCATGCAGACACGGCCCCATTTACCTGACTCGATGAGTGCCCTGGCATGCGATACGGGCGCGTTGAAGCTGTGGCTGTGGCCAACAATCATCTGCGTGCCCGCCTGTTCGCAAGCGGCCTGCATGCGGGCGCATGCTGCAAGCGACAAAGCCATGGGTTTCTCAACCAGGACGTGCTTGCCTTGGTTCGCCGCGAGTCGCACATGCTCCTCATGCAGCTGATGCGGTGTGGCGACGTAGATCCATTCAACGTTCGGATCGGCGCAAAGCGCTTCGGCCGATGTGTGCGCCACCCCGCCGAACGCTTTGGCAAAGGCTGCGGTGGCACCAGCATTCGGATCGAAGCAGGCGGCCAGCGCGACGCGCGGATCCTTGCTGAGCGTCGGAATCATCAGGGTGAATGCGCGGCCAAGACCCAGGACACCGAGCCTGATGGGCTGCTTGTGGGGATTCACTGAGGGGCTCACAGGTCAAGCACCAAGGTGTCCGACTTCGCTCTGGAGACGCACACCATGATGTGGTCCTCCTGCTCCTCAGGGAGAAGGGCCAGGTCCCGATGGTCAGCTTCGCCTTTGAGCAGCCGCACCTTGCAAGAGCCGCACGTTCCACTCTCACAAGAACTGGGCACTCGAATGGAATGCTCGCGCAGGGTATCCAGGATGCTTCGGTTGGCAGGCACGACGACCTTCATGCCCGTTCTGGCTAATTCGACTTCGAAGCGCTTGTCGTCGGGGTGCGGTTTCGTATCAGCTCCGAAGCTCTCGAAGTGCACGGCATTGCTGGCCCAATGACCCGTCATATCCTTGACTTCATCCATCAGTCGCTTGGAGCCGCAGCAATAGACATGCGTGCCAGCGACAGGTTTCTCGAAGACAGACCAGAGATCGAAGGTTTTTGACGGGTCGCCGTAAGTGTGGTGGATGGCGACCTTCCCCTTCAGTTCGGGGGCACTCAGTTCGTCCAGGAAGGCGGCCGATTCTGGCGTGCGTGCAAGGTAGTAGAGCTTGAAGCTCCTCATGCCTTCTGCTTCGAGGGTGTGAATCATCGCTCGCATGGGTGTGATGCCGATGCCACCCGCCACGAGGATGAAGCTCTTGGCCTTTTCGCTGAGCTCGAACAGATTGCTGGGGGTGCCGGTCAGAAGCGTGTCGCCGACGTTCGCCTCGTCGATCAAGCTCTTGGAGCCCCCCCTGCCGTCATCTTCGCGTTTGACCGCGAGTTGATAAAGGTCTGTTCGGCCAGGGTCGCTGCACAGCGAGTAGTGGCGCATAGAGCCATTGGGCACCTGGACCGCGATGTGAGCCCCGGCCGTGAAGCTGGGCAGCGGTGACGCGTCCGGAGACTTCAACTCGAAGAGAAAGACGTCCTTGGCGATGACCTCCTTTCGAGTGATGAGGAGGGGGTGCATTGTCTCGTTTGCAGTCATGGTGTAAGTGTTTCTACGCAGCGAAGTTGATGGGTACCTACTCTTGACAAAGATCAAGCAAGTGGGAAAAATCAATTATCTTAGATTTCTAAGAAAAAACAAGCAGTCGCGCATCTCCCCTAAAAAGGGGTGCACAGATGCTGTTCTGCTTTCTTCATCTCATCAACCTCACTTACGGAGACAAACCATGAAACGACGAATCCTTGCAGCACTTGCCATGAGCGCGCTCCTTGCATCTGGTGCCGTGCTGGCACAGGCTGGCGACTACCCCAACCGTCCTGTCAAGTTCATCGTGCCTTATGCACCGGGCGGCCTGCCAGACACGGTGGCGCGTGTCATTGCCCAAAAGCTTTCCGAGCGCATGAAGCAGGGCTTCGTGGTCGAGAACAAGCCGGGGGGCAACGGTATCGTCTCGGTTCAGACCCTGACCGCGTTGCCTGCCGATGGTTACAGCTTCATCGTTTCCGATGGCTCCATGCTTTCGATCACACCGCAGATCAACAAGGCCGCCAAGTACGCGGTCGGACAGGACCTTCAGGCCGTATCGCTGATTGCACGCTCGCCCTTGTTCCTGGTGGCGCACCCCAAGTCCGGCGTCAAGACTTTCCAGGAGTTCGTCGCGCGCGCCAAAAAGGAGCCTGGTGCCTTCACCTATGGGTCGTCGGGGATCGGAAGCACGCACCACCTCACGATGGAAGCTATGAAGGCGGATCTCGGTTTGTCTCTGGTTCACGTCCCCTTCCGCGGTTCGAGTCAGTCTGTGCCGGCATTGGTCGGTGGGCAGGTGGACGTCTTGTTTGCCGCGTTGCCGTCCATGCAGGGTTTTGTGAAAAGCGGTCAAGTTGTTTTGCTGGCCAGCAACGCGGCCAAACGCTCAGCATCCGTGCCCGATGTGCCATCGATCGCTGAAACGGTCCCGGGCTTTGACTTTTCGGTCAGCGTAGGGGTGCTTGCCCGCACCGGCATGCCGTCAGAGATTTCCAAGAGGATCTCCGATGAAATCGCTCAGATCGTGAAATTGCCGGACGTCGTCGAGAAGTTCCAGACCGCCGGTATCGAGCCCGTCGGTGCCAGTGGCGACGCCTACCGCAAAGTCATTGAGCAGGAGAACCAAGCCATGGCAAAGGCGGGCAAACACGCGGAACTCAAAGCCGAGTGATGTTTCACGATGCCATGCCCTCGCAGGCACTTTGGATCGCTTGCTTTGGCGCCGTGGTGCTCGGGGGCGTGGTCAAGGGAACCCTTGGGGTGGGATTGCCGCTCGTCGTGGTTCCCTTGCTGTCGCTTCTTCTGCCAGCGCCCAAAGCGATGGGGCTGCTCGTCATGCCGGTTCTGCTCTCCAACCTATGGCAGGCCATAGAGGGACAGAAATTGCGTGAGGGATTTCAGCGCTTCGGTGGGTTGCTGGTTGGTCAGTTTGTCGCGACGATTGCTGCGATCCACTTCACCAGGAACCTCTCTGTGCAGGGGTTCAACATGTTGCTGGCGCTGGTCGTGATGGCGGCGGTGGGAATGATGCTGCTCGGGACATCATTCAACATCGATCGTCAGAAGGAGCGCTGGATGGGGCCGTTGGTGGGTGTGATTGCCGGCGCGATGGCCGGCGTTTCCTCCCTCACCGGTCCGATACTGATCACTTATCTCCTGGCTCTCAGGCTTCGTCGGGAAGAGTTTGTTGGTTCCATCAGCATCATCTACCTGATTGGTGCAGTACCAATGTATGGCGCCATGCTGTTGTATGGGCGGTTCGGTTTTTCGGAGGTCGGACTGTCTTGTCTTGTGTTGATCCCCATGTTTGTCGGTTTGCAAATCGGTAGGACGATCCGTCATCGACTGAGCGACAAAGTATTTCGGCATCTATTGCTGAGTATGTTGGTGGCGCTGTCTTTGCTGCTTCTGATGAAATAAGCCGCAATGTGTGTGGCAGTACCACGTAAGGCTGAAGAAGAAACCAGGCGAAAGGAGAGCTCAATGGATGCATCAATCAGTTGGAGTGATGGCTATCTTCTCGGATTCAATCCGATGGACCAAGTACACCAAGAGTTTGTTGAATTTGTGGCCGCTTTGCAGCAAGCCGCAGATTCTGACTTGGATAGAGTGTTGGGGGTTTTGCTTCAACACTGCCAGGCGCACTTTGAACAGGAAGATCGCTGGATGCTTGAAAGCGATTTTCCTGCCAGTGAGTGCCATATTAACGAACATGCAGCCGTCCTGAAGTCCATTCATGAGGTCAAGCAGCAGTTGGTCATCGGCAATGTGGCCGTTTGTCGGCAATTGGGGAATGAGCTTGCTGCATGGTTTCCAGGGCACGCAGATTACCTGGACTCCGCCTTGGCGCATTGGATGTGCAAGCGAACCTTGGGTGGAAAACCCGTCATCTTGCGGCGCAACATCAAAAGCACCGAGCTTCCCATCGATTCTGTTTGAGTTAACTGGATTTATTTTCTGATGAATACCTTTGAAGAACAAGTTCGCGAAGATGTCGAGCGCGCACTGAGAGAAGACGTGGGTACGGGTGACCTGACGGCCGCTTTGGTGCCCGCAGATCGCCACGCCCAAGCCACCATCATTTGCCGAGAGTCCGCTGTGATCTGCGGGCGCCCTTGGGTTACCGAGGTCTTGAGACAGATTGCGCCAGATTCACGGGCGACGTGGTTCCTGAGCGACGGTGATCGCTGTGAGCCTGGCCAGAAAATTGTCGAAATCGAGGGTAAGGCGCGCGAGTTGCTGACGGCTGAGCGCACATGCCTCAACTGGATGCAAACACTCAGCGCTGTGGCGACGAAGACAGCGGCCTATGTCAAGGCGGTCGAGGGAACTGCAGCGTGCGTTCTGGATACGAGGAAAACCATTCCTGGTCTGCGTGCCGCGGAAAAGTACGCCGTGCGCTGTGGCGGAGGAAAAAACCACAGGATGGGCCTCTTTGATGCGATCTTGATCAAGGAAAACCATATTGCAGCAGCAGGAAGCCTGACCGCTGCCTTCAAGGCCGCACAGGAAACAAAGTCCCCTGTCGCATTCATCCAGGTCGAGGTGGAGACCATCCGTCAATTGGAGGAGGCTCTGGCCGCAGGAGTGACGATGGTGTTGTTGGACAACATGTCTCTGCCTGATATCAGGGCGGCGGTGAAGGTGGCCGGAGGTCGTTGCAGCCTTGAAGTTTCAGGAGGGGTCACGTATGAAAATTTGCGTGATTATGCTGAAACAGGCGTGGACCGGATTTCTGTTGGAGCATTGATTAAGGATGTTAAGGCCGTTGATTTTTCAATGAGATTTCAAGAGAGACCTGTCGAGTGATTTTATTGTGGTTCCATTTTTGATTTTCTATTGGCATGTTTGGCGGCTTTTCGTGATTGACGGATTTTGAGTACTGAAAAAGACCATTTGGTAATTAATTTAATTGTAGTCGCGTCTTCTTCGTAAGAGCTTCCATCGATATGGCTGGAATGAAAACTGTTTTGGTGTTCGATGATCTTCGGGTTTTTGTTGTGGCAGCAAAACTTGGCAGCCTTTCCAAGGCGGCCGAGTACCTTGAGATTGCACAACCGGCTTTGAGCAGACGTCTTAAGAGATTGGAGCTTCGAATCGGGGCTGAGCTTATGACGCGTAGCGCGAGGGGGGTTTTTCTGACCAATCATGGAAGCAGGCTTTTCTCTCAGGTTCATAGGTTGGTCGATGGCGTCACAGAGGTTGAGCGGAATTTTGCGCTGCAAGTGGGTTTGCAGGCAAGTGATCATAGGTCTTGATTTCATTTTCGATCTCTTTACCCGTAGGCTGCCTTTTTCTGAAATGGTCGGGTGAGTTAGGGAAGGTTTGCAAGGTGTTTTGTCGCGATTAGGGAGCGAGGCGAAAGTTGGCCTCCTTATTGCCCCTCGATCAGAAGGCCAACGAGTAGAACTGCTGTGCAGGAGACGCCGCTCGCCCGCTGGGGCTGCTCATTTGCCCCTTGGCGATCATGTGCATGGTCTCGATGCGTGAGATCAGGCGTCGCGCGGTGTGGTAACTTTTCAACCCTAGCATGGGCCTGCCCCGGCGTTTGATTGCCCCGGTGGTCCTGCTCCACGATATTGTTCAGGTACTTTGACTGGCGCAACTCTATAGGCAGCCAGCTGTCCTCGACCAGGCCTCGCACTGCCGACGTTTTGGCCCCATTCTTATCTATCGTGATCTTCTCGGAGAGATCATGCAGGCTGATGGCCCGTTCGAAGAACCGGCGCGCTGCCGCCACATCACGGCGGGCGGTCAGCAGGAAATCCCAGGCGGTCCGCCGCACGGTATAGGTGCTTCCTCTGTCCGATTACCAGGACGTAGGTCTCATCCATCCGCCAGGAGCCTCCCACTGGGCGCTTGCGCTGGCGAAACACCGCAGCGAGTACGGACAGCATCTTCAGCGCCCAGCGGTGGACAGTGGCATGGTCGACACTCACCCCACGTTCGGCCATCATTTCTTCCAGCTATCGCAGGCTCAGGGGGTAGGCTGCGTACCAGCGCACGCACACCAATATGACCTCCAGCTGAGAGTGAAGCCTGTTGATCACGCGCCCCAGCGTGGAGTTTGACAATTGAAGATGCAGTGGGGCCGCAGCCTATTGTCCCAGCAAGGCCTTATCGTGACAGAGCCTCCTTCCCTCTGAATCGATTGAGTCAGATGTCTTGGCCCGGGCGCGATCAAATCCTCTTGGGCGCGAGAACGGTGCCGGCACATTCCCCAAACCCGATGCGCCGTGCTTCGTTGCGTTCGCACCAGGCGCGAAAGACGACAGTGTCCCCGTCTTCCAAGTAGGTTCGCTTCTCGTCAGATGGCAGTGAGATCGGGTCACGCCCGCCAAAGGTGCGCTCGATGAGCGACCCTGCCTGGGTGATCGCTGGGCCGGACAGTGTGCCGGAACCGAGAAGGTCGCCCGGGGCCAGATTGCAGCCTCCGATGGTGTGGTGGGCGACGAGTTGGGCCGGGGTCCAGTACGCAGCCTCCACAAAGCTGGAGCGCGACAGGCGTTCGGGCCCCAAACCGGAGTAGGCCATTTTTTTTGTCTGTAGCAAGACTTCCAGCTGGATGTCGATCAAGCCGTTGGCGCTGTTTTCTGCGGCGTCCAGGTAGGGCAGGGGATCAGCATCGCCCGCAGGGCGTCGGTATGGGGAACGAAACGGTGCGAGTGCTTCCAGTGTCACAACCCAGGGGGCTAGGGTGCTGCCGAAGTTCTTGGACAGGAACGGCCCCAGCGGCTGGTACTCCCAAGGCTGGATGTCGCGCGCCGACCAGTCGTTGAAGAGCGCCACCCCGAACAGATGGCTTTCGGCGTTTTCGATGGGGATGCCTTCGCCGCGAGGATTCCCCGTCCCGACCAGGAAGCCGAGTTCCAGTTCGTAGTCCACCCGCTCGCTTGGTCCGAAGTCGGGTACTTCGGCGAGCCCTTTGCGTTGTCCGAGCGGGCGGTAAATGGGTTCTCCGCTGACGACCACGGAGGAACTGCGGCCGTGGTATCCGATCGGGACCCATTTGTAGTTGGGTAGCAATGGTGCGTCAGGCCGAAAGAGCCGTCCCACGGCGGTGGCGTGGTGGATGCCGATGTAGAAATCGGTGTAGTCGCCAATGGCAGCGGGCAGTGCATGCTCCACTGCGTGTTGCCCGACCAGACATCCTTCCACACGTCCGCGCTCGGCGGCGCCATCGCGCAAGATGCGCGACAAGGCCAGGCGCAGCGCCGACCAGGCAGACGGCCCCATGGCCATGAACTCGTTGAGCTGCTCACGGGATGCCGCGATGGCGGCCTCTCTGGCCGCGCCGTCGAGGACGCCGCTGGCTACCGTTGCGGCTAAGTCAAGGATCTGGTCGCCGATCGCCACACCACCGCGGAAACGCTCGCCGGAACCGCGCCGACGAAAGACCCCGAACGGCAGGTTCTGGATGGGGAAGTCCGTGTGCTCGGCGTTGGCGGAGGCCACCCAACTGCGAAGGCCCAGTGCGTGGGTTTCATTCACCGCTGTCATGCCTGTGCCGGGTTGAAGTGCTTCTTCAAACCTTGCCAGCAGTGGAAATAGTCGTGCTGCAGCTGGGCTGTTTCCATAGCGAAGTTGGTCGGCCTGAACGCCTGGTTTGACTCGAACATGAACGCCATGGTCTCGGTCAGGTAGTCGGGGCGCGTGGTGTCCGCGGTGCTGGCTTTGGCAAAGGTTTCAGCGTCCGGACCGTGCGCGCTCATGCAGTTGTGCAAGGATGCGCCGCCTGGCACGAAGCCGTCGGCCTTTGCATCGTAGGCGCCGTGGATCAGCCCCATGAACTCACTGGCGATGTTGCGGTGGTACCAGGGCGGCCTGAAGGTGTCCTGGGCCACGAGGACGCGTGGCGGGAAGATCACGAAGTCGATGGTGTCAACGCCGGGTGTGTCGCTGATGGACTGCAGTACGAGGAAGATGGACGGGTCCGGGTGGTCGTAGCTGATCGATCCGATGGTGTTGAAGCGTCGCAGATCGTATTTGTAAGGGGCATGGTTGCCGTGCCAGGCGACCACGTCCAGCGGGCTGTGTCCGATGCGCGCGCTCCACAGGCTGTCCTGGAAGCGGGTGACCAGCTCGAAGTCGCCCTCCCGGTCCTCGTAGGCGGCAATGGGGGTGGAGAAGTCTCTCGGGTTGGCCAAGCCGTTGGAGCCGATGACCCCCAAGTCAGGCAGTTTCAACGCGGCGCCAAAGTTCTCGCAAACGTAGCCTCGGGCCTGGGGATCCATGAGCCGGACCTGGAACCGCACACCCCGGGGGATCACAGCGATCTCCTGCGGTTCGATTTGCAGGCGTCCCATTTCCGTCGCCAGTTCGAGGCGCCCCTGCTGGGGCACGATGAGAAACTCCGCGTCGGCATCGTTGAAGAACCGCGTTTCCATCGACCTGTTGGCGGCGTATACGTGGACTGCACAGGCCGAATTCACGGCCATGGTGGTCATTCCGTCAATGAAGTCGGTTGGTTGCGTGGGCAAGGGTAGCGGGTCCCAGCGCAGTTGATTGGGCGTTGCCGGCCCTGCCTCGGAGCGGTTGATCCATCTGCCGGAGTTGATGGGGACGAAAGGCTGGTGCAGCGTCGATGGCCGGATGCGGTACAGCCAGGTGCGGCGGTTGGCATGGCGTGGCGCCGTGAACGCCGTGCCTGAGAGCTGCTCGGCGTAAAGGCCGTATGGGGCCTTCTGCGGCGAGTTGCGACCTTTCGGCAGGGCGCCGGGGAGGGCCTCGGTCGCGAATTCGTTGCACATACCCGTTTGGTATGCCAGTGACGAGTCAAGCATGGTGATCCCTTGTGAATGCAAAAAGGCCCGTGTCTGACGAGCAGCAACCGGCCCAGGTGAGCGTTACTCCGCGCGCGTTCCAGTCTCTTTGATAATCTTGGACCACTTCGCCATGTCTTCGTTCATCAGCGCTTTCAATGCAGCGGGTGTGGACGGGGTGGGTTCGAGGCCCTGGGCGTCCAGCGAGGCTTTGACCCCTGGATCGCGCAAGGCGCGGCCGGCCGCTTCCTCGATCTTCGCGACCACGTCACTCGGGGTGCCTGCCGGTGCGACCAGGCCAATCCAGACTTCGCTCTTGAAGCCTTTGAACCCTGAACTCGCCATGGTAGGCACGTCTGGCAGGTAAGGCGCCGGGCGATCCCCTGTAACGGCCAGCGCGCGCAGCGACCCGGACTTGATGTGGGGAAGCACCGAGTTGGCGACGCCGAAAAGCACTTGAATCTGCCCTCCGATCAGATCCGTCACCACCGGCAGTGCGCCCTTGTACGGTATGTGCACCATGTCGATGCCTGCTGTGCTCTTGAACAGTTCGCCCGTCAGGTGATGCGGTGTGCCGACGCCTGCGGAGCCATAGGACAGTTTGCCGGGCTGGGCCTTGGCCAAGGCGACGAGTTCCTGGGGGGATTTGGCGGCCAGGCCCGGATTGACGACCAGGACGAAGGGCACACGACCCAATTGGGTGACCGGGACAAATTCCTTGACGGGGTCATAGCCCGCGCGCCCATCCGGATAGAGGTATGGATTGGTGACGAAGTTGTTGGCGACGACGAGCAGCGTGTAGCCGTCAGGCGCCGCCTTTGCGGCCAGTTTCGTGCCGAGGTTACCGCCAGCGCCTGGTCGGTTTTCGACGATGACGGGCTGCTTCCAGTACTCGCTGAGCTTCTGGCCCACCGTTCGAGCCAGAACGTCGTTGCTGCCGCCCGCGGTGAAGGGCACCACGATCGTGACGGTCTTGTTGGGATATCCGTCGGCGTGTGCAGGCAGAGTGAGGTTCAACCCCAGGAGAGCGACCGTGGCGACCCGGGTGGTACGGGAAAGCGATTTGAGAATGTTCATGCTGATGTCTCCATATGTACTTGTTGCAGGAAAAACGCGAGTCGAACTATCCAGCGCCGCGAACAGTGTCAACCAACTGATCTGGAGCGGTCACTTGGTTGCCTCGCCATGCGACGTGGCCATCTGGCCGGACCAGAACCAGGGGCATTTCATAGGCCGCAGCCACACTGGGCTCGTCAATGCATTCAATCTGGAAGGGCACCTTCCTGGCCGCGAAGGCCTGGGCGAGAGTGTCCGCATCGCCTTGCAGGCGCTGGTCGGTGCACACGAGCACGAAGGCGTGCCCGAAGAGATCGAGCGCCGAGCGGCCATCGTCAAGCCAGACGTGCGGCGCGCGCGAGCCGGGCCGCGTCGTCGGGATGTATGTCGAGTACTCGTCCGGGGTCGGCGGCGTGCCGTCCGGGATGCAGATGGGGGAATCCTCGTAACGGTGGCCGAGTTGCAGGCCCAGGGACTCCCATTCGACGCGGGTCGATTCGCGCAGGCGACGGCCCAGGTCCTGGCGCACCTTCTCCCCCTCGGGCGTCAGGTCGCAGACCGCGGCCGGGCTGGGCGTGTCCTGCCACGCCCTGAAGTTCTGCGTGGAGAAGCCGATGTTGCGCCGCGCGACCGGCCGGCGCTCCGCTTCGTAGCTGCGCAGCAGGGCCGGGCCGCCCCAGCCCTTGATGAGCCCTTCGAGCTTCCAGCCAATGTCCAGCACCTCCTGCGCGCCGGTGTTCATGCCCATGCCGCCGGTGGGCGACATCGTGTGCGCGGAGTCGCCGACGAGCACCACGCGTCCCCGGTAGTAGTGATCAGCGAGCATTTCGCTGCGCCGCCATGGAATGGTGGAGTCCACCTTGAACGCCACGTCGTCGCGGCCGATCGCGCGCCGGACCCAGAAAGCGGGATCGAAATTTTTGAGATCCATCTTCTCTTCCGAACCCAGCACCGTCAGGCGCCAGATTTCGTCTCCGTCGACGACCGTCAGGTTGCCCCAGGTTCCCTCGGGGCCGACGAAGAGATAGCGCTCGGCGGGCCCCATCTTGTGTTGGTCCACCAGGCCCGGGGCATGGATCAGAACATTGACGGAGTAGCTGAGCAGCTTGCCTTCCATCTTGATGCCGACCTGTTCGCGTACGCTGCTGGTGGCACCGTCGCAACCCAGCAGATAGTCCGCGCGGATGGTGACTTTCTCACCGGTATCCACGTTGGTGACGACCGCGGTGACGCCCTGGTCATCCTGTTGCAACGACTCGAAGCGATGCTTGAACAGCAGCTTGGCCTTCGATTCCGCGCGTGCCGCGTCGGTGAGGATGGGCTGCAACCACAACTGAGGGCAGCGCTGCTTTTTCTCAGGTGTTTCGGGCGGCGTCGGCGCGTCCCGCATGCTCGGGTACTTTTCCTGGTCGAGCAGGAGTCCGTTAAGCGACGTGCAGAAGACCATAGATAGTTCATAGTCGTCCGGGAAGCCGCAGTCGCGCACACGTTGAGCCAAGCCCCAGCGTCGGAACAACTCCATCGTGCGCATCGCGATGAGGCCGGTGCGCGGGTGCTCGATCGTCCCGTCGCCCTCATCCACGAGGATCGATTCGATCCCCCGCCAGCCCAGCTCGATGGCCATGGAAAGGCCCACCGGGCCTCCACCCACAATCAGCACGGGCGTCTTGATCACTGTCTCCATGAGTTCTCTACCTTTCTGTGTTTGACCTTGTTCAGTCCGGAGATGATCACTTGGTGTGGAATCTCTGTCCAATCGATATTGGAGAGAACTAGAATTCAAATCATGAATATCAAAACCTTCGACCTGAACCTGCTTCGGGTCTTCGCCGCCATCTACGCCGAGCGCAATGTGTCGAAGGCCGCCTATGCGATCGGCCTTTCACAGCCGGCCATGAGCAATGCGCTGATGCGACTGCGCAAGGCCTGTTCCGATACGCTGTTCATCCGGACCACGGGGGGCATGGAGCCGACGGCGCTCGCCGAAGAACTGATCGGACCGGTCCGTCAGGCGCTGTCCATCCTCCAGGCGTCGCTGGAGCATCCGTACGGCTTCGACCCGCGCGAGTCCGAGCGTACGTTCAGGATCCTCATGTCCGATGCGGGCGAAGGCATCGTCCTGCCGCGGCTGATACCGGCCGTGCTCAGGGACGCGCCCAACGTGCGCATCGAAACGCTGCGGCGCCCGAATGAGCTGTACGCGCAGTTGCTCCAGAGCGGGGAGGCGGACCTGGCCATTGGCAACCTGACGTTCCTGAAATCGGGGTTCTACCAGCAACGCCTGTTCGGCGATCCCTACTGCTGCCTGGCGAGAAGGAAGCACCCCTGCATTTGCGGCGACTTCACGCTCAACCAGTTCCTGGAGGCGCAGCACGTCTCGGTTGCCACGGGCAATGCGGACGAACGGGTGGAGCGCGCGCTCGCGAAGATGCGGGCCAAGCGCAAGGTCATCCTGAGCGTGACCCACTACCACGTCGCGGCAGAAGTCGTGGCGCGGTCCAATCTGGTCGTGACCGTTCCGCGCAACGCGGCACGCAGCGCCCCGGGCGTGCAGGTGTTGCCGGTGCCGTTGAAGATTTCCGTGGCGGACGTGCGTCAGTTCTGGCACAGGCGTGCACACAAGAACCCCGCGAACCAGTGGCTGCGTGCCATGCTGGCGAAACAGGTGTTCGAGTAGACGCAGCGCGTCGGTTTTCCGCTTCAGCCCGGGGCGCGCTGGCCCATGTACCGGGCCCGTGGCCGCAGCATGGCGCCGGTCAGGCGCTGCTCCAAGGCATGGGCTATCCAGCCTGTGGTGCGCGCCAGGGTATGCAGCATGGCGCCGCTGCCGTTGGGTAGTCCCATCGCCTTGCAAAGTATCACGAGCGATGCAAACACGTTCGGATGCTGACCGGCCTGGCGAGCGCCGGTCACCAGTGCGCGCATTTTCGGTGTGTCTGGGCTCTGTGCGGACAAACGGTCCACGATGTCCAGCAGCACCACCGAGCGGGGATCTTCTCCCTCGTACAACGGGTGGTTGAAGCAAGGCAGTTCGTTGCTCATGAAGCCCGAGGCCGCTGCCCGCTTCAGGGCATCTTCGGGCTCCAGTCGCGACGGCAGGGCGTCGATGAGAGCCTCAACCTCCACGGCGCCGCCGACCTGCATCGCTCCGGACTGGGTCAGCATGGCCGTGGCGACACAAGCGTGCAGGTCCGCCCCCGTCGAGGCGCAGATCCGCGCGGCGAACGTCGGCGCGGAGAGTTCGTGCTCGGCGGACATGACGAGCGCCGCATCAATGGCTTGCACGGCATCCGGCATTTTCTTCAGACCGAGTCCCCGGGCGATGCACTGCGCCAGGAACTCGCCTTCATGAGGTGCCGAATACCGCGACCCGGGCCCGAAAACGCCGGCGGTGCCGGCCAATGTCTGCAGCAGACGCCGGCACGTTGCCGGGCCGGCGGTCTGCATGTCGTCTTCTGCTTGTTCGAATGCCGACAGCGAGGTGGTCAGCATCGACAGGAGCCTGAGCGGCGTGATGTGTTCGGCCGAGTGCAGCGCGAGCCTGACCAGGGATTCGGGCTGCCGGGTGTCCTGCGGGACGGGCCAGGGTACATCCCGCGTGCGTGGCAGGCCCGTCCAGATGAGCTCGCTGGCGAACTCGAACGACCTTCCATCGCGCACCAGGTCGCTCGCGAGCACGCCCCGGTAGCGCGGCCCATGAGGGGTGATCTCGCTGATCCACGTTTGCGCGATCGGTTCCCCGTAGCGCAGGGCGTGTGACACCTTCGGCCCGCCCGAGCGCGCAACGGACCGGCTCCTGAGCTTCTCGACATCGGCCTTGCGATAGAGCTTGGCTTTTACGCCGGCTCGCTGCATCGTCTTGATCAGCCCGCGGCTGACGTAGGTGTAGAGCGTTTCCCGGCGTACGCCGAGGATCGACATCGCTTCCGCGCTGTCGACATAGCCGACGTCGTTGATCTGGCGCTGGGGGCGCTCGCCATCGTGGAGCTTTTGCGCTGACATAGGGTTCTCCCGGGAAGATATGTCGATTTTCACATCGATCTATACATCGATCAATGTATTGCCTAACATCATGGCACGCATTCAGCGCAATCTTCAACGCAATTTTGAAAGGATGACCATGATGGAAGTCGCCGAGCAACAACTCCTGGACCTGCGCCCCAAGTTCAAGGAAACCCGCAAGAAGCTGCTCAGCGCCCGGCACCTGCCGGGCGAGGTGTACAGCTCACCCGAGATCTACGACATGGAGAAGACGCAAATCTTCATGAAGTACTGGCTCTCCGTGGGGCGTGTCGAAGAGATACCCAATGTCGGCGACTACTACACCTTCCAGGTGATGAAGGAATCGATCGTGGTATCCCGTCCGGCGGCCGATCAGGTCGTCGCCTACATGAATCAGTGCCTGCACCGAGGCGTCGAGGTTGCCGTTGGCCGCGGCAATGCCAAGGAGTTCAGCTGCCCCTACCACGCCTGGCTTTACGACGTGAGCGGCAAACTGACGGTCGCGCCCGGCATGAAGGCCTCGGAGGTCGATCTGAAGAACTGCAGCCTGCGGCAGTTGCATGTCAAGATTTGGCGCGGCTGGATCTTCGTGAACTTCAGCGATGAGCCGATGTCGTTTGAGGACTACATCAAGCCTTTCGAAGAGCCGCTCTGGTGGTTCCAAACCGACCAGTGCCAGTTGGCACAGAAGGTCGAGATTGACGTCAAGTGCAACTGGAAATTCCTGGTCGAAAACTTGATCGACATTTACCACGTCGGCGTCATCCACAAGGGGACCTTCGGCGGTTTCGTCAAGGGCGAACAGGTCCGCTTCAACCTCCTGGACAACGGCGGCTGGCATACCCAATACGAAGCGCGACCGCACTCGAAGTCCGGCGAACAGGTGTTCCCGACGCTGCCCTGGGCGCAAGACAAGCCCAGCGGCATTGCCTGCAAGGCGGGTATCTACCCCAACCTGAACCTGTCGATGCGCGCCGACAGCGTGCGCATGTGGCACATCTGGCCCATCTCGCCCACCGAGACCCGGGTCATCTGCTACCTCTTGTTCCCCGAGGGCGCCTTCTCGATTCCGAACTACGACGAGGAGATGGAGAAGTATGTGGGCTTCGTGCGCCAGATCATCGCGGAGGATGCTGTGATGGTGGAGGGCATGCAGAACACCGCGGGTTCGAAGTTCTTCAAGCCCGGGCCCATGTCACCGCTGGAGGAGGCGCTCTACCACATGGAGAACCACTACATCGGCGCGATGACGTCCGAGGCGGCATGAGCACAGGCAAGTCTGGAGAGACCATGGAAGACGAATGGATCAAGGTCGGCAACGTCGCCGATATCGACGAAGACGACACACATTCGGTCGAGATCGACGGCAAGCAGGTGTGCCTTTACAACCTCGGTGGGGAGATCTTCGCCACGGATGGAACCTGCACGCACGGAGACGCCGACCTCTCGCTGGGCATGGTGCTCGATTCCTGCCTCATCGAGTGTCCTTTGCACGAGGGGACGTTCGACATCCGCAGCGGCCGTGCGGTGGACGCGCCCTGCACCGAGCCGCTGCATTGCTATCCGGTCAAGGTCGAGCAGGGGGTCATCTTCCTGCGGCCCGTCCGCTGAGCATGGGCACGGAGAACACGGCGATGGATGTCGTCATCGTGGGAGCCGGCCAGGCCGGCGCTTGGGTCGCGCGGTCGCTGCGGCAGGAGGGGCATGAAGGGCGCATCACGCTCTTGGGCCGGGAGCCGCACGCGCCGTACGAGCGGCCCCCTTTGTCCAAAGGGGTGCTCAGCGGGGCGGAGGCGCACCCACCGGTGCTGCTGACCCCGCAGCAATGCGAAGCGATGCGCGTGGACTTCCGGCCCGGTGTAGAGGTGACGGGCATTGACCGCGCCGGCCGCCAGGTCCGGTGCGCGGATGGCTCGGTGGTTGCTTATGGCCAGCTCGTGCTGGCCACGGGCGGGCGCCCTCGGATGCTGTCGTGTCCCGGCGCGGACCTGCCCGGCGTCCATGTCTTGCGCACGATCGAAGATTCCCGGGCCATTGCCAGCAAGCTGGTGCCGGGCCATCGGCTGCTGGTCATCGGGGGCGGCTGGATCGGGCTGGAGATCGCGGCAACGGCGAGGAAGCAGCAAGTAGATGTCACCGTGCTCGAGGCAGGGCCGCGCCTGTGCGCGCGGTCGGTGCCGCCGCAGCTGTCGGATTTCCTCCTCGCGAAACACCGCAAGGAGGGCGTAGACGTGCGGCTCTCGACGACCGTGACCTCGATTGGTGCGGGCCGCGAGCGCGCGCTGGCCGTGCAACTGTCCGGCGTGGCGAAGGAGTTCGATGCGGTGGTGGTCGGGATCGGGCTGGTGCTCGATACCGGCCTGGCCGAGGCTTGCGGACTGGAGGTCCGTGACGGCATCGTCGTGGACCCGAGCGGCCGGAGCTCTGACCCCGACATCTACGCGGTCGGCGACGTGGCCAACCAGCCCAATTCCTGGGCGGGGGGGCGTCTGCGCTTCGAGTCGTGGGCCAACGCCCAGAACCAAGCCATCGCCGTGGGTAAGGCGATCGCCGGCGGGGAGGTGGTCTACGACGAGATCCCCTGGTTCTGGTCCGACCAGTACGACCTCAACCTGCAGGTGCTGGGCATTCCCTCCAACGACCTCGCGGGCATCGTGCGCGGTTCGGTAGACCAGGGGGCGTTTTCTGTGTTCCAGGTGGCCGAGGACGGCCTGCGCAGCGTCATCGCCGTGAATGCGCCCCGGGACATCAAGGTCGCCAAGCGCTGGCTGAAGCAAGGCACCTGCCCGCCGCCGTCTGTCTTGGCCGACGTCTCGGTGCGCCTAGATAAACTTTGATGCGTCTGCAGACGGAGGCTGACGTGAATCACCAGCGGCTGGAGCAGGCCAAGCGTCTGGGTGCAGACATTATGTTTTCGCCTACTGATATAGATCCCGTGGAGGCCATCCTGGAGCTCACTGCCGGAGTTGGTGTGGACTGCTGCCTTGAGACTTCGGGAGCTGCCTCTGCGCGTAGCGCTGCCATTCGCGCCACAAAGACCTGGGGTACTGCCTGTTTCGTTGGCGAGGGCGGCGAGGTGAAGATCAACGTCAGCCCGGAGCTGCTGCGCAAGCAGATGACCGTCATTGGCTCCTGGACCTTCTCGATCACGGGGCAATCAGAGTGTGCCTGTTTTGTTGCTTCCAAAGGGATTGACGTCGGTCAGGTCTATACGCATCGGTGGTCGCCTGACCAAGCCGAAGAGGCATATCGGTTGTTCGACCTAGGCGTCGGAGGCAAGGGCGTATTCCTCCTCTAGGGAACCTTACATGGTCGCCCCTGACTTATTCAGAAGCGAGCGCCGACAGGGCGCTGGACTGAGCCGGCGAGTGCGCGAGTGAGCAAAGTACCCAACGCGTTTTGCCAGTTCGGCGACACGCCCGCCACCATGCACAGGCGCAAATAAAGCTGAAGCAAAGACCAAAGTCATTGGTCAGGCCAAGCTCACGGACCAGGCATTGCTGTGCTTTGCAACCTACAACCCGATGCGCATGGGCAGCATAGGCGGCTGGTGGGACGCGCATCATGCGTAAGCCGTGGGGTACATGCGCCCGGAATGGGCGAAACAGGCTGCAATAGGCATCGAAATCGCTTCGCTGAATTATCCGAGCTACTGGTTTGTTCGAGCTCGGCGGCTTCGAAAATAGTTATACGAAAAGGTAATGAAACCGGCGCAGCAGAGCTTACGGCAATAGCCACGGACAACTAGAGTGGAGCTTGAAGTCCCCTTGAATTCCCGAGTCAATCAGAAGTAGAGGTTGGGGGACTGAGGGAATTCTCTACCTCCGGGTGGTTCAGGTTTTCAAGGGGACTTCACATGCTTGTTGCATTTTCCATCCTCGTGGTTTTTTGGGTCTCGTCATTCTGCATTCAGGAGCCCCGTAAGCCGCGACGAGCTGCACGAATGACGTGGCGTGTGTGTAGAGCGAGTCCAAGCGTCGCCAATTCGGGATCTTTCCGACCAAGGATCTTTTCTGCTAGAGGTAAGAATTCGCATTCTTCCAGTCTAGCATGTGCCGTGTATTGAATCACGAGGCGTTGAACAGCCGTGTCATCGATTTCGATGAGGTGCCCTTTAGTAAATTTCACAAGCTTCGGTTCTATACGACTCCACTGGGATTCGATCTCGCGGTGCTCTGCTATAAGTCCGTCTATCATCATCTGCACGATGGACTGCTCCTCACCAGGCTTTGCATTGGCAAGGACTGCAGGAAATAGATCTCTTTCTTCTTCTGCGTGATGATCAAATACAGCGACTCTGAAAAATGCAACGGTATCGTCGGCAATCTTGCGAGCACGTGTTGCAGCTTTAATAAGGTCGGTGATTTGTCCAAATTCATTAAGGTGTGAAATAATTCCCTCATGACAGTTGGAGAAATTGTCAAGGGGTGAATCGTCATTCGATTTTATGATTTCGGTCATATTGATAGCCTCATGTAGTCATTGCGGGAAACGTAAATATTGCCTCTAGTACTAGGGCACTTTCAGTCCTCAACAAAAGCCTCTTCGCGCTTTTTCTTGACCGAGGGCATCAGCACGATGAACAGCAGCACGGCTGCAACCACCAGCAGGCTGGCCGACAGCGGACGGGTCACGAAGACCGACCAGTCGCCGCGCGAGATGAGCAACGCACGGCGCAGGTACTCTTCCATCATCGGGCCGAGAATCAGGCCCAGCAGCAGCGGTGCGGGCTCGCAGCCGAGCTTGATGAAGCCATAGCCGATCAGACCGAACAGCGCCACCATCCAGATGTCGAAACTGTTGTTGTTGGTCGAGTACACACCGATGGAACAGAAAAGCACGATGGCCGGGAACAGCCACTTGTAGGGCACGGTCAGCAGCTTGATCCAGATACCGATCAGGGGCAGGTTCAGCACCACCAGCATCAGGTTACCGATCCACATCGAGGCGATCAGGCCCCAGAACAGTTCGGGGTTGCTGGTCATGACCTGCGGGCCCGGCTGGATGTTGTGGATGGTCATGGCACCGACCATCAGCGCCATCACGGCGTTGGGCGGAATGCCCAGCGTCAGCAGCGGGATGAAGGAGGTTTGCGAACCAGCGTTGTTGGCCGACTCGGGGGCTGCCACGCCACGGATGTTGCCCTGACCGAAGGGCACTTCGCCCGGCTTGAGTTTGGTCTTTTTCTCGATGGTGTAGGCCGTGAAGGCCGACAGCAGCGCACCGCCGCCGGGCAGGATGCCCAGCGCCGAACCCAGCGCGGTGCCGCGCAGCACGGCGGGAATCATGTTCTTGAAGTCTTCAGCGGTGGGCATGATGCCGTTGACCTTGCCAGTGAACACTTCGCGCTTTTCGTCCGGGTGCGACAGGTTCTGGATGATTTCACCGTAGCCGAACACGCCCATGGCGATGGCCAGGAAGCTGATGCCGTCGGTGAGTTCCGGGATGTCGAAGCTGTAGCGCGCGACGCCGGAGTTCACGTCGGTGCCGACCAGGCCGAGCAGCAGGCCCAGCACGATCATGGCCAGGGCCTTGAGCAGCGAGCCGGAAGCCAACACCACGGCACCGATCAGGCCCACGATCATCAGCGAGAAGTATTCGGCCGGGCCGAATTCCAGCGCCAGTTCGGTCAGCGGCGCCGCGAAGCCCGCCAGGATCAGCGTGCCGACGCAACCAGCGAAGAAAGAACCCAGGCCGGCCGCAGCCAGTGCCGGGCCTGCCCTGCCCTTGCGGGCCATCTGGTAACCGTCGATCACCGTCACGACCGAGGACGATTCACCCGGCAGGTTGACCAGGATGGCGGTGGTGGAGCCGCCGTACTGGGCGCCGTAGTAAATGCCAGCCAGCATGATGAGCGCGGCCACCGGCGGCAGGCCGTAGGTGGCGGGCAGCAGCATGGCGATGGTGGCCAGCGGACCGATGCCGGGCAGAACGCCGATCAGCGTGCCCAGCAGGCAGCCGATGAAGGCGTAGACGAGGTTCTGCAGGGTGAAGGCAACGCCAAAGCCCAGCGCGAGGTTGTTGATCAGATCCATGTGCGTGTCTCCTCGGGTTCAGTTCGCGAGGAACCAGGGCAGGACCGGGAACTGCAGGTTCAGCAGTTTCACGAAAGCGAGGTAGCTGCCGGCGGCCAGGATGGCGGCCAGGATCACCGACTCTTTGAGCTTGGCGCCTTCACGGGCGTAGCCGGCCATGATCACCAGGCCGAAGATCGCCACGATCAGGCCGAAGGCCGGCAGGCCGAAGGCGGGAATGCCCACCAGCAGTGCACCGAACAGCAGGTTGGCACCCAGGATGAACACCAGCGGACGCCAGGCGAGCGCGCCGATCTTGTCGCCACCGGGCGGGCCGGATTTGAACGCGTTGAAGGTGACCAGAACCCCGAGCAAGACCAGGATGAGGCCGAGCATGAAGGGAAAGTAGCCGGGGCCCATGCGGGCGGCATTGCCGATTTCATAGTTCACAGCACCCCAGGCGAACGCGCCGCCGACGGCCATGAACATGAGTCCGGACACAAAATCTTTCTGGCTGGCGAACGCCACAGTACGTCTCCAATTATAGTTAGATTGCTAATAATATTGTTTTGGGAGTGACTTGTCGAGGTGAATTTCCAGTAAAGACCTCCGTGGAGTGGCTTGCAAAGTCACCAGATGGAAAGGCGTGGTTGAGCCTCACGCGAGCGACCTTGCGTCACCAGCTGAAGACTGAGAAATTGCTGTGAACGAGGTGCTGGACTTCAGGCGTCAAGTACCAGGCAGCCCGAGCGGCAAGATGAGACACAGATCATCATGGACTTGTTGGCCGCGCGTTCCTGTTTGGACAACAGTTGGTCGCGGTGATCGACATCACCAGAGATAACCCTGGTTTCGCACGCTCCGCACACGCCTTCGCGGCAACTGTGGTCGGGGTTGAGTCCGGCCTCGATGAGCGCGTCGAGCAGAGGTATGCCGGGTGGCACCTGGACCGTGCGGCCACTCCTGCGCAGTTCTACCGTGTAGCCACTTGCAGGTGTCGCTGGGGGGACCGTCGAGGTAGCAGCAAAGCGCTCTAGGTGGACGTTGTGCTGTCCCAACCGCTCGCAAGCGCGTTCGTAGGCATCGAGCATGGGCCCGGGGCCGCAGCAATAAAAGTGTGCGTCCGGTGGATGGCCGGCGAGCAAGCGTTCAAGGTCTGGCGGTCCGCCTTGCTCGCCGTCGAAATGGCATCGCAGCGAAAGCCGGGTGTCACTTGCACTGGCAATTGCCTCGATTTCGGCCAGAAAGGCCGCCTCGGAACGGCTTCGCGCGCAATAGACGAGGTGCGCCTCGCGCCCTAGCGCCGCGAGGCGCTGCAGCATGGCGTAGATCGGTGTGATGCCAATGCCACCGGCCAGTAGCACGCTGTGCCGCGCGTCCTCGTCCAGTCGGAAGTGGTTGCGCGGCCCGCCGAGGGTGATCACCTGCCCAACGCGAAGCTGTTCGTGCACGAAGCGTGACCCGCCCCGGCTGCGTCTGTCGTTGAGCACCGCCACAACGTAGCGATGTGTGTCCCCCGGGTTGATTAAGGAATAGCTGCGAACCAGACCGTTGCCTAGGTGCAGGTCCACGTGCGCGCCGGCGGCGGCAACGGGAAATGCAGATGCTGGCGTGGTGGGTCGTAGTTCGACACTGATAATGCCCGAGGCTTCGTGGCGCATCTGGAAGACGAGCGCCTGCAGAGTAGTTGTGGCCATGACTTACATGATGTGCAGGCCGCCATCCACCATCAGCGTGGTGCCGGTGATGAACGAGGCCTCGCCGGACGCGAGCCAGAGGATGGGCCAAGCGATCTCGGTGGGGTCGGCCCAGCGGCCGACCAGTGAGGTGTCTTTGCGCTCGGTCCTGAGCTGATCGGCACTCTTGCCGGCACTGCTCGCTCGGCCAAGGTGGAAGTCAGTCAGCGTCGAACCGGGGCAGATGGCATTGGCGCGGACTCCGCACGGTGCCTCTTCGAAGGCCAGCGTGCGCGTATAGGCCAACTGCGCTGCCTTGGTCGCGTCGTACAGCGCCATGCCCTTGCGGCCAGTGACTGCATAGCACGAGGAGACGTTGACGATGCTGCCGATGCCGGAGTGCCGTAGCGCTGGCAACGCAGCGCGGCAGTAGTTGGACATACCCACCAAGTTGACATTGACCATGGCCTGCCATTCGGCGGGAGTGGCATCGGCGGCTGCGCTGTAATTGCGCATAGCGGCGTTGTTGACCAGGATGTCCAGCCCGCCCCAGAGCGCGATGCACTGAGCTACCGCCGCGAGGGCGGCGGCCTCATCTGCCACGTCGGCCGCCACGCACGCTAGTCGTGCGTCGGGCTGCGTTTTTTCGATCAATGCGCGCGTGCTCTCCAGCGCTTGCGTGTTCGCATCCACCATCAGTACAGCCGCACCTTCGCGGCTGAAAATCGCGGCGGCGGCCGCACCGATGCCAGCGCCAGCGCCGGTGATCAGTGCGGTGCGCCCCGCCAGTCGGGAAGTGCTCATCTCAGCTCACTCCGCTTTGGCGCCCGTGCTCTTGATGATTTTGCCCCAGCGCCCAATCTCAGTGCCAATCCAGTCACTGAACTCCTTGGGGCTGCTGGCGACGATCTCGAACTCCATCTCATGCAACCGCTTCTGTGTTTCGGGTGACTTCAGGATGCGAACTATCTCTTCGTTGTAACGATTGATGATTCCCGGTGGCGTGGCCGGCGGCGCGAGGAAGCCGATCCATGAAGTGGCCTCGAAGTCCTTGAGTCCCGACTCGGCGAGCGTTGGAACATCCGGCGTGCTCGGGAATCGCTTTTGGCCAGTGGAGGCCAGCAGCTTGAGACGGCCTTCCTTCACGAACCCCTGCACGTTGCCGGGCACGAAAAAGCCCGCCTGCACGTTGCCTGCGATCAGATCGGTGACAGCAGGACCAGCGCCGCGATAGGGAATGTGCGTCATGTGGAAGCCGGCCGCAGACTTCATCATCTCCATGGTCAGGTGCGAAGCACTGCCCATGGCCACGGAGCCGTAGGAAAACCGGGCAGGTTCAGCCTTGACCTTGGCGATGAAGTCTTTCACGTTGGCGAAGCCTGCCGCAGGATTCGCCACAAGGTACTGAGGCGATTTGACTGCCAGCGTGATGGGTGCCAAGTCCTTGGTCGGGTCGTAAGGCATCTTGTCAAACAATGTCACGTTGATCGCCAGTGGTCCGTTGTAGCCCACCAGCAGCGTATGGCCATCTGGCGCAGCGCGCGAGACTTCTAGAGCACCGATGTTGCCGCCCGCGCCGGGTTTGTTCTCCACCACGAAGGGCTGACCGAATGCCTTCTGCAACTCCGGGGCGATCAGACGGGCCAACAAGTCGTTGGTGCTACCTACGATGGGTACGACGATGCGTACAGGCTTGCTGGGACGCCAGTTTGGCGTACCCTGAGCCCAGGCGGAAGAGGTCGTCGCAGTGGCGATCAGTGTTGCGGCGAGCATCCTGCGGATAAATGTCATGGGTTGTCTCCGTGTTGTCGTAGGAATGGCAATAGATGTCTTCAAAGGCTGAAGACCGGCTTGCTAGTGGCATCGGCTAGGTTCTGGCGTGCCCATTCGACGGGGTCCTGGTTTCGGGGCAGGAGCACGCCGGCAGGACGCACGTGTTGCTCGCTGGCGTTCAGCGCCGGCGGTGTGTCGCCTTGCTCTAGGCCCAATGCGGCTTCGTGCAGCATGCGCCGCGCCATCACGATGGCCTTATCGGTTGGCAACAGCATTTCCGCTTCATGGTCCTGGATGGGGCCCATGCTTTCCTGTAACGAGTAGTCCTGGGCCGCGAAGCCGAAGATGCCGCTATAGGAACGTTTGTCCTTTTGGGCCTGGCGATCCATGCCGTAGTCGTTGTCGCGGCTGAATTTCGGGATATAGCTGCCAGGTGCCTCGTATTCGACGTGGATGCCTTTGCCGGCCTCCATCGCGGTGCGCTCCTCGGCCGTGAGCGGTCGATCAGGCTGCCAGTTGATGCTCCAGGCCCAGCAGTTGTGGTCGTCGATCGGCACCCAAACGTGGCCTCCCAGCGCGTGGTTGCCAAATGGCGCAATCAGTGTGAACCAGGGGAACAACCACTGCGTGATGCGCCAGTAGTAGGAGTCGGGCTCGCCCAGCCGACGGCCGAACAGGCTCAGTCCGAATGGCTGCTTTTCGATCTCGAAGCTCACATTGCCGTCGGCCTTGATGTAGTCCAGCGCCTTGACGCCCTGGTGCATGGGGTCGCCGTCCACCTCGAAGCTGTGCACATATGACACGTGCGCGGTGTCGATGCCGCCTTCCATAGCTTGGAGATAGTTCGAATACTGCAGCCGTTTGGACACAAACACATGCTCGGGTGGCAACGTGCACCATTCAAGTTCAGGCGCTGCAGGCTGTTGGTCGGCCGGACCCATGTAGGTCCAAACGATGCCGCCGCGCTCAATGCAGGGGTAGCCCTTGATGTGCATCCGGGCGCAAGCCTGGGGTGATGACGGCACGTCCACGCACTGGCCCATGCCATCGAACTTGACGCCGTGATAGGCGCAGCGAATGCCGTTTTCCTCGTTGCGGCCGAAGTACAGCGACACACCACGGTGGGAGCAGAACTCGCTGATCAAGCAGGCCTTGCCGTCGGAGTTGCGGAACGCGAGCAGCTTTTCGCCCAGCAGTTGCACGCGTACCTGCGGGCCATCCGACTCGGCGATCTCGTTCGACATCAGCGCTGGCACCCAGTAGCGGCGCAGCAGGTTGCCCATGCGAGTGCTGGGACCGACGCGGGTGAGCGTTTCAGACATTTCCTTGTTCATTTGGGGTCTCCTATTGGTGTACGTCAGATGAGACGCATGTCCATTATCTGGATCATTTGATTCATGTCAAAGAAAACGGACAAGGTGTCCGCCTGATGGACGTATTTCGTACAATCACCATCTACCAGCACAAAGTAGTCGGGACGATCATGAGTAACGAAAGCACCGCCAGTTGGGCTCCAGCAGAGAAATCGGGGGAGGGGGTGCGCTCGGTGGATCGCGCGCTTGACATCCTGCTGGCCTTTCGGGCGGGCGACCGGCAACTGAGCGCAAGCGAACTTTTGCGGCGTGTCGACTTGAGCCGACCCACCCTTTATCGTCTGCTGAAGACCCTGGAGTTGCGTGGCTTTATAGTGGCTGCGGGCGAGCCGCAGCGCTTCCAACTCGGACCCTCGGTGGCACACCTAGCCCACGTCTGGACCTCAGGCTTAGACTTGGCGGAGTTGTCGCAGCCCATGATGCGCCGCCTGTGGGAGCAGACTGGCGAGACCGTTGCGCTGATGGTTCACCATGGCCGGGAGCGGGTCTGCGTGGCGGAAATTCCCAGTCCGCAGCCGCTAAGCTTCAAGCGGGGAGTGGGACACAGTGAGAGTGTGATCCTGGGTGCGAGCGGGCGAGCGATCCTAGCCTTTGTAAAGGACGCGGCCAGCTACCTCGACGGTAAAGTGCCGCCCGATCAGCAGCCGGCATACCTTGAAGGACTGCTTCGTATCCGAGAGGCTGGCTACGCCATCAGTCGAGACGAGCTTATCAAGGGCGCGGTGGCCATGGCAGTTCCGTTCAGTACCGCCGCAGGCAAGGTGATTGGGTCCCTTGCAGTCTATGGCCCGAGCGCGCGCTTGGATGACGTGCGCGTGCGGCAGATCGTGGCGTTGTTGCTTGATGCTTCGCGCGAACTCTCGGCGAAAGCTGGTGTGATGACCAGTTGAACTTGCCATAGTGGCCCCGGCTCGGTGGTGGAGGACGCCCAGTGTTTCGTTGCGAAAGCACGTTGCCCAACGAGGCCGTAAAGGGGAAAAGCTGGAGTTGGAATGCGATCGAGGGCCAAGTGAGGCCTTGGAGTGGTGTAGTAGCCTAGGAACGATGGCAGGCAGCACGCTGGCTGTGCTGCTAGGTTCTGCCATAGGCCATTCGCGTATGTCGGTCTAAACGGATCGTTTGGCCTTGCTATTGGTCTGTGGGTGGTAGGGCTTAGTGTGGCAGTGCATTCATGGCCTCATGGGCGAACTACAGTCAGTGTCATGGGCAGTGTTGCGGCGGTTGCCGTTGGTGCGGTGGCTGGGGCGCTTGATGCACCCAAGTTTCTTGGTGTCCATGTGCAGCATAGATCCTGGCGTGTCGTGCGAGTAGTGAACGACGGGCAAAACGGGCAGTCGCGCTCTCAGACTGGAAAGGTGCAGCCTAGCCAGCCGTCGGCTGTTGGTGGCACCGCTGCGCCTGAACGTAGCGGTTGTGGGTATGCGGTTGCGGCGCAATTGTTCGATGCGCTGTGAACCGCTCCGGGGCGGTTCACAACTCCACCGTCCAAGCAAACATCCTCTATCTATACTGCCGTCCCCAACTGTCTGCCCAATTCCCAGGAGACTTGGTTGCCGCGCACAGTCGCTGCGAGATGGTGCCCTAGCCAAGGCTCGATTGCCCCTTTCCAAGGCACCAGGCTGAACCCTATGCTGTCATCGAGCACCGCAAAGCGACCGCTGACCAGCACGACGCTGCGGCGATAGATGCCAGCCACGCGCCGACCGTCGGATACCGGGCGATGCTCCAAGCCGGTCTTTGCTGCAATGTCCTGTGCAGTGTTTGCCAACTCGCGTCCGCGTAACGTCGCCAACAGATTGCGAGCCAAAATCACACGCTGCCCGCGTTGCTCAGCCAGCCCCTGTTCGGCCAGAAAATCAGCACGCTGCTGTAGCGCGTCCTTGACCTCGGCCCCAAAACCCAGGTTGCCGAGCCCCTTGCCGCTGCCGATCAACTGTTGGTCGAGCCAGGTTGCGCCGATCACGCGGGTCTGCCGCTCGATGGTCAGGTGCGATTTCAGATCCACCACCACGCCACCGCCGAGCCGCTGCGCGTCGTACTGGCGGCCTCGCTCGGCTAGGTCTTCGGGCACACGCCAGAAGCCTTCGGCCACTCGCTCCACGATGCCTGCGCGGCGAAGTGCTTCAAGTCGGCGCAAGTGAGCTGCTACCACTTCGCCCGGATCGCGTTCGGACGTGGTCTGTCCCTGTGCGATGGCCTGGTGATCGACGGTGCGGTACAGCCCATCCATGGCCAACGCGACGATGTTCCGGTCTGTAGCGCGCACCTCGGCCGAGCTTTTGACTTCCACCACGGCGCCGGTCGGGTACTGCTCCAGTTTCGACCGAGCTGGCAAGGCGACGTAGTGCGCCTTGCCGTCAATTCCGTCGATGACCAGATAGCCCTTGTCGTACAGCTCGTCGGCCAGTCCCTTGCCGATGACGCGACCGACGATTGCGCGGCCTGCCTCGCCAGGCTGGAACTCAGCAAACTCGCGCTGATTGCCGCTCATGGCTCGCTGCATGGAGCGGATGATGTCGCCGCGTTCGCCCATTGCGCGCAGGGTTGATTCGGCGTTGGTACGGATCGCCCAGGTTCCGGGCTGCTGCTCGGTCGCTAGCCCCATCTGCTGCAAGCGTTGCAAGCGGCCGATGAGCATTTGCCGCTGGCGTTGAAGCCGGGGTGCGGCCAGTGTCTCCGGCAGCACCAGACCGTCCTTGGCCTCGCGCTGTAAGGTGCGGTCCAACCCCGTCCATCGCTCTTGGTCGACTTCACGCTGCATAGCACGCTGGATTTCCAGCTCGGTGCGCGGCCCCAGCCACTCGGTTGCCAATTCAGCGGCCCGACGGCGCATCCCCTCGGCGATGTAGTCGCGGGAAATGATGAGGTCTTTTCCGGTGTCGTCCTTGCCGCGCAGGACGACGTGCGTGTGTGGGTTGTCGGTGTTCCAGTGATCGACCGCCACCCAGTCCAGCCGGGTGCCCAGGTCGGACTCCATGCGCGCCATCAGGTGCCGTGTGTAGGTGCGCAGGTCACCGAGCTGTTCGGCATCCTCGGGCGAGACAATGAAGCGGAACTGGTGCCGATCCTCGCGTCCTCTTTCGTCGAAAGCAGAGGTGTCCGCCACGTCGGTCGCCGGGCCATAGGCATCGCCCGGACCACCCTGGCGATCCACCCCTTCGCGCTCGATGTAGCGCAGGTGCGCGGTGGTCGAGCGCGGCCCGGCCTTGGCCAGATTGACCAGCCGCGCCTTGATCGTCACTCGCCGGGCGTTGGGCGTGAGCGAGGCCCGGGCGAACCGGGCCGCGACGTGGCCTCGCCCCAGCCGGGAGCCAGGCCGCTGGCCAGCCTTGCCGGCCGACTTGTCGAGCTTGGCTCCTGCCTTGTTGGATTGGCGAAGCACCTTGTTTATGAAGGCGTCGCCGCGCTGTTTCGGCGCGCCTGGACGGATGCGAAAACGGTCTTCGTCTCGACTGCTCATCGGGTGGCTCCATCCAAAGCCATCGCAGTACGGCGAGCGAAGCACACGGTTTCGTCAATGCCGACGCGGCGTTGTGCTCCCTCGCAGCACGTACCCGCCCCTTGGCGCGTGCCGCGCCACCCCCACGTGCAGACTGGGCTTTCAAGCGGCCAGGTGCCGCGACCTTTTATCTTGCCCTGCATCTTTCCTCGTGCGCCTTTGCCGTCCACCGGGCCGGCGGGCACGGTGAGGCGATGCACCGGCGGCTGCGGCGACTGCCGTCGCGCGGCCGTCATGGCTGGGCCTCCAGCCACAGGGGGTGCGCGGTGCCGATGACATCGGCGCTGCGCACGGGCCCGAAATAGCGGCTGTCGAATGACGACGGGTTGGTCATGCTGAGCAGGAAGACTTCGCCCACCTCCAGGCGGCGGCACTGCGGCCAGGCATGCAGCGGTCGGCCCAGTCGGTCGGAGTGCAAAGTGGTGGCCACAGCGTTGCCGTCGATACGCAAGGTCTGGCCAATGATGCACACGCGTTGTGGTGCCACAGCGCCCACGCGTTTGAGCAGAGGAACCTCCTGCGGTAGGTAGCCGCGCTGCGCGGCCAGTGCAGCCGCGTGGGCAGGCAGGCGGACAAGCACGATGCTGCCGACCTGCAGCGGTGCAGGCTTCGGTGTGTTGCCCGACGGAGGCTGTTGCACCATCGGATCGACGCGGTACCAGCCTACCGGCACGCTGTCAGATGGGTTGTAGACCAGGCGCGGCAAGGGCTTGGCGAACGAGGCCCAGGCGAGTGCAGCCATTGCGACGGTCGCTGCGCTGCCGAGCGCAAGGATGGAAGCACGCGAGCTGCTCATGACAAGTCCCTCGTGGCCAGCGCTGCGGCGTGGCTGTCGGCGCTGTATGCGGGCAGTTGCAGCGGAGCGACTGACGGCCCAGCAGTCCAGGCCGCAAGACGGTTGCCCAGCGTGCCCCAGTACGCGGCGGCGACGGTGCAGGCGTCGATGCCCTGGGCCTCGATGGCGTCGATCTGTTGCAGCACGGCGCGTACCTTGAGTTCGCCTTCTGCGTTCAGCAACAGGCGCGCGCCAGGGCGTACGCCAGGCAGGCGCTGCAAGGTGTCCAGTGGTGTGCCGGCCTGCAGCACCATCAACTGCCACAGCGTCGTGCCGTGGTCGTTGGCCTGCCAGCGCACGCGGCAGAAAACGGCCGACGGTTTGAAGATCGCACAGCGCCGCCAGTGATCGAGTTGCAAGCTGCGTTCGGGCTGCCCAAAGCGCAGATAGAGGTTGAACTGCTGGTGGACGTAGGCCAGCGAGACGCGGGTTTGCAGCGGGGTTTCTGCCGGGCTGTGTTGCAGCGCAAGAGGTCGCGGCAGCGGCGGATGCGCTGTGCTGGGCGCAACCGTGCCATCGGGCGTGGTGTGCATGTTCATGGGGATGTCTCTGGACGGGATTCCGGGAATTCGCGCTCCAGCAAGGCGCGCAGCAACTCGGCCACGGTGGTGCCCTGGGTGAATGCCGAGACCTTGATGCGTGCGCGCATGGCGGGCGTGACGTCCAGCGTCAGGCGGGCGGTGAACAGATCGCCTTTCTGCAGGTTTTCGCCATCACCCTGGCGCACCCAGGCCTCGGCCTGCGGGTTGGCGGGCGGGCGCACGCCGATGGCGATGCGTTTGCCTCGTGGCGCGCGTTCTTCCGTCATGACGGCCACCGCAGCAGTTCATCGACCAGGGCGGCCACCTCGCGTGCGGCAGCGCTGTCGGGTGCGGTTTCGCAGGCCAGCCGGCCAGCGGCCACGCTGTCGGCGAACACGATGCGCTGGTGCACCTCCGAGCGCAGCGCGGGCAGCGGCTGCTCTGCCAGCGCCTGTCGCGCTTCGCGGCCAATGACGGTGGTGCTGACACGCCGGTTGATGACAAACGCCGCGCGCAGCGCCGGGCGGAACACCTGGGCTTCCCGGATCAGCGCCACCATCTCGGCGCTGGCCCACAGGTCGTAGGGGCTGGGCTGCACCGGGATGACCACGCGGTCGGCCGCCAGCAACGCGGAGCGCGCCAGCGCCGCGATGCGGGGTGGGCCGTCGATGACGACGTGATCGACCCGCCGGGCCAGCTCGGGCGCTTCCTGGTGCAGGGTTTCGCGGGCCAGGCCTACGGCGCTGAACAGCCGGGGCAGGCCCTGCTGGCTGCGGCGCTGGGTCCAGTCTAGTGCCGATCCCTGCGGATCGGCATCCAGCAGCACCACCTGCTGGCCGCGCAACGCGAGTTCGCCCGCGATGTGGGTGGCCAGCGTGGTCTTGCCCACGCCGCCTTTCTGGTTGAGCAGGGCCAGGATCACGGCATGCTCCTTTCCGCTCGAAGCGCCGCGGCAGCAGCGTGCCGGTCGGCACTTGTCCACCGAAACGGCGCGCTCTCACCACCAGTTAGATGAATCTGGTTAGGTACGTTACGGCCGACGACAACCCGCGTCGCCATTGGGCTGGCGGCTGATCGGCACGCCTGATGGCACGCTGGGTGCACGCCGGATAGCACGAGCCGGGACACGCTCGATGGCACGAGCCCGTCCACAGGCCATGAACCGCTTATCCCCGTGCCGTGGGTGACACCGGCCGGAAGGTCAGCACCTCGGCACCCGTGCCCGGCATGCGCACGATGCCCAGGCGGTAGCCTGGCATGGACTGCCGTGCCACCAGGGCGCGCAGGTCGCAGGCAAAGTCGTGCGGCTTGGCGGTGCTGCCGGACTTGCGGTGCAGGTGCTTGAAGTCGAACTGCCAGCCGCCCGGCTGGTGGCCACCGTGTTTGCGCACCAGGCGGTAGAGCCAGCGCTCGATGCCGCCGGTGAGGTCGAAGTAGGCCGGGTCGATCGTGAGCACCAGGGCGGCGTCCAGCACGCCCGCGTAGAACCAGTCGGGCAGGATCAGCTCGATGCCTAGCGGCGTGCCGCGGGCATCGGCCAGCTCCTTCCACTCGTTGATCCACGAGAAGCGGTGCAGGCGCCGCCCGGTGGTCTCTCGGATGGACGTGGCCACGGTGGTGGACTGCAGACGATCCAGCGCGGCCTTGAGGCGCTGGTAGTCGCGCAGCGATACACCGCGCCCGATGAAGCGCAGGATCTCGTAGGGCCGAGCGCGCATGAGCCGCGAGGTGGTGATCCCGGCGTCGCGCGCCTCCACGATCTGGCTGGCGGCCCAGATGAGGATGTCGGCATCCCAGATGGTGGCGATGCCGTGTTCCTGCGTGCCTTCCACCCGGATCGCAACGCTGCCGCTGCGAAAGTCGATGGGTTTGACGCGCCGGGACTTGGCCAGCGAGAAGAAGGGGTAGGCCATCAGGTCCTGGCTGTCGCGCGGCGCCATGTCGCCCGGCAGAGCGCGGAACAGGTCGAGCTGTTCCGCTGGGCGCTGTGGCGCGGGCAAGGACATTGGCAACAGGCGGCGAAGAGGGCGCGCAGCGCCCCTCAGCGCGCACGGCTGTCGGCCGAGTGGTGCTCGGCGTACTCGGGGTCGGACGTGGCCTCGAAGCTGCGCTGGTCGGCCCAGGTGTCGAGGTCGGTGACGGCGTACATGACGCGCCGGCCGAACTTCCGGAAACGCGGGCCGCCGCCGATGACTCGCTGCTTTTCCAGGGTGCGCGGGGACAGGCGCAGGTAGTCGGCAGCCTCGTCGTTGGTGAGGTAGCGCGGCGGTTGCGGCTTCGCAGCCGCCTGCATGGTGCCTTGCGGCGGGTGAACGGGTGCGGCAGCAGGCCGCAGGGGAGCGGGTCGCATGGGAGGTGCCTCCATCGGTCAGGAAGGCCCGGCTGCGGGGTTGCAGCCGGGCGGAGGCAGTCTCAGGAAATACGGGCGTTCTGCTCAGGGACGATCTGGGGTGGGGCGGTTTCGTCCCGGCTGGTTTGCGGGCAGCGGACCGAGCCCGGCCAGCTCGCGGTAGCCACCGTTTACCAGCGTGCGGCCACGCTGCACCAGGCGGCGCACGCGGGCGCGCAAGGCGCTGTCAGCGTGCCAGTCGGCCGCGACCTCCGTCGCGCCGAACAGACCCTCGGCGATCTCGCGCAGCGAGGCACCGGCCTGAGTCGCATCTAGGGCCTGCAGGGTGTGCAATACCTGCAGGGCGCCTGGGCTGGGCCGTGGGCGCGCTACGGCCAAGGGTTCGCAGCGGCTGGCGGCGGCCAGTAGGTCCAGATCGGTCGCCATGTCCCGGTAGCGCGCGCGGGGCTCTTGGCAGGCGCGCGTGGCAAAGGCATGCGGCATGCCGTCGTGCAGTTCGGGCGCCAGCACCAAGCGTGCGCAGCAGCCTGGCCAGCGCGCGGCGAGCACGAGGCCTTGCCCGTCGTGCTGCAAGGCCTTTCGGCCGGGCAGGTGCCAGAACTCGAAAGGACAATCATTGGACTCAGCGTCGTCGTCGGGCACCACGCGGATGGCGCGAGACCGGGTGTTGAGCCAGTGGGGCAGGGCTTCACGCGCGTCCAGCGCCGGGTCTTCCAGCGTGCGCAGACCCCAGGGCCGCGCTGCGCCGGCGGTCGTGGCCCGCATGTGCCAGGCCAGGTGGTAGCCGGAGTGGCGTCGCAGGTACTCCCAGGCCAGCGCAGGCCCGTCGAGGTGCAGCGCGTAGAGGTAAGCCGCGCTGGCGTGCCAGGGCGGCGGTTGGGCGGCCTGTGGCTGGCCGTCGGTAAGGTCTGCCATGGTGCGAACTCCCTGTTCTTGTGCGGGAACGTCGCATCGTTCGGCAGCGGCTACCAGGTCATCGGTCAGGAATTCGGTTGGGAGGAGCAGGGCGGTGACGTGGCGTCCGAAGGTGGCCGGACCCGCCGTGATTGGGCCCGAGGCGACGGCCACGTGGCAGCAAAGCCATCGTGGCAAGGCCGACCATGGCGTGGTGCAGCGCGTTCGTCATGACCGTTTGGGTCTGAATGGTGACGGCGAACGCGTGTTGGCGATATTCAGACCGTCCCGGTCTGACGTGTGGCGGTGCGGAGCGCTCAGTCTGTGATCGAGCCGTTGTCCTGTGCCAGTCGCAGGTATTCCGACATCGGTCGCACGGCTTGAAAGTGCAGGTCGCGCCGCACCGGTAGCTGGTCGGGGCCAACGATAGCTGCGAGGTCCGACAGCCTGATGGTGCCCAGCTCGGGCATGCCAATGCCGACGTCGCACAGGCCCCAGGCGGTGTCGCCATCGGCGGGGTTCAGTGCGGCGAGCAGCCAGGTCGCGTGCGCGTCCGGCGTGAACAGGCGCACCACGGGCCACAGGTCGACCTGCGCGTCAGCGGCGCGCGCATGGCCGTTGGCCAGCAGCTGCACACGCTGTTCGTCGGTGATGAGAGATTCAGCCGGCATGGTCAGAGTGCGTGGTACTGGGCGGAAACACGCGTTGCATCAGAAGCACCGAATCACAAAGCCGCCTTCGTGCTTCCCCGCAAAGGCGCAGAGTCGCTTTTGCAGAAAAACACGCTTGCACGAAGGCTGAAAGTCGGCATGGCGTGAATGCCCGGATGAGGCAATGTGGCTTTGAGTTTTTACGTGGATACACGATTGTTACGTAAAAGCACGAAAACACCCAAGAGGGGATTCCCCAAAGCAGCGGCAACTCAGATCGCGAATGAGTTAAAGATAACGTGGTTTTAATTCTCTCTCGACAGGACGCTTCTGTCCATGCAGAAGCGCCCCATTCAGGCTGGCCGTCCGGCCGGTGCCACCACCTTCGATGCCGAACTGGCGCAAGCCTTCGGCGCGGCGGTGCGTGCGCTGCGCTCGGAGCAGGGCATGGCCCAGGAAGCGCTGGCGCACCGCGCGGGCATCGAGCGCTCGCACATGGGCAAGATCGAGCGCGGCGAGCACATTCCCTCGCTGCCGCTCATCTTCAAGATCGCGGCAGCGCTGGAGTGCGGCGCAACCGACCTGATGGCCGCGACCGAAGCCCAACTGGGTTCGACAGCGGCCTGAGACTGCAGGCTTGGCCTGCAGCATCGATCCCGCCTGGACGACGGGATCGAACCGGCCGTCAGGCCGTGGGCTTGCTGCGCGACCAGATCAGGTTGTGCGAGCCGTCCTCTTCCTCGATCAGGCGGGCGTAGATGGTTGCCGGGAACGAGGGGTCGTCCAGCGTCACCGAGAGGTAAGGGCGTTCGGACTGGCTGACTTTCTTCCAGGCGGCGCCGATGTCGTAGCCGGTGCCGGCCTGGATGCGGTAGTCGGGGGCGTTCTCGCTGCCCTTGTCGTTGCGCACGAACTTGACCTTGACGTTGAGCGTGAGGGTGCGAACGGTGCCGATGAAGCCGTCGTTCTGAGCGGTGAAGGTGCCGATGTTGGCCATGATGATTTCCTTTCGGGTTGCCAAGGTCGCGCCCATCGCGTCCTTGTTGTGATCCGTCAGGCGGGGGACGGGCGGGCCGCACCCCGCAGCGCAGCGAAGGGGCCGCAACAGCGTGGAGGACCGGCAGGCACGGGAAATTTGCCTCGCGAGGAATCCGCGCAGCGGAGGGGAAATTTCTTGGGCCGTACGGTTGCGGCCATCAAGCCCGAGGCGCAGCCGCGACCCCGCCAGGATTCACGACGAGACAGGGATGCCTGGGACGCACCTGTCCCGAAAGACCTCATGGCCGAGCAGGTTCACCATGTCCCGGTGAGACTTCAACGGTCACGACCCTTGCGCCATCGGTCGGAGTCGCAACAACGCGAGAAGCCCCCGCAGCATCCATCCGGCACCCCGCACCGCACGCTGCCTGCCAAGTCAACCAGGACGATACCCACACCTTGCGGTCTGCGTCACTCCCTGCGCCATGCCCGCCAGCGTGGGGGAAGAGGGCGCGCAAGGCAACCTAGCGCAGCAAGCTCTGGCGTAGCACCCGGCTCACGCAGCGGGGTGATGCCGGGCCGGAGTCGAAGCGCGAACGATTCCGGCCCGCTCAGGCAAGCGCAGCGCGCAGGCGTGAAGGATCGAAGCCGAAGGGCCGTGAAGGCGATGACGGCACGGGGCGCAGCCCGAGAGCCTGGCGGCGCAGGGCGCCGACACGCCCACCCAGACGCACCACAGCCCAGGTCACATGAAGAAGCTGCCCTGGTCCGAATAGCCCATAGGGTCGATCTTCAGTTGCGCCAGCCAGGGCTGGACCGCTCGCTTGCAGGAAAAGTCCTCGCCGCCGTCCTGAATCCAGGCGCCGAGGCGTCGCTCCACCCACGCGTGAGCATGAGCGTCGCCATCGCGCAAACCATTGAATCGGTCGGGCTCGATCCCCTCATGTCGCGGATCGAGCACCACGTTGATAGACAGCTCATCGCCGCTGATGGCATCCACACTGGCCACGGCCGCATGGCCACCCTCAAGGTCGAATCGGTAAATGTGCCGCTTGCAAAGCTGGCTGTGTGGATTGCCGCCGGGCCACCAGTTGTCGCTGGGCTCCAGGCCGAACAGTCGCTGCTCCAGCCCCGCATTGATGGCAGCGACCATCAGGTTGCGCCAGCCCGTCCAGCGTGCACTTCGCTTCTTGTTCAGGGGGAAGTTGCGGAACGGCGAGTACGAGTGCTCGAACTCGGGGACCAGACGCAGATCCCCTGTGGCGTTGTAGCCCAGATCCTGGAGTCGCCGCACCATGCGCGCATTGCTGGGCTTGGGCACCTCTACGGTCGTTCGACCGGCGAGAGCAGCGCGCAGCGCCGCATGCGTTTTGAAGCCGAGCGCAGACGCGAGGGCTTCGCCGAGATGGGAGGACGAGACACCGCTGACGCGGTGCTGGGCACTGTGCTTGAGATTGCGCACGGCCGCAGCGGAGACGAAGAATGTCGAATCAGACATGCCAAATTCCTTTGTGCATGGTCGATGACTGCCGATTACGCACCGACCGGAGGAATGGACACGGTCTGCGATCAGAGAGGGGAAGCAAGAAACGTCGTTTAACCCGGCAGTAGGTTCAGCGTGACGCGGCTGTGTTGGCATTCTATGCGCTGATGCCAACCGCGTTGGCAGGAAGCGCCCGCGCAAGCCCTTGCGCGCTGCCACGCCGCCGCCTGATCGAAGACGGCGGCGTGGCGATTTTCTGAGGCCTCGTTCAGCCCATGCCGCGCGCGCTCAAGCCGGAAACAACAAGGCCTCGGACGGAAAGCGCCGGGGCCTTGCAGTGCTCTGCGGACGTGTCAGCGTCAATCGTCAGACGTTTCCGTCTCGGTGCGTTCCACCGTTTTCGGTGCTTCACGACCGAACACGGCGGGCATCCACCCGCTGCCCTCGGCCAGGCGCTCGGCTTCCTGCGCAATCTCGGCCTTTTTGAGCTTGGACAGGCGGGGTACCTCATTCGGCGCGAACTGCGCCACCGCGTTCAGGATGGCGGCCTTGGGCACGTGCTGGAAATAGCTGTCGGCCGTGGGTTTCCACCACGCGGCCATGTCCAGGCCCAGCGCCTGCGCCAGTTCAGCACCCGGCTGAATGGCGGTCGCGCGGGGCGTCACCACGTCCACCGTTGGGGCGGTGCACACCGACAGCAGTTGCACCAGTTCATCCTGGGACTTGTCCAGCAGCACGGCGAACAATTCGCTCGGTTCCTGCGGCAGACGGTCGGCCCAGGCCTGCCGCAGCTCGCGCAGCGCAAGCGCGGCGGGCGACTTGGGCCAGTCGGGTGCCAGTTCTTCCAGGCGATCGCGCAGGCTCAGGCGCAAGCCCAGGGGCAGGGCGTTGCGATAGCCGCCCTGCAGGGCCTGCTGCACCAGGGCGTGAACCAGCGCAGCCAGCGCCACCTGCGGCTGGCGCGCGAGCTCGATCTGCAGGGCGGCGGTGCGGTGGGCGCTCAGGCGCTGCGCCAGCCGGTCGGACAAATGTTCCGCGCCGTGCGGCGCATCGCCCGTGCTTGATCCGTCCGAATCGCTGCCATCGTCGCCAGGGGTCTGGCCGTTGCCGGCGCGTTGGCGCGCCGCGTCCAGCGCGCGCAGCGCCTTGGCTTCGGCGTCGCGCAACAGTCCCCGGTGGATCATGGGCTGCCCCTCGCGGTCCAGCGTCACGATGGCCCCGGCCATCGCGCGGACCTCGGGCGCATGCCCGATCAATAGGGACTGCACAGCTTCCAGCTCGGTCGCCAGGGCCTCGCGGCGCTGGTGCAGGGTTTCGGCCTTGTCCTCGTCGTCCGCGTCGTAGGCTTCTTCTAGCGCGGCATCGGTGCGGGCGATGCGGCCTTGCAGCACCCCCATGCGCCGCACCTCCCGTGCCGTGGGTTCGCGGCGCGTGCGCGGTGCGTTCTGGAACGCCTGCCGCTCGGCGGGGCTCAGGTGCGGCACCGCCTCCACCCAGGCCCAGCCCTCGGCGCGCACAGGTTCGGCCTGCGCCTCCAGCTTGTCGCGCACCAGCCGCTCCAGCAGCGCGGTATCGGTCAGCGTGGTGCCGGTGTCCTCGTCCTCGACGAAAAGGTCGCGGCGAATGCCACCGCCGGCGGCGGTGTAGGCGTCCAGGCCGACGAAGCGCACCAGGGCATGGTCGGCGCCGATTTCCCTTTCGGTCAGGCGCTGGCGCAGCGCTGTCGGGCTGCGCTGCCATTCGGCTGCTTCATAGAACGCGGCCTCCTGGGCCGCGTGGTCATCGGTCACGGCCAGCGCCATCAATTGGTCCAGGCTGAGGGCGTCGGTGCGGTAATCGGCCATCAGCCGGGGCGAGACGTTGGCGAGCTTGAGGCGGCGCTGTACCACCAGCGGCGTGACGCCAAAGTCGGCCGCGATGTCTTCCATCGGGCGCCCCTCGGCCACCAGGGCGGCGAAGGCCTCGAACTGGTCGGCCGGGTGCATGGCCTCGCGCTGCACGTTCTCTGTCAGGCTGGCGGTGCGCGCGCTGGAGTCGGCCACCAGCAGGCAGGGCACATCCCAATCCTTGGCTATGCGACGTTTTTTGGCCAGCAGCTTGAGGGCCGCGAAGCGGCGGCCTCCGGCCACCACCTCGTAGTGACCACCGTCCGCAGCCAGGGTGACGGTGAGGTTCTGCAGCAGGCCCACGCGCTCGATGCTGGCGGCCAGCGCTTCGATGGATGGGCCTGCCGTCTTGCGCACGTTGCGGCGCGACGGGCGCAGCCGCGACAGCGGCACGAGCAGCATCTGCTGCGAGGGCTGGGCGGGCACCTGCGGTGCGGGGATGGCGTGCAGGGCCTGGGCTTCGGGATGGGGGAGTGCGTTCATGGTGAAACTCCTGTGGGTGGGTGCATGAGGAAAACGGGACGGTGCGCGGCGGTAGGGCCAAGCCCCGCGCGCCGCGCGGAAGGATGAAAAGACGATCAGCCCTTGAGCTCGCGCAGGCCATCGGCCAGCAGCCACAGGGCGCGGTTCAGGCGCAGGTTCTGGTCGATGCCCTGCACGGGGCGGGTGCTCTGGCGGCGCCCATTGGCACTGCGGCCCGTCAACCCGCCCTTGATCAGGTTCTCCTGGGTGCGGTTAAACACGCTCCACAGGTCGCGCCGGTCGTCGTCGTGGCGGCGCGGCATCAGGATTTGCGATTCGGTGACAGGCGGCGCCTTCTCGGCGTCGTCGTACTTGAGGGCCAGCGCGGCGCGCGCGAAGACTTCGGACTCGCCCGTGTCCAGCGCCACGGCCTGCATGGCCTCGCGCGACTCTTGCGCCTGCCCGAAGCCCTGCAGCACGGTGTAGGCGCCTTCGATCACCTGCGCGGCCACGTCGCCTTTGTGCGGCACGCGCACGTCGGCCACGGTGTCGCCGCACACCAGACCGTTCTGGCAGACGAAGCGGAGCATGCCGGCCAGCATCTGGTAGCTGCTGGTGCCGTCGTGCGAGTTCAGCAGGATGATTTCGTTGGCCTCGCGCCCGTTGATCTGGCTGGCGTAGCGCAGCCGGATCAGGTGCTTGGTGAATTCGCGCCGGTCATCCTGGCGCACGCGGGTCTGGCACACCATGAAGGGCTGGAAGCCCTCGCCGCGCAGTTCCTGCAGCACGGTGGCCGTGGGTATGTAGCTGTAGCGCTCGGAACGGCTGCCGTGCGGCGCCTCGGCGAAGATCGACGGGGCCACGGCACGGATCTGGTCATCCGACAGCGGGGACTCGGAACGCAGCACCGGCGAACGCGGAGCGAAACGGGAGGCAAGTTGCATGGTCATTTCTCCAAATGAAGCTGGCTGTTGAAAACCCCCACCGGATTCCTAGATTCGGAGCCCTCTTCAGGTCTCCCGGTGGGGTCGGCGCAAAGACCTGGGCCGGTCCCGTCGCTACCGTCTTTCCTGAGTTCATCGCCCGCGACCACAGGAGCGCGCCGCCCGGTGCCGTCAAGGAGGCAAGCGCCAGGGCTGGTGCGGCCCGCAGGCGCAGCCGAGGACACGGCCTGGCGCGCCTTGACGGCACCGGGCGGCG
>JAGXSV010000051.1 GCA_018333605.1 Hydrogenophaga sp. | reverse complement strand
AAGTGCATGAGCCTGCTGTGGTTCCAGCGCAATCCGCTGCCGACCGACTGGGTGGCGCAGCGGGAGGCGGTGGCGGAGTTTGATGCCTGACCGGGTTACGAGCCCTCGATCACTCGTGCCACATCACTGCGGCATTCGGCGCATTGGCCCACCAGCAGCAAGTCACCACCCTTGATGGTGCCGCTGAAATTGGTGATCGTGGTTTCGTGACGGCACTGGCCGCACCAGACGTTGGACAGCAGCCGCTGGCGGATATTGGCGGGAATCGATTCCCAGCGCTGACGGGCTGGCTTGGTGAAGGTGGGCAGTGATTCAATCGCCACGGATCACTCCTCGAACAATTCAGAGTGCGTGCCTGCCCGCACAAAGATGATGGCGTTGCCATCCAGGCGGTAAATGAGCAGGAAGTCGCCGCCGATGTGACATTCGCGGTGGTCGGCCCAATCACCCTTCAGCGGGTGATCCAGCCATTCAGGCCCCAGCGGCGCATCGTTGCCAATGAGCAGCAACATCGCCTCCTTCAGCCGCTTCAGGTCGTAGCGGCCCGAACGCGAGAGGCGTTCCCAGTCTTTGAGGAAAGTCTTGGTGTAATCGCTCGCCCTGGGAAGCGGCGCCCGCTTACTGCTGGCGGGCTTTTTCGAGGTCATCGATCAGGGCGTCTGCAGACTCAAAACGGGCGGTGCGCGCCTTGGCCATGGCTCGGGCTTCTTCCATCGCCGCGCGGGTCTGGGCGTTAGGCACCTTCAACTCCAGCGGGAAGGCCTGGTCGTTGACCACGCGCTTGAGCAGGATGCGCACGGCATCAGACACCGACAGCCCCATGGCTGCCAGCGCCTCGCTGGCTTGCGTCTTGATTTCGTCGTCCACCCGGACGTGCAGCATCGTGGAATGAGCCATGATCGAATCCTCCGTTTCCGCAATTATGTATCTCATTTGCGATACGGTCAAGTAACCGCTGGCGGTGCTCTGGCGGCGTTCGATGCCTGACTGGCGGCCTTGGTTGACGCTGAACCGGAACGCGTAAGTTGTTGATTTTGCGAGAACCCCATCTGCGCCTACCCGCAGGCCAAACGGAGAACAGAGACGGCTCTGGCCGAGAAAGCGGCCGATTTCGGGCGTTTCGGGTGATGGTCACCCGCAGCACAGGTGGACGGAACCCCGCGTGGCGCGGGGATTTCGGGCAAGAAAAAGGGCCCGGAGATTATCCGAGCCCTTATATATGGTGGTGGAACACGGAACCGAACCCGCGTCCGCTTTCAGAACCAGATAGTAACCCACGGGTCTTTAGGGCGCGGATTCGACGATTTGGCCGAACCGCAGCTGGGTGCCACGTCAAGGCTCCAGCGAAGTTCAAACGGGGACTTGACACCCGGCAGGCCTGCGATGCCAACCCAGATCACTCAAACCACCCCAGAATTCAAAAATATCTTTGTTTTTTGCACTTTTGAGTCATAATGAGACTCTATTTTAGAAAAACGAGGTGAATGCAATGCTGGTCGAGTTCCGCGTCAAGAACTTCCGCAGTCTGCGCGACGAGCAGGTGCTTAGTCTTGTTGCGTCCAAGGACAAGACCCTGCAGGACACCCACACCCAAGCCACCGGCATCAGTGCCGCACCCACCCTGGTGCGTAGTGCTGTGGTCTATGGTGCCAACGCGAGCGGCAAGTCCAATCTCATTAAAGCCCTGCAGTACATGCGCGGCGTGGTGACCGAGTCCGCGACGGCGATCCAGCCGGGCCAGACCTTCGCAGTTCAGCCCTTCCGACTCGATGTCGATTCCGCCAGTCAACCCAGCGAGTTCGAAGTCACGTTCCTGCTCGATGGTGTGCGCTACCAGTATGGCTTTTCCATGACAGCTCAGCGGATCGTCAGTGAGCACCTGCTGGTTTACAAGGCGTTCAAGCCCCAGCGTTGGTTCACACGCCGCTTTGACACTGAGACCGGCAAGGATGTCTACGACTTCGGTCCCGGCCTGAAAGGACCCAAGAACCTGTGGGAAGGTGCCACCCGACCGAACGCCCTCTTCCTGTCGATGGCCGTACAACTCAACAGCGAAGCCTTGCGACCGGTGTTCGACTGGTTTGTGAATCGCCTGGTGATCTTCAACGAGCAAGCCCAACTCAGTCCGCAGGTGTCCATTCAGATGCTCAAGCAGGATGACGGCCGCAAGGAGATTTGCAACTTCCTCTCTGCTGCCGACATCAGCATCGCCGACATTGATGTGGAAACACGCAAAGTCCCTGGGCAGGCCGTTCACTTTGACTTGGTGGCCGGTAAAACTGAAGTGCGCTCGGAAGAAATGGAAGAACACAAGCTGCGCTTCCATCACGTCACCGAACAGGGCAAAGCCGTGTTTGAATTGATGGACGAATCCAACGGCACGCGCAATTTGCTGTTTCTTGCAGGACCAGTGCTCGACATCCTCCGCAAAGGACTAACGCTGGTCATCGACGAGCTCGACACCAGCTTGCACACCTTGCTGGTGCGCGAACTCGTGCGACTGTTCCACCGCCCAGAGATCAACACCGGCGGCGCACAACTGATATTCACGACGCACGACACGTCGCTGCTGGACGCACCAGATTTGTTCCGACGTGATCAAGTGTGGTTCGTAGAAAAAGACCGTGATCAGACCTCGGCGTTAGTCAGCTTATCCGAATTCAGCCCGCGCAAGAACGAGGCACTGGAACGCGGCTACCTGATGGGACGGTATGGCGGCGTGCCATTCCTCAGCCACACCCTGGGGCTGAAACACTGATGGCTCGCGACAACTCCCCCAAAGAGCGACAACAGAAACAGCTTGAGCGCAAGCAGGGACGGCGGGCGAGCTACGACCGCATCTTGATCGTTTCTGAAGGCAGCAAGACCGAGCCGAATTACTTTCGTGAGATCCGTGCGGCCTTCCGCTTGCACACTGCCAATGTGGAAGTTCGACCCAGCGAATTGGGCACTGCACCTATCCAGGTGGTGCAGTACGCCCAAGCATTGTTTGAAGATGGCGACCGCCACAAGAACATTCAGCGTCGCGCGTTCGAGAAGGTCTATGCCGTGTTTGACCGCGATGACCATGACAGTTATCACGAGGCGCTGACGCTGGCTGCCTCGCTCGATGGCAAGCTCAGGAACGATGCCAAGCAGCCGGTAGCCTTTCAGGCCATTGCTTCCGTGCCCAGTTTTGAGTTGTGGCTGTTGCTGCATTTTGAGGATATTCAGGCTCCGCTGCATCGTGATGAAGTGATGCGCCGCCTCAAGCTGCACATTCCAGGGTACGACAAAGGTGCTGGCAACGCGTTCGCGATCACCGGCGCGCATTTATCGGTCGCCACCCTGCGTGCAGAACGGTTGTCAGCGCGTTTCACGGCGCACACAGATCCCGAACCGTTCACTGCCATTGTCGAATTGGTGAAGTTGCTGACAACACTTCGTGGCTGACATCGCAGCGATAAGCGCAGCCATTGCGGAGCGCACCGTCGTGTCATGACCTCGTTGTGACGATTCGTCTCACTTGTAAAGACAAGGAGAAGAAATGGGTGTGAATGGGTGTTTGATTGGTTTGAAGCCATACCGAGTCGCCAACATCGTTGCACGAGGCAATAGGCCACCAGAGTTGGCCAGCGGGTTCCATACAAATTTTCGTATGGAGAAACTCGATGCCCACCAAAAATTGCGCCTGCTGCGGCGAGCCGTTTACACCCCGACCTCAGGTCCCCGATCAAGCCTACTGTTCGGCACCCGCCTGTCAACGCGAGAGACGACTTCGGTGGCAAAGCGTCAAGATGCAGACCGATCCCGACTACCGTGACAACCAGTCACGCAGCCAGCGCGCGTGGCTTGATCGTAATCCTGATTACTGGCGAACGTACAGGAGCCAGACTGACAAAAGTAGCCCAGCACCGGTGGCGACCGTGGTGACCAAAGGCACCCCACTATCCGGCCTGTACTGGATCAAGTTCCAGCAGGAACCGTCTGCAAAGAGTGACGTCTGGATCGCGGAAATCACCCCGGCGCGCGTGGAATGTCCCTGCAAAAAGGACGCGTGCAAAGAGAGGACGTGATGGTCATCTCACATGCCGGGCATTACCGTTGCGCCCAAATGAGCTCTCGAACACCTGCATGGCAACCGCCTCAACGGTACCTCGACGCTGGCAACCACCGGCGCCACAGCTACAGATGAAGTGAAACGCAGGGCCCGAGAGCACCAATCAAAAATTGTGTGATCGGTCCCTATGCAATCAGAAGAATCAGAGAGTGGAAAGCCAGACCAACCTGCCTTGTTCCGGGCTGCCGAATACGTCCGGATGTCGACCGAGCACCAGCAGTACTCGACCGAAAACCAGGCCGACAAGATCCGCGAGTACGCTGCTCAACGCGGCATCGAGATCGTGCGGACCTATGCCGACGAAGGCAAAAGTGGCCTGAACATTGGCGGGCGGCTGGCGCTGCAGCAATTGATCAAAGACGTGGAGTCCGGTACCACCGACTTCCAGATGGTGCTGGTGTATGACGTCAGCCGCTGGGGCCGGTTCCAGGACGCTGACGAAAGCGCCTATTACGAGTACATCTGTCGCCGCGCTGGCATCCACGTCACCTACGTGGCCGAACAGTTTGAAAACGACGGCTCACCGGTTTCCACCATCGTGAAAGGTGTCAAACGTGCCATGGCGGGCGAGTACAGCCGGGAACTGTCCGCCAAGGTGTTTGCCGGGCAGTGCCGCCTGATCGAATTGGGGTACCGGCAAGGTGGCCCGGCCGGTTACGGCCTGCGCCGCGTCCTGATCGACCAGAGTGGCTCCGTCAAAACTGAGTTGACTCGCGGAGAGCACAAAAGCCTGCAAACGGATCGGGTGATCCTGATGCCAGGCCCCGACTCCGAGGTACAGACGGTCAACCAGATCTACAAGTGGTTCATCGATGGCGGCATACCGGAGTCGGAAATCGCGGCCCGACTCAATGGCCAGGGAATTCGTACCGACTTGGACCGGGATTGGACACGGGCCACTGTCCGCGAGGTGCTGACCAACGAAAAGTACATCGGCAACAACGTCTACAACCGGATCTCCTTCAAGCTCAAAAAACACCGGATCACGAACCAACCGGACATGTGGATCAAGAAGGAAGGCGCCTTCGAGGCGATCGTGCCGCCGGAAGTGTTCTACATGGCTCAAGGCATCATCCGGGCCCGGGCGCACCGGTTCAGCAGCGAGGAGTTGATCGAAAAACTGCGCAACCTGTACCAGCATCGTGGCTTTTTGTCGGGTCTGATCATCGATGAGGCCGAAGGGATGCCGTCGGCCGCCGCTTACATCCACCGCTTCGGCAGCCTGATCCGCGCCTATGAGGCGGTGGGCTTCACCCCCGATCGGGACTACCAGTTCCTGGAGGTCAACAAGTTCCTGCGCAAGCTGCACCCGGAAATCATCGGCCAGACCGAACGAGCCATCGCGCAACTCGGTGGCACGGTCGCGCGAGACCCGGCCACCGACCTGCTGACGGTGAACCGGGAGTTCAGCATTTCGGTCGTTTTGGCCCGGTGCCAAACCCACGACAGCGGGCGTCTGCGCTGGAAGGTTCGCTTCGACACCAGTCTGGCACCTGACATCACGGTGGCCGTGCGCCTGGACCAACCGAACCAAGCTCCACTGGATTACTACTTGCTCCCGCGCCTGGACTTCGGCCTGCCACGCATCAGCCTGGCCGAACACAACGGCATCGAGTTCGAGAGCTACCGCTTTGACAGCCTGGACTATCTCCACGGCATGGCAGAACGTACCCGCGTCAGGAGGGCCGCATGAGCAAAGAACATCCGTCCAGCAATCTCCAGATGATTCCGATCGACAAGATCGAAGTCCTCAATCCGCGCGACCGAAATGGCCGAATCTTCGATGACATCGTCGGAAACATCAAGAACATTGGCTTGAAGAAGCCGATCACGGTCACGCCGCGCAAGGACGGCGATGGCCGGGAGAAATTCTTGCTGATCTGCGGTGAAGGTCGGCTCAAAGCCTTCAAGTCCCTGGGCGAGACCACCATCCCGGCCATGGTCGTCGATGTCAGCGACGAAGACGGTTTCATCATGAGCCTGGCTGAAAACATCGCCCGCCGCCAGGGGCGAACCCTGGAGTTGCTGGCGGGCATCGAACAGATGCGCGATCAGGGCTACGACAAAAAGGCCATCGCCCAAAAGACGGGGCTGGGCCAGGACTACGTTCATGGCATCTTGCAGTTACTCAAAAACGGTGAGGAGCGGCTACTGATTGCGGTTGAAAGTGGCCGCATTCCGCTCAACGCTGCGCTGGCCATCGCAGGGGCTGGTAGTAATGACAAGGACATCCAGGCGGCCCTGCAAGAGGCCTATGAAAACGGCCAATTGCGCGGCAACCACCTGATCCAGGCGCGCAAAGTCATCGAAAAACGCCGATCGCTGGGGCGGTCCATCGCAAGGGGGGCGCCGCGCAAGGTCCCGGACGTGACGTCCTCCAGCCTGATCAGGACGTACCAGCACGAGGTCGAACGGCAAAAGCTCATGGTCAAGAAAGCGGAATTCGCCCAGCAGCGACTGCTCTTCGTAGCTGAAGCCATGCGCCAACTCATGGCCGATGAGAACTTCACCAACCTGTTGCGCGCCGAGGGGCTGGATAGTCTGCCGAAATACATTGCTGAACGCGTCTGGCCCGCAGGAAACGCCTCATGACGCAAAGCAACCTGGGATTCATCCCTGACCCCATTACGGTGGCCTTCGACAAACTGTTGCCCTCTCGCAAAGCCCCTGACGGGCTCATGAGTTCGCGCAAGTTCAAGCAGATCATTTCCTCCATCGATGCCGTTGGCCTGATTGAACCCCTGACGATCGCCAAAGCAGACAGGACCAGCGGTATGCACCTGCTGCTGGACGGGCACATCCGAATGTTTGCCTTGCAGGAATTGGGCTTCACTGATGCTCCATGCCTGATAGCCAAGGACGACGAGAGCTACACCTACAACAACCGCATCAACCGGTTGTCGACCATCCAGGAGCATTTCATGATCCGGCGGGCGGTGGACCGTGGCGTCACACCGGCTCGGTTGGCGAAATCATTGGAACTGGACCTGGAGCACATCACCAAGAAGATCAACCTGCTGGACGGAATCTGCGCGGAGGCTGTTCGACTGCTCAGGGATAAGCACTTTTCGGCCAACCTGAGTCCGGTCCTGCGCAAGCTCAAACCGACGCGCCAGGTCGAGTGCGTCGAACTGATGGTGGCCACTAACAACATCACGGTGTCCTACGCCCAGGCCTTGCTGGCGGCCACCCCCCCAAACATGCTGGTCAACGAGGGAGGCCCAAAGAAAGTCAAAGGTGTCACCGCCGATCAAATGGCGAAGATGGAGCGCGAAATGGCAAACCTGGAAAGTCAGTTCAAGCTGGTCGAGCAGTCGTATGGGCAGGACGTCCTCAACCTGGTGCTTGCCAGGGGCTACTTGACGAAACTGCTGGACAACGAAGCCGTGATCCGGTTTCTATCCCAGAACAACCCCGACATCCTGCGTGAGTTTTCGGGGATCGTCCAGGCCACGGCTCTGGACAAGTAGTGAATGCAAGGCCCTGGAATGCCCAGGGAGGATGTGTCAGGTCCTCCGCTCGGCTCCTCCCTTGATGAGGTTACGCCTTTTGCGGACTCAGGAGCTGGCATCCATCGAAATGCGCCGCACCCCCACCGGTCTTGCCTTTACGGCTTGGTTGGCGAGGTGGCCTGTGCTGGCGGCGAGGGCACGGAAACCAATCCCTATGCCATCGCGGCCAATTTCATCGCTTACCTTTCCTGCGCCATTGGACGGGGCGTGTACCTGCCCATCGGGAATACTTGGCACCACACTCGAATTTTCTGCCTGCACATCGGGCGCTCGGGGCGTGGCCGCAAAGGCGACGCCGTGCAACTGGTCTTGCGAATCGATCAGGCTCTGCGCGAGTTAGATGATCGGTATGCACCGCAGATTCATCGTGGCGGTCTGTCCAGCCGCGAGGGCCTTGTGGCCCTGATGCACGACGGCTATCGACAAGGCAAACAGGAGATTCCGGCGATTGAGGACAAGCGACTGTGGGTGGTCGAGTCCGAATTCGCGAACGTTCTGCACCAGGGGCGCCGCGAAGGCAATACGCTATCTGCTGCTCTGCGAGATTGCTGGGATGGCGTCAGTCTCAAACCCGCGACGAAGTCGAACCGGATGTACGCCAGTCATCCACACGTATGCCTCAGTGGTGCGATTTCGCCCAGTGAACTGACGGAAATGATGACTGCTCGAGAGTTGACCAATGGCTTTGCCAACCGGTTTCTGATGATCTGGGCCGAGCGATCGCAAATCTTGCCTTTTCCGAAAGCGACACCACAGGCCACCGTGAATGCCTTGGCAAGCAGGGTTCTGGAGATACTCAGATTCACAGGAGCCGATCAGGTGGATCAGCGTGACCACTTGCGGATGGAGTTGTCTGCGCAGGCACAGTGGCGGTACGCCCAACTCTATCGAACCGAACTCAACGAGGATCAGGGTAGCGAAGTGGTCAATTCGATGCTGGAACGCCGTGCACCGATGTTGCTGCGCTTGGCGATGTTGTTCGCGCTGACCGATTTGCAGACTCGAGTCGATGTGCCGCACATCGATGCAGCGATGGCTTGGATACAGTACATCACGGCATCCGTCCGGTACGTTTTTGTGAGTGCTGCTGACGATGCCAGGATGGCCCAAGCGCTCGAACTTTCCAACCGGGTGCTGGCTTTCCTGCACGATAGAGGTCAGGCCACGCGCAGTCAGATCAGCACAGAATGCTTCCGTGGCAAGGTGCCGAAGTCGTTGATCGATGACAGTCTGCAATGCCTTCTGACGAGTACGCCGCCAAAGATTACTGTGCGACAGGCCGACCGCAGCGACGGCGCACCTGGCGCGCCACTACGGGTGTACAGGCTGGCAGCGCCATAGCGCCAGGCTGAGGGGGGTTTTTTCGCTGACTTCGCCGACGTTGGTCACCCGCAAGTGCTTGTCGCATCACTAATTTCGCTGATTTCGCTGATTTCGCCTAAGTCCTTTCACCGACGTTCCCAGGAGAAAATCCAAAACTGGGTCACATCCTGTAGCGCATTGGCGCCGATTGCTTTTCCTTGATCAGTTTGCCAATGAGGTTGCTGGTTACGCCGACATCTCGTTGGTCAAGTGTCAGAATTACTTTCTGGGACTCATCAAAGCGACCCTGCTCTCGGTACAGCTCTGCAAGCTCCATGGTGTACCCAGGTCGCGAGGCGAAGCCCCATTTCTGCAGTATCGCGCTCAGTAGCTTCATGTTTTCAAGCTGCGCGTCTGTGGCTTCGAAAGCCGGATACGTGAACGGGCTGTCCACCGGCCTGCTGTAGCTGGGCGGTTTCTGGCGGCGCAACTTATCCCACCAAGTTCGGCGATCGGGGTTGGCGGCCTCCCATACCGCCTTGGTGGTGGCTTCTTCCGCATCCCTGTGCTGACGGTAAGCCTGTCGATATTCGTGATTGAGATGTCGCCAGTACCCGAGCCTTGCCGCGACCTCCATTTCCTCGCTTCCTGCCTTGGAAATGCACTCGGGTAAAAGCTCATCTGGTACACGATCCATATACGGCAGCTCCGAGGAGTCAGCGGCATCGACTGCGACCATGTCTTTCAGCAAGACGAATTGACCGCAAGTGCAGCGACGAATCCCCTCATCGTTAGGCATGAGTGAGTACTCTCGCCAGCCGTCGGTCCAGTATTCGAATGCCGAAAAGTTCATCGACACATACCTGGGAAAGGAATACTGTGCCCCACAACACGGCGAAGCCATAATTCTGACGCCACGAACAATGGTCATACTGAACTTTGCCTTGCAAGCTCACCACAGCCGCGAGCGCTGTCGAGGTTCCGAAATTTACCCAAGGCTGTATCCATCACGATCCGGGTCAATCATGCTGTTTTCGAGTATCTGCGTCACACCCATCGACAGCACTTCGTTTTCCGACTCGGGGAACCCGTAGGTATCAAACAGGTAGTTAACGGCTGCAAATCCTCTCTCCAGAAAGTGCTTCAGACCTTCCGAATCGATGTGCGCGGCACCGGGTACGACTTCAATCGCCGAGGCCAAGCACATTGCGATCACTTTGATGGACTCATCTGCCTGATTGAAGAAAAATAGCCAGAACGGCCATTCGGCATCCAGCGCGCGCAAGTAATGGCAGACCTCAGAAATCTCGTACAGCTCTCGCGGATCACTGTCATACCCGCTGATCATCAACGACAAGCGCCCCTTGTAGGCCCATGCGTGTTCAGGGCGTTCGACGGGAACGAGGGACCGGAGGAAATCGAGAGAGCTTTCAACATCCATGTCATCGATCAGCTGCCTAGTGATAACAAAAACCACCGGGTCAGCTACTGCAGGTCGCAGGTCGAAAAATCGCTTTGTGGTTTCCGCTTGCTCTTCTGCTCCATCGTCATCCAGATCCTCGTCATCCTCATCTTCCTCGAGTTCGTCGTAGCCATCCTCGTGGCGCGCGAGAAACTTCGTGATGCGCGCGTTCGAATAATTGGCTGCCGCTGACAACAACCCATCCTTCAGCTTGCTGACAATTTCATCTTCTGAGACAGGGACGTCACGAACGCCGTCTGTGTCTGCCTGGTGGTCATCAACATAGTCCGAACCCTCGTCGGTAACTGCCCACAAGGCCATGCGCGCGTCCCTATCCAGCAACTCGACGAAGCCAGTCAAAAGACCCTCCATAGTCTCGAGGTAGGCATCCCAAAAGATGGACTCTTCCTGTTGTACCTGGACGCAAATCTCCTCCCACACATTTTTCAGGCCCGAGTCATCTCCGGAGAGCATTTCATTGGCGTCCATCTGCTCCAAAGCCGCGATGGAATCCTTGATGAGCTTGTCGCTCAGTTGCCTTGCCCAGGCTGCAACGATCTGCTGTTCGATTCGCATCCGCGCCACCGTTAAAGCAGTTCAGCCTGTCGGCCGTACAGCCCGTCAAAAACAGCCTCTAGCGCAGGATGCACACCACGAAGCCCTGCCACCACCCTTGCGGCCCAGTCAAAGTACGCCCGTTTTCGGTCAGCGCTCCAGTCCGCTGGCGGGGATGCCAGGATGTCCCTGAGATTGCAGATCTTGTCGGCCAGCTTGACGAGTTTGGCCTCCGGCGAAATGTGCGGGGCATGGCGTACCTGTTCTTCTTTTCGCACCGCCTTGTCGAGACTCTTATCGTCGGTCACCTCCAGCACGATGCCAGTCACCGTGGCGCCGAAGATGGCCGCCAGTTCCTCAGCAGTGGTTTCTGTGTCCTCGACGGTGTCGTGCAGCAGTGCGGCACAAATTACTTCCGGCGTTTCAACCCCCCCCTCAACGGCCAACACACTGGCCAACGCCAGGGGGTGATTGATGTACGGGGACGCATCGGCATCCTTTCGACGTTGGTTCTTGTGTTTCTCGGCCGCAAACTGGGCTGCCTTCACAATCGCTGCTGCACTCATCTCTGCTCCCTTCTTTGCATTTAAACCTCACTGTTCTTCATCTACGAAGATTTTCAGGACATTGCCCCATTCATCCCAATCGATCACAAGGCCTTTTTTCTTCCGGGTCTGCAAGGCCTTGAAAACTCGATCGCAAAACTCCGAATGAACCGTCAGAGGATGAAGTTGAGTCCACGGGTGTGCATCAAGTTGCTTCAGGGCACTGCGCCACGTTCCCACCCATGGACGCTCCGGCAGATCCGTCATATCCTCATCGTCCTCCAGTGCAGATTCATTGGTTTCAACCCGGAACTGCCAGCCCTCGGGAGACTGCACGCCGTACAAGGTCAATGAACCACCTTCGGAACCCACGTCGACGATGACCTGCTTATTCCCGGCTCCGGCGGCAATCGGCACCCACTGAAAGTCGCTCAAGGTCTTCCCGCCAGACAGCACCGTATTGGTGCCAAGAAGAACTGTCACCACGAACTGATGAAGCGCGTTGAGTTGAACCAGCGCGTGCTCCTCCCAATTGGCGGCAGGGTCCTGCAAGAAACCACCCAGCATTTCCTGCAACTTGGCAATTAACGCGGTCATGCCGTTACCAATGATCTCTGCCAGGTGCTCGCCCTGATCGCTGCCGATGAGGTACTTTTTGATGTAGCCCCCCATCTGCTCGGCGCTGTGCCAACCCGGCATCCGGGTGTAGCCCGCGTTGTCATCCGTAAACGCTGCAATAACCTTCCCTACGGCTTCGACGAAGTCTTTCTCGGTCGCTTCTTCGGCCAACGCGCGAATGGCGACGTCGAAAATATCTTTGACCAGCGCTGTCACCACCTCTGGTGATCCGAGGTATTTCGGCTGCATGGCCAGACCCATTGCCTTCACGAAGCCATCCACCTCCGGCTCCTCCAACGGCTGAAGCAAGTGAGACCGAATGATCTCCTCCAGCAACTTCAGGTCTTCATCGTCATCCGTGTTGCTGTACTCCCGGCTTTCCCGGTTCACGATCACGTCGGTGACGTAGGCGCCACCCTTGGGGTCAAAGGCGAATCCCACGTCAAAGATCAGGACGCCAGTCCAGCTCCGGTGCATCCTTAGCCGTTCGCCGGTGAAGTACAAAAACCACTTCTGCTCCATTACCGTGGGGAAGAAGCCGCGACGGATGTTCGCCATCTCATCGGGGTTGAAGCACAGCTTCGGATAGAGCACGGTGTGCCGCTCAGGCATGGACTTGAGGTCCGTCCAGTCTTCCGGCTGGACATTCGGGTGTTCCTTGTAAGCGATGATCCCGGCCACCTTCTCCGCCGCGTCAAGAATGGCCAGATCCCGATCCCGACCTTCGGCGTTCGGTGACTGCCGAAGCAGATCGCGAGCCTCATCAAAACTTACCCAACGCAAGGCAGCGGTCTGCCAGCTCGGCTTCGCAGGGGGATGCTTGGCATCCATCACGTAGTAGCAGGTGTTGGACGAGGAGCCTTTTAAGACGCCCGGGACGCTGATGCGGATTTCCGCGTCGTAGCCCGTTTTCTCTCGCACGGCGCGGATGGCAGCATCGCGCGGTGACTCTCCCTCCTTGGCCACGGTCTTGGCAAAGGTCCAGGCATACCCACCGTGGTGCTTGGCTGGCTCGCGAAGAAGAACTTTGTGCCCACCACTGACCACCACGCCACCATAGCTGTCTGCGGTGGGTTCTGTTTCGACAAAATTTGGGGAGGTCTGCAACTGGTAGAGCACATCCCAAACCTGGTGATACAGGCTCGCGCGCTTGGGCCCCTGCTTTTTGGCCACCTCTGACTTGAAGTTGCCATAGTCCAAGTCTTCGATCATCCGCGCCATCGCGGCGGAGACCTCGGCGCGCGGCGCGACCGCCCTGAAACGGTAGTCGGTATCGAGACTCTCCTGGATCGGCCCCAAGCCAGGAAGATAGTGCTGCTTGAGAGCTGCCAGGTCGCTACGGACTCGCGAGCGCACCGTCAACGTGCCGTTTTGCTTGTCGCCCGGCTTCTGTACAACGCTGAAAAATCCGATGGAGGTGATGAGCCACATAGTTTTGCTCTCCTTGACTTGCACAATCATACTTCAATCAGACTCTTTTTGATGCTGATTATTTAACTACAGGATCGTATCGACACACAACAATCGCTCCCTTATACTCTCGACGATCTACATCAGTCCACTTGGAATCGAGTAACAGAAGATGACCACAGATCGCCTACAAGAACTTGGACACGCCCAGCGTGACCGAATGGCGTACATCGAGCTGCGACTATGGTTCGTGGGCGAAATCCGCCGCCAGGACATGGCGTCACGCTTCGGAATCCAAACAGCCGCAGCTACCCGAGACCTGGGGCTCTACAAAGAGATGGCCCCAGCAAACATCGAGTACGACGGAAGCTCCAAGACATACATCATTGGTCGAGCGTTCACACCCCTGTTTGACTTTCCAGCCGAGCGAGTCCTGACGTGGCTGGCTGAAGGCTTTGGGGATGGAGAACCGGTCCGCTCCCGCACCGGTATCACCTGCGACATTCCCAACAAGCTGGGGCAGCCCGATCTCAGCACGCTGGCCAGCATCACCCGGGCCATCAGTCACAAGTGCCCCGTGCGTATCAAGTACCAATCTGTCGAAAACGGCCAAAGCGAGCGTGAGATCGTCCCTTTCGCCTTACTGGACACTGGCTTGCGCTGGCACACCCGCGCCTTCGACCGCAAGTCGGGTGAGTTTCGAGACTTTGTGCTGACCCGGATTCAAGATCCTGCCGTGTTGAAAGATGCCCCGGTTGAGGCACATGAGCGTCCTGATCAGGATATCCAGTGGACTCGTATCGTTGAACTGGAGCTCGTTCCCCACCCAGATCAGTCACGACCAGAGGTCACACTGCTGGACTACGGCATGCGCGATGGCCTGCTCAAGATGAATCTGCGCGCCGCCACTGCCGGTTATGTGTTGCGCAAGTGGAGCGTGGACTGCTCCCCCGATCACAGCCTGCGCGGCCCTGAATATCGACTGTGGCTGCGGGATCACCTGGCGCTCTATGGCGTGAAGAACGCGCTGCTCGCTCCCGGCTACCGCTCGCCTGACCACCTTCGGCCAGAAGCCGAAGCGGAATGAGGGGCTGCTGATGCTGACAAAACTTGAACGGTACGTAGACCAGCTTGGCGGCCTGCACACAAAACTCATCGTGCTGGCTGGGCCGCGCGGCAGCGGCAAAACCAAGTTGCTGCAAGAGTTGGGAGCCAAGCTGGGTGTCAAGCCACTGAACGTCAACTTGGAGTTGGGGCGTCGCTTGTCGGCTACGCCGCACGCAGCACGTGGCTTTTCTGCGGGCCAGCTGCTGCGGGATATCGCTGACAAGCAGGGTAAAGAAGAGGTGCTGCTGCTCGACAACATCGAGTTGTTGTTTGAGCGTGGCCTGCAGATCAATCCGCTGGAATTGATCAAACGGTTGGCGCACTCCAAGCGCGTCGTGGCCGTGTGGCCCGGCGAGCTGCGCGGAAATCGGCTGTATTACGCCGAGATGACGCACCCGGAATACCGCGACTACGACGCTGATGGCGTGGTCGCACTTGAGATTTAAAGCTTAGGGGAACGAGGAAAACATGGCTAACAAGATGAAATACGGTGATCTGGTCCAGTTCGAGCAAATCGAATCGGTCATTCAATTGCTCGACGCCGGGCGGCCCGATGAGGCAAAGAAGCTCGTCACCACCTATGTCATTTCCGATGACATGGCCGAGCGGATCGCCAAGCTCATGATTCCTCAAATCAGCTTCGACGACACCGTTGACCACAAAGGTGTGCTGATCGTCGGCAACTACGGCACGGGTAAGTCGCACCTGATGTCGGTGTTGTCGCTGGTGGCCGAAGATGCGGCCTACGCCCCGATGCTTCGCCATCCGAAGGTGGCCGAAGCCGCTGCGTCCATCGCGGGCAAGTTCAAGGTGCTGCGTATCGAGGTGGGTGGCCTGGAGATGCCCCTGCGCCAGATCATCACTCGCAGGCTGCAAGAGTTCCTGGCCAACCTTGGCGTCTCCTACACGTTCCCCACGGCTGACCAGGAGCTGGACAACAAGCACTCCTTCGAAGAAATGATGGGCGCGTTTGAAGACGTCTACCCGGGCCAGGGCATCCTGTTGGTGGTGGACGAGTTCCTTGAATACCTCGATTCCCGTCGCGGCCACGAACTGGCACTCGATCTGGCCATCCTGCGCCAGATTGGCGAAGTCACCAAGCACCTCAAGTTCCGCTTTGTTGCAGGTGTGCAGGAAGCCATTTTTGATAGTGCCCGCTTCGAGCACGTGGCCAGCAGCATGCGCCGCGTGCACGAACGCTTTACGCAAATTCTGATCGACCGCAATGACGTCAGCTTTGTGGTCGCCGCGCGTTTGCTGAAAAAGAGTGCCGATCAGCAAAACAAGATCCGCGAGTACCTCACGCCCTTCACCAAGTTCTACGGCTCCATGAACGAACGCATGGACGAGTACGTCCGACTGTTCCCCGTTCACCCGGACTACCTCAAAACCTTTGAGCAGATCCACTTCGCCGAAAAGCGTGGCGCACTGACCACCATCGAAGCCGCGATGAAGGCGCTACTGGACCAGGAAGTACCCACCGACAAGCCCGAGCTCATCAGCTACGAGAGCTACTGGCAGACCATCAAGAAAAATTCTGCGCTGCGCCCAGACGCCAACATCAAGGAAGTCCTGCGCGTCTCCGATGTGCTGGAGTCTCGCGTGCAGCAGTCGTTCACCCGACCAGCCTACAAAGGGATGGCGCTGCGCGTCATCAACGCACTGGCCGTGCATCGCCTGACCACCGGCGGCGACATTCACGTGCCTATCGGCCCCACCGCAGCAGAGTTGCGGGACGCACTCTGCTTGTTCGACCCAACGATTGCTGACTTGCCCGGTGATGCGGCCGAGAACTTGCTCTCAAAGGTCGTGACGGTCCTGCGGGAAGTGCTCAAGACCGTCAACGGCCAGTTCATCTCCAAAGCCGCTGACACCGAGCAGTACTACCTAGACCTGAAAAAAGACATTGACTACGACGCGCAAATTGAAAACCGCACCGGCAGCCTCGATGACGACCAACTTGATCGCGCTTACTACGCGGCCCTGCTGCAGCTGGTCCGAGAAAATCCGAACGATCCGAGCTACGTCTCAGGTTTTCAGATCTGGCAGTACCAGATCGAATGGCAGGAGCGCCGTGCCGATCGCATCGGTTACCTGTTCTTTGGTGCGCCGAACGATCGCCCCACAGCCCAGCCCGAGCGCGACTTCTACATCTACTTCATCCCGCCGTTCGAAAAACGCAAGTTCACAGACAACAACCTGTCAGATGAAGTCTTTTTCCGTCTGAAAGGCCTGGACGAAGACATCAAGCGCCACCTGTCCTCCTACGCTGCGGCGCTGGAACTGGCTTCCACCGCCAGTGGCGGGGCCAAGGCCATCTACATGTCCAAGGCCCAGGACTTCCTCAAAGCCATGGGTAAATGGCTGCAGGAAAAGCAGATGACCGCCTTTGAAGTGACCTACCAGGGCAAAACCAAGACCCTGCAAGACTGGTCCAAAGGCATCTCCCTGCGCGACCGTGCGCGCCTTGGGCCGGATGAGCGCATCAACTTCCGCGACGTGGTCAACATCACTTCCGGGCTGGCCCTCAGCCAGCACTTTGTGGATCTGGCCCCCGAGTACCCCACGTTCTCGGTTCTGTTTACCGAAGCCAACCGCAAGCAACTGGTCGGCAATGCGCTGCGTGCACTGGCCGGTGGCAATCGCACCAAAGATGCCGTGGCCATCCTGGATGCACTGGAACTGCTGGACGGCGATCGCATCGAGCCTGCTAACTCCCGCTACGCCCAGGAAGTGCTGAAGCGCCTGAAGGACAAGGGCCACGGCCAGGTGCTCAACCGCAGCGAACTGCTCTCAGGTACTGCGGATGTCGAATACTTTGCGCCTATCAAATACCGCTTGGAGCCCGACCTATTGGTCACCGTGCTGAGCGGCTTGGTGTACTCCGGTGACTTGGTGCTGTCCATCACCGGCGACAAGATCGATTCCGGCAAGCTGGTGCAACTGGCTGAACGTTCGCTTGAAGACCTCAAGCAGTTCAAACACATCGAAGCGCCCAAGGAAATCAATGTCGCCGTGCTGAAGGCCTTGTTCGAGTTCTTTGGCTTGGCCTCCGGCTGGGCGCAAAAGGCCACGCAGGGCGACCCGGAATCGGTGCGTGAACTGCAAGACCGCATCAGCGTCATGACGCCACGCGTGCTCAAGGCGGGTTCGGATTTGCAGCAAGGCAAGCTCGGCTTTTGGGGCCAAAACCTGCTGCGCGAGGAAGAAGCCAAAGACTGGCACGCACGGCTGGATTCGCTCAAGAAGTTCACCGAAGACCTGTCGCCGTACAACACTGTCGGCAAGCTGAAGAATCTGCGCGTCACCCAAGAAGAAATCGAAGCGCAGAAAACGAATCTGGAAATCCTGGCCGCCGTTGAGCGCATGCTCGATCTGGTGGTGGAGCTGGGCAGCACGGCAGCCTACCTGTCGCAAGCCGAAATGGTGCTGCCTGCTGCGCACGATTGGGTCAAGCAGGCCGAAGCCGCCCGCAAAGCGATGCAAGAAAAGCTGAGCAAAGACCGCACGGCCGAACACGCCAGCGAGTACCGGCAAACGCTCAACCAGCTCAAGAAGGACTACATCAACGCCTACATCGCCAGCCACACCAAGGCGCGGCTCGGCGTGTCAGAAGAAAAAAGCCGCAACACCCTGCGTAACGACCCGCGCCTGCAAGGCCTGCGCGTCCTTGCTGGTGTGGAGATGATGAACGTCAGCCAGCTCACCACGTTTGAAGAGTCGCTGAACGGCCTCAAGAGCTGCTCAGCACTGGACGAGCCGACGTTGAACACGGTCGCGGTGTGCCCACACTGCCAATACCGCCCCTCTGCCGAGCAGTTGGAGCTGAGCATCCCCGCCGCCAAAGCGCTGCACAAGCTGGATGACGATCTGGATCAGCTCGTCGCCAACTGGCAGCAGACCCTGCTGGAAAACCTGGAAGACCCCTTTACGCAGGAAAGCCTCGGCCTTTTGCCAGACGCCAGCAAGAAGCTGATCAAGACATTCCTGTCGTCACGCACGCTACCAGACCCGGTCACCAGCGAGTTTGCCAACGCCGTGCAGATGGCGCTGGTGGGCTTGGAAAAAGTAGTGGTCAAAGGCGATGAGATCAAGCAGGCACTGCTGCTGGGCGGGTCACCTGCCACGCTCAAGGATGTGCGCGAGCGCTTCGAAGCCTTCCTGAAAGAGCGCTGCAAGGGCAAGGAAGATCCAGAAAAATTGCGCTTCATCATTGAGTGACCGGGAGTTCATCGTGAGCCATGGACTAACCGATATTGACTCCCTTTGCCTGGCCGTGCGAGACAGAGAGTCACATCGACTGATCTCTGAGGCCATCACTGCCTACAGGGGAGGCGCATTTCGCTCAGCGATCATGTCGACCTGGATTGCCGTGGCCTACGACATCATTGCAAAGGCTCGTGAGCTTGCGGCCCAAGGAGAGGCAGCACCAAAGGTGTTTGTTGATGAGCTTGACGTTGCGATTGAGCACAACGCCGTTCCTAAATTGCAGCGTATTGAAGGTGAACTGCTGAAGACTGCGAACGAAAAACTCTTGCTTTTCGCGCCACATGAATTTGTTGCCTTCACACGGCTGCAAGAGGATCGCAATCTATGTGCCCATCCGGCGTTTGTGTTGGAAGATGAACTCTATAAGCCCACACCGGACTTGGTGCGCACGCACATAGCTCAAGCGTTACAGTATTTGCTTACACACGCCCCGTTGCAGGGTAAGAGTGCAGTTGGCAGATTCGAAGCTGATATTTTGAGCGCCTCTTTTCCCGTGGATGGCCCTGATATCAATGCTTTTATCCGTTCCCGATATCTGGACCGCGCTAAAGAGGTGTTGGTAACCAATCTGATCAAGTGGCTTATCAAGTCCACCTTCGGCAATGATCGCGCACGCTTTCAGGCTAAAGAAAAGCAGATCGCGCAGACATTGAAAGAGATTGCTTCCGTCAAAACGGCTATCTATGACAGCGTGGTTCCGCCATTCGTTGCCACATGGTTTGACGCTGTCGATGACGCGGTATTACTGGGTCTGTGTACGCTAGTCGATTCCGATACAAGGATCTGGTCCTGGCTTTCTGAGCCGGTTCGTCTTCGCATGCGGCGATTGCTGGCGACTGTTGATGTTGGCGCATTAACAGCGTTTTCTGCTTTTGACGCACTATCTTCCCCTGAATTGTCTGTGGATCTTCTTGCACGCTTTGATGCGCTTGATCGAACTGCACAAATCAGCATTGCCGCTGAAAATCCAAGACCTGAATTGGTTAGCCGAGCCATTGATCTCTATGGATCTTCTGGAGGCTGGAGATCTGCAGAGAGCAATGGGCTGATTCTTGTCGTGAATTACGTCCGGTTCTTCACCAGCGACGACATCAGGAAAATACTGGAAGCGGCAGCTAGCAATGACCAAATTTGGGCTGCTTCTGGGACTTCCGGCATTCTTGATAGGTTGTTTGATCTCACGTTGCCAATGATCAGCCAAACACATGCGCATTGGCAGGCATTTGTCAGTGCTCGAATAACCGCCAGCCGTGACGCCTCCGAACACTACGCATATCCATCGCTGCAGCAACGGCTTGCAGCTCACGGAAATTAAACAAGGCAGACTCATGAGTGATTTTTTTCAAAACCAAGCGACCAAGTCCGGTCCCGTGGAATGTTTGGGCCAGACCTTCCCGAGCGAGCAAGCCCGCCGTAGCCATTTTCTGAAGCTGTTGTCCGAGAAGCTAAAAGATCCGGCGTTCCGCAAGATGGAAGGATTCCCACAGGGCACGGATGAAGCCATCCTGACGATGTCTGATCCGCCGTACTACACAGCCTGCCCGAACCCGTTTCTTGAGGACTTCGTGCGCCACTACGGCAAGCCGTACGACCCGAGCGCAAAGTACAGCAGGGAACCACAAACAGTCGACGTGACGGTTGGTAAAACAGACGCGCTTTATAAAGCCCACTCGTATCACACCAAGGTGCCCCATCTTGCAATCGTGCCGTCGATCCTGCACTACACAGAACCCGGTGACATCGTTCTCGATGCTTTCGGCGGGTCAGGAATGACAGGTGTTGCCGCGCAGTGGTGTGGCTTGGCACCGGCGACCTATCGGCATGAATTGGAGATGGAATGGAAAAAGCAAGGAAAGCCAGCGCCCAAATGGGGCGCACGGCGCGCCGTCATCAATGATTTGTCGCCAGCCGCCACCTTCATTGGTGCCAACTACAACATTCCGCTCGATGTCTCAGCCTTTGCCAAAGCTGGCAAGCAACTACTCAAAGAGCTGGAACACGACATCGGCTGGATGTACGAAACGACCCACTCCGATGGCAAAACAAAGGGGCGAATTGAGTACACAGTGTGGAGTGAGGTCTTCACTTGCCCGCATTGCGCTGGGGAAGTCAACTTTCTGGATGAAGCTCTGGACGAGGACACCAAACGGGTTCAGGACGACTTTCCTTGCCCGCATTGTGGCGCCGAACTCACCAAGAAAAAGCTCGACAAGCTCTTCGAAACCACAATTGATCCTATTTCAGGAAACGCTCTCAAAACTGCAAAAAGAGTGCCCAGCCGGATCAGCTACATAGTCAATGGCGGAAAGTATGAAAAGAAGCCCGACACCTTCGATCGTGAAGTCTTGGGCAAAATTGCAGCACTGCCTATCCCTTCCGCCTTGCCATCAGTTCGGATGATGCATGCTCCAGCGGAGCAGCAAAAGTGGGGTGACAAATGGCGCGCGGGATCAGCTTCCTTTTCCCACGTTCATCAGCTATTTCTCGCACGTTCTGCACAAGCCATTGGGAAGCTGTGGGAAAAAGCCAATGCAAACCCAGAACCTCGAATTCGTGCTTTCCTCCTTTACATGGTCGAGCAATCGATTCCCGGCCTGTCGGTTTTGAACAGGTACAGGCCCACTGGTTTTTCTCAAGCAAGCCAGTACATGACGGGCGTCTATTACGTTGCCTCACAACATTCTGAGTGCAGCCCTTGGTACAACTTGGGCGGCAAACTCGACCGTCTGATCAAAGCGTTCAGTGATTACAAAGTCAGTGCTGGCAATACGGCAATCACTACAGGCACGGCCGCCCAGCTCGGACTGCCCGACAGCAGCATTGATTACATCTTTACCGACCCACCTTTCGGCGACAACCTCGCGTATTCCGAACTGAATTTTATCGTCGAGGCCTTCCATCGAGTATTTACACACCAAGGTCCTGAAGCGGTTATGAGTGACAGCCAACAAAAGGGCTTGCACGAGTACTACCGGCTGATGAAGTCCTGTTTTGCGGAGTATTACCGCGTACTCAAACCCGGGCGCTGGATGACGGTCGTTTTTTCGAACACCCAAGCTGCCGTTTGGAACGGAATTCGAACCGCTCTGCAGGAGGCGGGATTCGTCATCGCCAACGTATCCGCGCTGAACAAGGTGCAGGGCAGCTTTAATGCGGTTTCAAACGCAACATCTGTCAAACAGGACTTGGTCATCACTGCCTATAAACCCAATGGCGGACTGGAAGCGCGGTTCATCAAAGCGGGAGGTCAAGTCGATTCTGTGTGGGACTTTGTTCGAACGCACTTAGGGTATCTTCCGTCCGTCAAAATGAAGGGTGGCGAACTTGAATTTATTCAGGAGCGCGACCCGCGAATCATCTTTGACCGCATGGTGGCGTGGTTTGTGAAGCATGACTTTGTCGTTCCATTGTCCAGTCAGGAATTTCAGTCAGGTCTCAGCCAGCGTTTTGAACCGCGTGACGGCATGATTTTTTTACCTGAACAAGCTGCGGAATATGACAAAAAGCGGCTGCAGGTGGCTGTGGCACCTCAGATTGAAATGTTCGTTTCCGACGAGCGCAGTGCTATCGACTGGCTATCTGATTTCTTGAAGAAACGTCCGTCAACATATTCTGAAATTACATCGGAATACATGCCAATTATTGGCGCGGCGAAGAAGAAAGGTGAGGTAATACCTGAGCTCGCCCGACTGCTGGATGAAAACTTCATTCAATACGATGGCAAGGGTGAAGTACCCAGCCAGATTCACAGCTACCTCTCCTCGAACCACAAAGACCAGCGTGGCCTCGAAAAGAATGACCCGGCCCTAATGACAAAGGCCAAAGATCGCTGGTACGTGCCTGACCCGAACAAGGCGCAAGACTTGGAAATGAAGCGCGAAAAAGCACTGCTGAAAGAGTTCGAGACCTACAAGGCCTTCACTGGACGCAAGATCAAAGAGTCACGGCTGGAGGTGCTCCGTGCTGGTTTCCGGGCAGCTTGGGCAACCAAGGAATACCAGACCATCATCAACGTCGCAAACAAGCTGCCTGACGAGACGCTGCAGGAGGACGAAAAGCTACTCACCCTCTATGACATGGCGTTGACCCGCACAGAGGACGGGCTCTGAGCGTGGCGGGCTGCGGCTTCAACGTCGGCGATTGGTGCTGGCTGACGCGGCAGGCTGCGTCGTGCCGCGTCATCGATCGGCAAGAGGTATGGGGTGAGAGTGCCTACCGGGTCTGGCTTCCAGCCAAAGACGCGGTGGTGCGGGCGCGTGCCTCAGACCTTGCGCCGCTCGATAGTGTTCGCCCGACGGTGGAGGAAATCCTGCACACCACGGCGGCGGCCAAGCTGCTGGATGCGCTGGAAGACAACTTGTTGCTCGCGCCCATCCAGTCGAGCGTGGTGCCGCTGCCGCACCAGTTGTACGCACTGAATCGCGCCATCAGCCGCGACCGTATCCGCTACCTTCTGGCCGATGAGGTCGGCTTGGGCAAGACCATCGAAGCCGGGCTGGTGCTGCGGGAATTGAAGCTACGCGGCCGGGTGAAACGCGTGCTGGTGGTCGCGCCCAAGGGGCTGGTGCGCCAGTGGCAGGCTGAAATGCGTTTGCATTTCGGTGAGCAACTGCAGTTCATCGAACCCTCTGAGTTGGCGGCGTTTCGCCAATGGCGCAGTGGCAACAAAGGGGACGAAGACAACCTGTGGCGTATGCACGACCAGGTGATCTGCTCCTTGGATTCGGTCAAGCCGATGGAGAGTCGGCGTGGCTGGAGTCTGGAGCAGCTCAACAACTACAACCGCGAGCGCTTTGAAGACCTGATCTCTGCCTCTTGGGATCTGGTCATCATCGATGAAGCCCACCGCATGGGCGGCAGCACCGAACAGGTGGCGCGCTACAAGCTGGGGGCAGCGCTGGCCGAAGCGTCACCCTACCTCCTGCTGCTTTCGGCCACACCGCACCAGGGCAAGACCGACCAGTTCCTGCGTTTGATGCAACTGCTGGACCGCGAAGCCTTCCCCGACGAGAGCAGCGTGAATCGCGATCGCGTGCGGCCATTTGTGATTCGTACCGAAAAGCGCTTGTCGATCAACGCCGATGGTCAGCCACTGTTCAAGCCGCGAGTCACCCGGCTGCAAGCGGTGGCTTGGCAGGCACGCCACAACGCGCAGCAACGCTTGTATGAGGCCGTAACCGACTATGTGCGCCACGGCTACAACCAGGCAATGGCCGCCAAGCAGCGCCACATCGGCTTCTTGATGATTCTGATGCAGCGCTTGGTAACGTCCAGCACGGCTGCAATTCGCACCACGCTGGAGAAGCGACTGGCACTGCTGGAGGAGCCGCAGCCACAACCCTCGTTGTTTGAGAACACCAGCGAGGAAGACTGGGCTGACCTGGACGGCCAGTCGCAGGTCGATTTGGCCATGCAGGCCACCGGCTGGGAGCTGGAAAAGTCCGAGGTGGAAACGCTGCTCGCTCTGGCCCGCGAGACCGAAGCCTCGGGCACCGATGCCAAGGCAGAAGCCTTGCTGGAGCTGATCTACAAACTGCAGCAGGAAGAAAACGACCCTGCCCTGAAGGTGCTGCTCTTCACCGAGTTTGTGCCGACCCAAGCCATGCTGGCCAATTACCTGGAAAGCCGTGGCTTTTCGGTGGCCACCCTTAACGGCGGCATGGATCTGGATGCACGCAGCAAGGCGCAAAAGGCGTTCTCACAAGACGTGCGCGTACTGATCTCGACAGACGCTGGCGGCGAAGGTTTGAACCTGCAGTTCTGTCACGTCATCGTCAATTTCGACATGCCTTGGAACCCTATGCGCATTGAACAGCGCATTGGCCGCGTCGACCGTATTGGCCAGCGGCACGTGGTGCGCGCCATCAACTTTGTGCTGGAAGACACCGTGGAGCATCGGGTTCGCCAGGTGTTGGAAGAAAAGTTGGAAGTGATCGCCCAACAGTTCGGCGTGGACAAGGCCTCTGACGTGATGGACTCTGCGGAAGCTGAGCCTTTGTTTGAAGAACTGTTCGTGCACGGTCTGCAGAACCCAGCTTCAATCGAGCAAGAGTGCGATGTGGTGGTCTCGCAGTTGCGCGAGACCTTGGCCGAGTCAAAAAAGAGCAGCGAATTGCTCTCGGACGCGCACGCGCTGGAAGCGGACGACGCCCGCAAATGGCGCGACCACCCCGCACAGTTCTGGCTGGAGCGCGCCATCACCTCTGGCTTGGCCGCACGCGGCGGTGCAGCAACCAAGGTGGGCAAGGCGTGGCGTGTGACTTGGGCGGATGGCAGCGAAGCAGCGCAGGTGTGCTTTGACGCGCGTACCGCTGACGAGAACCCTGAGATTGAGTGGGTGACGCTGGAAGACCCGCGCGCACGCGCAGTGATCAGCGAGTTGCCCCGCTTTGTGGCAGGCCAACCCTTGCCAGTGATACGGGTGACGGGCCTGCCTGATTCTGTGAGCGGAGTGTGGTCCCTCTGGGAGATCAGCCTTGCGGCGGAAGGCTTGAATCGCAAGCGTTACCTGCCCGTTTTTACCAATGAAGAGGGCCGCGCTTTTGTGCCGACGGCCAAACGCGTGTGGGATTTGCTGCTGACCGAAACAGTGGTCGTACACGGGGTCAGCGGCACCGAAGAGGCTGTGAAATGGTTTGACGCAGCACTCACGGCGGCAAAAGCCCAAGGCGAGCGGATCTTTACCGAGATGCTGGAGGCGCATCGGACCCGACTGCAAGAGGAGCGGGAGCGTGCTGACTACGCCTTTGAAGCAAGGCAACAGGCTATCGGCCGCATCGGGCTGCCTGCTGTCCGCGAGCATCGTCGCAAGCGTCTGCAACAAGAACACGACGCCAGACTGGCCGCCTTGGCCGAGGCTGCGGCCAGTGTGCCGGATCTGAACGCGGTAATGATGGTACGCGTCTCCGCCGAGGTTCAGCCCGGCGAGAACGTGAGGGAGACACAAAGCACATGAGCCAGTGGATTGAACGAATTCTCAGCCGCTTCACAGCTGATCTCGACCGGCTGTGGGTGGCCTGTGATCCGGACGACGTCTTGCTGGACGAGCGTTTGCTGGCCGAACTGCGCAGCCGTGGCTTCGAGGTGCTGTTGTACGAAGACCCCTTTGTGTTCCGTACAGAGTTTGAGGAGCGCTATCGCGCCGCCTGGGACCGAGGCGAGCCCGGCCCCACGCCCGCTGTGGTTGTGCATTGGCGCGGTGCAGATCCCAATGAGCTGCCTTGGGACCTTGGGCACTATGGTCGTGTCGTAAGTCTGGGCTTGGCACAGTTGTTTCCGCGTTTGGCTTACAACGTGGTCAAGCAGCTTGAACCCGAGCACTTTGCTGTCTTGCTGGAGGCGCACGACACCGAGTTGCAGGGTATTCGCGGCGAAAACGAGTCCAAAGATTTCATCCTTGAGCGGGTTTATCAGCTGGCACCGCGCTCCAGCATTCGCACGGAAAGTGATTTCTGGCGTGATGTGCTGCGGATGCACTTTGCCAATCGTGCGCTGCCCCTGGTCTTTGCCGAGCACGCAGCCAGCATCATCCAGAGCAAGGGACTGCTTACAGGCCTTCCGGTGGCCGCGTGGCTGTCGTCGAAGAGTGCGTTGCTGCGCGTAGTGCAGGAGGCTTGGCACCGCTACTTGGCGAACTTGGGCATGGAAGGCTCACGCATTGGCGAGCCACCACCCCCCGATTACGTGGCCAAAGTCGATATTCCATTTGCGCACTCGGATGTGCAATCCATCGTTGATTCGATGTTCTTGAATGGCTCCTTGCACCCGCTGGTCGTTGAGGTTGTGCCAGCTGACGCGCCAGGCTGGATCAAGGCCGGGATTGTGCAAGACCCGCAAGCGCGCAACGCTTTTGTGAAAAAGGGAATTGCCAAGCTGATTGAGGCGATTCCAAGCGCGACGGCTACGCACAAGGCATGGAGCGAGTTTGCCAAGCAGTACGGCGAAACGCTCGCCCGCGTGCACGATCTGGGCAATGCCTATGGCACAGACGGTTTGGCAGAGGTGCAGGCTCTCGTGAAATCGCTGCAAGAACAGTCGGATACGCAGCTACAGGCGTGGGTGGCTGCCAAGCACTATGCGGATCTGAGCACGCTCTCGTTCCACAACGGGCCGGTGATGGTGCATCGGATTCCCGACTATCTGAGCTCTCGCCGGAAAGCGCTCGGGGCCGACAAGATCGCACTCCTGGTTTTTGATGGCTTAGCCTTGGACCAGTGGGTACAGATTCGGGAGCGGTTAGTCGAGGCGACGAAGCGCTTTGCGTTTGATGAAGGTACTTCCTTCGCTTGGCTCCCCACCGTGACCTCGGTGTCGCGGCAGGCCCTGTTCTCTGGCCGTAAACCGCGGGAATTCGAAGAGTCGATCGGCCATACCAACAAAGAAGAGTACCTGTGGAAGGCCTACTGGCAGGAGCAAGGCGTCAAGCCGGGTGAGATCTACTACCAGCGCTCGTTGCGGCAGATTGAGCAGCTGGATGCCTTGCAAGCAGCGCTGGACGATCGTCGGCCCAAGGTGGTCGGGTTGGTGGTCGACGAGGTGGATGACCGACTGCACAAGGAACGCTCCAAACAAGATGTGGCCTTGTGGATAGCGAACTGGTTGAAAACAGGCTTCGTCGATCGCTTGTTTGCGATGCTGCTCGACAGAGGCTTTCATATTTACCTGACAGCGGATCACGGCAACGTTGAAGCTGTTGGCGTGGGACGTCCATCTGAAGGGGATGTTCCAGAAGCCCGTGGCGAACGGGTGCGCGTGTATCGCAGTGAATCGTTGTTGGCGAAATCCGCAGCGGCAAATACCAACTCAGTGCACTTGGACATCGCTGGACTACCGGCGGGCTATATGCCCTTATTCGCAGGTGGCCGAACGGCTTTTGTTCCCGATGGCGAGCAAGTGGTTGTCCACGGCGGCATCTCGGTAGAAGAGCTGATCGTGCCGTTTGTGAAAGTTAAATATGTGATTGGAAACGAATGAATACATCAGCCCCTCAGATTGGGTTCGATCGGTTCATTCAGCTTGATTGGGCGGCTGCGGCACTGCGGGTTCGTGCGGGTACAGCTGGGCTAGATGATCTGAATGCACTGCTCGACGCAGCCGAACTTGGCGTGGAAGCCAAGAAAAAAACACGAACCGTCTTGAACCGGCTGTGGTTGGAGCCACGCGCCGAGCTGGTGGACTTCGCCGACCGGGCGGCGGCTCTTTACAAAAGCCAGCCCGACACACCAATTCCGGTACTGTGCTGGGGCGTGGCCATAGCCTGCTATCCGTTTTTCGGGAAAGTGGCTGAGTTGGTGGGTCGCTTGTCGGCCATCCAAGACGACTGCGCGGCTGCCGAAGTGCATCGCCGTATGAGCGAGATCTACGGCGAACGCGAAGGCACGCGACGCATGACCAATATGGTCATCCAGACACAAGCAAGCTGGGGCGCGGTTGAGCGTGTCGAGAAAGGCAAGCGCGTCATCCGTCTTGCGCCGACTCCCATCCTGAGTGACGAACTCACCGTTTGGCTGATCGAGGCGGCCATGCGCTACGTCGGCAAGCCCGTGTCGGTCAACAGCCTGCAATCGTTGCCGGTCCTCTTCCCGTTCAGCTTGACGAGACCACTGGCCTACTTGGTGTCGAATTGCCCACAGCTTGACATCCGGTCAGAGGGGCCGAATAACCAGTTCGTCGCTTTGCGCAGCACGATATGAGAAAGAGGCTTGGGCGATGACAGGGTCGAATCCAACCTCTGGCGAGGAGCCGAAGAAGAAATCGCTGAAGCTGTTGCTTCGCTCGAAGCCTGCTGCCGAGGTTGACACGGCGGCTGGCCGCATCTACCTCTACCCGCTGCGGGTAAGGGATATGACCGATTTCGAAAAGCTGGAGCCTGGGGAGGCTGTCAATCAGGTCAGGAACTTCCTCACCAGTATTGCCAGCCTGACCGTGGAATCCGATGAGGCTCCGGAACGGATTCCTCTCGATCCTGAGATTGCGAAGACGCTTTCCGTAGATGAAGTCGAGCAGCTAGCCGAAGCCTACGTGCAATCTTCGGGGTGGCAGACGGTCAGGGAAGACGGCCAGGATCACAAGCCTCCGTCGAGGGAAGAAGGTAAAGCGGCTTCGGCTTACCTGATTCGGCTGATGCAGCATGAAGTCGAACAGCAAATACAGGCATCGAGGCAACTTCGCGAGAAGATGCTTGGCTCCAGTAGTGGCCTATTCGATCAGGTGCGTAAAAGCACATCTGCATTGGGCTCAACTTTGAGCGCCTTCGAAAAGCTCACCAAGCCGTCGCGCGAATCGAGGCTGGAAATCCATCCCATCCAGACTGATCACCTCAGTAGGGTGAACAATTTGATGGCTGAGCAAGCACGCGAACGAGCGAAAGAGCGTGCTGAAGAAATGGAATTGACGCGGCTCACTGGTCAAATGACCGCCGAATCCGCCAAAGCCCTCAAAGACTTGGTAGACGCAGCGACGACCATGATGGAGCAGATGGAGGCGCGCGACCAAAAAACTGATCGGTCTACGCGCACGCAAATCAAAATTGCGCTGTGGTCTGTCGCGTCTTCGGCAGTCTTGGCGCTAGTCGCAGCAATACTTGCGGGCTTCTCATACTTCCAAGACCGTGACAACAATACCGCCGGTGATCAGTGGCAGGCGAAAGTGTTGACCGCCATCGAGCAGGGAAATCAGCAGCGTTCCGCACTTGAACGAGAAAATCAGGCGCTTCTGGAGCAGGTGAAGTCGCAGGGTACCCGCATCGAGGGTCTGGAAGCGAATCAGCGCACCACCGCTAAAGCTGCGGCATCAAAGCAAAAGCCTGATTAAAACGTTGGCGCGACGGAAAAGAATGACAAGGATAGGACTATGGCACGTATCGAAAACCACAAATACAGCATCGAGGAAGCCTTCAGGGAGTGCTTCTACATTGTCCCCGACTACCAGCGCGAGTACGTCTGGACGGACAAGGAAGTGCATCAGCTGCTGGAGGACATCGGTGAGCAAATCGATGCGGGCACGACGCGGGAATATTTCATCGGTACCGTATTGGTATCGCCGACCGACCAGAAAAACCACTATGAGGTCATCGACGGCCAACAACGGCTGACCACGTTCTTCCTTCTGCTGTGCGCGCTCAAACATCTGTTCCAGGGTGAGCCCCAACGGCAGATGATTTCGGGGCTGATCTCGACCAGCTATGTGGACAGTGACGGTGAGGTACGCACCAACCTGAAGCTGGAGCCCCGTTACGAGAGCGCGGGTGAAGTGATGGCCAAGCTGGTGGAATTGGATGCCGATCCACAGACGGTGCGCGCAGGCATTCAGGCTTCAGGCATCGCCAGCTTCGGCTCCCTGGAAAATCTGGTCAACGCCTACAGCACGCTGTACCGCTACCTGAAAGATAACTACGACGATGCCCCCAAACTGAAGAAGTATTGGGGCTATCTGGCCAACAACGTGGTATTCATCCAGATATCCACCGACGTGAGCAGCGCGCTGAAGATCTTTGAGACCATCAACGAGCGCGGCGTCGGCCTGAACCCTATGGACTTGCTCAAGAACCTGTTGTTCACGCAGGTCAAGCAAGCGCAGTTCACCCAGCTCAAAGACGAGTGGAAAAAGATCACCAAGCCGCTGGAGAAGCAAAAGGAAAAACCGCTGCGCTTTCTGCGCTACTTCCTGATGGCCAACTACACCATCAAGAACGAGCGTGGCGATGCGGTGGTGCGCGAGGATGAAATCTACGACTGGTTCATCGCCAAGGACAACGCGGCGCTATGCGACTACGCAGGCAAGCCCTTCGAGTTCGTACGCAAGGTGATCCGCAACGTCGAGCACTATTTGGCCTTCGCCAACGGACTGGGCAACGATGGCAAACCCAGCCTGGCTATGGACAGCCTCAAGCGGCTGGCAGGCGGTGCCTTCAGCTTGCACTATGTCCTGCTGCTGGCGGCAGCGAATTTCCCGAAGCAGCTGTTCGACCATTTCGTGGCGCAGTTGGAGAGCTTCCTCTTCTACTACATCTTCACCAAAACGCCGACCAAGGATCTGGAGCGCAGCTTCTCACAATGGGCGGACGAGCTGCGCACGATTGCGGAGACGACTGATCCGGTCAAGCAGAAGGTTCAGCTCAACATATTCGTCGCCGATCGTTTCGAGAAGAATATGGCGGGCAAGTCACAGGAACTGGCCGATGCCCTAAAACGCTTCACCCTGTACTCGATGCAGCAATACAGGACGCGTTACCTGCTGGCTCGGCTGACGCAGCACGTCGAGATGGCTTTCAGCGGGCTGAAGGTGCCGGGCAGCCTGGAGCCATTCACCAATCTGGAAATCGAGCATATTCTGCCCAACAAGCCAGAGGACGATCTGCGCGGCAAGTGGGCGACCGAAAACCCGGGGATGGTCTACGATGACTACAAAAACAGGCTGGGCAACCTGACGTTGCTGGAGAAGCCCATCAATATCGTCGCGGGTAATGATTTCTACACCGCCAAACAGTCAGAGTACAGCAAGAGCGGCAACTACCTGACACGCAGTCTTGTCGCGCTGACCGACGTTGGGCAGAACACGTCCATTTCGCGGATCAACGCCAAGCTGGAGGCATTCCCCGGATGGAATGCCGCAACCATCGAAAAGCGGCACGCAATGCTCATCGCTTTGGCGCAGGACGTCTGGAAGACGACGCCTATCGATGTTTGATGCGAAAGGTGAGCCACTGTGACCAAGGATCGCTCATTTATTGATCAGGTTGCTGCCAACACCGCGCAAGAACCGGCCGTGGTCAGTCGGGTCATCGAAGAGTTCTGCCTTGCTCTGCGACGGGAGCTCGAGGAGTACAAAGGAATCAACGGCGACTACGTCGGCGAGCAACTCCATTGGGATATCGGCAATCGAGCGTTTTTTCACCTGCTCGGCTTTCTTGATCAGTTCTCCGAAAAGTATCAATGGGAGCCGGGCTCGGCCCGTGAGTACGTCTCCCGCCTATTCACCGAGGATGAGTGGAAACCCTTCAGTCAGGAATATTGCCGCGCCAAGGCGTCCGACAACCCACCGTCTGCAGCACCCGCAAGCAGCACGCTCGAAGAATTCTGCTCAGCGGCATACGCTTGTGCGATGAGTCTGATGAGCAACGCCGACTACGTCCAGAAGGAGCTTCCGACCGTCGAGTTGCCCACAGATATTCGCGCTTCGATCGAGTCTCTCTGTGCGGACTGGATCGGAACTAAACACGATGTCATCCACGAACTCGACGAATTGCAGGAGAGCTCAAACATCGAAGATCGGATTCGCCGCATCATGAGCTGGCTCGGCGAGGATATGGTCAAGCTCCAAGAGCAAGTCCGCAGGTTGGAGGCGCTGGCCACAGCGGAAGATCGTTACAGGCTGGCTTATCTATTGGTCGGCGAATCCGGTGGAAACATTCTGCGAAGTTTCGTTGCCGCTGGCGAGTCTGCGGATCGAGTGCTTGAAGGACGCTGATCAGAGATCAGGTGTTGCGAAGTAGCCAAGCAGCCTCAGCCGCTCGCCGTGTAACCAGCCCCGGCAGCACTTTACCTCCACCATAGACCCATCGCTGAACCTCCGTGGCGGAAGCGGCCCAGTCCCTTTGATTAATCCGTCGCCGCAGCGTCGACGTCTGCAGCCGCCCAGCCCCGAGGTTGAATGTGAAGTCGACGATGGCTGCCAGCCGCCCTTCGTGCTCGGTGGCCAGCACAGGGCAGTAACGCAACGTTGCTGCGAGCGCCGTCTGCAGGTCACGCGCCAAATAGACTTCTGCTTCGGACTCGGTGATCGGCGGGTGCGTCGACTCGCACAGATGGCCGTAGCCAATCGTCCAGTAGCCCGCTGGGCAGATGTACGGATGCGCGCGGCCCGGATCGATCCTCGGCACCCGGTGGAACCCCTCAAAGCGCTTGGCCAGCTCGATGGCCGTTTTCGGCACCCCGGTCACGAGCGCACCCGGTCGAACACGCGCCCGAGGAACCAGAAATTCAGAACCCCGGCCCACAGCGCCTGATCGGCTTCCGTCCATGCGTGCAGGATGGCCGTGCCCCAGCCAGCGCCAGCGGTGACGGCGGCCGCGAAAGCAGCCGTCTTGGCCGCACAGTACAGCGCCATGAACCAGTAGGTGATTACCGGTCGCACGCTGATCGACAACGCGTCAGCCCAGCGCACACCGGTCTTCTCACCCTGGGTGCGGACGGCCTCACGCAGCGCATCGACGGCACCGACGTTCCAGGCGGCTTCGGCGCTCGCACCGATCTCGGCCATCCGCTGTGCGCCGCGAATTTTCTCGAACTCCAGCGCCTTGTCCTGCATCGCAAGCTCATGGCCGCGTTCGCCCTTGCGGTCAAGCCACTTGAGGATTTCGGGCGCGAGACGGAAGGCTCCGCCGAGTAGGCCACCGAGCAAGGTCTCGATCATTGGGGGCCTCCCATCAGCTTGAGCTTGATGGCGGCACCGACCAGCAATGCGGCCAGGATGCCTGTGGTGGCCACCTTGATGGTCGTCTGCCAAGCCGTGCGGCGGGCATCGCGCCAAGCCTCCAGCAGATCGCGCAGCTCCCGGATGTCGCGGGCAGCGTGGCCGTTCTCCAAGCCAAGATGGGCGAGACAGCGTTCAGCACCACGTTCGGCGGCACGGTCGAGCAGGTCGTCGAAGTCCTCCTTGCGCAGCAGGAGCATGTTCTCGACAAGCGCGGGTTGTTGTTCGGGTTCGGTCATTTGCTTTCTCCAGAAATGCGAAACCCGCCCGATGCGTGAGCATCAGGGCGGGTCTCAGGGTTGAATCAGTTGGGTTTCAGATCTCGATGATTTCCAGCGTCAGGCTGGGGGCGATACCTTCAATGGCGTCGTCGCGGACGAACACCTTCTGGCCAAGGGCCGCAGAGCCCCTCGCCTTGATTCGGCCACCACCGGGCAATGCAACAGTGACCACGCCGGAGCCGACTTCGATCACGGTGCCCGCCTGCAGCGGCGGGTCGGGGATCAGCTGGCGAAACTGCTCGTAGAGGTTATGCATAGGCCTGCACTCCCAGCGTCTGCCAGACCTCGGGCAACCCGGCTTCCACTTGGGTCGAGCGCACGAGGCCCAGCCGCGTGACGCTGCCGTCCTGGTACTCCACGAATGCGCCGGGCTCGATGATCCCGGTCTCGGCGAGCACCGGCAGGCGCAGGCTGACCTCGATTTGGTGACCGATGTCGGCCAATACGGCGATGCCACGCTGTCTTGCGGCGGCGGCCTCGGTGATCAGGGGATCGACGACCATCGGTGCCAGCACATCTCCGGCAGTCCCCGCTCGGGTCACCTGCCCGAGCACGCCGACGTCCTGCCCGGAAACGAACACGCGGTTGTACGCAGGCTTTTCCAACCAGCGCAGCGACTCGCGGGCGACAGCATCGACTGGCAATACGAAGTCGGGTGTGACGGTGCCCCACTCCCAAGGGGCGACCGGGTAGCGATGACGCACACGGATGCTCTGGGCCGAGGGATGCGGAATCAAGTAGCCACCTGCAGCACCGGCAATGGCGGTCAGTGCGTCGATCCACGATCCCTGCTGCGCGAACGCATTGGCGGGGACGTTCCAGTCCGTCAGACCCCAATCGACCGCCCAGCCCAGCGGGATGCCGTTGACCGTGAGCACGTCGTCCATCAACTGCCGAGCGGTGCGGCCCTCGGTGTTCGTGAATGTCATCACCGGTGCGTAAGGCGCGGCCAGAACGGCGTTGCGCCCCCGGCCGGAAATGCGGATGCTGGCGTCACCGAAGATGCGCTCGCGGCTGATGCTCTCGGCCAGCACCCGAAACAGGGTGCCGTTGACGCTGGCCACAAGCTCGACGTGCCCGGACGCGTTGCCCGCGACCAGAGCCTCGGCTTTCCCAGGCAGCACAGCATCGAAGCCCCACGCCCAGGACGATGCATCGAGCGACAGCGAGAGGTTAAACACCGGCACCGGCGCGCCATCGGACGCCCGGTACAGGGTCACGTTGTTGATCACGAAATAGACCCTCCGAACGGGAACGACCACCGGCTCCCCATCGGGTGGCGGCGGGGTGATGTGGTTTTCACAGACGAACAGCAAGTGGCTGTCCGCTGGGGCCAAAGCGGCGAACAGCAGATGCGCGCTCGGCGTGTAGCAAGGTATCGGCGCTGGCGGTTGTGGAACCACCCAGACGCTGATCCCCAGCGGTGGCGGCACGGCGTCCTGATACCGGACACTCCAGCCCTTGAGTGACGGGCTGGCAATCTGAAAATCACTCCCCTGGCGCTCGGTGAGCAGACGCGCGATTTGCCAAAAGCTCACCCGCCACGCGCGTTTGGTGCGGTCGCCGTCCTGATGCCGAAATCGCGTGGTGTCCCGCAACGGGCCTGCGTTCTGGAACAGACCTTGTCGGGTCGCCGCAAAACGCGTGGCGTCCTGGTGCGCAAACCACGTCGAATCCTGCAGCCGGGTCGCATCCTGGTGGCGAGCGCCTCGTTGCTCGGGCGCTGCCGCCAGCACCGGCGGCAACCTGTGCTCGATGCCTTGAGGAACACCCAAGGTGCGTCGCCAAAACGTGTCCCAGCCTGCGGGTGTAGCGGCAGCGTCCTGCTGGCCCTGTGTCGAACCATCTTCCGTCTGCGCTGCCACCTGCCAAGCGTGTGCGGTCTGGCCGACTGTCGGTCGCTGCGTGCGCGAGTAGTACCTGACCTCGCCGGAGAACACGACACCAGGAAGACTTGCACCGGTCACGTCCAAGGGGACGCTCGGGCGCAGCAACAGCGTGGTCACCGTCAATGCAGGTAGCTCGGCCAGCAGTGCGGCCCGCGCTGGCGGGATGAACTTGATCGCCACGACCGGCAACGGCAGGCTGGCCAGCACCACGACGTCGTCGCGCGGCGCGATGTAGTTGGCCCCGAACACCAAGTTGGCGTCGGTGGCAGCCGGTTGGTCAAACAGCAGATCGACCAGCGGAGGCCCGACCGCCACGCTGGCGGTGGGCGCAGGCAACGCGGCGACCAGGGTCACCTCGTTGAGAACGGCAGGCACGGACTACCCCAGGATCGCAGACACCATCCGGGCATCGCCGCCCAGATAGAGGTTGGTGCTGGCCAGCTTCACGTCACCGCTGCCGTCGGTACCGCTGCAGTCCAGATCCAGGGCCGTGACTTCGTTGCCGCTGACCAGCCGCGCCCAGGTGGCGATGCCGGTCGCCGTGATCAGCCCGTCTTCTTGCTGCGTCAGCGTCAAGAGTCCACCTGCAATCGTGCCTGCGGGTTTGGTCAGCCTGATCTCGACCAGCATCGCGCTGGTCGGCGTCGTGGCCGGGTTGGCGGGTCGTGTCCCGCCGTAGATGCGCAGACGCGCCGGATTGCTACCGGCATCCAGGAATGCCAGGGTGCCCGCCAGTCGCGCCTCGTTGTGTTCGACAGTGATGGCAACGGTCACGGCATCATCTCCGGATGAAGGTTGTCCGCGATCACGGCGCGGTACATCTGCTTGTGGTCGTAGCTGACCACGGTGTATCTCTGGGCCGGGTCGATAAGCTCGAACCGGTACGCGCCCGTGGTGTCGCTCCAGGTCTCGGCCACCAGGACACGGGTGTTCTCGCTGACCAGTTGCACCCGCCGCACCAGGGGCTGGTCGGGCTGGCCCTTCTCCTTGACGGTTCCGGCGATGAAGCCGTGGCCGCTGAAGTGGATGTTCTTGCGGCCATTCGGAATCGCGTGAAAGTGCCAGTCGTAGCCACCACCCCGGTTCCACAGCTCAGAGTTGGGGCTGTTCAAGCGCATCAGGTCGCAGTCGGCGTTGACGGCGATGTTGGCGGCCGGATCAGGGGGCACCGAAGTCGACCCACCCGCGAGCGGCAGCAGGTCATCGGCGGCGTTCACGCCCACGGTTGCCGGAAACGCGGGCAGACCTGACGGCGTGTCACCCGCAATCGCGTGGACGCGCGCCGTGGCCCCATACAGGAACACGCCCGGGATCAGCTTGCCCCGGTAGGCAGCATCCCCGACCTGGAACATCAGCACCCCACCGGCCTTGAACTGGATCAGGCGCGCCCACGGAACGCCGTTGGCGTCGAAGGCTCCGACGATGACCTCACAGCGCAGGGGCATCCGCTGGCCGACGTTGAAGGTCGGGGCCACGTCTATAACGCCCGCGACCGGCTTCGCTCCATCGTTGACACCGCCCGTCACTGGCGCGCCGTCGCCAAAGCCGCTGTTCCAGCGTGTCACGCTCCAGGCACCGTCAATATGTGCGAACCGGTAGCCCTCGGAACCGTTGCCGGTGGTCATCCACAGGCCGATGTGCTTGCGGGCGCTCGGGTCGGTCAGAAACTCAACATCCGCCTCGAACCAGAAGTCACCGTGGGCGGTTTCGTTGAAGCGCAGGATGGACTGGCTATTGGGGGCCGAGATATCGATGGACTGCTGCACGTTGTTGTGTGTCGCGGCCATTCCGCCGAGGACTGCGGTGTAGCCGGTCGCAGGAGCCGTGGCGAAAGACTCGCTCAGCGGGTAGCTCATGGCTTACCTCCACGGGCCAGTGATGTCGAACGCGATCTGTGCGCCTTCGGTTTCCGAGCTGTACTGCGTCCTGACCAGCAAGAAGCGCTTACCCGCCTGACCCACCACGTTGTCCACGATGGTCTGATCGCTATAGGGCCGGTCCTGGGGCATCCACAGCATCCCGGGCAGGATGCCGCGCATATGGCCGTCCTCCTGCCGCACGTAGGTGGGCAACAGCCACAAACTGTAGTCGGCTCCATTCGGGAACGGCATCGGGCCCCGACCGCAGATCTGCTGGCCGTTGTTGGTGTTCAGCGACGTGAGTCCGAACCGGACGGGATTGCCGAGTTGGGTGTGATTGCGCAGCAGCACCTTGCCGGTGAAGTCCAGGGACGAAACCAGCCCGTAGCCGTTGTACTGCCCCGGGTAACTCGAATAGCCGCTGCTGCTGTTGCTCCAGTAGAGGTCGTCAGCGCAGAGCACAGTGCCGTAGTTGTCGCCGGGCTTGAAGCTGCTGATGTCGCCGAAGCAATACGAACTGCGCCCGTACCAGCCGTATCCGGCAGCATTGGTGCAGAACAAGAAAAACAGTCGGTCATCGCCGACGAGTACCCAGTTGCGGTTGCCCCCGCCGCTGTCACCAGAGTTGTCGTAGCCGCTGGTACGACCGTGATACCACTTGTACCAACCCCACTGGCCAGCTTGAACTTGCTTCCAATTCTGCGTCGGGTTGTTCGGGTCATAGGGGGCCTGCGCGCCGACGATAGTGTCGATGTCCGACAGGTCTTCCACGATGCCGACATTCGCCCACTTGGCCCAGGTGGTCGTGTAACCCGGCGTCTTGAGACTGTCGTCGATCAGCAGGATGTTCTGCGGTGACTGCGGGTTCTTGCTGCGGTAGGCAGCCTTGCCCGTCCCCGCGAATGGCTTCTCCCACCCAAGCGGAGCCACCTTGGCGCTCAGGTTCGTGGTGGTCGTCGCAGGCGACACCGGAGTGCCCGTCACCGCGTAGGTGAATGTGGTCATGGTCGTCGTCAGCACTCGGAACGATCCGTTGTACTCGGGCTGCTCGGCTCCGGCGACCAACACCACCTGATGTGGCTGGTATGCGTGGCCCGCCGTAATGGTGGCGGTGGCCACGCCATCGGCGAAGGTCAAGGTGTCGATGGCTTTCAGCGCGAAGCCATTGACGAGGCAGGCATCGAGCATCGTCACCAGATCGCCCCAGTTGTTGGAGATCTGTGGCGCGCCGGTCATGCCGCTGTTGAAGTATTTGACGGTCAGGTCGGTCATTTCATTGGTTCCTGTCTACGAAATCAGGGGGTGTCCACGTCGCCGCGAATCAGCAACGTGAAGTTGTCGTCGGGCACGGACTCCGGCCCCTGCTGGACGGTTCGCACCACCCAGACCGGGAACTGCGCGCCGATGGTGTTGAAGCGCAGCACGTTGCCGGTGGCCCAGCCATTGCCCCAGCCGAGCGCGGGCAGATGGAAGTACGGCACGCCGGTCGCCGGGTTGTTGGGCGCGCAATCCGCACTGGTGTTGCCTGTGGCGATCACGCCGACGTTCTCGCCGATGACTTCGAACGAGGTGCTGTTGGTCAGGCGCACGATCCAACGCTCGGTCAGTGCCCCCCGGTTCGTCACGCGGATCGGGTACTGCGTGTTGTTGAAGGTTGCTGTTGCGGAACTGCCCGACAAGGCATCTGACCACGCGCCGTTCCACGTTGACTGGTCGAACACCAGATTCACGCGGGCAAACAGGTCACCGGCCACCAGGGCGCTGGAGACGTGACTCCCCAGCGGATATTCGTGTGTCAGGGCGCGCGTGAAACTGATCTCGCCACTGATCTGCACATCCCGCACCACGGCCATGTCCTCGATGCGGTGCTCGATGGTCACGGGCTGGCTGTAGCCCGCCACGTTGATGAAGGTGACGGTGCCCGCTTCCAGATCGGCGGAGTACCCGGTGTTGATCACCGCCCCGTCGTGGCCAACGACGCGTACACGCGACAGGCGCACCCGTGCGCAGTTGATGGTCTGGCCGTTGCTGACCGAGGTGGTGATCTTGCCGGTGTGGCCCACCACGGCGAAGCCACCAGGACGGAAGATCGGCACGCGCCCATCGCTGGGCAGGCGCACCGGGTCGATGCCAAGCAGATCAGCATCCAGCGGCAGGTAGCTGTAGGCCACCGCGCTGTAGCGCACGCTGGAGGCAGCCACCGGCTCAGGCCGGAAGATCTTGCCGTCCGTGCCCACCCGGTCGGCGGCGTACCAAGGTTGGCTCTCGTTCCCGGCCGCAGTGACCATCGTGCCGAAGCGAACCCGTACCAGCCCGGTTTCGTAGTCGACACTGCCGCTAACGCCGGTCGCATCGATCTTGCCGTCGATTCCGGCCGTCACGCTTTGCGTGCCGCCGACCGCACGGGCGTACTGGATCGACAGCGAGCCCGGGCGCAGCGGGGCCGCGCCGGTGCGGAATACGAACTCGCTGGAAATGTTCTCGCCGACAGTGGTCACGCAACTGGCTCGCGTGATGGCGTTGTTCGTTCCTGCCGTCCAGGACGTCAGCGCCACGTCCCCAGACAGGTAGTTGATCGTGCCGCGCGTGACCCAGCCGCTGGTGGTGAATTCGCGCAACGTGCCCTGGCCGTTGTCGCCCCACGGCTGCGCCCCACTGATGGAGAGAAGCACCGTGCCCGTCACCACCTGGGCATTCACACCCGGCACCAACTTAAAGGCCGGGAGGAACTGGAAGGTCTCGGACTGGTTGCCGGTCGAGCCCGCGCTGTTGTAGCGCAGCTTGACGTAGCCGGACTCGTCGTTGGGGTACAGCGATGGCGCATCGACGTAGGCGATGCCACCGTAGTTCAACCGCCACCGACCGGTGCCATTGATGGCGACAGCCGTGTAGACCGGGCGTGGAATGCGGATCGATACATCCGGATTGAAGGTCACCTGACCCGTCGCGTAGTTCACGGAGCCGACGACTGCTCCGTTGAGCACAACGCCACCAACACCGTCATCTCGGGCGATCTGTGTGGGATCGCGCCAGATCGACACGGCGATGCCCATTTCCTGCAATTGAGCGAAGGTGTACGCGCCGAGAACCGCCTCGTCAGTGAAAGTGTTCCACTCGACTTCGAGCGAACCCGGCTCGATGGCCCCAAGGGTCGCGGTGACCGGCAACAGCCCCGATCCGTTGCGGGACGGATGCGCAAACGAATCTTCCTGCTTCGGGCCCGCGACGTAACTCACGGTGAGTTGCGTGCCCACCGCTGGCAGCACATTGGGCGCGAAGTCCACGCGGTTCTGCGCCACGCTCAGACTGCCGGTGGCCGCACCAGACAGCACGCCGGAGGTGGCCGCCGTTGCCGTCTTGGTGCCGCCATACTCCCAGGACACCGTGAGCGAGCCGGGTTGTACCGCCGTCCCTGCGGGCGGATTCAATGCAAGACTCTGCGCCGCCTTGAGGGTGGTCGACGGCTGCTGCGTCTCCTGCGTCGGCACGTTCCAGGTCAGCACGAGCGAACTGCCCACGTCGGGCAATGCGCCCAGCGTGACCACGAAGGCTCCGGTATTCCTGTTAAAGGTGCCCGCGCCGTAGCTGGCATCCAGGCCCTTGAGCGAACCGTTGCCACTGTCAGACAACACGTACCAGCGGCCCTGGGCCATGTAGCTGATCGACAGCGTGCCGGGCTGCGGCACCGGGTTGACCGTGCCCACGTAGGACTGGCTGCGCGACTCGGGCGTGATCGGGATCTCCGAGCTTTGGGGAGCACGCAGAATCTGCGCGGCGGGCGTGTAGGTGATGGCCTTCGCGTTCGACATCGTCCCCGAGTTCAGGGTCAAGATGCCGTTGGCGTAGTCGATGGTTCCGACCGTCCCGCTGGCGGTCTTGAGCAGGCCTGCGTCGTCAAAGATCGTGATGCCGTCGGTGGCGATGGTCAGTGACCCCGGCAAGCAACCACCCGGCAGGTTGAATTTGATGCTGGTCGTCCAGGCGTGGCTGGCCGTGTAGCTCACCGCGACGGCCCCCGGCACCGGCAGTCCTGCGGCCGCGTAGGGAGGAACGAAGGAAATGGGCGTCTCGGTCTGCGCGCTCGGCACCAACTGCGTGTAGATCGAGGCGCCCTTGATCGTGAAATCGCCGACGGCGGCGGCCTGCGTCAGCGGTACCACCCCGACATAGGTTCCGGCGTCCGCCACGACCGTGTCGCGCGTCTTGGTGCTGTTCGCGGCACGAGTGAACGTGCGACTTGCGGGCGAGCCGGTGAAGTCGTAGCGCAGGGCGTCGCTGATGTCGACCGTGACGATGCTGGCCTTGTAGTCTTTGTCGCCGTCGTAGGTGAACGTGCGCTCGACGACGGACACCGAGGTGGCCCGGATGTACTGCTCCTTCTGGGTGCCCAGGCCCTCGTTCTCGATCAAGACCAAGGTCTGGCCGACATTGGGAACGGTGTCGGTGGTGCGCTGGAAAAGCTGAATAACGCGCTGGCCCGCGATGTGGTTCTCGAACAGGTAGCCAGCCCACTCCGGGCCCTTGTTGAGGTAGGCCTCGATACGGACTTGGGCCTGCTCGCGCGTGTCGAATGTCTTCTCGGTGCTGAACAGCGTGACGCTGACGCGCGCATCCTGCGGCGGCTCGGCCACGATCACGTTGGCACCGAAGTAGGTGTCGGTGTCGTCGGTCTGCACTGACACGAAGGACTTGCGCAGGTTGACCCGGCCACCGGCGCGATCCAGCTCGGAGATGTCAGGAAAGATGGCGTTCGAGACGCCATCGGCAATGGTGTTGCCCGTGGGCGCGCCACCGCCCTCGGGCACATCCGCCATCACGGCGGACTTCAGCAGTTTCACGTCGCCGGATTGGATCGGCATTTCAAATCTCCAGGAATCGAAGGGTCAGGCGATAGAAGTCGGTAGCGGCACGGGCCGGGATGCCCAGCACGGGCTCAGCTTCGATGGCCGTTTCTGCGTGGCGGAATGCCACGGTGAACGAGCGGCCATCGGCGAAGTTCAAGCCGAATCGGCCGGTAGCACTGCCGACTGGAAGCGCGGCCCAGGCCCGTAGTTGCTCGACCGTGGCCCGCGTGACCCAAGCCATGTCGGGTGCGCCCACCAGCGTGATGGGGCGACCGGCTTGCCGGGTGGCAGACTGGATCAGCAAGGCTCCGGTGATGAGGTAAGACGTGGTCGCCACAGCTGGCGACCACGCGTGCTCGTCGCTCCACAGCAAGTCATCGGGCAATGGCAAAGCCACCCCGGTTTCGAGGTTCGTCAGTTGCATCGGGAAACCTTCAGGCAGTGCGGGCGCGAGCAGCGTCCAGCAGTTGCAGCAGACGAGACTCGTCTCGTGCGTCGACGGTGGCGTTGACCTTCTGCTGTCCCGAGGACAGTTCCACGCGTACCGTGCGGCTGGGCCCGGCATCGGTGGCCAACACTGGACGGGCCAGCCGCGACCCGCTGGGTTGCACCAGCCCGCCCGTGGCAAAGCCCTGAACGCCCGCAAGCGCACGCCCGGCCAGGGCTTGCGCCGGGGCAGTCAGGTTGTTGATTGCTTCGAAGAAGCCAGCCCCGTAGCGGGACACGGCATCCTTGTTCACGACAAACTCACCCGGCGTGAGCATCGCCGGGACGGTGTCGGACTTGGCCATCCCGCCGCGTCGGTAGAACTCGCCCTGGTTCTGCTCCATATAGTCGATCAGCTCACGCTCCAGGTCTTTGCCCCAGAGCAGCGGTTGGGCCATCGCCTGCCGCCACGTCTGCTTGATGCGCTCCAGGTTCTGGCGCTCGTTGCCGGTGAGCGTCTTACGACTGATGAAGTCTTCCAGCGCGCGCCGATCCTGCTGGGCCTGCTTGCCGTAGCTATCCATCGTCTTGCTGCGCATATCCAGACTGACCGAGGCACCGTAGTTCCACTGGAGCCAATTGGTGTACTCGTTCATCCCCTGCAGGCCGAGGTCGATCATCTTCATCGCCTCGACTGCCTCCCGGTTCTTCTTTGGTGTGCTGGGCGTGCCGTCAGCATCGTTGCCGGATGGGCGCTTGCCGCCACCCAGCATCACCGCGCCGCCAGTGGCAAACCGTGCCACGCCATTGGCCAGACGCGAGAGCGCCCCGCCGCCATACTTCTGCACAGCAGCCTTGCGAATCACGAAGGCACCGGCCTCCAAGGTTCGCGGCACGGTGTCGTGGTGGCCTGAGCCGGGAACCGAGCCGCCGCTCATTCGAGGAAAGGCCGGTGCAACAGAGCCGCCATCAGCGAAGCGGCGCACGCCACCGCCCACCAAACCGCCAGTGGCATTTGCTTCCACCTTGCGCACGTAGATCGTGTGGGTGCTCGAGGTGTTGGCACCGTTCAGGCTCATGATCTCCGAGCGGGCTGCGTCGGCATTGGTACTGACCTGATGGCGGGACTCGGTCTGGATGCGGTCCAGCGCCTTGATCATTCCTTCGACGTTGGTGATCGCGGCCTGCGCCTTCTCGGTCGCCACCTTCAGTTCGAATTGCGAGTTCTGGTCGGCGTAGGTCTTGAGCTTGTCCAGCGCCTCCTTGGCCTTGGACACGTCGGCATCGACCGGGAGTGTCTTGCCCTCTTTCAGCAGTTGCTCGTACTGCTGCAGCTTTTTCTCGGCCTCCTGCAAGTCGGCCTGAATTTTGAGCAGGTACTCTTTTTCTGCCAGGGCCTTGTCCAGATCGGCGATGGCTTTGTCGAAGCGGGTCGTATCGGCGTCCAGCGTGACCTTCAGACCGTCTTTCAACTTGGCCGTGATCTGGTCGATCTGGTTTTCGGTCTGCGTGAGGGTCTGCTGGATTTGGTCGCGCGCTGTCAATGCTGACTGTGCGGCCGTCTGGTGCGCCTTGGCTTCGGCATCCAGGGTCTTGTTGAGGATTTCCTCTGACTCGCGGATGCGCTGGATGGCCTGATTGACACCATCCTTGCCTTGCGCAATCTGGGTGTCCGCATCCTTGGTCTTCTGGGCCAGTTCGGCGCGCAACGCGTCTGCTTGGCGCATCAGGGCTTCGGCTTGCGCGTATTCCTGCTTGCGATAGGCATCGCGTGACTGCGATTCGAGCTGGGTGACCTGCGAAACCGCCTGTTCGGACTGCTTGCGGGCATCTTCGCCGCGCTTGGCTTCACTGGTTTGCGAGCTGGCCACCTGTGCGGCCAAGTCCATCGCCTTCTGGGCGAGTTGCCGAGCCTGCTCGAACTCGCCGTTGGCCAGCGCCTCACGTGCCTTCCCCTGGTACTCGGCGATCTGGCGCTTGCGATCTTCCGTCGCCTCGAAATCGGTCATGCCCTGCCGACGGATGTCGCGGACACGTTCCTCGGTCGTCATCGAGAGCTGGCGCTTCTCCTCCTCGATGCGCTTGATCTCAGTCAGATGCCGGTTGGCCTCTGCGTTGAGCGCATCGATGTGCTGCCGGTACTCGGCCAGCGCCTGCGTCATCGTCTGGCGCTTGGTGGCCAGGATGTCGTTTTCGACCCGCTGGACGTTGGCGCGGCGCTCTTCTTCCGTCTGACCCTGGCGGCGGGCCGACTCGATCCGCGCCTTGGACTCATCGTCAATGAGCTTCAGCGTGTCTGTCGTGGACTGCCGCCGCAACGTGGTCTGCTGCGTGAGGGCTTCCGTCAGCAACTGTGTCGACTTGGTGATCAGCGCCGCTTCGGACTGCTTGGATGTCTCCAGCGCCGACTGTTCCTGCTGATAGCGCGCCTTGACCGCTTCGATCTGGCGCAGCAGGTTGGCCTCAACGATGGACGTCAGGCCCTTATAGGCCTCGGCCATTTTGGCGGTGGCGTCGTTGACTGTCTGATTGGCCTTGCCGACGGCCTGCTCAACCTCACCGAGGCGGGATTTCAGCTTCTCCAGGGCGCTGTGGACAGCCTCGATACCGCGCCCGACTGCCTCCTGCGTGCCCTGACGCACGGCTTCGAGCCGCTTGGCGATTTCCTCCGCAGCCGTCGCGGCGGTATTCATCGCGCCCTTGGCAGCATCCGCCCCCTTGGTCGCGTCGGCGTACATCTGCGCGAAGATCTGGTTCATCTCCGCGAGACGGGCCTCGTGGCGCTTGGTCGCCTCGGCAATCGTGTCCGAGGTGAAGATGGCGGCGAATGCCTCCCAGCGGTAGCGCAACTGCTCGACCGCCTTGACCAGCATCTCGACCATGAAGATGCCCGCCTTGCGAACGATCTCGAACTTCTCCGACAGCCACGTGCCGATCTCCCAGCCGACCAGGAAGGCACCCAGCACAGCGAATGCCGTCTTGAGCAAGCCGACGCTGGCCACGGCGGCCGACACCGACAGGTTGGCCGTCGTCCACGCCGCCGCAGTGGCACTGGCGGCCGTGACGGCCGCCGCACCGGCGGTCTGCCACGCGGTGATGAGCGCCGGGATCAGGCGGTAGATCAGCACCGCCAGACCGACTTCGGCGATGCGCTTCAACCACTGCATGACCGTGTCGAGGTTGTTGGCGAGAATGGTCAGAGCCTCGGCCAGCTTCTTGGTCAAACCCGTCGATTCATCGACCCGGTTGATCCACTGCCCGAAGGCATTGCGCAGGCGCTCGAAGGCCTGGCTCACGGTCTGCGGCAGTTGGGCGTACTCGCTGGCCAGCTTGTCCTTCTGGCTCATCAGCGCGTTGACGACCACATCAGCAGTCAGGCGGCCTTCTTCGGCCAGCTTGCGCAGTCGCCCGATGGGCACATTCAGGCCATCGGCCAGGGCCTGCGCCAGACGGGGGCTGTTTTCGACGACGGAGTTGAATTCCTCGCCTCGCAGCACACCAGACGCCAGCGCCTGCCCGAATTGCAGCAGAGAGGACTGCGCTTCGGTAGCCGATGCGCCCGACAGGCGCAGTGCCTGCGAGATGCTCTCGGTGATCGTGAGTGCGTCCTTCTGCTCGCCACCCAGCATCCGCACGGCCTGCTGGAGCTTGCCGTACAGGGTGGCCGTTTCCTGAATCGGCACGCCGATGCGCTGGGCGATGTCGAAAAGGGCCGCTTGCGCGGTGGTGAACTCACGCTGGCCAGCCGTCGCCAGCTTGAGGCGTGCCGACATCATGTTCCATGCGTCGGCGATCTGGACGATCTCTTGCACCTTGCCAGCGGCCCAGTTGATCGACAGGAAGGCCAGCAACTGCGTCTTGGCCGTCGCCACTTGATCGCCGAAGGCCGACATCCCGGCCTTGACCTCAGCCATTCCGGCTGCAGCTTTCGCCCCGGCGGTCTTGGCGGTGGTCGACAGCTCACCGAGACTGCGCTCAGCGGACGTGATGGCGCGTTTGAGCCCCTCGTCGGCCCCTTCGAGCGCGACGAGGATGGAAATTCGCTTGGCCATGAATCAATCCACCGTGCTGATCTGTTTCTCGACGGCCGCCGCCAGACGCGGGATGCGACCCGCGACCAGCCGCTCGACATCGAGGCGCTTCTTGAGTACGACCTTGGGCACCAGGACGGCAATCGGGATGTCCGCGCCGCGCTTGAGGCGCTTTATGCCTTCTGCCTTGCGGTAGCGGCGCTTGAAGCCCGCCAGTGGCCGGTCGTGCTCTTTGATGTTTTCGGCCATCAGGACGATGTTTCCCTTCGCGTTCTTGATGAAATAGGCATTGCCGCCGCGCATCAGCTCGGCCACCTGCGCCTTGAAGCGCTTGCGGCCCACCCGACCGTTCAGTGGAATCAGCATCCGCCCGGCAATCTGGCCGCCGGTCTCGTGCATCCCCGACCACGGAATGCGCGAACCCACGTACAGCGCGGGCAGTCGGTTCGGGTCTTTGTCCAGCACCTTGGCGCTGAAGCCCTTGAGGAAGGACTTCTTGACCACGGCCATCTGGCTGGCGACGTGGCTGCGCACGTCCTGCTTGAGTTCGACCGCCTCGCTGGCAATCGCCCGCGACACCGCCTTCTTGACCTTGTCGCGGAATTCGCCGCCCCAGCGGCGCAATTGCGCCTGGGCTGCGGCGCTATCGATCTGGACGGAAATGCGCATGGTCATCAGGCACGGTCGGTGGCCTTGTCAGTAAGTCGGTCGAGGGTTTGGTCGAGCTGGCGGGCATCGCTGCGCGTGCCGATGGCAATCACGGACAGCAGCCGTGCATCGCGGGCCGCATCGGTGCGCGCCGTCGCTGCGACGAAACCGCGCACCTGCGCCAACGTGTAGTCGAGGATGTCGGGCAAGCGGTGCCCGCGCTCGATCAGGTGCTGGACGGCATCGAACCAGCCGCCGCTTTCACGATGGGCGGCAGCTTCACTTGGCCGAACAGCCCGTCGAGCTTCGGGATCACCGTCCGGGTAAAAAAATCAGCGTTCACCTCGATCACCTTGGCCGCTAGCAGGATTGCCTCGTCGGCAGCCAGCTCATCGACCCACGCCCGAGGCTTGCCGACGGCAATGGCGATGGCCGACAGCAGGTCGTCGCCGCGCTCGCCGAACAACGCCAGCCAGTCGATGTTGGAGGCAGTGAGCTGCTGCATCACCGGCGAGATCGCTCGCAGAAAACCGGGCATCTGCCCGACCTTCAGCGGTTTGATGGCCAGCGGCTCACCGTCGATCACCAGTTCGACCGCCTGCGGAATCAGGGTGTCCAGATCACTCATGGCGGCATCCATCACAGTTGCACGATGCGGCCGAACTGGCCCAACACCGCGTCGAATGGCTTGGTGGTGTCGGCCAGCAACGAGCCTTCCAGCTCGAACTTGTTGTACTCGTCCGAGATGAAAGAGATTTCCTTCAGCGGATCGAATGCCACGCGGTAGAGCTCGACCAGCACCTTGGCATTGCCCTGGGCCGTGTTGATGCCTTCGAGCCGCAGGAAGCGTTCCGGCAGCGCCTGCGTGAAGATGCCGATCTCGGTGGCCACACCGTAGGCGTAACTGGCCTTGAACGGCGCAGTGAAGCCGGTGGTATCCAGAAACTGGAGGGCACCGAAGTCGGGATCAGCCGTGTAGTTCGTGCCCAAGGCCAGGGTCGCGGGCGTGCCAGCCGAATCCGTCACGACCAAGGACGATACCTTCGGGTGGGCAAGGAAGTAGCGGTCGCCCGCAATCGGCGTGGCACCGCCCACTGGCTCGGCGGTGACCGTGCCCGGCGTGCCGACGACGTGGTTGCCGTACAGGGCCAGCGCGAGATTCTCCTTGGTGAATTCCTCGATGGTGAGGTTCACGGTGGCGGACTTCTGCTTGACCATCCGGTGATCCAGCGAGCGCTGGCCGGTCTGGCTCTCGTAATGCTCCAGGACGTCGGTCTTGAGGGAGAGCTTCAGCTCTGCGACGTTGCCGGGCGAGCGCACTTCGATGGGAAGGCCGTCGATGTCGCGCTTGCCGAGAAAGACGCGGCCTTGAAAACTGGCATAGGTGCTCATTGCTTGGGTTCCTTGCGTTGTAGGGGTTTGGGTTCGGGGACGGGTTCAGAAGTTGGGGCGGTCGGCTCCGGAGTGGCGATGCCTTGCGCGATCAGCCAGTCGGCTGAGGTGGCGTCGCTCTCGATCCGGTCACCGACGCCATAGGTCTTGCCCGCGTGGGTGTGCGGGCGTGTCAAAACAAGCTGGGTCATAGGGGTCATCCAAGGGTTGAAAGGTCATTGGCCAGCGTCCGGTACGTGATGCGGTAACGCGCCGGGAGGGCCACGGCCACCGCGTCGGCGTCCTCGACCTCCCATTCGCTCTCTTGCTCACGGATGCCCAGCGCCGACCCACCGAACGTGCCGTCCCCGAACAAGGCGGTGTGGACAGCGGTGAGCAGACGGTCGGCCTCGGTTTCGGGGGACGCAGGTGGCGCTGACCGTGCCAGCGCGACGACGCGGATGGTCAGTTCGCGTGTGACGCGGTCGTTGGCGCGCTCGGTGATGGACTCCGACTCGGGAAACACCGCCAGCGCCGGACAAAGATCGCGGCTGATGGCCACCGTGGGCGACCGGTGCAAAGTGGCCCCGAGACCTTCGACTGCCGGACGGACAGCCGCCATCACCGCCAGCAGAATCTGCTCGCGGATCGAGTTATCTGCCATGGGTTTACAGCCGGGTGAGCTTGGCGCGGATCTCAGAGCCGTCGCCCACGGCACGGATGTCTCGCACCTGGAAGGAAGTGCCACCGATTTCGACAACTTCGCGGACTGCAAGACCCCCGAATGCCGTGACCGGGTAGGTCATCTCGTAATCGGTGCTCAAAGTCAGACCATCGAGGAGGGATTCATCCGGCGAGGCAAAGCCGACCTGATGCCGTTGCGATGGCGCACCGTTAGACGGATACCAAAGGCACTCCTTCAGCAGCCCAGCGTTCGCGGCCGACTCATAGATCTGAGTGACCAGACTCATACGCCGCCACCCATGACGAGCCTGACCAGAACCCCGGGGCGATGGCACATCGGTAGCGGGTTAGCCTGCGTATGCAGATCAGTGCCCCTGTCGAATTTGCGCGGCTCCTGCTTCGCATAAAGCGGCTGGCCCATCGTGTTGACAGTCTCGTTGAAGTCGGCCGGCGCAAAGTAAGTTCCGAAGGTGTCGATGGTGCCCAGAGGGAACGCATGTGCTTCCCCAGCTGCGATGAAGCGCCGCACCGTCTTGTTGACATCTGTCGCCTTGCCTCGGTACTCCTCAAAAGTGATGCCGCCAAAGGTGAAGCCACGGCGAACATCATTGATAAGGACAGCGCCTTGCTGCCAGTTCGTGAAGGCAGTCTTGACATCCTTGTGGCCGGTCAATGCCTTGAAGAACTCTGGAGAGCACAAGCAGTGGACTCCCGTCATGAACTCGCCGAGAAGGGCTTCTTCGATGATGCCCAACACATCAGTGCATTTGCCCTTGACGTCAGTGCCAGTAGTCGGGCTGCTGATTTCGAAGTCCACGCTCTGTTGATCGATGCCAAACTCATCAAACAGGTTGTAGATACGGCTGCCGTCGGCGTCGAGGATCTCGCCTTTCAACGCCCCCATGCGCAAGTGCTCTAGGGTGATGGCGTGCTTGTTGCGCATCGTCTCTAAGTGTTGGGCCAGCACTCCGGCAATCGACTCCATTTCGGTTTCGCTACCAAAAGCACGTAGACCTTGAACCTCCTCGGGCAACACAACGTCGTCGTGCGGGATGTGCGGAACGACGAAGGAACGGACGGTTCGCTTGCCACGCACATTCACTGTTCCCGGAGAGCCTGGCGGCTGGGTCGGAAGGAGGTTCAGGACACCGGCGCGTTCTTCGACAATCACCTGGCGCGTTCGAACCGGCTTGGGCGGAAACAGATTCAACTCCTCCAGGCGTCCGTAACGGTTGGGGATCAAGTTGATGGCTGCAGTCATTGATGCCATCGAAAAAGCCGGACTGATGAATGGGTTTTGCATATTGAGTCTCCTTGGCGTTAGGCGCCGATACGCACCAGGACGCCCAGTGCTTTGAGTTGTTGGATCGCTGCTTGCTGCTCCGCAGTCGTGATGCCGGTGGGCCAATGCAGTGCGTGGTCTGACACGATGGCGTGACGCGCCACCATCAGCCCGTCGTTGCGGTCGGCGATGGCAGCATCGGCGTCCTGCATCAGCACGCCATTGGAGTACTGGCTGCCATCGGTGGCCGACGGATCAATCTGCTTGACCTTGCCCGTCGCCGTGATCTGCCCGAGCACCGTACCCAGCGGTAAGGTCTGGCCAGCTGCCACGGTCACGCGGTCGCGCGAATAGAGATTGGGCGCCTCGTATTTCAGGAGGTCGCCGAGATTGATTGGTTCTTGCATTGCGGGCACGGGATGCTCCTTTTGGGGTTACTTGGTGCCCAGGCGACTTTTGATGGCCTGGATCAGAGGGTTGTGGGGAGAGGCAGGATGGCCAGTGCTACTTGCCGACATGGCCGACTGCGGGTCGATGCGGCTGACGATTTCGGGACTGGCTTCGGCCTGGGTGGCCAGCAACTGGCTGCGCACCTTGGCGGGTGATGCCTTCGCTTCGAGGAAGCCCGCGATCAGGTCGGTGCGCCCGGCCAGGGTGCAGGTCTGGGCGACTTCAATCGCGTCGGCCATGGTCATGGCGGTGGCGGCGGCCGGTTGAGAAAGACTGCCAGCAGGATCAGCAGCAAGCCGATCAGGAGCAGCGGGGTCGGTTCGATCATTCATGGAAGACTCCATCTGGAGGTTGCTAAAAAGTCCCGCGTGGCTTGCCGCCAACTTCGGGGGTGGGGAAACGGATTCGCAGAGCTGCGCAAGTGCGTCGTCGAAGGTGCCGATGGCGTCGGCCAGCCCGATGGCAACGGCGGCTTGCCCAAAGAACAGTCCCGCCTCGGTGTCACGCACGGCAGATGTCTCAATGCCCCGGTTGCGGGCCACCGTCTCGACGAACAGGCCGTAGACGCGATTCACCTCACCCTTGAGAAAGGCGTGGGCTTCGCTGGAAATCGGCTCGTGCGGGTTGAGATCGTTCTTGCGGTCGCCCGCAAAGACCGCCGTGTAGCGAACGCCGTCCTGGGCATCCCTCTTGGACTGGTCGACGTGCATCGCAATGACGCCAATCGAGCCGACACCACCGGTGCGTGAGACGAACACCTTGCTGGCAGCAGACGCCAGTGCGTAGGCCGCTGAAAAGGCCATGTCGTTGGCCACGGCCCAGACCGGCTTCGTCTGGGCAGCCGCACGGATGCGGTCGGCCAGATCGAACACGCCGCCCGACTCGCCACCCGGTGAGTCAACGTCGAGCAGGATGGCGGCGACATCGGGGCTGGCCAGCGCGGTGTCCAACTGCGCGGTCAGCCCTGCGTAGCTGGTCAAGCCGGATTCAGCTTCCAGGCCCACCGTGCGTCGCACCAGCGTGCCGTGGATGGGGATGACTGCGACCTTCGTCGTCTGGGTGGCTGCGGGACGCACGGGCGGCGTGAAGCCCGAGGGTGCAGCCAAGTCAGCCAAGCCGATCCGGGGGCCGAGCACGGACAGGATCACGTCAAGTTTTGGGCGATGGATCGCCAGCGGCACACCGTAAAGGCGTGCCGCCAAATGGGGCAACAGGGTCATGGGAATCCTTCAGGCAGGCGATGTGTCGCCGGTTTGCGTGGTGTCTGCAGCGTTCTTGTTCGGCTCGGCGCTCCCGCCGTCCTTGGAGGTGCGACGCGGGTCGGAGTCGAAAATCAATCCGAGGTCGTCGGCCCGCTGGTTGTCGGCGGCGATCTCGCGGTCAACGTCCTCGGCGTCGTAGCCAAAGGCGGAAATGGCTTCCGAGCGGCTCATCAGGCCCGCCCGGATGGCCAGCAGCATTGCCTTGAACTCCTTCTCGGGGTCGACCCACTGCCAGCCCTGGGGAATCCACTTCACCTGAAGGTACTGGCGGCGACGGGCTGGGCCGCCACGCGCGAAGCCGGGAGCTTCGATGGCACCGGCGAGTACGGCCTGCTTCATCCACGCGGCCCAAACCGGACGGCACATCTGATGCACAAGCACCCCGTGCTGCACCATCTCGCAGCGACGCCGGAACTCCAGCATCCCGGCGCGAATGGACGAGTAGTTCACGCCTGTAAGGTCACCGGTCAACTGCTCGTAGGTGACGCCGATGGCAGCGGCGACCGCGCGGAACTGCGTGCGCAGGAACTCGCCATACGAGCCCCCGACGTCGGCTGGGTCGGAAAACTTGATGTCCTCGCCGGGCTCCAATATCTGCAAGGTGCCCGGCTCCAGACCGGCCAGCGCGATGCCATCGCCATCAGCAGCGCCTTCGCCCATCAGGTTGTCCTCCGGGTTCTGCCGGGTGACGAACCCGGCGAACATCGCGGCGGTCTTCTTGCGCACCAGTTCGGCGTCGTCGTACTGGTCGAGTTCGTTGAGCTTGACCAGGGCTCGCGACAACCACGGCTCACCCCGGATCTGGCCGGGACGCAGGACGCGGAACAGGTGGATGATTTCCTTCGCATCGATGCGCACCGTGTCCATCCCGCCCTGGCCCGACATCGGAGCCAGCCGACCGTTTTCGGGGTGCGAGCGGTACAGGTGGTAAGCGACGCGCCGCCCGAGGCTGTCGAATTCGATGCCAGAGCGCACCACGTTGCCCGAAGGCAGATCGAGGTTGAGGCTGATCGGCAGATGCTCGGGCTCCAGCAACTGAAGCTGCAGAGGAACGACCAGTCCGTCCTCCGGGCGGCGCGGGCGCAGCCGGATCAGGCATTCACCGCCTTCGAGCATCGCGCGACAGGCCAGTGCCTGCAGGCCGTAGAAATCGGTCTGACCTGCGGCGTCGGCTTCCTCCGTCCAGTCACGCCACAGCGCCTGCACGTCGGTCTTGAAGCGCTCGTCTGCTGCCAGACTCTGCGGCTTGATGCCGGTGCCGACCGCGTTGGACACGAAGGCCTCGATACCGGCTTGCGCCCAGGCGTTGCGGCGCACGAGGTCGCGGCTCTTGATTCGCAGTTCGGTGTTGGTCGCCAGCATCGCGGCGACCGCGCCCGGATTGCCGGGCATCCAAGCCAACGAGCGGCGACCACGGCCAGCCGCTTCGTGGACGGATTGCTGGCCGAACAGGCTTCGGATCTTCGAATACCAGGCCATCAAAACCCCTTCGAGGTCGTGACCCGGATCTGGCGCGGCGCACCCGGCCACAGCCCAGTGGCGGCTGCCTGCTCCAGGATGCCGCGCTTGACTTCGCGGATCGCAGCTTTCAGTTCATCGACCGAGCGGTACTCGACCGTCTTGTCGCCGAAACTGACGCGGTGTTCGCCCTTGGCGAGCGCGGTCTCCAATGCCTGGAGTTGGGCTTCTGTGTAGGCCATCAGCGGTACACCACGAGGTTGATTTCAGAGGAGTCGTCAAAGGACGACGCGGCCGTCGCACACGAGACGTCGACGTACTGCGCGGTCTTGAGGTCGGAGCTGGCACGCACCAGGGCCACGCGCTGCTGGCCGGTGTTGGTGCTGCTGCGGGCGAGCGCCGTCCAGCAGTAATTCGTATCCGGCATGGCCACAGCGAAATGCACGCGGTACCGGCCCGTCGCCGTGCGCACCACGCTGGCGACGTTGTGGGCGCTGGCGATCACGACCTGACCGCCCACGTAGCCGAAGCTGACCCACACCCGGGCAATGCCGGGATGGGTGGCGTCGATCTTGGTCTTGACCTCAAAGCCGATGCGCGCCGCCAAAGCGGCGATGCTGGACGCAAGACTCATCAGGCCAGCGCGCCGTCAAAGATCACGACGAAGTCAGTGTCGGTGTTGCCGACATCACTGACCGCGACCGCACCAATGTTGGTACGTGCTTGCAGTTGCTCGGCCACGGTCAGGGTCTGCGACGCATCGAAGCGGACTCGGAGATTGACCGCAGCCAGAATCGCGTCCAGGCCGCTGGTACCGCTCTGCAGCGCCTGCTGGATTTCCACCAGGGTGTCGTAGGCAGCATCGGCTCCGCCCAGGATGTCGGTCTTGAGCGCGTCCAGCAGCGACACGATCTTGTTCGACGAGTAGGTGCTGGTGGTGGCGATCTGGTTGTCATCGATAGCCATCGCGGACAGAACCGCTGCCTTGAGCTCGTTGATGGCGGCGACCAGGCTCGACTTGTCGTTGGTGGACAGGCTGGCCAGACTGCCCGCCGTCGCGCGGTCGTCGTTGAATTCCTGAGCAACCCGGATGACCAGGCTCTCGATACGGGTGGCAAGACTCATGAAAACTCCTCTGAAAATCAGGACAACCAGCGGCTTTTGATGACGCGCCGCCGTGGTGGGGTTGCAGAAACAGAGAGGCCACCTCGTTGGGTGGCCTCGTCTGGGTCGAATGCTTGAATCGGGGGTGGCTCATCCGGTGGCCGCTCCATCCCGAGTTGGCGCTCCAGTTCGCGCCAGTGGCGTTCCTCGAAACGATCAAGGCCCGCCGCCGATGCGGCAGCCCGGGCGTACACGTAGCAATCGAGCGCTTCATTGCGCTCGCGCATCTTTTGCCACTCGCGCACTGGGAAGCCGTTGCGGTCGCGGCGGGTAATCAACTGCTCGGCGCAGAGCTGCTGGATGAACTCTGCGTCGATCTTGGGCAGATGGACGAACCCCGTCGGGTAGAGGATGGTCACGCCGTCCTCGCTGACGTCCGCGCCCTTGCGCAGGTTGTTGTAGAACTCCAGCTTGGCGATGCCAACCGCCACCGTGAACACCTTGATGCCCCGGCGCAGCTTCTTGCCGCCCTGCGAAACATCGATGGCCGTCGGCGTGCCGATCAGGGCCGCGCCGCGCGGCACCCCCTTGACCGGCATCACGCGCGGGTCGCGGCAGGCACGCACGAAGGCGTAGGCCTCCTGCGTCGCAAAGCCGGTGTCCAGGGCGAAGCGGGCCAGCGGCATCGCCACGCCCGAGGCGTGCGTCCAGTTTTCGGCAAGCAACTCGGCGAGTCGCTTCCACACGGCGTCTCGGGCGGTGTCGCCCATCAGCACGCGGTGTTCGACCAGCCAGGACTCCTTGCCGCGCCCGAAGGCCCAGATGGACGCCTCGATGCGATCCTTCTGCACGTCGGCAGCGCCCACCAGGAGCAATCCGCCCGGTGGCACCGTACCGATCCGGTAGTCCTCGCGGCGTTCGACCAGCCTTTGCCAGTCGGGTGCTTCGCCTTCCTCGACCCAGGTTTCACCCAGTTCGGTGTTCTTGAAGGTCTTGATGGCAGCCGCCGAACCCGATTCCTTGTTGACAGAGCTTTCCCACGCTGCGGCAATGTCGCGCCAACCGCGCCAGCCAACCGGGCTGTAAAGCGACGACAGGTGAAACCCCGCTGTCTTGCCCGTGCCGTCGCTGATCATCGCGCGCCACTCACCGTGCTCCAGCATCCAGGTCTTGTGGTGCTCGGCAATTGGCTCATCGCAGGACTCGCAGATGTAGGACGCCGTGTCCGGTTGTCCCTTCTCCCAGCGCAACTGTTCGAAGCGCAGCCACTGGCGATGCGAGCAATGCGGGCACGGCACGAAGTAGCGGCGCTGATCACTGGCTTCGTACTCGCGTTCGATGGCGCTCGCCCCCGAGATCGTCGGCGTCGACACGATGAAGATCTTGCGCCGGGCGAAAGTTCGCGTGCGCGCCTCGGCCAGCGAGATCGCATCACCTTCACCCTCGACGTCCAATGGATAGCCGTCTACCTCGTCGAGGAACAAATACCGAACCGGCATCGAGCGCAGTCCGACCGCGCTGTTTGCACCGGTCATCACCAGGACGCCACCCCGGAACTCCTTGGCCAGAATGGTGTTGCCCGAGTCGCGTGACCGTGCTGGCGAGATCAACTCGCTCAGTGCCGCCGACTCCTCGATCAACGGATCGATCCGCTGCTTGGAATTGCGCTTGGCCATATCCACCGTCGGCCATACCGCCATCATCGGCCCCGGCGCGTGGTGGATCACATAGCCAATCCAGTTCGAGCCCATTTCAGTCGCACCGAGCTGTGCGGCCTTCATGAACACCACGCGCTCGACCGGCGAGGTAGGCGACAGGCAGTCCATGATGGCCTTCAGGTACGGCGTGCGGCTGGTGCGCCAGCGACCGGGCTCGGCCGAGGCCTTGCTGGACAGCATCCTGTGCCGATCCGACCATTCGGACACCGAGAGCAGAGGATCAGGTGTGAGCCCTTCACGCCACGCGCGCTCGATTTCGGCAGCGCCTTCGTATTCAACATCCAGCATCAGTCCACCCGGGGCCGCAGTTCGCCCAGTTCCTGCAGGTGCTCACGTACCGCCGCCTCCAGGGCGACGTGCATCGTGTGCGGATCAATATTGAGCTTGGCCGCCATCTGCGCCGAGATGCGCGCGGGCCAGTTCAGCCACGCATCGCGCTCGGAGCGCGCCAGCTTGAAAACATGGGCGATGGCCTGCGGCCGATCCACCAACTCGCCCTTCAGTCGGGCCAGACGCACCTTGTTGGTCTGCGCCTTGACCACCTCGTTGACCGTCCGCGCCTGAAGCAGCGACGCACCACCAGCAGGTAGAGCTGCAGGCCCGTCGCCGCCACCCTCTGGCACGACGACCTTTGCGACCTTGGCCCGCGTACCGGACTTCGGCACATCGGAGTTGCGAGCCCACTCGCGATCAGCACGGTCGGCATCAATGGTGCCGTCAGCCTCCGGCGTGATCCGACCTGCGCGAATTGCCTTGTGAACAGCGGTGTCAGTCACACCACGGTGACGGGCGTAAGCGCGAATCGAAATGCCCATTTTGAGAACCGGTTACCCCTTCAATCATTTTTTCGACATCCACTCGAAATCAGCTTGGCTTCTCTCTGGAACAGCGCGTTCATACGGACGTCATCAACACCATCAAAGGAAGCAGCAATGAGCAAGTTCGAACAACTCCTGACCCAGATCGCACAAAACAAGCTGGGGATCGAAACCCTGGAAACCCGCAAGTCAGACAGCCTCGACTTCCACGACGTGGCGGTCTGGTGCCTGCGCGACGCCCTGGAGGCCGCGTTCAACGCAGGCGTCGAACAAGGCCGCAAGGCGGCGAAGTCGGACAAGGCCAAAAGCTGATCAAGAACCTTCGAAGCCAAGCAGAAAACGCTTGGCTTCACTCCCGAACAGCGCGTTCATCACGTCACCCCATCAACCCCTTGCACAAGGAGAAGCAAATGACCACCACCCAACTGACCCCGGCCCAGCACGCGATCCTGGCTTACGCCCTCGAACACACCGACGGCAAGATCGACTGGTTCCCCGACAACATCAAAGGCGGCGCACGCAAGAAGGTGCTCGACGGCCTGTTCAACCGCGCGCTGATCACCTCCGACGGCACCCACTGGTTCGTCGCCGCCGAGGGCTACGACGCGATGGGGCGCGCCCGGCCAACGCCTGCGCCAGTGGCCGCAGACCCTGAACTCGACGCAGCCGTGACGGCAGCCGAGGCCGCGTGGGCGCAAGAAAAGGCGGCCGCCAAACCTCGCACCCGCGAGAACAGCAAGCAGGCCAGTGTGATCCAGATGCTGCAGCGCCCCGAAGGGGCAACGGTGCAGCAGATCTGCGAGACCACCGGCTGGCAGGCGCACACGGTGCGCGGCACCTTTGCCGGTGCCTTCAAGAAGAAGCTCGGGCTGACCATCGTCTCGGACAAGGCCCAGGGCAGCGAGAGGGTCTACCGGATCGCCGCAGAAGCCTGATCGCAACGCCAACACCCAGGAGAACATTCATGAGCACCATGACCATCACCATCGAACGCACCCCGCGCACCCTGCAGTTTGGCGACACCACCTTCCAGGTCGAGGAGTTGAGCGTCCGATTGCCGTTTGCCCGCAAGCCTGCCGACTTGGACGAAGTTGGCGGCCAGGGTCAGACCAAGGTCTATGTCACCGAGACCAAGGAACTGACCGTCGACGAGTTCGATGCCTTTGCCCGCAGCCTGTTGGTATCGCGCGACTGGCTGCGCGGCAAAGGTGGCGGCACCGGCGACGGCTATCTTTGCGTCGAGGTCACCGCACCGGGTCGCCCCTACCTTTACGTGAATCCAGAGGGCGGCGACTACGCCCGGTACGTGGCCCGTCTCGGGTAATCGAAATTGATTGAGAAAGAGGCCAAGAACAGCTTGGCTTCTCAATCGAACAGCGCGTTACTACGGGTGTCGCAACGATCAACCCCAAGGAGCCAGAGATGAACATCAACCAGCAAATGCCCGCCACCCAGAACGATGCCTGGGGCTTTTGGGGCACGATGAACGAACACGCCAGCACCGCGTGGCCCCTGGCGATGACCGCCATCTCCGACGCTACCGGTCAGCCCCTCGAATCAGTCCGGTTCTTCCTCGACAGCCGCCACGGACGCCACTTTGCCGACGAGGTACAAAACGGGCTGTACCGGGGTCAGCCCCTTGCAGATGCCATCAACGCCGCCACCCGGCAGTGGATGGGCTGGACGATTGGCCGCCAGACCAGCAAGGAATATGGCATCCCGCGCGGTTTGCCCTACCTGACGGGCTTTGTGATTCACTGCGAGATCGCCGAGGAGTCGCTCGCCGCCTAATCATCGAACAGCGCGCCATCCGAATCGCGGGTGGCTTGCTTGCCAGTCCATTCCTGCCAGCGGCGCACGATCACGTCCACATACTTAGGGTCGAGTTCGATCAGCCGTGCCAGCCGCCCTGACTTTTCGGCGGCAATCAGCGTCGTGCCGGAGCCGCCGAACGGGTCGAGCACCGCGTTGCCCGGTCGGCTCGAATTGCGGATCGCGCGCTCGACCAACTCCACCGGCTTCATCGTCGGATGCAGGTCGTTCTTCTGCGGCTTCTTGATGTTCCAGACGTCGCCCTGGTCGCGGTCGCCGCACCAGTGACGCTGCGCGCCCTCGGGCCATCCGTACAGGATCGGCTCGTACTGGCGCTGGTAGTCGGCCCGACCCAGCGTAAAGGTGTTCTTGGCCCAGATGATGAACGTCGACCACTTGCCACCGGCGGCGCGGAATGCGGCCTGCAGTACATCCAGTTCGCTGGACGACATCGCCACGTAGATCCCGCCCCGGCAATGCGCGATGGTCGGCGTCAGCGCCGCCAAAAGGAAGTCGTAGAAGCCGTCGCCGAGGTTGTCGTTCAGGATCGCGCGGTCCTTGCCACGCATCTTGTCCTTGGCGCTGTTGGCGTAATTCACGTTGTACGGCGGGTCGGTGAAGACCATATCCACCGGCTCGCCATCAAGAACTCGGTCGTAGCTCTCAGCCACGGTGGAGTCGCCACACAGCAGACGGTGGCCGCCGAGCAGCCAGACATCGCCTGGACGCGAAACCGGAGTCTCGCTGACCTCGGGTACCGCATCGTCATCGGTTTCGCCTTCGCCATCCGGCTCGTCGCCCGCCATCAATTCGGCCAGCGCATCTGCATCAAAGCCGGTCAGCGACACGTCGAAGTTGTCGTCCTGCAGTGATGCGATCTCGATGCGCAGCATCGCGTCGTCCCAGCCCGCGTTCTCGGCGATGCGGTTGTCCGCGATCACCAGTGCTCGGCGCTGGGTCGCACTCAGATGATCGAGCACCACCACCGGCACCACCGCCAGCCCAAGCTTCTGCGCAGCAGCAAGCCGTCCGTGACCGGCGACGATCACGCCATCGCTGCCCGCCAGGATCGGATTGGTGAATCCGAACTCGGCAATTGACGCGGCGATCTGCGCCACCTGATCGTCCGAGTGAGTACGCGCGTTGCGGGCATAGGGCAGCAGCTTGGCAGTCGGCCACTGTTCGATCTTGTCGGCAAACCAGGAGGCGGTCATTGCTCTACCTCCGTGGTGGCCTGACGTTCATTGACCACCTCGTCGAAGGACTGGCCTGTGGCCAGCAGCGTGACGGGCACGCCGGGGTGGTTCTGCTGGAAGCGCATGATGGCGACGTCCACGTACTCCGGCGCGATCTCCACGCAGCGGCACACACGACCCGTGCGCTGCGCGGCCAGCATCGTGGTACCGCTGCCGCCAAAAGGTTCGAACACGATGTCGCCTGCGTCCGTATAGGCCTCGATCACGAACTCGGGCAACGCCACCGGGAACACAGCCGGGTGGTCGATGTCCTGACCAATCTTGCCCTTGTGCCGCATCACGCGAATCACCGAGTCGGGAATCCGGGTGTCCTGTGTCGGCTGGCCCTTGTGCGTCCAGCCGCCGACCTCGCCGTCCTTACCACGCATGGCCGTGGACGACCCGTCTGCGCGCAGGTGCGACTCCTGGCCCGCGTGCTTGCAGGGCACGATCTTGTTGGGTTTGCGACTGGCGCGGTTGAAGTGAAAGACGAACTCGAAACTCGGGGCGAAGCGACCGGCCCAGTCCCCGGGCATCCCTGGCCCTTGATCCCAGACGTACCAAGCGAAACGCCGCCAGCCCTGCGTGCGCATCCAGCCCAGCCACGCATCCCAATACGGGATGACTTCGTTGTCTCGATGGATCAGCCCGAGGTTGACCAGCACCTGCCCGTCGTCGGCCATTGGCACCTTGGCGAACACACCGCGCATCAGGCCATCCCAATCGGTGATGCCGCCGGAGGTGTAGTCGCGCTGGTTGCCGTAAGGCGGTGAGGTGAAGCACAGCCGGGCCGCATCGCCCTGCATCAGCTTGGCGACTGCTGTCGGGTCGGTGGCATCGCCACAGATCAGACGGTGGGAGCCGATGGCCCAGACATCGCCGGTGCGGGACACCGGCACCACAGGGGCATCCGGCACATCGTCACCAGCGTCTGGCTCGTCGGCATCTGCCTGCTGGTCGGCGTCATCGGTTTCCACCTCGTCAGCGAGCAAGGCCTCGATCTCGGCATCCTCGAAACCGGTCAACGCAAGGTCGTACCCGGCCTCGGACAGCTCGGCCATTTCCAGCGCCAGCATCTCCTCGTTCCAACCGGCGTCAAGCGCCAGCCGGTTGTCAGAGATGACGTAGGCACGCTTCTGCGTGGGCGAGAGGTGCGCCAGTTCTATGACCGGCACCTGATCCAACCCGAGCTTGCGCGCGGCGGCCAGACGACCGTGGCCCGCAATGATCCCGTTGTCGCCGTCCACCAGAACCGGATTCGTCCAGCCGTACTCGACGATGCTGGCGGCGATCTTGGCCACCTGCTCATCCGTGTGCGTGCGTGGATTACGGGCATAGGGGATCAGCGCCTCGACGTTGCGGTACTCGACGTTGAGCGTGTTCAGAATCGGTTCCTCAAAAAGAAAGCCCGCCGACGGAAAACCGTGGGCGGGCTCGTGATGGGTGCGGACTGGTGCGGGTGCAAACTGCAAACCCTGCAAACCTTGGTTTGCAGTCGGACGCTAGGCGAATGCCGCGCTCGCGCCCCCCGCATTGCGATTTGGGAAGGAAGGACCCCTTTTGCCTGGGCCCATCGCCTCAACCGTCACCGCTGTCCAGAAGATAGCCGAAATACTACCCCCGACCGGGCTGTTTTGTTGCAGGGCTGCCGGGCCTCGAAACGGACAAGCAAGGCAAAGAAAGGACAAACGCGGCAAGCGTTACCCTAAATTGCCCACGTTTTTGGAAGCATCCGCACGCCTTCGTTGTTGAGGTTCGCGGTCACGACCTCCATTGCCCGCTGCCAGCGCCGCCACGCAGTGGTACGGTCGCAGGCAAAGCGGATGGTGATGTCCCTCCAGCCGTAGCGCTTGGCCCGCATCCACACAAGGTGGCGCTGCTCGACCTCCAGCCACTGCACCCAGCGCATCGTCTCCAGCATCCGGTCTATGGCCTCGGGGCTTGGTGGGAAGGGGCGATACACCTTCTCGTCAGCAGCAAAGGCTTCCCACTCCTTGCGGACGAAGGCAGGCCAGCAGTTGAAGTAGCCCTGCACACGTACAGGGGGCAAGCGTCGTCCGGTGGCGGCAGCCTCCACGAAGCGTGCTGCCACGTCGTCAGTTGTCCACTCAGCCATGACGTGTCCCTCCCGGCCCGTACAGGCGTTCACCGATGCGTCGCACGATCTCGCGCTCGATGAAGTCCAGACGGTTGTCGGACGCGTTGACCACCAGGATGTGTTGGTCACGCCATCCACGTTCCTTGATGGCATCCAGATCCGTGGCTTGCGGCTGCAGCCGACCAAGGGAGCAGCGGTATTGGGGTGTCGGAACCTTCACTTCACACCTCCTGCGTATCGATGGCCCAGTGCAGCAGGGCCAGTGCGTCGGCCTCGTTGTCATCGACTGGGGTGTGACCACGTTCGCGGACGGACGTGATCATTTCGTCCTTGCCCGCATTGCCTTTGCCGGTCGCGTGCTTCTTGATCGTGCCGACCGGAACGCCCTGGTACGGAATGTTGTGATGCTCACACCACGCGGTCAGGTGTCCCATGAAGCCGCCGTAGGCGTGCGCTGCGTCCACTCCCGCGTGTCGCCGAACTTCCTCGAAGAACACCGCGTTGATGTGATTGCTGGTCGAGAGCAGTTCGTTGAGCCAGCGCTTGAATCGAAGGAAGCGCATTCCGCCGCCTTCGAATCGCTGCGGCTTGAAGTACTCCGTGCCGCTGGTGATGGTGCCGTCCAGGTGCTGCAGGGCCCACCCGGTGTGTGTGCCCAGATCAAGGGCCAGGATTGTCGTGTTCATCGTATGTACTCCGTGTTGGGTGGGCGAGTGACGGATGCGACGGTTTGTCAGGACAACGCCCCTTACGTGCGCGCACGTGTAGCGCGTCAATCAGGAAACCCGTCAAATCCGTCACTCGACCGGATTGATCAGTCATCGCGGTAGGGGTAGGCGTGGCTGTACGGCTTGGGCCTGAGGGCGATGCCCGCGATGGCGCGAGCCCCTCCGGTCAGCCGACACTTGTCGAACTTGCGAGTCGCCATCAGCTCCGAGAAGCGTTTGACCGAGCCCACGTACTCGCCAGCGCGCTCGGCCCATTCACGCCAATCGGCGAACAGTTCGGAGACACCTTCGCGGTGCGACTTGGCCAGCAGACAGCGTTCTTCGATCCACTGCCCGAGCGCATCTTCTGCCTCGAAATACTCCTCGGTCGCCGACACCACGCTGGCGGGCGGCTTCAAGCCCTGGCTTTGCCAGCGGCTGCAGCCCTCGACGGCCCACGCCAAAATCCCATCGCGTTCCTTGAGCAGCTTCTCGGTCAGCCTGCCGTCGCGGCGCTCGGGCGGGATCGTCACCGTGAATGGGATCAGGTGCAGTCGACGCTTCATCGCCTCGTCGACGTTGCGGATCGACGGCTTGTGATTGCCCGCGATCACCAACTTGAACTGCGGCAGGTACTCGAAGAAGTCCTGGCGCATGAAGCGCGCGGACACCTTGTCGCCACCGGTGATGGCCTTGACCTTGGACTCGTTCCAGCGCCGCCCTTGCTCCGTTTCGATGGATGACACGAATCGTGCACCGCGCAGCCCGGCGAGATCGGTGGGGTGTCGGTCATTGCGCGCCTCCATGAAAGTGTCCATCGGGGCGTTGGCCGCGTAGTCGCCCAGGATGGTGGTTAGCACGTTGACGAACACCGACTTGCCGTTCGCGCCCGTGCCGTACAGGAAGAACAGCGCGTGCTCGCTGGTGACGCCCGTCAGGCAGTAGCCAACCATCAGTTGCAGGTAGGCCATCAGATCGACATCGCCGCCGGTGACGTCTGTCAGGAACCCTCGCCACGTTGGGCAGGCACTGTCCGGATTGCCCTGCGGAGTAGCCGTGGTCACCTTGGTCATTCGGTCGTCCCGCCGGTGCGGGCGCATCCGGCCGGTGCGTAGATCGACCACGCCACCGGGGGTATTCAGCGCCCACACATCGGCGTCCCATTCCTCTGCGGTGGAAGCGTGCTTCGGGTCAGAGCGCGCGATCTTTTCAACCGACGAAATCGTGGCGGAACTGGCCAGCTTGCCCTTGAGCCTCGGCGTGTCCGCTTTCAGCGAGGCGTTGCGGCAGATGCCCCTGGAAAGATGCGACACGTAGAGCACCTGATCGGGATTCCAGCGCACACCCGTCCAGACCAGCCACTTGCCCCACAGGGCACAGTAGCGCCAGTCTTCGCCATAGCGGCGGGTGAAAGCGCTGGACAGGCCATCCTCGGTCGTCCAATCAATGCCCGTCAGCAAGTCTGGCGAAGGCGCTTCCTCCACCGAGCGCATCACCGGCATCCGCTCGCCGACGGCCAGAAAGCCACCGACATCGAAACCTTCGGGAATGGCATCTGCAGCGTCCCACCCCTCCGGCTTGTCGTCGGGTGGCATGAGGATGGCGACCGAGGTCGCGCCTGCCTGCAAGATCGCCTGCGACGCGCGGTCGGCGTAGTCCCACCCTGGCGCATCGCGGTCGGGCCAGATCAGCACCGTCTTGCCAGCCAGTGGCGACCAGTCGGTCTTGTCGACCGGGGCATTGGCACCGTGCATGGCGGTGGTGGCCACCACGCCGCTGGCGATCAAGGCCTGCGCGCACTTCTCGCCCTCGACCAGGACGACGTGACTGGCCGCACCGATGCCCGGCTGGTTGAACAGCGGGCGCGGCTCAGGCGGGGCCATCTTGCGGCGCTTCGCGTCCCACGGTCGGAATTCCTTCTTGCCTCCCGGTGGGTCATAGCGGTAGACGACGGCGATCAGCTTGCCACCGGCATCGAAGTAGTCCCACTTCGCCGTGGCCGGGCCGAGGTCGTCTACAGGCGCTTCCTTCTTCGCCTTGCGCACTGGCACCGACCGCGACCGCCCGCGCAGATCGGCAGCTTCATCCAGCACGCGAGGGAAATCGGTGTGGACGTTCGCACCGAGATAGGCCGCGATCAGGGCGAAGATGTCGCCGCCATCGCCGGTGGCACGATCCGTCCACAGACCGGCCTTCTCACCTTCCAGCACCACCTCGAGGCTGTCACCTGGACTGCCGAGGATGTCGCCGATCAGGAACTTGCCACGGCGCTTCTTGCCAGCCGGAAACATCGTGGTCAGCACCGACTCCAGACGCGCAAGCAAGTCGGCGCGAATCTCGTCTCGTTCAGATTCCCTGTTGTGCTCCGCAGGTTGGGTGGTGTCGTTGAAGTCGATCATTCGGCTCCCTCGACAGGTGCGTCCGCATCATGGGAATCACGGCCCTGAACGGCGGTGGTACGCGTGGCCCACGCAGAGAGTTCGGACAGCCGGTAGCGCACCAGACCACCCATCAGGTAGTGCGGAATCCGGTACTTGGTGCGCATCGCGTGGTCGGCGAACCAGTAGTACGGCAGGCGCAACGCGGCGGCCGCCTGCTTGGCATCGATCATCGGCTCGATGCCGGTGGCCGGGGTGTTGTTGTCGGTCATGCTTGTGTTCTCCAGCAGCGGTCTTGCCACGCGCACATCCGGCACTCGAAGTGGGTCGGGTCATTGAAGGCGCGCGGCAGGAGATCTCCCGCTTCGTTCGCCGTGATGACCTTCACCGCCCGATCAGACATTCGCTGGGCCAGGGCTGCGTCAAAGGGCACGGCCTCGGTGTAGATCTCCATCGTGTCGGCGTTGAGCGCCGTGAAGATCGCCGGGTGCTCGTGCAGTTCGAGATAGGCTTGGTAGATCGCCACTTGCGCGGCGTATACGGGCTTGGCCACGGCGAGCCGGTTCTTCTCCAGCTCGCGCCAGGACTTCATGCCGAGGCACTTGTTTTCCCAGAGCGCCGGGTAGGCAAAGCCCTCCGGGCCATCGACGATGACGCCGTCGATGTGGCCCTGCAGACGGCCATCAGCCACGGAGAAGCCAAACTGCTCGCCATCGGCCCTGCGGGTACGCAATTCGAAACCGGCGTCGCGCAGCCACGCGACCATGCAGTCCTCCATGACGTGGCCGCGCTCGAAGATGCGCAGCATCCGGCCCGGGGTGTCCCGGCCGTGATCGACGGGAGCCTTGGCGTACTCAAACTGCAGCGCACGCTCGCAGGCAGCGCCCAACCGCGAGGCACCAAGGTACTGGCGCTCGGACTGCTGGGCTCGCGCCCGCTGCATCCCGGCGTCGACCAGCGCAGTGATCTGGCCCGAGATGCTCGAAGTGGAGTTGAAGTCCATCATGGCTTCTTCCCCTTCGGTTCTTCCCAAGGCAGGTCGTCGTCCAGATCCGCGAACGGATTGGCCGCACTCGGTGTCATGGGGTCGGGCGTTGGCGTCATGCCGCGCACGGGCGGGTACTTGCTCGCCTCGTGGTGCTCAACCATCGCCTCGGTATAGCAAGTGACGATGGCGTCGATCACCTGCAGCGCCTCGGCTTCGGAGTAGTTGCCCAGCGGTTTGGTGAAGCCGATCTCGCCTGCCGCCTCGCCGAAGGACTTGAGGCACTTGCGTATCGCGGCCAGCTCGATATCAGAGGGATCGATCATGGCGACCCCCTTGATGTCGGTCCGACCATCCTTGGCGCGCAGCCAGTTGCCGTACATCGCGTGGAACGCGGATTGGCAGCGCTGCGAGCAGAACACCCAGTCGATGGGGTAGCGCCGGGGATCGCCGATACCGTGTCGGTTGTCGGTGTGACCGAATCCCCGGGCCTGTCGTTTGCAGACCCAGCATTTCACGCCCCCTCCTCAAAGTCTTCGGCCAGCAGCGCCAGCTGCAGCGCGCCGCCAGCGAAGGCCGCTTCACAGCGGCGGTCGAAGTCGCGGTAGCAGGTCGAGCTGCGCGCAATGGCGGTGACCGCGTGAATCTGCGTTTCCAGACGGGCGAGGCCCTGATCGGACAGCCACTGGTGGTGCTTCTGCGAGATGCCCTTGCGGGCGCGAATCTCGTCGATCAGCGTGGCGGGCAGCACCGGGCCGTAGACCCAGCGCTGCGTGATCTGACCGACAACGTGGGGCGGGTTCTGGTCGTGGCCCTGGTACTTCCAGCCGAACAGCCGGTAGAGGGCGCGGTAGTAGTCCGGGTGGAAGCGGCGCTCCCACGAAGAGCACGACTGGCGCAGCAGCTTGGAGATCAGTTCCTGCAGCGCGTCAGGCGCGCGGTGGTACTGGTAGCCCGTCGCCTCGTCGATCAGCGCGACCTCGCCGGTGGTGGCCAGCGCGCGCATGATCTTCATGCAATTGGGCACGATGCCCTGGCGGGCCTTGTGCAGCGTGCCGTTGATGGCCGCGCTGACCACCGCCGACGCGACGTCGGCAATGATCCCGGCCGGGAAGAACTGCGCCTGCCGACCTGACGGCAACAGAATCGGCTCACGAGTTTTCTCCAATGCCGACAAGGACTTAGGAGCGAAGTCGGCAAGAAACCGGGCAAATCGGCCACCCTTGTGCGTCTCGTGGAAACCCAGCAGCTTGGCCAGTTGGCGACGAACGTAGCCACGCTCGCCGCCCTTGAGGACGACGGCCTCGCATTGCAGATCGCCGAAGCGCACGACGCCGTAGTGACTGGCAGTGAGGACGGATGCATTCATAGCCGTCTCCTCACTGAGCCCAGGACGGTTTGCCCGTCACTGGTGCGCGTTGCGGGGTGGGCGCGGAATAGGCCGGGGCCGCCTGCGCGGGAGCGCCGGAGTTGCCACCGCCCGGACTGCCCTTCGTCGGCACACCTTTCAACTTGGCGTAGTCGGGGTGGTCGGGCTCGACTGCCAGCTTCACCACGTTGCGGTCTTGACCCTTGGCGTCCTTCTCGATGTCGACGCGCGCCAAGAACTCCAGACCGTCCAGTTCGGCGAAGCCATTGATGCGGCGCGCGGCGGCGGCCTGTGGGCTGTTGTCTTGCGGGTGGACGTTGCGGGCGCTGTTGAGCGCGGCCCGGATGAAGCTGCGCCCCATCTGGCCCCAGGTCGGGCCTTTCTTGGAGAGCAGGCCGACGTTGCTCCACATCTTGCGCTTGGCATGATCGCCAGCGGTGACCACAAACTCGGCGGCCAGATAGATGGAACCGGTCTCGAACGATTCGGTGGCGTAGCCGCCACCCCAGCCTTGCTCGGGGTCGTCATAGCCACCCGGCTTGATGGTCATTCGCACCGGCACGACGGTGCCCTTGGGGATCAGATCGAAGCCGGATTGCTGAGAGTCGGCGTCGTTGAAGTCATTCCATGCGGTCATTGCGATTACTCCTGAGATTCGATGTGTGCGGGGTTGGCGGCGCTGGCTAGCGCGGGGACAGCGCCCGCGCACTTGGCGATCAGCGCGCCGAGATGCGGCGGCTCCAGCAGGTCGAGACGACCGCTGCGGTCTTTGGCCGGGAAGCCGTAGGGATTGACGGTGTGCGTGATGAAGGCGCGGTAGGAACTGCCGTCCTCGGCCTTGATCTCGGCCAGCGTCACGACCTCATCGACGATGCCGGGCAGCTCCAGGCTGGTCTTGCTGCCTTCGATCTGCGGGACGAACACCTTGCGATTGAAGTCATCCAGTCGCTCATCGAGGATCGCCACGAACACAACGTTCTTGCCACGGGCGTGCTGCAGGTGGGTCAACGCGCCGATCATTTCCTGGCCGAGCAGCCCGTAGGCCGCGCGCAGATCGGGCTTGCCGGAACGATCACTGACCGCCCCGGGCTGCGTCTTGCACCACGCAAAGCACTGGCGAGACAGTTGCGTGATCGAGTCAAGGAATAAGGTCTGGTAGCGACCGAGCTGCGTCGCATCGCCAAACTTCTCGATGACGTGGTCGTAGTGCGCCTGCGAGAACGCGCTCTCCGGCGGCAGCGACTTGTCCGGGCCCGCAAGGAACACGAAGAAGTCGCGGCTCTCGGGCCAGGACGCCGGGCGGATGGTGTCGCCCGGCCAGTCGGCGACCGCCAAGTCGCCTGCCTCGATGTCAAGGAACAGTGTGGTGGCGGGGTCGAGGTCTTTGAGCCGAGACGTCTTGCCGATGCCGGACTTGCCCAGCATCAGCAGCTTCACGCCCTTGCGCTCGGCCATCCGCTCGACGGCGGACACGATGGGTAGCCGCTTCATGCCTCACCCCCATCGGTGCTCAGGGTGAAGGACGGCTTGCCGGAATCGACCGTGCGGGCGGCCGCGAATTGCTGCTGCAATGCAGGCGGCCAGTTGATGTACCGGGACTCGGACACTGAGAGCTTGACGTCGAGGTAGCCCTCGACCTTCTCGCCTGAGGCCACGATGCGCTCGGCGATTTCGCCCAACTGTTTCTGGTTCCAGCTGACCTTTTTGGGCAGCTCGAACTTGATGTGCAGCGGGCCGTCGCTGATGTGGGCGGTACCAAAGTCACGGCCTGATTCACGCAGTGCGACACGGGCCTGCTCGCCGTAGCACTGTTCCAGCGCCGCATCGAACTTGGTGCGAGCCTTCTTTAGCCAGTCGATGGCAGCATCAAGGTTCTTGTCGACCTCGCACTTCTGCTCGGGCGGCAGCGCGGCCAGTTGGCTCACAGACATCTCAGCGATGTCGACGGGGAAGATGGTCAGATCGCTCATGGCCGTCCTCCTCACTGGTACGCACGAGTGAAGCTCGAGTAGCGCGAGACGCGGCGCTCGAAGGCTTCGATTTCGTGCAGGAGGTAGGTGACCCGGCGACCGAGCTTGCAGTAGATGGGGCCGAGCTGCTCTTGACGCCAGCGGCGCAGCGTCTTGACGGAGAGCCCCCAGCGGATGGCGAGCTCGTTTTCGTCGAGTGCGATGCAGGTTGCACCGCCGGGATTCATCCGGCGGGGATTCCGACCGGATTCGATTGATGGAACTTGGGTTTGCATTTCGATGTGCCTCCTAGATGAAATGGGCACATCGAAGTCTCCGCACGGGTTTATGGCCCGTGTCTGGTTTGATTTATGGGCGCGTTTATGGGTTGCGTCGCAGGCGGTATTTGCCGCGCTTGACCAATGCGATCACGTCCTCGCGCTCAGCCTTTCCGCCGAAGGCGTCATCGAACGACTGGTAGCCGGTATTGGCGATCCTGTTGACCTCGGCCCAGGAAACTTCGGGCGCGTTCTTTCCGTCGGCACTCCACATCTGCTTGACGATCTTGGCCCGCTCCGCAGACAGCTCGCGTGATTCGGAGAAGTGCGGCAACTTCAAACGATTGCCTTGGAAGAACTGCTCTGGCTCCGGCGCACCGGTGGGGGTGATGAAGCCACGCAGCACCCTGTCGAATGCGCTCGCGTCGAAAACGTCCTGACCGTCGTCCACGCGAACGAACTCGTCCAGACCGCGCATGACATGGTCGCGGGGCAGCTCAACTGGATCTCGCTGATGCCGCAACACGATGCCGCCACGCGGCCAGATCGGATCACTCAAACCCGAGGTCATCGCGGCAACAGGAGCACGCTCCCACGCTCGGGCAACGAACACCGGGGCGAAGTCGTGGGTGCCCGCGATTCGCACTTCCCCGAGGTGCCACAGGTGGCCCGGCACGCGATGTCGGCGGTCGGAACGCTGTCGATCTTCGATGCCGATCAAGGACGCCAAGTCGGCGAGCCACGCATCCACCTGGAGGGCGTACAACGCGATGTCGGGAAGGGGTCGCTCAACTGTTCGTGATCGCTGCTGCGGGCTGCGGTACCGGTAAACCGCCGCATCCTGATCGATCTCAACCTCGACTTCCTGCTCCGAATCCCGGACGGGGACCATCACATGGCTGAGGTAGTCCTCTTCCGTGACCCATCGTCGTTGCAGGAACGTTGGTCTGCATCGTCCGAGCGCCGCCGCCATGACGCGGTACTCAACCCGGGGCAGCCGCTCCAGCACTGCCAGAAAGCTCAGATGCGCCGACATTGCGGTAGCGCCTTCAGAACTCACGGAGCACCCCAATTCGCGTGAGCTGTTCCAGAACGCGCTTGCGGTCATCTTCGGTCTTGCTCTTGTCGTTCAGACCGTTCGGCGACGTGATTTGGACGGCGACGTTGTGGGCCTTGCGGTGCGGCTGTTTGGCCATCCTGAATACCAACTTCACCTGCGCCAGCGTGTATTCCGTCAAGTCGTCGATGCCATAGTCGTCATAGGCGACCTGATAAATCTGCCGGGTGTCGCGCCGATCCTTGCCGATCAGCATCGTGCTCGACAGATGCTGGATCAGCTCACGTCCGTTGGCCGCGTCGGTGGTTTGCTGCTCGAACGGCCGCGCCACCTTGATCTGCAAGATCGAAATCTTTTCGATGCCCGCCACTCGCTCCTGCTCGATGCGCTTGAGCATCGCCGGTGTCGAGAATCCGAACAGGTCGAATTCGCGCATCGGCATGTCGTTGATCTCCCCGTCGCACGCCAAGACGATATCGCGGAAGATGGTCGCCAGTTCACGGCGCACCTCACGGTCTTCGCAGAACACGCCGAGCGCACCGGTGCCGGGCTCCCACGAAAAGCTGGCCGACATCGCTGCAGGTTCTTCGTGCTCGACCACCTCGCCGTTGGCAACCTGCCGGAAGTGCGCCGTCGACCCGTTGAAGGTTGCAGTCAGGGTGTGCAGGAGCACGGGCGTGACCTCGTCAGAGTCCTTGCCGCCGCAGCGGTCGGCATGCGCGAGATCACGGCGCGTGAACTGCTCGATGATGATTTGGTCGGGAGCCACTTGCGGGAACAGTGCCGAAATGCGCCCGCGCAATACACCCTCAACGTCGGCATCAATGCTCGGCACCACGCCCTTCGGGCCGAGGTAGTGGCTGGAGTAGTTCTCGCTCTTCCATTGCCGATGCATCACTTGCACGCGCTCGGCATTGTCGAAGCGCTGATCGCGAGTGGCACCGGTCTCCGGAAAGTCCTGCAGCAGGCAGAGAAACAGGGCCCGGCTGTAGCGATCACTCGGCGCGGCCATGATCGCTGCGTCATTGATGTCCTCGTCGTCAAGGAGAGACTGGACGGCCTGCGCACCGTACTCGTCATCGAGCAGCACCACGCGCTCGGCCGCCCGCTCGATGTGCTGCTGCGCGTCCGAGCCGAGCTTGGCGACGGCGTGGAACATCGCCTTGCGCGACTGCACCGCGAGGATGCCTTTGGCCACGTCTGTCAGCGCCGCCACTTCCGGCAGCGACGTGGCGCTGGCGCGCTCGACCAGGAGCAAGGCGAGGCCGGGTCGCTTGGCCTTGCGAACCAGGGTCACGAAGTGCTCCATACACGGCAGAATTTCCGGGCCATCGTCCGATTGGCGGGATCGCGCCTGCTTCGCGGACTGCTGCGGCGCGGCGGTCGGCTGGTTGTGTTCTTGAGCGATGATTTGTTCGTCCGCTGGCATAGGCAATTTCCTTTTCTAAACGAAGTGCGCGATTGCGCGAGTGGTTAACTGGGCGGTTCAAAAAAAGCCGACACGCAGTCGGCGGCGGGACGAAGGCTTTGATCAGAAGATCTTGGCCCCCGGCTTGAGAAGGCCATAGCGCTCCATCCGCACCTGGATGAACCGCCGGTTGACGCCGAAGCGCTTGGCCACGGCCTTCTGCAAACATTCGATGTCGCCATCAGCCGTCAGGTAAAGACTGGTGCCGGGCAACTCGGGGTCGAGCGACGGGCTGCGATGGATCGTCACGCCGTGTTGCGCAGCCATCTCTTCGACAGCCAGATTCAACCGCTGGCGCGGCACCAGCAGCGACCCCATGAACTCGTTGGCACGCAGCTCGGCGAAGTATTCTTCCTTGGTGGTGTGGCCCGGAATCGCCAGGGAGGGCGTCGCAGCCGCCTCGGCGACGGGCGTGACTTTCGCCAAGTGCTCGACGTCGCGTGTGGTCGTGCGGTAGGCGCGCCGCGCCGCGTCGCTGGGTTCATCGAACAGACCCGGCCCCTTGCTGGCATCGACGATCCATCCTGGCGCATCGAAAATGGCGTGGCCGAGTTCGTGGCCGAGGGTGCTCAGTACCAGTTCCTCGCTGGCGTTCACGCCAACCGGCGACACCGACACCATCGCCGTGTCCGGCACGCCGGGGTCGTACTCACAGATGCCCAGAACAGGGTTGCCGCATTCGTCATGCACAACATTCCCGGTGCCGACGAACAGGTCGAAGACCACGCCGTTGATCTTCAGGCCGGAGATGGCGCTCAGGGTTGCGAGCGGGATGGCATCGGCAGCCGCCTCCACCAGTTGCTGGCGGGCCAAAACGGCGATGCCCTCAATCTCGGAATTCTTGATGTAGCTGGGGCGTTTTCGGTCGCAATGCCGGTAGCCAAGAGTCAACACCGGCATTCACTTGTCCCCCGTCGCTTGCTTGCGATACATCCGTACCAGGCCCCCCACGTCATCGCGCATGTCTGGCGGAAGGCGGCTGGCCTCAACAAAGGCGTCGTCGACATTCTCGCCAAGGATTTCTGCCGCCTTGCGGATCAGCTCGTCCTTAGGTGGCTTCTCGATGTCGCGCTCTATGCGCGACCAGTAGGCAGGCGAGATGTCCAGCTGCCGGGCGAAGTCATTCATCTGAATGCCCTTCGCCTCCCTCTTCTGTCTGATGTAGGCACCAAATGCCATGTCGTGACCCAATTGCGTGATTAGTTAATTGACGCCATCGTATCGAGCAGATCGGGACCTGTCAACCGTTTCGTTAACGCGCAATCAGGTTTACCTGCCAGACAAGCGCCGCTGGCCTGCCGGGGCTTCGTGGCCGCGCCACCGGATGAGCGCGATTACCCGGAATTGCCATCCGCTTCGGAACATCGCGCACATCATCTGAGACGGTTGCAATTCCTCGGAGCCGTCATGAAGAACCTCGAACTCGCATCTCCCTCGGAGATGTCCGCCAGCGCCCGCGCTGGCGAAATCACCGCCATCCTTGCGGCCGCCATCGTCCGCACCGTCGTCGCAGAAGCGCCAAAACAGAGAGAAGTTGGCCTTGGCTTCCTGCCCGACCAGCGCGTTCATACAACCCCCTATCAACAGGAGAAGTTGTGATGAACGAGAAACAAGCATCCGTCGCCGCGCGGATCGCGGAGCTGTCGAGCCTGCCCATCGCCGAGTTGTGGCCAGTGTGGGATCGGTACTTCAGCAGCCGCCCCATCAACCCGAACCGCGTATTCATTGAGTCGCGCATCGCCTACAAGATGCAGGAGGAAGCCTTCGGCGGTCTGGCGCACAACACGCGCCAGCGCTTGGAGGCCATCGGTGCCAAGCATTCCAAGATCAAGCTACGGGCTCGCCCGCGCGACACCAACTTCGCGCCCGGCACCGTGCTGCTGCGCGAATGGGGCGACCGCGAGCACAAGGTGGCGGTCACCGCCGAAGGTCTGTTCGAGTACGAGGGCAGCACCTTCAAGAGCCTGACAGCCGTGGCCCGGCAGATCACCGGCACGCACTGGTCGGGGCCACTGTTCTTCGGCCTGACCGGCAAGGCAGGTGCGCAATGAGCGACGCCACCCAAATCGCCTCTCCCAAGGCGCGCAAACGCTGCGCCGTCTACTGCCGGGTGTCGTCGGACGAGCGCCTTGACCAGGAGTTCAACTCCATCGACGCGCAGAAGGAGGCTGGCCACGCCTACGTCGCCAGCCAACGCGCAGAAGGATGGATTCCGGTGGCCGACGACTACGACGACCCCGGCTTCTCCGGCGGCAACACGGATCGTCCCGGGCTAAAACGCCTGATGGCCGACATTGAGCGCGGCCAGATCGACATCGTGGTGGTCTACAAGATCGACCGCCTGACGCGCAGCCTCGCCGACTTCTCCAAGATGGTCGAAGTGTTTGAGCGCCAAGGCGTGTCGTTCGTGTCGGTCACGCAGCAGTTCAACACCACCACCTCGATGGGGCGGCTGATGCTCAACGTGCTGCTGTCCTTCGCCCAGTTCGAGCGCGAGGTCACCGGCGAGCGCATCCGCGACAAGATCGCCGCCAGCAAGCGCAAAGGGATGTGGATGGGTGGCGTGCCGCCGCTCGGCTTCGACGTCGAGAACCGTCTGCTGGTCATCAACGAC